>NZ_JBVHFU010000010.1:157674-307787 GCF_055562175.1 Streptomyces sp. NPDC020958 | reverse complement strand
CCCGGGGACGCTTGCGGCGGGGGGGGGGCCTCGGGGCCGCGGCTGCGGTGGGGGGGGGCGCCCCCGTGGTTGCGGGGCCGCCGCGCGGGGGGGGGGGGGGGGGGCCCGCCCCCCCCCCCCCGCGCCTCACACCCGTCCCGTCATCCGGACAGGAGTTGCGCGTCCGCGATCAGTTCACCTACGTTTCTTCCCAGGTCATGAGTGACAGTCATGAGGCCCCGGCCGACTGTCCGGCAACCCTCCGTCCGTGGCGGGGTGCCCCGGGTGAGGACCAGGCCGTGGGCAGCGAGGTCCACGGCAAGCGCGGACCCCTCGTACACCAGGGGTCCTGGTCGTCGAGGAGCCTTCCGTGAGCAAGCGAATGCGATAGGGCCGCAGAGCCCCGCCTCCGCATCCCCCTTTTTCCTTCCCGCCGTTGCTTCGAGCGCGTCCGCTCGCACGGTGGAATCCAGCTGCGCCCACGGGAGTTCACCCATGTCTGTCTCCACCGCCGCCTCCGCCCGTACCGTTTGTGCCCCGCTGCCCGTTCTGGGCCGGGACGTCACCGTCCCGCTCGTCACCGGCGGCGAGGTCGGCTACGCCGCTCTCGACTACGCGGCCAGTGCCCCCGCCCTCCAGCGGGTCTGGGACGACGTGGCGGCGTACGCGCCGTACTACGGCAGCGTCCACCGCGGCGCCGGATACCTCTCCCAGCTGTCCACGGACCTCTTCGAGAACGCCCGGAAGACCGTCGCCGAGTTCCTCGACTGCCGCCCCGACGACGAGCTGGTCTTCACCCGCTCGACCACGGACTCCCTGAACCTCCTGGCCCGCGCCCTCCCCGCCGGCTGCCAGGTCTTCGTCTTCGAGACCGAGCACCACGCCTCGCTGCTGCCCTGGCAGGACGCCCGGGTCAGCTACCTCGACGCCCCCCGCACCCCGGGGCAGGCCGTGGCCACCCTGGAGCGGGCCCTCGCCGGCCGCGATCCGCACGGCCCGGCCCTGGTCTGCGTCACCGGCGCCTCCAACGTCACCGGCGAACTGTGGCCGGTGCGCGAGCTGGCCGCCGCCGCCCACGCGCACGGTGCCCGGATCGTCCTGGACGCCGCCCAGCTCGCCCCGCACCACCCGGTCTCCGTCCGCGACCTCGACGTCGACTGGGTCGCCTTCTCCGGCCACAAGCTGTACGCCCCCTTCGGCTCCGGCGTCCTGGCCGGCCGCGCCGACTGGCTGCGGGCCGCCGAGCCGTACCTCGCGGGCGGCGGCGCCAGCCGCAAGGTCACCCGGCGCGAGGACGGGTCGGTGGCCGTGGAGTGGCACGAGAACGCCGCGCGGCACGAGGCCGGGTCGCCCAACGTGATCGGCGCCTATTCCATCGCCTCCGCCTGCAAGGCGCTGACCGAGGCGGGCTGGGACACCCTGGTCGCCCGCGAGCAGCACCTGATCGCCGGGGTCCGCGCGGGCCTCGCCGAGATCCCCGAGGTCAGGGTCCTCTCCCTGTTCGGCGACGACGCCCCGCGGGTCGGCGTGATCAGTTTCGTGGTGGAGGGGTGGAACAGCTCCCACTTCGCCGCCGCCCTCTCCGCCGAGTACGGCATCGGCGTCCGCGACGGCCTCTTCTGCGCCCACCCCCTGGTCAGGACCCTGCTGGGCGCCGACCCCCAGGCCCAGGGCGAGTGCGGGGCACCGGAGGCGGCACCCGGCGAGAAGGCGCTGAACGCGATCCGGGTGAGCTTCGGCGCGGGCACCCCGGACGAGCACGTCGAGCGCTTCGTGAACGCCGTGCGGGAACTGGTGGCCGACGGCGCCAGGTGGACGTACCGCACGGAGAACGGCCGCTGCGTCCCGGCGGTGTGATCCAACCGACCTCAGGGGCAGCGCCCCAGAGGGGCGCGGGGAACTGCGCGACCAGCCCCCACCGGCCCGCAGCCGGGCGCGAAGCATCGTGGTCCACTGCGGGTCCGTCGTGGCTGAGCGCGCAGTTCCCCGCCCCCCTTCAGGGCGCTCAGCTGTCCAGGCCGATCGCGAACGCCGCCTCCAGGTCGTGCTGGGAGTACGTGCGGAACGCGACGTGCGTGTCCGTGGCCTCCACGCCCTGGATCCTGCTGATCCGGCCCGGGATGACCTCGGCCAGGTCCTCGTGCTGCTGCACCCGGACCATGGCGATCAGGTCGTACGTACCGGTGACGGAGAAGACCTCGCTGACGCTCTCCAGCGCGGCGATCTGTTCCGCGATCTCGGGGATCCGGTCCACGCTGGTCTTGATGAGGACGATCGCGGTGATCACGGCTGGTTCTCTCCCTCGGGAGCCGGAGCTGGGGCGGATCTCACTCTAGTCGTACGGCCATATCTCACCCAGGCGTAGCCGAAGCCGAGGCCGAAGCCGATCAGGTGGGCGAGGTAGGCCACGCCGGGGCCGGAGGGCGCCCGGTCCAGGGCCAGCCACTGCAGGGCCGCCCAGAACGGCAGCACCACCCAGGCCGGGAACCGCAGCGGCAGGAAGAAGAGGAAGGGCAGGAGACTGGTCACGCGGGCGCTGGGGAACAGGTAGAGGAATGCCCCGAGGACCGCCGAGATCGCCCCGGACGCCCCCACCAGGGACTGCTGGGACGTGGCGTTGGCCGCCGCGTAGCCGAGCAGCGCGAGGTAGCCGCAGCCGAGGTAGAAGAGGGTGAACTCCACCCGGCCCATCCGTTCCTCGGTCATCGCCCCGAAGACGAAGAGGAAGAGCATGTTGCCGAGCAGGTGCACCCAGCTGCCGTGGATGAACAGCGCCGTGGCCGGGGTGAGCAGCTCGCCGGCCGGCCCGTCGAACAGATCGGCCGGAACCACCCCCCACCCCCGGAAATACGCCCGCTGCGCCGCCGCCAGGGCCGCCCCGGTGCCGTAGGAGGGGGTGAGGCCGGAGGCGGGCCCGAGAACGAAGACCAGGCAGCACACGGCGATCAGGGCGTACGTCATGGGCGCGGACGTCCCCCGCAGGCCCCGCAGGGTCCGGGCGGCCGTCGTGTTCCAGTTGCCGATCATGGACATAGAGCATGGCGTAACGGGACGCAACCGCGCAGATCGCCTCGCCGCCGTGGACGGGGCGGCGTCGGGTGCCCACCAGGCCGTAGGGTACGAGCCACACGCGTCGGCACGGCGCGTCACGGACACTAGAAGGAAGCGAACAAGCCACGATGACGGTTCCCCTGCCGACCGCCTCCACGCGGTGGCGCTGCACCCTCTGCGGCAACCTCACGCGCTTCGACGTGACCCGCTCGTCGAAGGTCGTCGAGTACGTGCACCTGGACCTGGCCGGTGAGCCCAGCGTCGAGGAGCGCGAGGTGGTCAGTGAGACCATCGAGTCGGTGCGCTGCCGCTGGTGCAACGCGGTGGACCAGGTGGAACTCGTGGACAGGCCGGGCGCCGGCTCCTGAGACCGGGAGCGGCACCGCACAGGTGATGGGGTGTGACGGATGGTGGAGACCACGGGCGGGGGGCCGGGCGACGGCACCGCCGAGGTGCTTGACCGTCCGCTGCCCGACGGAGTGCGACGGCGGGTCGTGCAGATCGTCTCGGACGGGTTCGGCGGGCTGACCGTCGGCGAACTGCCCGCGCAGCTGCGGCAGTACGCCCGGTTCGCCCCCAATCGCCGGGCCAAGTTCGCCGGCAACGCGATGGCGGCCGCGCTGGAGACGGACCCCCTCTTCCGGCAGCGGATCGGGGAGAAGCTGAGAGAGGCCCAGCCGGAACTGGCCGGCGCCCTGGACTCCGGCTCCCCGCCCCCGGCCGCGGACCCGCTCGACGTGGCGGCCGCGGCCTATGTGCTGCGCCCCGTCGACTGGGTGAAGCTCGTGACGGCGGCCGGCGAGGAGGCCCAGCGGGCGGACGCCGAGCGGGCCGGCGAGGAGAGCCGGGCCGAGCTGGAGCGGCTGCGCGAGGACCTGGACCGGGCCCGGGAGCTGACGCGCAGCGAGACGGAGCGGCTGCGCGCCGAGCTGGACGCGGCGAGGAAGGAAGCCGAATCGCTGCACCGCAAGCTGCGCGCGGCCGTCAGCGACGTCAGACGCGGTGAGGCCGCGCTGCGCAAGATGCAGGGCGATCTGGAGACGGTGCGGGCCGAGGGGCAGAGCCAGGTGTCCGCCGCCGAGAGCGAGAGCCGGCGGCTCAAGGCACGGCTCGGCGAGGTCGAGGCCGCCCTGGAGGCGAGCCGCCGGGCCGCCCGCGAGGGGCGCAGCGTCGAGGACATGAGAGTGCGGCTGCTGCTCGACACCGTGCTCGACGCGGCCCAGGGCCTGCGCCGCGAACTGGCCCTGCCGCCGGTGTCGGTGCGTCCCGCCGAGACGGTGGACGCGGTCGAGCCGGGCCGGATGACCCCGAAGGACATCGCGGCGCGCGCCCTGTCCGAGCACGACCCTGCCATTCTCGACCAGCTCCTCGCCCTGCCGCAGGCGCACCTGGTCGTCGACGGCTACAACGTCACCAAGACCGGTTATCCGCAGATGCCGTTGGAGAAGCAGCGGCTGCGGCTGCTCGGCCAGCTCTCCCAGCTCGCCGCGGCGACCGGCGCCGAGGTCACCTGTGTCTTCGACGGCGCGGAACTGGCCGCGCCGGTGCTGCTCGCCCCGCCGCGCGGGGTCCGGGTGCTCTTCTCGAAGCCCGGTGTCACCGCGGACGAGCTGATCCGCCAGCTGGTGCGCGCCGAGCCGCCGGGTCGCCCGGTGATCGTCGCCTCGACCGACCGCGAGGTCGCCGACGGGGTCGCGAAGGCGGGTGCCCGGCCGGTGGCTTCTGCGATGCTTCTGAAGCGACTGTCCTGAAAGCGCAACGTGCATATGCAATGCCCGAATTGACCGAACAGTCACGCAACGTAGCGTCAATCCGGCATCACGGCAGGTTAGTTCTGTGCAAAGAGTGCGTTGCGTGACCAGATTTTTGGCTCCTGGGTTTGAACTGATCACAGGAGGGTCACTAGGGTCTGGGCTCGAACCTCCACACGGGTGATCACTCAAAAGAAGGAGCCCGTCTCCGTGGCGTCCCATCGTCGACCCAAGCAGCCGAGCCGTGCGCGCGTGACCGTGCTCACCACCGCAGCAGCGGCGGCCGTAGTCCTCAGTGCCAACGCCGCCAACGCGGCGCCCAGCCAGAAGCTGAGCAAGGACGAGGTCAAGGCGAAGGTCGACAAGCTCTACGAGGAGGCCGAGCAGGCCACCGAGAAGCTGGACGGCGCCAAGGACAAGCAGCAGAAGCTGCAGAAGGAGATCTCCACGATCCAGGACAACGTGGCTCGTGGCCAGGAGGACCTCAACAAGCTGCGGGACAGCCTCGGTTCGCTGGCCACCGCGCAGTACCGCTCCGGCGGCATAGACCCCTCCGTCCAGCTCTTCCTCTCGTCGAACCCCGACGACTACCTCGACAAGGCCTCCACGCTCGACCAGTTGAGCAGCCAGCAGGTCGAGGCCCTGAAGAAGATCCAGGACAAACAGCGCGAACTCGCCCAGGAGCGGGCAGAGGCCTCGGACAAGCTGAAGGACCTCTCCGCCACCCGTGCCGAGCTGGCCAAGCAGAAGACCGCCGTCCAGGGCAAGCTCGCCGACGCGCAGAAGCTGCTCAACACCCTGACGGCCAAGGAGAAGGCAGCGCTCGACAGGGAGCAGGCCCAGGCCGCCAGCCGTGCCACCGCCCGGGTGGACCTCGGCAACACCGGCTCCGCCTCCGGCCGGGCCGCCGCCGCCTTCGCCGCCGCCCAGTCCGTGATCGGCTCGCCCTACGTCTACGGCGCCTCCGGACCGTCCTCCTTCGACTGCTCGGGTCTGACCTCCTGGGCCTACGCCCAGGCCGGCGTCACCATCCCGCGCACCTCCGAGGCGCAGGCCAACGCCGGTACCCGCATCTACAGCGAGAGCGACCTCAAGGTCGGCGACCTGGTCATCTTCTTCGGCGACTACCACCACGTCGGCCTGTACGCGGGCAACGGTCAGGTGCTGCACGCCCCGCACACGGGTGCCGTCGTCCGCTACGAGGCGATGAGCGACATGACCTTCGAGTTCGGCGTCCGGATCTGACCACCCCATCCGGTCATCGCGACACCCGTACGGCCGAAGATCAACTCGCGGTGGCGCCCGAACGGGCGAATCCTGTCAGCGTGATGTGACCCCCGCCCCGCCCTGACCTGCGTCAGAGGCGGGGCTCTTCGTCGTGCCCCGTGGCGGGTCTTTGGCCGTGATGTCCCGGCGCGGCTAGCATCGCCGCGTCCGAAGACGGAAATCGTCGGACCTACCGCCGGACGGGCGGAATGTCAGGCCTGTGGAGGCTGCGCGAGACCGACCCGCAAGGGTGGGCCGCGGCCCGTGAAGCAGGAACCCGCGGTGGCGCCGCCGAGCGGCGCGGACCGGAATCCCCCGCCCGCCGGGAGGGGGAGGGCGTCAGTGCCGGCGCGTTCCCCCGGAACCGGGGAAGACCGCCGGCCTCCGACGATCGGAAGGAGTGCGGGCTCCCTTGGGGTCTCATCGCCGTCTCGCACCGTCCGGGTTCAACCGGGGCGCCGGTGCCGCCCTCTGTGCGCTGTCGGCCGCGGCCGCCGCCCTCGGCGCGGTGCCCGCGAGCGCCGCCCCGCGGACCGACACCCGGGCCGAGGTGGACCGGTTGTACCAGCAGGCCGAGGAGGCGACCCAGGCCTACGACAAGGCCGACGAACAGGCCGGCACGCTGCGCCGGGAGGTGCACGACTCCCAGGACCGGATCGCCCGCCAGCAGCAGCGCATCAACACCCTGCGGGAGGCGCTCGGTTCGCTGGCCGGCGCCCAGTACCGCGCCGGGGGCCTCGACCCCACCGTGGCCCTGCTGTTCTCCGACGACCCCGAGCAGTACCTCGACCGGGCGTCCCTCCTCGACCGCATCGACGTCCGCCGGGCCGGGCAGCTCGGCGAACTCCAGTCGGCGATGCGCGAACTCGCCCAGGAGCGCGCCGAGGCCGCCGGGAAACTCGCCGAACTGGAGCGCAGCCGTCGCGCGGTCGCCTCCCACAAGGCCGTCGTGGAACGCAAGCTCGCCCAGGCCCGGACCCTGCTCAACGCGCTGCCCACCGCGGACCGCGCCGCCTTCGAGCACGCCTCCCGCGGTGACGGCCGCGCCGACCTGCCCGACCTGACCGGTGCGCTCCCCCCGGACGCCCGCGCCGCCGCCGCGATCGCCGCCGCCCGCTCCGCCCTGGGCAAGCCCTACGTCTGGGGTGCCAGCGGCCCCTCCGGCTTCGACTGCTCGGGCCTGATGCAGTGGTCGTACGCGCACGCCGGCATCCACCTGCCGCGCACCTCGCAGGAGCAGCGCTACGCCGGCCACCAGGTCCCGCTCTCCCAGGTGCAACCCGGTGACCTGGTCGTCTACCGGTCCGACGCCAGCCATGTGGCGATGTACGTCGGCAACGGCCAGGTCATCCACGCCCCCTACCCGGGCGCCCCGGTCCGCTACGACCCGGTCGGGATGATGCCGGTGTCCTCCGTCACCCGGCCCTGAATCGCGCGCCCCGCCCCGTACGATCGGCAAGTGGCTGGTCGTTGGCGGGCGTGGCGCTCAGGAGCGGTGGGGCTGTGTCTGCTGCTCCTGCCGCTGGCCGGATGCGATGGCGGACAGCCGTCGGCGGGCACGGCGACGGCACAGGTGCAGCGGGTCCTGGACCGGCGCGCGGCCGCCGTCCTCGGCCACGACCGGCGCGCGTACGGCGAGACGGGCACCGTGGGTTCGTACGCGAACCTGCGGGCCGTACCGCTCGCGCAGTGGAGCTACCGGGTGACCGCAGTGCACCGGGACGGCGCCGGGGCCACCGCCGACGCCCAGCTCAGCTTCCGGATCCGGGGCTACGACGCGGCGCCGGTGACCACCGCCCGTACGCTCACCCTGGACCGCACCGCCGACGGCCGGTGGTACGTCACCCGTGACCGGCCCGCCGAGGAGACCGGCCAGCAACTGTGGGACCAGGGCACGGTACGCACGGTCCGGGGCACCCACAGCCTGGTCCTCGGCGTCGGCCAGTCCGAGAGCGCGCTGCGCGGCTACGCCCGCCTCGCCGACACCGCCGTCCCGGAGGTCACCAAGGCCTGGGGCGCGGACTGGACCCGGCGGGTGGTCCTGCTCGTGCCCAGGTCGCTGGACGCCATGGCGGGCCTGCTCGGCGCGCCCGCCGCCAACTACCGGGGCATCGCCGCCGTCACCACCGGCGAGGTGGGAGGCTCCGGGCGGACCCCCGCGGACCGGGTGATCCTCAACCCGGAGGCGTACGCCGTCCTCGCCCCGGTCGGCAAGCAGGTGGTCCTCACCCACGAGACCACCCATGTCGCCACCCGCGCCCACACCACGCCCGCCACCCCGCTGTGGCTCTCCGAGGGCTACGCCGACTGGATCGGCTACCTCGACACCGGCCGCACCCCCACCGAGGCCGCCCCGGAACTCGCCCGCGCCGTCCGGTCCGGGCAGGTACCGGCGGGCCTCCCGGCGGACAAGGAGTTCGGCTTCACCGACGACCCCACCAAACTGGCCCAGGCCTACGAGGGCGGCTGGCTGGCCTGCCGGATGATCGCCGCCCACTGGGGCGAGGAGCGGCTGGGCGCCTTCTACCGGGCCGTCGGGGCCCACCCGGCCCGCACGGGCGCGGTGGAGGACGCCCTGCGCAAGGAGCTCGGCACCACCCTGCCGGCCTTCACCGAACGCTGGCGCGCCTACCTGACGGCTCAGCTCGGCGACTGAGTGAGCTTCTCCTCCGGCGCGGCGCCCCGCCGGACGGGCACCGGCGGGGACGCCACCGCGGTCACGGTGGACCGCCACAGCACGCGTGCCGCCGTACCGGCCGCCGCGACCAGCAGGCCGTTGCGCAGCAGCAGGAGGGCGACGCCGTACCAGTCGCTCACCACGACGTGCGCGAAGCCGATCGGGAACTCCAGGACCGTCACGAAGGCCGCCAGCAGGACCAGCACCGCCGGCACGGTCATCCGGCCGGCCCGGAAGCACAGGCAGACGGCGGCCAGGCCCACCAGCCACACCAGGTACTGGGGGCTGATCACCCGGCTGGTGACCGTGAACATCAGCACGGCGGTGAACGCGGCGTCCGCGAGCGTGTGGGAGCGGAAACGGGCCGCCGACAGCCGCCACAGCAGCAGCCAGCCGAAGGCGAGCACGGTGAGCAGCAGGGCCGCCGAACTCACCGCCCGCACGTGCGGGCCGAGGAATTCGATCGAGCCGTAGTGGAGCAGCACCTCGCCGTGCCAGCCGAAGTGCCGGGCGACGTGGAAGACCAGCCCGCCCAGCGACTCCACCTCGGTGCCCCGGTCACGCTGGAAGGCGAGGAACGCGAACGCGCCCGGCGCGGCCACCGCGAACAGCGCTCCGACCGCGCCCGCCGTGAGCGCCGCCCACGCCCAGGCCCGCCGCCGTACCGCACCCACCAGGAGCAGCGCCGGCCACACCTTGACCATCGCGCCGAACCCGGCCAGCGCCCCCATGATCCGGGGATGCCGGGCCCCGGCGAGCAGCGCGGCCACCGCGACGGCGGTGACCATCAGGTCGTAGCGGCAGTACACGGTCGGGCCGAGCAGCGGCACGCCGAGCACCCAGACCCAGGCGCCGCGCAGCGTACGGCCGGGGCGCCGGCCCGTGTGGAGCAGCAGGGCCAGCACCACCAGGTCGGCGAGGAGGGCCAGCACGAAGAAGGCGGTCGGGTAGGCCAGGAAGGGCAGGAGGCCGGGGGAGAGGATCGCCAGGGCGGCGGCCGGCGGGTACTGCCAGGTGACGTCGTCCAGCGGGAACGTGCCGTGCCGCAGGACCTCGTACCAGCCCTGGTAGATCACGGACACGTCGGTGGTGACGTCCGCGCCGGGCAGGACGAACACCTTGAGGACGAAGAGCAGCAGCACCAGCCGGGTGACCCCCCAGACGCCGAGCAGCGACGCCGGGGCACGCTTCACGCCCGTCGTGTCCACCTGAGCCCCTGTCCTTCGGTGTGCCGTGTCCGGTCGGGCCACATGATCTCCCGCGGGCCTGTGCGGGAGCCATGAGGCACGGCCGGACGGACGGTGCGGGTAAGGTCTGCGGCGATGCACAAGACCCTCATCGTGACGAACGACTTCCCGCCCCGGCCGGGCGGGATCCAGGCCTTCCTGCACAACATGGCCCTGCGGCTGGACCCCGAGCGGCTCGTCGTCTACGCGTCCACGTGGAAGCGGAGCCGGGAGGGCGCCCTGGCCACCGCCGCGTTCGACGCGGAGCAGCCCTTCACCGTCGTACGCGATCGTACGACGATGCTGCTGCCGACGCCCGGGGCGACCCGCACGGCGGTCGGGCTGCTCCGGGAGCACGGGTGCACGTCCGTGTGGTTCGGGGCGGCGGCGCCGCTCGGGCTGATGGCGCCGGCGCTGCGCCGGGCGGGTGCCGAGCGGCTGGTGGCCACCACGCACGGGCACGAGGCCGGGTGGGCCCAGCTGCCCGCCGCGCGGCAGCTGCTCGGGCGGATCGGCGAGACCACCGACACGATCACCTACCTGGGCGAGTACACCCGGTCCCGGATCGCGACCGCGCTCAGTGCGCGGGCGGCGGCCCGGATGGTGCAGCTGCCGCCGGGCGTGGACGAGAAGACCTTCCATCCCGGCTCCGGGGGCGCCGAGGTGCGGGCGCGGCTGGGGCTGACCGACCGGCCGGTGGTGGTGTGCGTCTCGCGGCTGGTGCCGCGCAAGGGGCAGGACACGCTGATCCGCGCGATGCCGCGGATCCTGGCCGCCGAGCCGGACGCGGTGCTGCTGATTGTCGGGGGCGGCCCGTACGAGGGCGACCTGCGGCGGCTGGCCCGGGAGACCGGCGTCGAGGCGTCGGTGCGGTTCACGGGGGCCGTGCCGTGGGCCGAGCTGCCGGCGCACTTCGGGGCGGGTGACGTGTTCGCGATGCCGTGCCGGACCCGGCGGGGCGGGCTGGACGTGGAGGGGCTCGGGATCGTGTACCTGGAGGCCTCGGCGACCGGGCTGCCGGTGGTGGCCGGGGACTCCGGGGGCGCGCCGGACGCGGTGCTCGACGGGGAGACCGGGTGGGTGGTGCGGGGCGGGGTCGTGGCGGAGGCCGCCGAGCGGATCGTCGTGCTGCTGGGGGACGCGGAGCTGCGGCGGCGGATGGGGGAGCGGGGGCGGCAGTGGGTCGAGGAGAAGTGGCGGTGGGATCTCCTCGCGGAGAGGCTGAAAGAGCTGTTGTAAAAGTCTGTTCCAAGGGCCTGCGGCAAAGAGTGCGGGGCCCCTAGGCGGAACCGGAAAATCCGCACATGCTGCGCGCATGGCAGCAAAACTGATGCAGCGTCAGCTGACGAGACGTCACATTCTGGGCATGATCGCCCTCCAGACCGCCGCCGCGGCCGGTCTCACCCGGGTCCAGCTCCAGTCGGCGCAGGCCGCCGAGGAGGCCGCCGCCGTCGACAACGCGCCCGCCATCGTGGTCGGTTCGGGCTACGGCGGGGCTGTGGCCGCGCTCCGGCTCGGACAGGCCGGGGTGCGCACCCTCATGATCGAGATGGGGCAGCTGTGGAACACGGCGGGCTCCGACGGAAAGATCTTCTGCTCCACCGCCGCCCCGGACCAGCGGTCCATGTGGTTCAAGACCCGCACCGAGGCACCGCTCGCCACGTTCCTCTGGCTGGACGTCGTCAACAAAAACATCACCGCCTATCCCGGCGTCCTGGACCGGGTGCACTACGACAACATGTCCGTGTACGTGGGACGGGGCGTCGGCGGCGGGTCCCTGGTCAACGGCGGGATGGCGGTCACGCCCCGCCAGTCGTACTTCACCGAGCAGTTCCCGACCGTGGACGCGAACGCGATGTACACCACGTACTACCCGCGCGCCCGCGCCATGCTCGGCGTGAACTCCGTCGACCCCACCTGGTTCGAGTCGACCGAGTGGTACCAGTTCGCCCGGACCTCGCGGAAGGCCGCCGCCAACACCGGGCTCACCACCACCTTCGTACCGAACGTCTACGACTTCGGGTACATGGCGCAGGAGGCCGCCGGCACCGTCCCGAAGTCCGCGCTCGCCCAGGAGGTCATCTACGGCAACAACCACGGCAAGAAGAGCCTCGACAAGACCTACCTCGCCGCCGCCCTGGGCACCGGCAACCTGACCATCCACACCCTGGAGAAGGTCAAGGCGGTCACCCGGGCCGCCGACGGGTCGTACGTGCTGAGCGTCGACCGGATCGACACGACCGGGGCCGTGGTCGAGAGCAAGCAGTACAGCTGCACGTACCTGTTCCTCGGCGGCGGCAGCCTCGGCACCACCGAGCTGCTCGTGCGGGCCAGGGACACCGGGGCGCTGCCCGCGCTCGACTCCCGCGTGGGCGGCGGCTGGAGCACCAACGGCAACACCATGCTCGGACGCGCCAACCACATCTGGGACACCACCGGCGCCAACCAGTCGACCATGCCGGTGATGGGCATCGACGACTGGGCCAACACCGACAACCCGGTCTTCGCGGAGATCGCGCCACTGCCCATCGGGTTCGAGACCTGGGTGAGCCTGTACCTGGCGATCACCAAGAACCCGCAACGCGCCACGTTCACCTACGACTCCGCGAGCGACGCGGTGAAGCTGGGCTGGACCGCGGCCCAGAGCGCGGTCTCGGTCGCCATGGCCAAGAAGCTGTTCGACCGGATCAACGCGGCCAACGCGACGATCTACCGGTACGACCTGTTCGGGTCGTCGAGCAAGGTGTTCGCGGACGACTTCTGCTACCACCCGCTGGGCGGCTGCGTCCTGGGGCAGGCGACCGACGACTACGGCCGTGTGAAGGGCTATTCGAAGCTGTACGTCACGGACGGCTCCCTGGTCCCCGGGAACATCGGCGTGAACCCGTTCGTGACCATCACCGCGCTCGCCGAGCGGACGATGGAACGGGTTCTGGCCCAGGACTTCTGAGACCCGCCGAGCCGCACGCGCCGTCCTACTTCTGGTAGATGGCCTCGATCTCGTTCGCGTAGTCCTTCGCCACCACATTGCGCTTGAGCTTCAGGGACGGCGTCAGGTGGCCCGACTCCTCCGAGAACTGGGAGGACAGAATGCGGAACTTCCGCACCGATTCCGCCTTCGACACCGCGGCGTTGCCGTCGTCGACCGCGGCCTGGATCGCAGCGTTCAGATCCGGGTCGTCACGCAGCGACGCCGCGGTGGCACCCGCCGGCTTCCCGTGCTCGGCCGCCCAGCGGCCCAGGAACTCCTCGTCGATGGTGACCAGCGCGCCCACGAACGGCCGCCCGTCGCCCACCACCATGCACTCCGCGACCAGCGCGTGCGCGCGGATCCGGTCCTCGATCACGGCCGGGGCGACGTTCTTGCCGCCCGCGGTGACGATGATCTCCTTCTTGCGGCCGGTGATCCTGAGGTAGCCGTCCTCGTCCAGGGTGCCGATGTCCCCGGTGTGGAACCAGCCGTCGGCCAGCGCCTCGGCGGTCGCGGCCTCGTTGTTCCAGTAGCCCTTGAACAGGTGCTCGCCGTGCAGCAGCACCTCGCCGTCGTCCGCGATCCGGACCACCGAACCGGGCAGCGGCTGACCGACCGTGCCGATCTTCTGCCGGTCCCAGGGGTTGAACGCGGTCGCCGCGCAGGACTCGGTCAGGCCGTAGCCCTCCAGGACCGTGAAGCCGATGCCGCGGAAGAAGTGCCCGAGACGCTCGCCGAGCGGGGCGCCGCCGGAGATGGCGTACTCGCCCTTGCCGCCGAGCACCGCCCGCAGCTTGCTGTAGACGAGCTTGTCGAAGGTCCGGTGCTTGATCTTCAGGCCGAGGGACGGGCCGGACGGCGTGTCCAGTGCCTGGCTGTACGCGATCGCGGTGTCCGCCGCCTTGTCGAAGATCTTGCCCTTGCCGTCGGCCTGCGCCTTGGCGCGCGCCGAGTTGTACACCTTCTCGAAGACCCGGGGGACGCCGAGGACCAGCGTCGGCCGGAAGGAGGCCAGCTCGTCGGTGAGGTTCTTGATGTCCGGGACGCAGCCCAGCTTGATCGGCGCCATCATCGGGGCGATCTGCACGAGCCTGCCGAAGACGTGCGCGAGCGGGAGGAAGAGCAGCACGGAACACTCGCCGGTGCGGAACAGCGGGCGCAGTCGCTCCACGATGTTCCCGCACTCCGCGAAGAAGCTGCGGTGGGTGAGCACACAGCCCTTGGGACGCCCGGTCGTACCGCTCGTGTAGACGATGGTCGCCGGGTCGTCCGCCTTCGCCTGCGAGCTGCGCTCCTCGACGGTCGCGTCGGTCACGCCCTGGCCGAGCCTGCCCAGCTCCTCCAGGGCGCCGGCCTCGATCCCCCAGACGTGCTTGAGCGCGGGCAGCGTCTCGCGCACCGACTCCACGGCGGCCGTGTGGCTGTCGAGTTCCACGATGCAGGCGGTGGCCCCGGAGTCGCTGAGGATCCACTGCACCTGCTCCGGCGAGCTGGTCTCGTACACCGGCACGGTGACCGCGCCGGCGCACCAGATCGCGAAGTCGAGGAGCGTCCACTCGTAGCGGGTGCGGGACATCAGGCCGACCCGGTCGCCGGGCTGGATCCCGGCGGCGATGAGGCCCTTGGCGGCCGCGTGCACCTCGGCGAGGAAGGCGGTGGCGGTGACGTCCTGCCAGACGCCGCCGACCTTGCGGGCCATCACGGCGACGTCCGGATGCTGCGCGGCGTTTCTGCGGACGATGTCGGTCAGGTTTCCGTCCGCGGGGACCTCGTACAAAGCCGGAAGGCTGAACTCGCGCAAGACTGCTGCTCCTCATAGGGCGCCGGCGCCACGACGTTGTGCGATGCGACGGTGCGGTCCACGGCTCGGGCAGGTACTCAGGGCTTCGCCGCGGGCCGGAAGATCCGTTGGTTGAAATCCTGAGGACGACTGGACTGCCCGGACGTTACCCGCCGGTATGGCTTCTTCGACAGGGGGTCCCGGCGAGATGTTCGCTGCGTCACACAGGTTGGTGTTCCTTCGCGTACGGTAGTCCACGGCTGTAGTGACTGACCAGTAACCGCAGGTCCGCCCATCGCCTGTTCACAAGTGCGCCGCCCGACCTACCCTTGATCACCATGGCAGCCACACCCCCCGGCGTCCGAAGGACCCGCGTCCACGTGGTCAGCGACGTCCACGGCAACGCCCGTGACCTGGCCAGGGCCGGCGACGGTGCCGACGCCCTGATCTGTCTCGGCGACCTCGTCCTCTTCCTCGACTACGCCGACCACTCCCGCGGCATCTTCCCCGACCTGTTCGGCGTCGAGAACGCCGACCGCCTCGTCGAACTGCGCACCGCCCGCCGCTTCGCGGAGGCCCGGGAGCTGGGTGCGCGGCTGTGGGGCGGGATCGACATGGACCGGGCGAGCGCGATCGAGAAGGCGGTGCGCAAGCAGTACGCAGAGATGTTCGCGGCGTTCCCGGCACCGACGTACGCGACCTACGGCAACGTCGACATGCCGCAGCTGTGGCCCGAGTACGCGGGGCCCGGCACGACGGTCCTGGACGGGCAGCGGGTGGAGATCGGCGGGTGGGTGTTCGGCTTCGTGGGCGGCGGCCTGCGCACCCCGATGCGCACCCCCTACGAGATCTCCGACGAGGAGTACGCGGCGAAGATCGAGGCGGTCGGCGAGGTCGACGTGCTCTGCACGCACATCCCGCCGGAGGTGCCCGAGCTGGTCTACGACACCGTGGCGCGCCGCTTCGAACGGGGCAGCCGCGCGCTGCTGGACGCCATCCGGCGCACCCGGCCGCGCTACTCCCTCTTCGGACATGTCCACCAGCCGCTGGTGAAACGCATGCGGATCGGCGCCACCGAGTGCGTGAACGTCGGGCACTTCGCCAGCGCGGGGCGGCCCTGGGCGCTCGAATGGTGACAGCCCCGGACACGGGGGTGAAGGCTGCTGGTCGGGCGCGCGGTAGCCTTCACGCTGCACACGCGTGCGCACGCGCGTGCAGCGACCTCTTCATACCGGCCTGCATCCGGAGGAGCCACGGCGATGGCGGAACACACCAGCTCGAGCATCACGATCGAGGCGGCCCCGGCCGACGTCATGGCGGTGATCGCCGACTTCGCCCGGTATCCGGACTGGACCGGTGAGGTGAAGGAGGCGGAGGTGCTCAAGACCGACGCCCGGGGGCGCGCCGAGCAGGTCCGCCTCGTCATGGACGCGGGTGCGATCAAGGACGACCAGACGCTCGGGTACACGTGGACCGGTGACAACGAGGTCTCCTGGACGCTGGTGAAGTCGCAGATGCTGCGGTCGCTGGACGGGTCGTACCTGCTGAAGCCGGCGGGGGCGGGGGCGACCGAGGTCACGTACTCGCTGACGGTGGACGTCAAGATCCCGATGCTGGGGATGATCAAGCGCAAGGCCGAGAAGGTCATCATCGACCGCGCGCTGGCGGGGCTGAAGAAGAGGGTGGAGGCGGGAGAGCAGTCGTAGGGCTCCGGGTGCCTGGGGGCTTGTCGCGCAGTTCCTCCCCCCAGCCTTCGGCCGGGGGCACCCCCAGCGCCCCTGACGGGGCGCTTCGCTGTAGCCGCCCTGCTCACGCCGGTAAGTGACAGACACCCCGGGCGCCGGCCAGCGAGGGCTCACCTGGACGTCCGTTACGGTTCACCCTCATGCGCACCATCCTGATCACCGGCCCCGGCGGCAGCGGTCGTACGACGGTCGCCGCGGCCACCGCCCTGCGCGCCGCCGCTGCGGGCACCCCCACCCTCGTGCTCGGCGCCGACCGCACCGACACCCTCGGCGCGGCGCTGGGCACGGCGACAGGACCGGAACCCACCCGGGTCACCCCCACCCTCACCGCCTGGCGCCCCGACGCGGCCGTCCGCTTCCGCGAGGACCTCACCGCCTTCCAGACCCGCGCCGCGAACGTCCTCGACCTGCTCGGCGCCTCCCGCCTGGACGCCGAGGAACTCACCCCCCTCCCCGGCGCCGAGGAGCTGTCCCTGCTGCGGGCCCTGCGGGACGCGGCCCTCTCGGACCGCTACGACCTGCTCGTCGTCGACCTGCCGCCCGCCCCGCGCGCCCTCGACCTGCTCGCGCTCCCCGAGGAACTCCGCCGTTACCTGCGCCGCCTGCTGCCACCGGAACGGCAGGCCGCCCGTGCCCTGCGGCCCGTCCTCGGCCGGCTCGCCGGTGTCCCCATGCCCGCCGACTGGCTCTACGAGACCGCCGCCCGCTGGGACGTGGAGCTCGCCGCCGTCGAGGCCGTCCTCGGCGACCGCCGCACCGCCGTACGACTGGTCGCCGAACCCGGCCCGGCGGGCGCCGACGCCGTCCGCGCCGCCCGCCTCGGACTGGCCCTGCGCGGCCTGCCCACCGAGACCCTGGTCGCCAACCGCGTGCTGCCCGAGGACACCCCCCTGCACGGGCTCGTCGCCCAGCAGCGCAAGGCCCTCGCCGAGTGGGCGGAGGCCCACCCCGTGTCCCCCGTCGCCCACCTCGGCCACGACCCGCGCGGCACCGACGACCTCGCCGCGCTCGCCGTGCCCGGCGTCAACACGGAGCCCGCCCCGGTCGAGTGGCCCGTCGCCGACCTGATCGAGGGGGACGGCGTCCTGGTCTGGCACATCCCGCTGCCCGGCGCGATACGGGACGACCTCGACCTCGTCCGGCGCGGCGACGAGGTCGTCATCACCGTCGGCGGCTTCCGCAGGATCGTCGCGCTGCCCTCCGCGCTGCGCCGCTGCACGGTCGCCGGGGCCGCCCTGCGCGACGGCGAGCTGCGGCTGCGCTTCGCGCCCGACCCGGAGCTGTGGCCGCGCTGACGGTGAAACCGGTACGGCCGTTCGGGTAACGTCGTAGGGACGAGCCGTAGTCAGGAGTCCGTCATGAGCGAAGAGCAGCCCACAGCCGGCGCCTCCGAGGCCGCGGACGAGGTACGGGCGACGGACGCCGACGCCTGGGCCACCGCCTGCGCCGAGGACCTGGAGGCGGAGAAGACCCGCCGGCGCGCCCAGTACGGCCCTCCGCCGGGGTCGGCCGCCGAGGAGCTGCGCAAGCTCGTCGACGCCGTCGCCGACAAGCTCTCCGGCCTTCAGACCCCGTTCCTCGGGGCGGTGGCCGGGCCCGCCGCCCAGCAGGTGGTCCGGCAGGTCGTGCAACAGGCGAAGAACGCCGTCGAGCCCGTCATGGAGCGCAACCCGGACGTCTTCGACCACCTGGCCGCGGCCGGCGGCGAACTCCTCGCGGCCTACCGCTCCGCGGTCCAGGCCCAGGAGGCCCGCTGGACCTCCCCCGGCGGCAAGGACAAGGGCGGGGGCACCGCCCCGGGCGAGCGCATCGATCTCGACTGAAAGCCCTCTCGGGTACGGTTGGCCGTAGCGGGGCTCGACCGAAACTGAGGGATTCATGGGACTCACCATCGGCGTCGACATCGGCGGCACGAAGATCGCGGCCGGCGTGGTCGATGAGGAAGGCAACATCCTCTCGACCCACAAGGTGCCGACCCCGGGTACGCCCGAGGGCATCGTGGACGCCATTGCTTCCGCCGTAGAGGGCGCCCGCGCCGGGCACGAGATCGTCGGCGTGGGCATCGGGGCCGCCGGTTACGTGAACCGGCAGCGCTCCACGGTCTACTTCGCGCCCAACATCGACTGGCGCCAGGAGCCGTTGAAGGAGAAGGTCGAGGCCCGCGTCGGTCTCCCCGTGGTCGTGGAGAACGACGCCAACGCCGCCGCCTGGGGCGAGTACAAGTTCGGTGCCGGCAAGGGCCACCGCAACGTCATCTGCATCACCCTCGGCACCGGCCTCGGCGGCGGCATCATCATCGGCAACAAGCTGCGCCGCGGGCACTTCGGGGTCGCCGCCGAGTTCGGGCACATCCGGATGGTCCCGGACGGGCTGCTGTGCGGCTGCGGCTCGCAGGGCTGCTGGGAGCAGTACGCCTCCGGCCGGGCCCTCGTCCGCTACGCCAAGCAGCGCGCCAACGCCACCCCCGAGGCCGCGGAGATCCTGCTCGGCCTCGGCGACGGCAGCCCCGACGGCATCGAGGGCAAGCACATCTCCATGGCCGCCCGCCAGGGCGACCCGGTCGCCGTCGACTCCTACCGCGAGCTCGCCCGCTGGGCCGGCGCCGGTCTCGCCGACCTCGCCTCCCTCTTCGACCCGTCCGCGTTCATCGTCGGAGGCGGCCTCTCGGACGAGGGCGAACTGGTCCTCGACCCGATCCGCAAGTCCTACAAGCGCTGGCTGGTCGGCGGCAACTGGCGCCCGGTGGCCGAGGTCATCGCGGCCCAGCTGGGCAACGAGGCGGGCCTGGTGGGAGCGGCGGACCTGGCGAGAGAGCCCGACCCGATCATGTAAACGCCGTCCACGGGTCCCACCTGCCTCTTGCGGGGGCGCGGGGAACTGCGCGACAAGCCACGACGCACCGGCAGTCGCGCACGTTCCTCGTGCCCCGACCCACCAGGCGCCCGGACCCCTGCGTGACGTAAATTGACGGCATGGCAACCGCGTCGCTCCCCAACTCCCACACAGAGCCCGACGGTTCCGCCGTCATCCGCGTCCTGAGCTACAACATCCGCTCCCTGCGCGACGACACCGACGCCCTCGCCCGCGTCATCAAGGCCTGCGCCCCCGACCTGGTCCTCGTCCAGGAAGCCCCCCGCTTCTTCCGCTGGCGCAAGAAGCTCGCCCGCCTGGCCTCCGCCTGCGACCTGGTGATCCTCACCGGCGGCGCGACCGCGGCCGGCCCGGCGATCCTCTGCGGCCTGCGCGCCACCGTCGAGCGCACCGAGGACGTGCTGCTCCCGCTCACCCCCGGACTGCACCGCCGCGGCCTCGCCACCGCCGTCGTCCGGTTCGGCGGCGTCCGCCTCGGCGTCACCAGCTTCCACCTCAGCCTCCAGCAGGACGAGCGCTACGAGCAGGGCGGCATGCTCCTGGACCGGGTCGCCGGCCTGGGCGTGGAGCACGCCGTCGTGGGCGGCGACCTCAACGACCGGCCCGACGGCCGCACCTTCCGCCGCCTGGCCGACGCCTACCAGGACTGCCATGTCACCGCCCCCTGGGGCGGCGAGTTCACCTCCTGGTCCACCGACCCGCACCAGCGCATCGACGCGATCTTCGCGACGAAGGGCATCGAGGTCCTCGGCTGCGGCGTCCCGGTCAACCACCCGGGCGTCACGGAAGCAGACGTGAGGAAGGCCACGGACCACTTGCCCGTACTGGCCGCCCTGCGGCTGCCCGCGCCCTGAACCAGAACCGACGGACGGAGTCCCGCGCAGCCGTCCGAAGCCTGTGAGGCCCTCGGGGCCGAGCAGTGCGAGGGCGGCGTCAGGAGGCACTGCCGTGAGGGCGGCCACGGACCACTTGCCCGTACTGGCCGCCCTCAGGATCCCCGCGGCGTAGAGCGGCGCTCAGACCACCGCGCCCCGTCCGGGGTCGCCGTCCTCGTCGTCGTCCGTCTTCATCCGGGTCACCAGGGTGACGAACCCGCCGAGGAACCCGCCGATCCCCAGCGTCGCCAGCCACCACGTCATGTCCCAGCCCAGCAGCACCGCGATCAGCAGCAGCACGGGCCCGCCCACCACACCCAGCCAGGCGAACCGGGCCGTCGTGTCGGCGGTCGGCAGCGGCGGCGGTTCCGGCGGTACGAAGTGGCCCTCGTCGTCCTCGTCGAAGTCGTCCTCGGACGCCTCGGGCGCCGTGTAGTCACGCGGACCCACCCCCGGCGCGAAGGAGACGGAGCTGCCCAGCGGTCTCGCCGGGGGCTTCTCCTGAGCGGCCTGGGGACCGGCCGCGGCCTCGTCCTCCTCCATCGGCGGCAGCGCCAGGTCCTTCACCGGCTTGAACGGCGTCGTACCCGGCGGATCCGGTGGCTCCTCGCCGTAGCCCGCGACGATCGCCGCCCAGGCGGCGGCCTCGTCGAAGGGCACTCCCTTCTCGTCCGGCTCGCGGTCCTCGCGGTCGGAGTCGTGCTCAGCCAACTGCGGCCGTCCCTTCCTTGCCGACACTGGGTGCGAGCCGTCCGATGAAGGTGAGGCTCTCCTCGAAGATCCGGTCCGCGTCGTGGTCCAACGTCGCCACGTGGTAACTCTGTTCCAGCACGACCTCCGTTACGTCCGTGGAGGACACCCGGCTCAGGATCCGGGCGGAATCGACCGCCGGAACCACGTGGTCCCGGGTGCTGCGCAGGAGCAGCAGGGGCTGGGTCACCCGCGGCAACTCGCCGTCCACCGTACGGAAGAAGTTCCGCAGCGAGTGCGCGCAGTGCAGCGGCACCCGGTCGTACCCCACCTCCGCGGCGCCCGGCTTGGCGATGTCACTGGCGATGCCCCGGGTCGTGCGCACCAGGTGCCGGGCCACCGGAAGGGCGTACGCGGACAGGCCGTGCACCTTGTTCGCCGGGTTGACGACCACCACGCCGTCCACACCCGTCCCGTTCCTCGCGGCCAGTCGCAGCGCCAGCGTGCCACCCATCGACAGGCCCGCCACGAACACCTGGGCGCAGCGCTCGCGCAACAGCCGCAGCTCGCGGTCCACCTCCGCGTACCAGTCCTGCCAGCCGGTGACCTGCATGTCCTCCCAGCGTGTGCCATGGCCCGGCAGCAGGGGCAGGGACACCGTCAGGCCGTGCGCGGCGTGGTGCTCGGCCCAGGGCCGCAGTGACTGGGGCGAGCCGGTGAAGCCGTGACAGAGGAGCACACCGACCTCTCCGCCGGCATGGCGGTACGGCTCGGCTCCGGGGAGAACCGGCACCTTCGCTCTCCAATTCGTGAGAGGGGCGAACCACGGGGAACCAGGGAAACTGCGTGAGGTGGGAACTGCGGGAGGTGGAAACGACGACTTCCGATGTGCTTCACCGTACGCGACGGCACTGACACCGACCAGGGTCGTCGGGGCCATTCCCGGCGCTGCGGGTTATGGTCTGATCTACGGAAACAGGAGGCACTCGGTTGTTGTACGGCGCGATGAAGGTCGCTATCGGGGGACCGCTCAAGGTCACCTTCAGGCCCTGGGTGGAGGGCCTGGAGAACGTCCCGTCCGAGGGCCCGGCGATCCTGGCGAGTAACCACCTGTCCTTCTCGGACTCGTTCTTCCTGCCCGCGGTGCTCGACCGGAAGGTCACCTTCATCGCCAAGGCCGAGTACTTCACCACGCCCGGCGTGAAGGGCCGCCTCACGGCCGCCTTCTTCAAGGGCGTCGGCCAGCTCCCGGTGGACCGCTCCGGGGCGCGCGGCGCGGGCGAGGCGGCGGTCAAGAGCGGCATAGAGGTGCTGGAGCGCGGGGAGTTGTTCGGCATCTACCCGGAGGGCACCCGCTCGCCCGACGGCCGGCTCTACCGCGGCAAGCCCGGCGGCCTCGCGCGCGTGGCGCTCGCGACCGGCGCCCCGGTCGTCCCGGTCGCCATGATCGACACCGAGAAGATCCAGCCGCCCGGGCAGGTGATGCCCAAGCTGATGCGTCCGGGCATCCGCATCGGCAAGGCCCTGGACTTCAGCCGCTACCAGGGCATGGAGCACGACCGGTTCGTGCTGCGCGCGGTGACCGACGAGGTCATGTACGAGATCATGAAGCTCTCCGGCCAGGAGTACGTCGACATCTACGCGACTGCTGCCAAGCGGCAGCTCGCGGAGGCCGCGAAGGCCGAGAAGGACGCGGCGAAGGCGGAGAAGAAGACCGCCGGGTCGTAGCACCGGGGCGGTGGCGCGGGGGCGCGCGAGGGGGACTGGGGGGACCGGGGGAGATGACCAAGCGGGAACGTGTCGTACGGATGTCGGTGGAGCAGCCGCTGTGGCGTGCGCTCACCGGCTACCGCGTGCTGACCCTGCTCTACGCGATCGGCCTGTTCGCCTCCGCCTACGAGGACTACGACCGGCCGGGCGTCGCCATCGCCTACTACGCCGTCCTGACCGTCTGGACGCTGGCCACCCTGCCCCGCGTCCAGGGCGCGGCGGCCTGCACCAGGCGTTTCCTCGCCGTGGACCTCGCCGTCGCGCTCACCGGCATCGTGCTGACCCCCTGGGTGGTCACCCAGGGCCACATCGACCGCGGTGGGCCCACGCTGCCGTCGATATGGACGGCGGGTTCGGTCCTCGCCTACGCCCTCAAGGGCGGCTGGCGCTGGGCCGCGTTCGCCTCCACCCCGGTGGCCGCCGCCAACCTCGTCGAGCGCGGCCACCCGGCCCGCGACACCGTCCACAACGTGATCCTGGTCTGGGTCGCCTCCATCGCCATCGGCTACGTCGTCGAGGTGGCCCGCGCCTCCGAGCGCACCCTCGCCCGCGCCCTGGAGATCGAGGCGGCCACCCGGGAGCGGGAGCGGCTCGCCCGGGACATCCACGACAGCGTGCTCCAGGTGCTGGCCATGGTGCAGCGGCGCGGTACGGTCCTCGGCGGCGAGGCGGCCGAACTGGGGCGGATGGCGGGGGAGCAGGAGGTGGCCCTGCGCACCCTGGTCTCCGGCGGCCTGCTGCCCGCCTCACGGGTCTCGGAGGACGAGGCCGAGGGCGCGGTCGTACGCCTGGTCGAGGAGCCCGACGAGTCGGGACCCGTCGACCTGCGCACGCTGCTCGCGCGGTACGCCGGCTCCCGGGTCAACCTGGCCGAGCCCGGTGCGCCGGTGGAGCTGCCGGCGTGTGCGGCACAGGAGCTGGCCGCCGCCGTCGGTGCCGCCCTGGACAACGTGCGCAGGCACGCGGGGGAGCGGGCGCGGGCCTGGATCCTGGTCGAGGACGAGCCCGACGGGATCGTGGTGACCGTGCGGGACGACGGCCCCGGCATCCCCGAGGGCCGGCTCGCCCAGGCCGAGGGGGAGGGGCGGCTCGGGGTGGCCCAGTCGATCCGCGGGCGGCTGCGCGACCTCGGCGGCAGCGCCGAGCTGTTCTCGACTCCCGGGCAGGGCACGGAAGTGGAGCTGAAGGTACCGAAGGTCTCCCTGGGGAAGGCGGAGCGACGATGAGCATCAAGGTGATGGTGGTCGACGACCACCCCATGTGGCGCGACGCGGTCGCCCGGGACCTGGCCGAGTCCGGTTTCGAGGTGGTCGCCACCGCCGGGGACGGCGACCAGGCGGTGCGCCGCGCCAAGGCCGCCGCGCCGGACGTCCTCGTCCTCGACCTCAACCTGCCCGCCAAGCCCGGCGTCCAGGTCTGCAAGGAACTCGTGGGCCACAACCCGGCGTTGCGGGTGCTCGTGCTGTCGGCGAGCGGGGAGCACGCCGACGTCCTGGAGGCGGTGAAGTCCGGCGCGACCGGCTACCTTTTGAAGTCGGCGTCGACGGAGGAACTGCTGGACGCGGTGCGGCGTACCGCCGTCGGGGACCCGGTGTTCACGCCCGGTCTGGCCGGTCTGGTCCTCGGCGAGTACCGCCGGCTGGCCTCCGAACCGGCCCCGGCGGCGGACGCCGACGGGCCGGACGCGCCCCGGCTGACCGACCGGGAGACCGAGGTGCTGCGTCTGGTGGCCAAGGGGCTGAGCTACAAGCAGATCGCGGAGCGTCTGGTCATCTCGCACCGCACGGTCCAGAACCACGTGCAGAACACCCTCGGCAAACTCCAGTTGCACAACAGGGTGGAACTGGTCCGGTATGCCATAGAGCGCGGCCTCGACGACGAATGATCCACAGCTGATGTGATCTTCGCGCTTGACGGCATGTAAACCAACCGCCCACGGATTCACCGGAATTGCCCTTCCCGCCCATCCCTGTGTGACCTGGATCACCACTAGCGTGAGCCTCACCAGGCAACCGCGGCGAAGGGACATTTCCATGCGGGTCGGAGTACTGACCGGAGGCGGCGACTGCCCCGGGCTCAACGCCGTCATCCGGGGCGTCGTCCGCAAGGGCGTGCAGGAGTACGGCTACGACTTCGTCGGCTTCCGGGACGGCTGGCGCGGACCACTCGAAGGCGACACCGTCCGCCTCGACATCCCCGCCGTGCGCGGCATCCTGCCCCGCGGCGGCACCGTCCTCGGCTCCTCACGGACCAATCCGCTCAAGCAGGAGAACGGCATCCGCCGGATCAAGGACAACCTCGCCAAGCTCGAGGTCGAGGCGCTGATCGCGATCGGCGGCGAGGACACCCTGGGCGTGGCCGCCCGCCTCACCGACGAGTACGGCGTGCCCGTCGTCGGCGTACCGAAGACCATCGACAACGACCTGTCCGCCACCGACTACACCTTCGGCTTCGACACCGCCGTCGGCATCGCCACCGAGGCCATCGACCGGCTGCACACCACCGCCGAGTCCCACATGCGGGTCCTGGTCTGCGAGGTGATGGGTCGGCACGCCGGCTGGATCGCCCTGCACTCCGGTCTCGCGGGCGGCGCCAACGTCATCCTCATCCCGGAGCAGCGCTTCGACCTGGACCAGGTGTGCGCCTGGATCACCTCCCGCTTCAAGGCCTCCTACGCGCCGATCGTGGTCGTCGCCGAGGGCGCCATGCCCAAGGACGGCGACATGGTCCTCAAGGACGGGTCCCTCGACTCCTTCGGGCACGTCCGGCTCTCCGGGGTCGGCGAGTGGCTGGCCAAGGAGATCGAGCAGCGCACCGGCAAGGAGGCCAGGACCACCGTCCTCGGGCACATCCAGCGCGGCGGCACGCCCAGCGCCTTCGACCGCTGGCTGGCCACCCGCTTCGGCCTGCACGCCATCGATGCCGTCCGCGACGGCGACTTCGGCACGATGGTCGCGCTGCGCGGCACCGACATCGTCCGGGTACCGATCGCGGAGGCCACGGCCAAGCTGAAGACCGTCGACCCGAAGCTGTACGAGGAGGCCGGGGTGTTCTTCGGCTGACGCCGGGCCCCGGGGCCGTACCGGCGTACGGCCCCGGACCCGTCCTCGGCTACCGGGCCGGCCACCGCTCGGGGAGCGTCCGGGCGCCCCGCAACCCGGCGACCAGCTCGCGCACCACGCTCACCCCGTTCAACGTGAGCACCGACTCGGGATGGAACTGCACCCCGGCGACCGCGTTCCTCGGCCTGCCTCCGGCACGACGTGGCCCCCGCAGGGCGTGCACCTCGCCGTTCTCCGCCCGGCTCACCTCGACCCCGTGCGCCGCCAGCTCACGGGCCGCGTCCTCGTCGCAGCGGGCCGTGAAGCTGTTGTAGAAGCCGACGGTCTCCGTGCGCCCGAACAGGTCCACGGTGGTCTGCGCCCCCTGGTGGGGTACCTCCTTGCGGACGATCTCCAGCCCCAGCTCCGCCGCGATCAGCTCGTGCCCGAGGCAGACGCCCAGCACCCCGTGCCGGTGCTCGCGCACCACCGAGGCCGTCAGCTCCCGCAGGAACCGCATCTTCGGATCGGCCGGGTCGGACGGGTCACCGGGTCCCGGGCCCAGCACGACGGGGCCCGCGTGCGCGAGCACGGCCGCCCGCAGCCCCGGCTCGTCGTAGCGCCGTACGGTCACGTCGAGCCCGCCCGAGCGCAGCAGGTGCGCGAGCATCGCCGTGAACGTGTCCTCCCCGTCCACCACCAGCGCGTGTCCGGTCAGCTCACCGGTCCGCTCCTGCATCCGCAGCCAGAACGGGGCGAGCGACGCCCGCCGCCCGTCCAGCGCGGCCCGCACCCGGGGGTCGTCCGCCAGCCGGGGGCGCCGCTCCTCGCTCCGCGGCCGTGCCGGTCGTACCCCCAGCGCCGCCAGCACCCCCGCCGCCTTGGCGTGGGTCTCGGCGACCTCGCCCGCCGGGTCCGAGCCGCGCACCAGCGTGGCGCCGACGGGGACCCGCAGGTGCCCGCGCGCGTCGATGTCGGCGGTGCGGATGAGGATGGGCGAGTCCAGGGTCTGGGCGCCGCCGGAGTCCCGGCCGAGCAGCGCCAGGGCGCCCGCGTAGTAGCCGCGCCCACCCACCTCGTGCCGTTCGATCACCCGGCAGGCGTTCTGCACCGGCGACCCCGTCACGGTCGCCGCGAACATGGTCTCCCGCAGGATCTCCCGCACGTCCAGCGAGGACTTCCCGCGCAGTTCGTACTCGGTGTGCGCGAGGTGCGCCATCTCCTTGAGCCGGGGGCCGACGACGACACCGCCCATGTCCCCGACGGTGCACATCATCTTCAGCTCCTCGTCGACGACCATCGACAGCTCCTCGATCTCCTTGCCGTCGGCGAGGAAGCCGAGGAGGTGCTCGGGGGTCGGGCCCTCGGCGGGATAGCGGTACGTGCCGCTGATCGGGTTCATGACCACCGTGCCGCCGGACGCCCGCACGTGCACCTCGGGGCTGGCCCCGACCAGCGTCCGGTCCCCGGTGTGCACGACGAACGTCCAGTACGCGCCCCGCTCGCCCGCCAGCAGCCGCCGGAACAGGGCCAGCGCGTCCGCGCGCCCGAAGCCCGGGATCTCCCCCTGGTAGGTCCGGCGGATCACGAAGTTCGCGCCCTCGCCCCGGCCGATCTCCTCGCGCAGCACCCGGCCGACGATCCCGGCGTACGCGTCGTCGTCGACGTCGAAGCCGCCGCGTTCCACATGCACGTCGTGGGCGGGCAGCGCGGCCAGGGCCTCGGCCAGCGGCACCCGGTCCACCAGCTCGGGGGTGAGCACGAGCAACGGCGTCCCGTCGTCCCGCACGTCGAAGCCCCGCTCGCGGATCTGCCGGAACGGCACCAGGGCGAGGCCCTCCGCCGGCAGGTCGGCGAGCCGTTCCCGGGCGGTGACCGGCCCGACCAGGACCTCCACCGTGTTCTCGTCCTGGCCGGGGGTGCGGCGGCGGAGCAGGGCGAAGGGGCGGTCGTCGTGGAGCAACTGGGTCAGGTCCATGGTGTTCCTCTGCGGTCCTCTGGCAGGTGGGAGAGGAACGACCCCGGAAACACCGAAGGCCGCCCCTCGGGCGGCCTTCGCGAAGTCTTGCGTACGCGCAGTCAGTGGGCCGCCGGAGAAGCGGTCCACCACCAGTTCTGGGTCGAGTGCGCGAACATGCGGAAAACCCTACCCCACCACCCGCCCTGTCCACAGGACAAGCGCGGTGTCTCACCAGTCGAGCCGGAGGAAAATATGGCGACACGACCCCGTAATGTTTACGAGGTGACCGTGAACGCTAAGACCAGCGCGAGCGCTGGCAACACCTGGCGAGACCTGCCCGCGGCGCAGCAGCCCGAGTACCCCGACCCCGAGGCTCTGCGCGCAGTCGTTGCGGAGCTGGAGTCGTATCCGCCGCTCGTCTTCGCGGGCGAGTGCGACCAGCTGCGCGCCCGGATGGCGGCCGTCGCCAAGGGCGAGGCGTTCCTCCTGCAGGGCGGCGACTGCGCCGAGGCCTTCGACGCGGTGTCGGCCGACCACATCCGCAACAAGCTGAAGACGCTCCTCCAGATGGGTGCCGTGCTGACGTACGCGGCGTCCGTGCCCGTGGTCAAGGTGGGCCGGATCGCCGGCCAGTACTCCAAGCCGCGCTCCAAGCCGACCGAGACCCGGGACGGCGTGACGCTGCCGACCTACCGCGGCGACTCCGTCAACGGCTTCGACTTCGACGAGGCCTCGCGGATCCCGGACCCCGAGCGGCTCAAGCGGATGTACCACGCGTCCGCCTCGACGCTGAACCTGGTGCGTGCCTTCACCACCGGCGGTTACGCGGACCTGCGCCAGGTGCACGCCTGGAACCAGGACTTCGTGAAGTCCTCCCCGTCGGGCCAGCGCTACGAGCAGCTCGCCCGCGAGATCGACAACGCGCTGAACTTCATGCGGGCCTGCGGCACCGACCCGGAGGAGTTCAAGACCGTCGAGTTCTTCTCCTCGCACGAGGCGCTGCTGCTGGCCTACGAGTCCGCCCTGACCAGGGTCGACTCCCGCACCGGCAAGCTGTACGACGTCTCCGGGCACATGGTGTGGATCGGTGAGCGCACCCGGCAGCTGGACGGCGCGCACATCGAGTTCGCCTCGAAGATCCGCAACCCGATCGGCCTCAAGCTCGGCCCGACCACGACGGCCGAGGACGCGCTGCGGTACATCGACCGCCTCGACCCGGACCGCGAGCCGGGCCGGCTGACCTTCATCGTCCGGATGGGCGCCGACAAGGTCCGCGACAAGCTCCCCGAGCTGGTCGAGAAGGTCACCGCGTCGGGGGCCACGGTGGCGTGGGTGACCGACCCGATGCACGGCAACACCTTCGAGGCGGCCTCGGGTCACAAGACCCGTCGCTTCGACGACGTGCTCGACGAGGTCAAGGGCTTCTTCGAGGTGCACAAGACCCTCGGCACCCACCCGGGCGGCATCCACGTCGAACTCACCGGTGACGACGTCACCGAGTGCGTGGGCGGCGGCGACGAGATCTTCGTCGACGACCTGCACCAGCGCTACGAGACGGCCTGCGACCCGCGGCTGAACCGCAGCCAGTCCCTCGACCTGGCGTTCCTGGTCGCGGAGATGTACCGGGACCAGTGAGCGTGCTGAGCGACTGCTCTGGGGCGCGGATCACACCGGATCCGCGCCCCTGGCACTTTTGCGGTTCCCGGACGGTGGGTAAGGTTAGGTTTGCCTCACCGGAAAGCGGGATGGCAGTAGGAAGAACCGTCCCGCAGGGAGGTGGAACCGCGTGTACGTCTGCAGCTGCTTCGGCATCACCGAGG
This sequence comes from Streptomyces sp. NPDC020958, assembly GCF_055562175.1. NCBI lineage: Bacteria > Bacillati > Actinomycetota > Actinomycetes > Kitasatosporales > Streptomycetaceae > Streptomyces > Streptomyces sp. NPDC020958. The sequence continues at coordinate 278,314 of NZ_JBVHFU010000010.1, read as the reverse complement.
CCCAGGTCAAGCAGCACGCGGCGGACGGCGCCTGCACCCCCCGCCAGATAGCCTCCGCCTGCAAGGCGGGCACCGACTGCGGATCGTGCGTGCGCCGCATCCAGTCGATCCTCGGCCGTGGCGCCTGCCCCCGCCGAGAACTCGCCGACCAGGGCCGCCCGGCACTCACGAGGCTGGACGAGGCGGCCTAGTCACTGCTCTCGGGCTGCTCGATGAGCTGTGCGATGTAGAGCGCCTCGCCGAGCTTCTCCAGCAGTTCCAGCTGGGTGTCGAGGTAGTCGATGTGGTGCTCCTCGTCGGCGAGGATGTCCTCGAAGATGTTCGCGGACGTGATGTCGCCCTTCTCGCGCATCACCTTGATCCCGCGCTTGAGCCGGTCGATCGCCTCCACCTCGATCTGCCGGTCGGCCTCGAACATCTCCTTCACGGTCTGTCCCACGCGCACGTGGAACAGCCGCTGGTAGTTGGGCAGCCCCTCCAGGAACAGGATCCGGTCGGTGAGCACCTCGGCGTGCTTCATCTCGTCGAACGACTCGTGCCGGGTGTACTTCGCGAGCTTGTACCAGCCGAAGTTCTCCTGCATCTTCGCGTGCAGGAAGTACTGGTTGATCGCGGTGAGCTCGCCGGTGAGCTGCTCGTTGAGGAATTCGATGACCTCGGGGTCGCCCTGCATCGCAGAGGCTCCTTCCGCATGGGTTCCGTACCGGACGGATGGGGACGTTTGCGGCGCATGATTGCACCGGCGCCGAAGATCGTCCAGTAAGTGCGTACTTAGTGAGTAAGTCCGTTCTTGGAATGGGTTGAGGCCTTTGGTGGTCTTCGGGCGGTTCGTCTGGTCCGGTGCACCGCCCGCGGTCTGTCAGGATGGAAGGCATGGGTCATCCGGAGGGGCGCGCGTCCAGAGAAGCCGCAGGGTCCGGGCTTCCGCCGGGTCAGCGGCTCCAGCGCGGCTGGCCCGTCACCCATTACGGCCCGGTGCCCAAGTTCCGGCCCGAGCGCTGGGAGTTCAGGGTCTTCGGCGCCACCGCCGACGGGGACGCGCACACCTGGGACCACGAGCGGTTCACGGCCCTGCCGTACACCACCGTCGTCGCCGACCTGCACTGCGTGACGAAGTTCAGCATGCTCGGCGCGGAGTGGGGCGGCGTCCAGGCGCGGACCGTCCTGGAGCTCGCGCCGCCCGCCCCCGACGTCACCCACGTGATGGTCTGGGCGGAGTACGGCTTCAGCTCCAACCTGCGCCTCGCGGACTTCGCCGCCGAGCGCACCGTCTTCGCCACCCACAAGGACGGCGAACTCCTCACCGCCGAGCACGGCTTCCCGGTGCGCCTGGTCGTGCCCCACCTGTACGCCTGGAAGGGCCCCAAGTGGGTCCGCGGCATCGAGTACATGACCGCCGACCGCCGAGGCTTCTGGGAGGAGCGCGGCTACCACAACATCGGCGACCCCTGGAAGGAACAGCGCTACTCCTACCAGGAGGAACCGGGAGACGGCCCCGTGGTCTGACCCCGGCTCTGCCGTTGCCGTGAAGGGTTCGGGCTCGTTCCGGTAACAGCGGACACATACGGTGCCCAGAGCGCTACGCTGAGATCCTTGCCTGGCGGGAGACGCGCCGGGCGGACACGGATCCGAGGGGCCCTTGGGGTTCCGCTTGTGATCCGGTTCGGGGGCGAGCGGTCGGGGGACGACGGTGGGGCTGTTCGGAGAGCGGCATACCTTCATGGGGGGTCTGGGTCCGGGGGACCGTGAGGCACTCGCGGCCCTGGGCACCCGGCACGAGTACCCGCCGTACGACACGGTCGTCTCGGAGGGCGACCGCACCACGTTCGCGGTGGTCCTGCTCAGCGGCTGGTGCACGGTATGGACGCCGACGGAGCGCGGCGGCCGGCTGATCCTGGCCCTCAGGAGGGCCGGTGAGGTCGTCGGCGACATGGCCGCGCTGGACGGCCGTCCGCGCAGCGCCTCGGTCAGCACCCTCGGCGAGGTGACCGGTCTGGTCGTACCGGGAGAGCGGTTCCGCCGGTTCCTGGCCGCCCGGCCGCACGCCAACGTGCTGATGACGATCCAGCTCACCGAGCGGCTGCGCAGCGCGGACCACGAGCGCCGGGCGCTCGCCTCCATGACCGTGCTGCAACGGCTCGCCGAGCGCCTGGTCGAGCTCGCCGACCGGGCCGGCCGCCAGGAGGGCGAGGCCGTGACCATACGGCTGCCCCTCGCGCAGCACGAACTGGCCGCGTCCGTGGGCTCCACCCGCGAGGCGGTCGCCAAGGCGCTGCGCCTGTTACGGGAACAGGGGCTGGTCCGCACCGGCCCCGGCACCCTGGCCGTGGCCGACCTGGACCCGCTCCGCCTGCTCGCCGCCGGACAACCGCACGAGACCTGAGAACACCGAGTCCCGTGCTGTGTAAACGGCTACAGCGGCGACCGGCCGGCTCCGCGACCATCGCAGCCAGGCGGCCGGGAGCCCGGCGGGACGCAGGGAGGAGAAAGCGATGGAGGGGGAAGCCGCGTACGGCTTCATCGTCAACGTGGACGCACAGGGCTCGGGCCTGCTGTCCGACACCGAGAAACCCGAGATGCGGCGCAGGCTCTACGACGTCACGGGCACCGCGTTCGAACGGGCCGGCATCCGCCCGCCGCGGCTCTACCAGGAGGACCGCGGTGACGGCATCCTCGGTGTGCTGACGCCCGACGTACCGCCCGTCCGGGTGGTGGGGGAGTGGATCGAACACCTCCACCAGAACCTGCGGGAGACCAACCAGCACCTCAGAAAGCCGCTGCGGCTGCGCGTCGGCCTGCACATCGGGCGGGTCACGGCCGACGCCCACGGGCGCTCCGGCCGCGCCGTCGACCTGGCCTGCCGACTGGCCGACTGCACCGTCACGAAGGCGATCCTCAAGGCGGCGGAGGGGGCGCCCCTGGTGGTGGCCGCGTCCGACCGGGTGCACGAGGACTTCGTCCTGCCCGGCGGGCGCTGGGTGGACCCCGGGCACTACCGCCGGCACGACGTGGACCTCAAGGAGGGCCGCACCACCGCCTGGTTCATGGTCCCCGGCCGGTCCGAACCCCCCGACCCGGCCCGGGACCACCCCCCGGCGGCGAGCACCCCACCGGCCCCCCGGCCACCCCACCCCACCGAAACCCCGACACCCACCGACACCCCGACACCCACCGACACCCCGACACCCACCGACACCCCGGCGCCCACCGACTCCCCGGTGTCCGCGGACGGCGCTGCCGTCGGGGATCGGGTCGTGCAGAACATTCATCAGCACGGGACCGGGCGGATCGTGGTCGGCGGCACCATCGACACCATCAACTTCTCCGACGGCGGTGGCCGGTGAACGCACAGGGCCCCCAGCCGCCCCCGGCCTCCCCCCAACCCCAGCAGCAGCCGCAGCAGAAGGCCGAACCGGACAAGCCGCAGGGCGCCGAGCCCGCCGGGGCACCTGAGCCGGAGAAGGCCGACGTCATCGGCGGCTCGGCCGCCGACCCGCTCGGCGAGGAGGCGCTCCCCGGGGCCGCGGCCGCCGCCTCCCGCGTCTACCGCTCGACCGTGAGCCAGTACGGATCCGGCACCCTGGTCAGCTCCGGCTCCGTCGGCACCATGAACTTCTACGGCCGGCAGACGACGGAGCGCGTGCTCGCGGGCCCCCTGCCGGAGGACCAACTGCTCCGGCTCCGCCAGGTCTTCACGCAGCCCCCGGACTACGACGACTACCTGGACCAACTGGGCACCGGACGGCTCCTGGTGCTGTTCGGCCAGCCCGGCACCGGCCGCGCCTACACCGCGCTGTCCCTCCTCGACAGGCTGACCGGCGGCCAGGTCTCCCGGCTCGACCCGCGCACCGACCTGGACAAGCTCGACGACGACCAGATCCGCGGCGGCCACGGCTACGCGCTGGAACCCGGCACCGCGCTGCCCGACGAGACCGGCCTGGACCGGCTCTGCCAACTGCTCGGCCGCAACGACGCCTACGCGGTCCTGCTCGCCACCCCCGAACCGGGTGACGTGCTCGCCCGCGGCGCCCGCTACTACCGCGCCCACACCCCGGCCGCCCAGACCGCCGTGCTCGAAGGCCACCTCGCCCTCGAACTCGACGGCCCGGGACCCGACTACGAGCGTGCCCGGGCGACGGCGCTCGACCCCGACGTCCTGGCCGCGCGGGGACTGAACGACCTGCGGCCCGCGGAGGCGGCCCGCTTCGCCACCCTGCTGGCCCGGCACACCCAGGGCAAGCTCAGCCACGACGAACTCCTCGCCGAATGCCGGAGGTTCGCCGAGGACCAGGCCGCCGAGTGGTTCGCGGGCGGCATCCGCTCCGAGACCCCGGAGCGGCTGCGGGACGCGGCCTACCGGATCGCCGTCGCCGTCCTCGACGGGGCGTCGCTCAGTGCCGTCGCCGAGGCCGCCGAGGCGCTCGCCTGGGAACTGGCCGTCACCGTCGACCCCGAGGCCACCCCCGGGCGCCCGCTGTTCAGCGACGGCGTCGACGCCCGCCTGGTCTCCGCCCGCGCGGTCGCCGAACTCGGCACGGAGGAGGTCGGCACCGAGGAGGTGCCGGTGCGTACCGTGCGGTTCGCCGGCGAGGCCCTCGCCCCCGCCGTCCTCGGCCACCTGTGGCAGCACCGGCACAACGCCCGCGGACCCGTCCTGCGCTGGCTGGCCGGACTCTGCGAGGACACCCGGCCCCAGGTCTGGGTCCGGGCCGCCGTCGCCGCCGGCCATCTGTGCCGCCTCGACCTCTCCCACACCGTGCACGAACTGGTCACGCCGATGGCCCGGTCCGAGCGGGCCCCGCGCCGGCTGTTCGCCGCGACCGTCCTCGACGTGGCCCTCGGCTCACCGGAGGTCGGCACCGCCATCCGCGCCCTGGTCGGATCCTGGGCCCGGTACGGGGACGAGGAACTGCGCTGGACCGCGGGCGCGGTACTCGGCCGGGGCCGGGCCACCGACAGCGTCCGCGACTCCCTCGACCTGCTCGGCGGCATCGGCGTCCGCGACGAGGGCAAGCTGCGCTCCGCCGCGGCGGTCCAGGTCGCCCACTTCGCCGGCGCCCACCCCGAGGGCCAGACCCTGCGCCGGATCCGGGCCTGGCTCTCCGACGCCCGCAGGCCCCAGCAGGACCTCGGCCTGCAGACCACGGTCTACCTGGCCGGCCTGCCCGTCAGCGACCTCTGGAACCCGCACGAGGACCTGGAGGGCCATGGCGACTGGCCGCTGATGCTCGCCCTCGCCGAGGTACGGCCCGCCCTCGCCCCGGAACTGGCCGGGCTGCTCTGGACGGCCCTGCAGACCCCACGGTCCTACGAGGCGGCCGTCGAGACCGTGTCCGACTGGCTGCGCGGCTCGGCCGACCAGCCCTGGGCCGACCGGCTGGAGCGGTTCCTGCCGCTGCTCGTGCACAGCCACGACGACCGCAACCGGCTGCTGGCCCTCATCAAGGAACTCACCGAAGACCCCGACCAACCACTGAACGAACAGCAGGTCCGCCGCCTGTGGGGGGCGGTCCAGGGAGCGAGCGCATCATGACGTACAACCAATGGCCCCCGCAGGACCAGGAGTTCGTCCTTCCGCACGACCTCAGAGGTCCCTTCGTCCGCGAGTTCGCCCCGCAGGCCGCCTACCGGCACCGCAACAGCCAGGTCGCCTCGGTGCTCTACTACAAGAACGGCGGGTACAGCGTCATCACCGTCCGCGGCGCCGAGCACGTCAACAAGCCGCTGATGGGCAAGCCCACCTCGGTGTGCTGGATCGCCCGGGGCCAGCACCAGGTCTCCTTCCAGCTGGAGCTGCCCACCTACGGCGACCGGTCCCGGTTCCGGGCGGGCGCGGACGTCAACTGGGAGGTGCACGACTTCTACCTGGCCGCCGAGAAGCGCGTGGTCGACGTGGAGCGAATGCTCAGGCCCTCGCTGGAGGCCCGGCTGCGCGGGCTCAGCCGCCGCTACAGCCTGGACTCGGCCCAGCAGGTCGACGAGGCCATCCAGGACGAGCTGGCCAGCGGCCGGTGGAGCGACTTCGGCACCGAACTCGGCCTCTCCACCCAGGTGTTCGTCCGCATCGACCTCGGTCAGGCGGCCGCCGACCACCAGGCCCAGATGGTCGCGGTGGAGAAGGGCAGCATGGTCCAGGAGGCCATCGACACCGTCAACAAGGCACGGATCGCCGCCAACCTCGACGACGCGCAGAAGCTGATCAGCGCGGGCGAGACCGTCCAGTACGCCCACATGCTGGCCGCGGACCCGAGCCGCGCCCACGAGATCCTCGGCGTGCTCCAGCAGCAGGCCCGCGAACAGCGCAAGGGCGCCCTGGACTACCTGACCAACCTGATCAACCAGGGAGTGGTGCAGCGCCACCAGATCGACGACCAGGTGCAGGCCCTCATCGAGTACAGCCGTACGGTCTCCACCGGCGTCTTCCCGAACGGGCTGCCGCAGGCCCCGACCTCCCTGCCGATACCGCCGATGCCGCCCGCGCCGCCGCTGCTCCCGGCCGACGCGCCGCCGCCGATCCCGCCGGCCCCGCCGGTCTCCCCGACGGACGCCGTTCCCGGTGAGGGGACGGGGGTGGAGGACGACTCCAGCCCCGAGGCCCGCCGATGAACCCGGGCGCTCCCGCCGGCCCCGCGGACGCCGCCGCGCACTACGTCGCCGAACGGCTGCTGCTGACCGTGCGCGAGGACCTGGGCAGGGCGGACGTGAAGGCGTCCGTCCTGCTCTCGGGAGCCGTCGCGGTACCGGCGCTGGTGCTCGGCGGCGGGACGCCGGCCGGTGTCTCCGGCATCGCCCTCGCCCTCCTCGCGGCGGGCGGGGCGCTCTGGGCGGCAGGCACCCTGCTGCTGCTCGCGGTGATCGTGCCCCGCACCCGCACGGTCCGCTCCGCACCCGGCCCGACCTTCTACGCCGACGCGCTGGGCGGCGTCGACCGGGAGACGTTGCGCTGCGCCGCCGCCGAGGCCGGGGCGGACCCGGTGGGCTGGCTGCTCACCCAGTTCCAGGACGTCAGCGTGATCCTCTCGGCGAAGTACCGCTGGCTGCGCGGCTCGATGGCCCTGCTGGGCGCGGGCCTGCTGCTGGCGGCGGTGCCGCTGGCGGCGGGCTGAACCCCGGCCGGCGGGACGTCAGCCGTCGCGGAGCCGCTTGAGGCGTTCCACGTCGGCCGCGTGCCCCTCCTTGCCACCGGGCGTCTCGATGATCAGCGGGACGCCCGCGGTCGCCGGGTGGGTCATCAGCGCGCGGAACGGCTCCTCGCCGATGTGCCCGGCGCCGATGTTCTCGTGCCGGTCCTTGTGCGCGCCGACGACGTCCTTGGAGTCGTTGGCGTGGATCAGTTTCAGCCGCCCCTCGCCGACGGTGTCCACCAGCAGGTCGAGCGTCCGGTGCATCCCGCTCGGCCCGGTCAGGTCGTGCCCGGCGGCGAAGACGTGGCAGGTGTCCAGGCAGACGCCCAGCTTGGGATGGGCGTCCAGCGCCTCGAAGTACGGCCCGAAGTCCCAGGTCCGGGAACAGAGTGACGCGCCCTGCCCGGCGGTGGACTCCAGGAGCAGGAACGGGTCGTCGTCCTCGGTGAGTTCGTCGAGGAGCGGGAGCAGGTGCGTGCGCACCTGTTTCAGCGCCACCTCCCGGGTCCGCCCCTCGGTCGCGCTGCCGGTGTGCACGACGACCCCGAGCGCCCCGATCTCCCGGCCGCGCCGCAGCGAGTGCCGCAGCGACTCCACCGACCGCTCCACGGTCGCCTCGGTGCCCGAACCGAAGTTGATCAGGTAGGGGGCGTGCACGTACGCCGGGATCGAGTCCTCGGCGCAGGCCGCGCGGAACGCCTCGTCCTGCCGGGGGCTGCCCGCCGGGGTGGCCCAGCCGCGCGGGTTGGCGACGAAGACCTGCACGGTCTCGGCCCGCAGCTCACGGGCGTAGGACAGCCCCACGGAGTGCAGGCCGCCGGCGACGGGCACATGGCCGCCCACGGGGTTGCGGGCGGGGCCGGACGACGGGTTCTCGGCGGGGCGGGACTGCTGGCTGTTCACCCGTCAAGGGTGTCACGCCGGCCGCGGACCCCCGGTCACCGGATGGTGATCGTGATCGTCGACCCCTTGGGCGCCTGCTGCCCGGCGGCCACCGACTGCTTCCTCACCGTGTTCCCGAACAGCCCGAGCAGCCCGCGGTCCTCCTTGACCTGGAAGCCGGACTGCTCCAGCAGCTTCTCCGCGTCGTCCACGCCGGCCCCGACCACGTTCGGCACCTCGACCATCTCCGGGCCCTTGGACAGCGTCAGCGTGACCGTGTCGCCCTCCGCGACCTGGGCGTCACCCGCCGGGGTCTGCCGGGCGACCTGCCCCTGGTCGTACTCGGAGTTGACCTCGGTCGCGGAGACCGTGACCTTCAGCCCGGCCTGCTGGAGCTCCTGGCGGGCCTCGTCCAGGTCGTCGCCCGTGACGTCCGGCACGTCGACCGGCGAGCCCTTGCTGACGACGAGCGCGATCGCCGCCCCGGCGTGCCGCTTGCTCCCGGCCCCCGGGTCCGTGCTGATCACCGAGCCCTTGGGCACGCTGTCGCTGAACTCCCGTGTCACCATGCCCGCCGCGAGTCCGTCGGCCTTCAGCAGCGCCCTGGCCCCGGCCAGCGTCCGGCCCTGCACGTCCGGCACGTGCACGGTCTCGGGACCGTCGGAGATCGTGAGCGTCACCGAGTCGTTGCTGCGGATCCGCTCACCGGCCGCCGGGTCGGTGCTGATCACCGTGCCCCGCCGCACCGTGTCGCTGTAGGCGTGCTCGACCGCCTTGACGTCGAGCCCCGCCCCCTTCAGCCGGGCGGTGGCCTGCGCCTCGGTCTTCGACAGCAGCGGCGGCACCCTGGTGAACTGCCCGGTGTTGATGTACCAGACGCCGGTGCCGACACCGAGGACGAGCAGGACGGCGACGACCAGCGCGAGGGGCCCGCGCCGTGGGCGACGCCCGCCGCGCCGCCGCTCGGGCACCGGCTCCGCCTCGAACCGGCTGGTCCGCAGCACGCCGTCGTCCTCGTTGACCGGCAGCGGACGGGGTACCGTGAGCGACCGGGGTATGACACTGGTCCGGTCCTCGGCGATGTCGTGTCCGGCCGCCAGCGCCTGCGGCGGCACGGCGTCCAGCTGCGCGTCGGTGAGCGCGGCCCGCGCCTCCAGCACGACCGCCAGCAGCGCGACCGCGTCGTGCGGCCGGGCGCCGGGATCGCGGGCGGTCCCGAGGGCGGTCAGCTGGTCCAGCTCGGGCGCGAGGCCCGGTACGGCGGCGGACGGCGGCGGCACGTCCTCGTGGAGGTGCTTGTAGAGGACGACCGCGGGCGAGTCCCCGTCGTGCGGCTTCTCCCCGGTGAGCATCTCGTAGAGCACCACACCGCACGCGTACACGTCGACGCGCGGATCGGCGGACCCGTGCTCGACCTGCTCGGGCGCGAGGTAGGCGACGGTCCCGAGGACGGCGCCCGTCGTACTGGTGACAGAGCCCACGGAGCGGACCAGTCCGAAGTCGGCGACCTTGACCCGGCCGTCGTCCCCTATCAGCACGTTCTCGGGCTTCATGTCCCGGTGCACGAAGCCGGCCCGGTGCGCGGCGCCCAGCGCGGCGAGCACCGGCTCCAGGATGTCCAGCGCGGCCCGCGGCTGCAGGGCGCCGCGCTCGCGCAGCACGTCCCGCAGGGTGCAGCCGGCGATGTACTCCATCGCGAGGTACACGTACGTGCCGTCGGTGCCCTGGTCGAAGACCTGGACCACGTTCGGGTGGGCCAGCCGGGCGACCGACTTGGCCTCCCGGATGAACCGCTCCACGAACGACCCGTCGGCGGCGAGGGCCGGGTGCATCACTTTCAGCGCGAGCACGCGGTCCAGCCGGACGTCCAGGGCCCGGTAGACCGTGGCCATCCCGCCGACGGCGATCCGCGCGTCGACGCGATAGCGGCCGTCGAGCACTTGCCCGACAAGGGGGTCCTGAAGGGTCGTATCCACCCCGCGAGTGTACGAGCCCGCACCGATCGCCCCACTGGTGAGACCGCTTTCCCCGGCGGACTGCAGCGGAGCTGTGACGCTCGCCACCGAAAACAGTAGCCATGGACATAGTAGCCATGTACTGTATTTCTCATGAGTGAGACAGCCGAGGGCGCCACGGCCGGATTCCTGGTCTGGCGCCTGTCGATGAAGTGGCGGGTGGCCGTCGACCGGGCGGTCGCGCCGCTGGGCCTGACCCACGCCCAGTACGCGGTGCTGGCGTCCCTGTACGGCATGGGCCGTACCGGGGAGCGGCCCAGCCAGCGCCGCCTCGCCGATCACACCGGCCTGGAACCGCTGTACGTCTCGAAGCTCGCCCGCGCCCTGGAGGCCGCCGGACTCCTCGCCCGCACCCGCGATCCCGGCGACCCGCGGGCCATGCAGCTGACGCTCACCGAGCAGGGGCGCGCTGTCACGCGGCGGGCGATCACGGTGGTCCAGGGCCTGCTGGACCAGATGCTGGAGCCGCTCGGGGGACAGCACGGCCCGCGCGCCCGGCAGCTCACCCACGACCTCGTGACCCTGCTCGACGCACCTCTTGATCCGCACACCGAGAACGAGAAGGAGCAGCCATGACCACCACCGCCCCCACCCTCGACGCCCGCGTCATAGCCCTGGCCCACCACGCCCCGCGCGCCCTCCTGGAGGGCGTCCTGACCCGCTACGGCATCACCTTCCACCAGAGCGTCACGCTCCGGGCGGCCGTGGTCGCCGGTGGCTCCGTCGGCCGTGACGACCTCGTCGCCCAGGTCACCGGCGCGCTGAAGACCGACGCGGCGACCGTGCACGGCGTGATCGAGGAGCTGACGGCCGCGGGGCTGCTGGCGGCGGACGCGTCCCGGCTCCGCGTCACCGACACCGGCCGGGAGCTGTACGAGCGCACCGCCGCCGAGAGCGCGAAGATCGCCGCCCGCCTGTACGCCGGCATCCCGGAGGAGGACTTGGCGACGGCGGGCCGCGTGCTGACCCTGATCACGGACCGCGCCGACACCGAACTGACCAACCCCTGACCCACCCTGCCGCCCCGGGACGCTCCCGCCTGGGGACGCTCCCGTCCTGAGGCGGCGCTGCCGCCTCGATCTCCCGCTACCCGCGGCCGCCGATGGTGCTTCGCCCCCCGCGGGAGGGGTTCACCTCTTCGGTGAACGGTTTCGGGTGGTGCGTGGGCGGGAGAGCGGGGGCGGGAGCGGGCCGGGGTCAGAACGCCGGGCGCTCCGGGTCGAGCACCGCCAGGCCCTGCGCAGGAGAGGACGCCTCGGCGAAGTAGCGCCGGGGAATGCGCCCCGCCAGCCGGGCCAGCCGCCCCGCCTCCACCCCGGCCCGCATGGCCAGCGCCATCCGCTCGGGATCCCGCGCCCGCGTCACGGCCGACGCCAGCATCACCCCCGCGCACCCCAGCTCCATCGCGAGCGCCACGTCCGACGCCGTACCGGCCCCCGCGTCCAGGATCACCGGCACGCGCGCGTGCTCCACGATCAGCTGGAAGTTGTGCGGGTTGCGGATCCCGAGCCCCGATCCGATCGGCGACCCCAGCGGCATCACCGCCGCGCACCCCACGTCCTCCAGCCTCCGCGCCAGCACCGGATCGTCGTTGGTGTACGGCAGCACCGTGAACCCGTCGTCCACCAGCGTCTCCGCCGCGTCCAGCAACTCCACCGGGTCCGGCAGCAGCGTCCGCTCGTCGGCGATGACCTCCAGTTTCACCAGCGAGGTCCCCAGCGCCTCCCGCGCCAGCCGGGCGGTCAGCACCGCCTCCCCGGCGGTGAAGCACCCCGCCGTGTTCGGCAGCACCCGGACCCCCAGCCGTTCGAGCACCGACAGCACGGAACCCCGTACCCCCGGGTCCACCCGCCGCATCGCGACCGTGGTCAGCTCCGTCCCGGACGCGACGAGCGCCCGCTCCAGCACCTCCAGGCTGGGCGCACCCCCGGTACCCATGATCAACCGGGAGGAGAAGGTCGTACCCCCGAGCACGAAAGGATCGTCGGCCACGGCGCTCAGCCTCCCTGCACGGCGGTCAGGACTTCCACCCGGTCGCCCTCGGCGAGACCCGTCACCGGCCACTGCGCACGCGGTACGACGGTCTCGTTGACGGCCGCGGCCACCCCGGAGGGCGCGGCCGTCAGGGACTTCACGAGCGTGTCGAGAGCGGTGCCCGGGGCGATCTCCCGGCGCTCCCCGTTGACGGAGATGTTCATGCGGTCTGCTCCACGAGTACGTCGAGAACGGGGCCGAAGCGCCGCGGCGTGAACGGACGGGCCTCCGCGGGCGGCTCGCCGCCGGCCAGCAGCTCCGCCATCACGTCCCCGGTGACCGGTGTGAGCAGCACCCCGTTGCGGTAGTGCCCGGTGGCCAGCAGCAGCCCGTCGAGGCGGGTCGGACCGAGCAGCGGCGCGTTGTCGGGGGAACCGGGGCGCAGCCCGGCCCGGGTCTCGGTCAGCGGCAGTTCGGTGATGCCGGGAACCAGCTCGTGCGCGTCCCGCAGCAGCTCGTAGACACCGCCCGCCGTGACGGTCGTGTCCCAGCCCAGCTCCTCGCTGGTCGCGCCGACGACCAGCTCGCCGTTCTCCCTGGGCACCAGGTAGACGCTGCCGCCGCGCACCACGGCCCGCACGGTCCGGCTGAGGAACGGCGCGTGGCGCGGGGGCACCGTCAGCCGCAGCACCTGCCCCTTCACGGGCCGCACCGGCGGCAGCACGTCGTCGGGCACCCCGGCCAGCCGCCCGCTCAGGCTCCCGCCCGCCAGCACCACCTGCCCGGCGCCCAGCATCCGTCCCGCGCGCGTGACGACGCCGGCCGCCCGCTCCCGTACGACGTCCAGCCGCTCGGCCCAGTCGCGGTGGAAGGCCACCCCGGCCCGCTCGCACGCCGTGACCAGGGCGGCCGCCAGCCGCCGCGGGTCGATCTGGTGGTCGCCGTCGACCCGCAGCCCGCCGCGCACCCCGGGCGCCAGCATCGGCTCCAGGCGCCGGCACTCCCGCCCGGACAGCCACTCCGAGTCCAGCCCCGACTGCCGCTGCAGGGCGTGCAGTTCCCGCAGGTGGGCGCGGTCGTCGGCGTCCAGGGCGACCGCGAGCGTGCCGCAGCGCCGGTAGCCGAGGTCCTGGCCGGTCAGCTCGGTCAGCTCGGCGGCGAAGCCGGGATAACGGCGGGCGGAGGCCAGGTTGAGCCCCAGCAGGGTCTGCTCGCCGTGGTGCAGCTCGGTGACGGCGGCCAGCATCCCCGCCGCGACCTGCGCGGCCCCGCCGCCGGGCGCCGGGTCGACCACGGTGGTGGCGAGCCCGCGCTGAGCCGCCCGCCAGGCCGTGACCAGGCCGATGATCCCGCCCCCGATGACGAGGACGTCGGACGTACGTGAGGACATGGGCGTCCAGCCCCTCCCTTCGCCGGCATGACCCGGATCAGGTTCGTACGGTCGGAGGCCGCCAGCCTCCCTCTCAGCCCGGTCCGTCCGGGCTCCCGCGTGTGCTTGTACGTCCGCCACCCTAGCCCGAGTCGTCCGGCGCGGTAAGGACGCCCTCGCCGGACGCTGTGCAACAGGTCACGCGGCACGCCCCCTGACTGACTCTTTGTCAGTTGTCTATCGTTCTTGTCCATGGTGATCAGGTGAGCGGGCAGACGCAGCGACAGGGCACGTCACAGGAGCGGCGCGTGGTCGTCGTGGGCGCGGGCATGGCCGGGGTGCAGACCGCCGTCGCCCTGCGCGAGCGGGGTTTCACCGGCACGGTCACGCTGATCGGCGCCGAGCCGCACCAGCCGTACGACCGGCCGCCGCTCTCCAAGGCCGTGCTGCTCGGCAAGGCGGAGGGCTCGGCCTTCGAGGTCGACTTCGAGGCGCTCGGCATCGAGCTGGCGCTGGGCCGTGAGGCGGTCGGCGTGCGCACCGCCGACCACGAGCTGGACACCGAGGCGGGACCGGTGCCGTACGACGTCCTGGTGCTCGCGACCGGCGCCGAGCCGATCAGGCTGCCCGGCACCGAGGGGGTGCCCGGCGTCCACCTGCTGCGCACCCTGGACGACGCCGAGCGGCTGCGGCCGGTGCTCGCCCGGCAGCACGACATCGTCGTGGTCGGCGCGGGCTGGATCGGCGCCGAGTTCGCCACCGCCGCGCGTGCCGCCGGCTGCGCGGTGACCGTCGTGGAGGCCGCCGGCCTGCCGCTCGCGGGAGCCCTCCCCGCCGACGTCGCCGCGCCGATGACCGCCTGGTACGCCGAGAGTGGCACCGAACTGCGCACGCACGCGCGCGTGGCGCGCGTCGAACCCGGCGCGGTGATCCTCGACGACGGCGCGCGGATCCCCGCGGGCGCCGTCGTGGTCGGCATCGGCGCCCGCCCCGCCACCGGCTGGCTGGCCGGCTCCGGCATCGAGCTGGGCGCCCACGGCGACGTGGTCGCCGACGACCGCCTGCGCACCGGCGCGCCGGACGTCTACGCCGTCGGCGACTGCGCGTCCTTCCCGTCCGGCCGCTACGGCGAACGCCTGCTGATCCACCACTGGGACAACGCCCTCCAGGGCCCGCGCACGGTCGCCGCCAATATCCTCGGCGAGTCCGACGCCGTCTACGACCCGGTGCCGTACTTCTGGTCCGAACAGTTCGGCCGCTTCGTCCAGTACGCGGGCCACCACGCGTCCGCCGACCGGATGATCTGGCGCGGCGACCCGACGGGCCCGGCCTGGAGCGTCTGCTGGCTCCGCGACGACCGCCTGGCAGCCCTCCTCGCGGTAGGCCGCCCCCGAGACCTCGCGCAAGGGCGACGGCTGATCGACGCGAACACCCGAATGGCCCCGGAGGCCCTGTCAGATCCCGCTCGCCCCTTGAAAGACGCAACTGCAGCGCCCCGTTAGGGGCGCGGGGCTGTGACATCTGCGGCTCCGCCGCGTGGGCGCGCCCAGCCCCCACGCACTCGCACCCGACCAGCCCACGTACCCGGCCCCACCCATCGCGGCCCACCCGGCGGAGCGCCTACCCTGGACCCGTGACCGAGATTGACGCAAACATCGATGCTCTCGTCCCCGCCTGGCTCACCCTCCCCGACATCGCGGAGATGCTCGACGTCGAGGTGACCCGCGTGCGGCAGCTGGTCAAGGAGGGCCAGCTCATCGCCGTCCGCCGCGGTGAGAACAAGGCACTGCACGTCCCCGCCGCCTTCATCGACGGGAACAAGGTCGTCAAGGGCCTGGCCGGCACCCTGACGCTGCTGCGGGACGACGGCTTCAACGACGAAGAGATGCTGGAGTGGCTCTTCACCCCCGACGAGACCCTGCCCGGCACCCCCGCGCAGGCGCTGAGCGAGAATCGCGGCACGGAGGTGAAGCGTCGCGCCCAGGCGCTCGCCGTCTGAGCGACCGGCAACCGGCAACGACACCACGGGGGACCCGACGATGACCGACACCGCCCGCGCCCGGCTGGCCGACGCCCGGCTGTACCTGTGCACGGACGCCCGGAAGGAGCAGGGCGACCTCGCCGAGTTCCTGGACGCGGTGCTGGCGGGCGGTGTCGACGTCGTGCAGCTGCGGGACAAGGGCATGGAGGCCGCCGAGGAGCTGGCGCACCTCGCCGTCCTGGCCGAGGCCTGCGCCCGGCACGGCAAGCTGCTCGCGGTCAACGACCGCGCCGACGTGGCCCACGCCGCCGACGCCGACGTGCTCCACCTCGGCCAGGGCGACCTGCCGGTCGCGGCCGCCCGCGCGATCCTCGGCCCGGACGTCCTCGTCGGCCGCTCCACGCACACCGAGGCGGAGGCCGCCGCGGCGGCCGTCCAGGACGGCGTGGACTACTTCTGCACCGGCCCCTGCTGGCCGACCCCCACCAAGCCCGGCCGGCCCGCCCCGGGGCTCGACCTGGTGCGGTACACCGCGGCCCTGGGCACCGAGCGCCCCTGGTTCGCCATCGGCGGCATCGACCTGGGCAACCTCGACCAGGTGCTGGAGGCGGGCGCCCGCCGCGTGGTGGTCGTCCGCGCGCTCACCGCGGCCGACGACCCGGGCGCGGCGGCGGCCGAGTTCGCCAAGCGCCTCCGCTCGGCGTGACCGGCTCCGGGAGCCCCGCCGGGGCGTGATGTCCGAAAACCTGTCCACTATCCGGACGGAGGGACGGCAATTCGGGCAAATATCCCGAGTCTGGTTGGGTGTCCGTCCGCCCCTGACTAACCTGCGGGTATGGCCCTAGGAACCGCGTCCACCAGGACTGACCGCGCACGCACCGTGCGCGACATGCTCGCCAGCGGCAAGACCACGTACTCCTTCGAGTTCTCGGCGCCGAAGACCCCCAAGGGCGAGCGGAACCTGTGGAGCGCGCTCCGGCGGGTCGAGGCGGTCGCCCCCGACTTCGTCTCCGTGACCTACGGCGCCGGCGGGTCCACCCGCGCGGGCACCGTCAAGGAGACCCAGCAGATCGTCGCCGACACCACCCTGACCCCGGTCGCCCACCTCACGGCGGTCGACCACTCGCTCGCCGAGCTGCGCAACATCATCGGCCAGTACGCGGACGCCGGGATCCGCAACATGCTCGCCGTGCGCGGCGACCCGCCCGGCGACCCGATGGGGCAGTGGGTGGCGCACCCGCAGGGGCTGACCTACGCGGCCGAACTCGTCCGGCTCATCAAGGAGTCGGGTGACTTCTGCGTGGGCGTCGCCGCCTTCCCCGAGATGCACCCGCGCTCCGACGACTGGGACACCGACGTCCGGCACTTCGTCGACAAGTGCCGCGCGGGCGCCGACTACGCCATCACGCAGATGTTCTTCCAGCCCGAGTCGTACCTCCGGCTCCGCGACCGGGTCGAAGCGGCCGGCTGCCGGACCCCGGTGATTCCGGAAATCCTGCCCGTCACCAGTGTGAAGATGCTGGAACGGTTGCCCAAACTGAGCAACGCTGTCTTCCCGGACGTCCTGAAAGAGCGGATCCTCACAGCGAAAGACGATCCGGCGGCGGTACGCTCCATTGGCATCGAATTCGCCACGGAGTTCTGCGCTCGGCTGCTCGCCGAGGGAGTGCCCGGACTGCACTTCATCACGCTCAACAACTCCACGGCCACCCTGGAGATCTACGAGAACCTGGGCCTGCACCATCCCCCGCAGGCCTAGACCGGCCGCACCGGTGTACGACACACTGCGTAGCGGGCACTGGGAGAGGGGCGTACATGGGCTGGACGGTCCTCTACGTAGCGTTCGGCATCGTCGCACTGTGGTTGCTCGGCGAGGTACTGCTGCAGTACAAGGCGCGGCTGCGCTGGCGGCTGCTCGCCTTCGCGGGCTTCCTCGGCGTCGTCCTCGGGGTCCTGATCCCGTCCGTGATCGTCATCGGCGTGGGCGCGATCGCCTTCGCGGTCGGCCAGACCTATGTCACGCTGTCGTTCCGCCGCGGCTTCGAGGCCGGCTGGGCGGTCAAGCGCCCCGACACGGACGGTGACGGCGGGGGCCTCACCCTCGGCCTGACCAAGCGCCGCCGCGGCGAACCGGACGAGAACCCGGGCCTGGAGGCCACCGACCCGGACGCCGCCGACGCCGCCTACGCCGAGCAGCAGGCCGGCCACGCCACCGGCGCCACCCCCGCCTACCGCGACGACGACTACGACGACGTCTTCACCCCGGGGCCCCGCTCCACCGAGCCGACCGCCGCCGAGTCCACGGCGGTGTACGAGCCGCAGCCGATGCCCGACGACACCGGCTCCTACGGCGTGTACCGCGACTCCGGCTACGCCGCGACCGGCGACCAGCAGGCCGCCTACGCGACCGCGGGCCAGGACCAGGGCTACGCCGCCGAGGGCACCGACCAGAACTACGCCTACGACTACTCGGGCTACGGCCAGCAGCAGTACGGCTACGACGCGAACGGCCAGCAGCAGTACGCCAACTACTCCGACCCGTACATCGGCAACCAGACCTACGGCGGCGCCGGGTACGACCCGTCGTACGGCACCCAGCAGTACGACCAGCAGGGCTACGCCCAGGGCCAGTACGGGACCGGCGGCTACGGCGAGACCCCGGCGGGCGGTGTCTGGGTCCCGCAGCAGCGGGCCGACGAGACCTTCGGCGGGGAACTCCCGCAGGAGCAGCAGTACCCCTACCAGGGCGACGGCCAGGCGCAGCAGCAGGCCCGGCCCGGCACCGGGTACGACGAGCAGTACCGTTTCTGAGCCCCCGGCCCCGGCACGCTTCCCTCACTGGGAGCCGCGGAACTCCGGTCCCTCCACGATCAGCCCGGCCACCAGCGCCCCCGACATGCCGGCGTGCGGCAGCCCGCCGCCAGGATGCGCCCACTCGCCCACCCGGTACAGGCCCGGCAGCCGGGTGGTGTTGGCCGGATGCAGGAAGCGGCCCCGGCCCGCCGCGAGGGCGGGCGCGGAGATCCCGCCGGAGCCCGGGGCGCCCGGCTCCGGCGCCCGGGTCTCCTGCCAGAGCAGACGCTCCCGCAGGTCCGGCACGGCGGCCTCGGCGGCTTCGAGGAGGAGGTCCGTGTAGGTCCGGGCCGTGCTCTCCCGCTCCCAGCCCGCCTCGCCCGACAGCACCGCCGACAGCACCACGGACTCGTGGTCGCCGTCCGGTGCGAGTGCCGGGTCGCCGGGCCGCAGCACGGTCACGGTCGGACGCACCGGCCGGTCCCCGCCGGGGGCGACCAGCAGGTCCAACTCGGTCTGGTCGTCCGGTGCGTGCACGACGGTGCGGTGGGCGGCGCCGGCCTCGCGCCCGCCCCGGAGCGCGAGCAGCACGCTGAAGCGGACCGGGCGTACCGTGCCGACGTCGGCGCGCACGTCCGCGTCGGCGTCGAGAGGGCCCGGCGCCGACCCGGTGAGGGCGGCCAGCCCGGCCGGGTCCACCCCGGCGACCACATGGTCGGCGTCGGCCACCCGTCCGTCCGCCAGCTCCACCCCCGCCGCGCGGCCGTCCTTCACCGGCACCGCGGTGACCTCGGCGCCGAAGACGAACTCGACCCGCCGCTTCAGGCACCGCTCGTACACCGCACGCGCCAACTCCCTCATGCCGCCGCGCACATACCAGGTACCGAAGGCGTGCTCCAGGTACGGCAGCACGGCGGCGCTCGCCGGAGTGCTGCGCGGGTCCAGGCCGTACGCGAGGGCGTGACTGTCCAGGAGGGCCGCCAGCCGTTCGTCGCGCAGCTCCCAGGCGCCGATCTCGGCGAGCGTGGCCGCCCGGCGGGTGCGCAGCAGCTTCTTGTGCGGGACCGACGGGTACGGCTCGCGTTCGGCCAGCACCTGCCAGTTCGGCCACAGCGGCTCCTCCAGGAGCGGGCGCCGGGTGCGGTCCCAGGCCTCCCGGGCCCGCACCAGGAAGTCGCCCCAGCGCTGCCCGGCGCCGGACCCCAGGGCCTCGTCGAGGGCGCCGACGACCCCCGCGCGGGACGCGTTCGGCAGGGACACCACCGTGCCGTCCGCGAAGACGTGCCGGGCCGACGGGTCGACCTGGACCAGCTCGACGCAGTCCTCCAGCGGCTCCTTGCCGGTCTTGACGAACAGGTCGCGGTACACGGCGGGCAGCGGCAGCAGCGCGGGGCCCGTGTCGAAGGCGAACCCGTCGCGCTCGAACCGGCGCACCGCACCGCCGTACGTCTCCGTGCGCTCGTACACCGTCACCCGGTGGCCCGCGACGGCCAGCCGGGCGGCCGCCGCCATGGCGCCCATGCCGGCGCCGATCACCGCAATCCGTCCCATGCCCGCGACTTTATCGACCGCCACCGACAGTCCGGTCCGGCGGGCCGTCAGCCGGGTGGCGGGGCCTCCTGCGCGGCGAGCCGCCGTTGCGCCCGGCGCTCGGCGCGGCGCCGCCGGAACCGCCGGATCCGGGAGACCAGGAACACCAGCACGGTCAGGCCGGTGGCCAGCAGCACCGCCGCGACGATCGCCGCCGCCAGCGGGTGGAACATCGCGAACGCCACGATCGCGCCGACCCCGAGATCCTCCGCCAGGCTCAGCACGATGTTGCTGAACGGCTCGGGGGAGGCGTTGACCGCCATCCGCGTCCCGGCCTTGACGGTGTGGCTGGCCAGCGCCGTCGAACCGCCGACCAGCCCGGCCACCACGTCGCCGAGCGAGCCGCTGTGCCCGGCGAGCAGCGCCCCGACCCAGGCGCCCGCCACCGGCCGGACCACCGTGTGCACGGAGTCCCACGCCGAGTCCACGTACGGGATCTTGTCGGCGACCGCCTCGCACAGGAACAGCACGGCCGCGACGATCAGCACCTCGGGGCGCTGCAGCGTCCCGGGGACGTCGTCGCTCAGGCCCGTCGCGCCGAAGACGCCGAGCAGCAGCACCACCGCGTACGCGTTGATGCCGCTGGCCCAGCCGCTGGTGAAGACCAAGGGGAGTACCGACACGGACGCGATCGTAACCAGTGCGCGGCCGCCCGTCCCGGGTCCGGGTACGCACCGCTGAGTACGCGTACTCAGGCGGCGAGTTGAGTACCCGCGCGGATGGGCCGCGACCTGTGCCGACGGGAGAGTTGAGGCACGGAGAAGGGGCGCGGGTCCGGCACCGCCGACACGGGGCGGCGGAACGGCCGGCGCCCCCGACCGCTCCTTCCGCCGATTCGCGTCGGCGGAAGCGAGACACGGGGGAGAGGAGACCCGGGGGACGACGGGGGCGCACGGGAGGCGGGAAGGGCTCAGCCCTTCCCGCTGACCCGTCCCTGGAGCAGCCGGGACAGCGCCGCGTGGACGTCGTCCAGGGAACGCTCGGGCTGGAAGGACTTCCAGTCGAGGGCCGCCACCAGCACCATCCCGACCAGCGCCGCCGCCGTCAGCTGGACGTCGATCTCGTCGCTGAACTCGCCGTTCTCCACCCCCTCGCGCAGCACCCCCTCGACGACCGCGACGGCCTGCTGCCTGACCACCATCAGGGTGGACTGCCAGGCCCGGTTGGTGCGCCACAGCTCGGCCACGTAGAGCTGGGTGAAGGCGGGGTAGCGGTCGATGAAGACGAGGCCCGCGCGGACCATCGCGTCCAGGGCGTCGACCCGGCTGCCGCCCTCCCGCGCGGTCCGCTCGGCGGCCTCCCGCAAGGAGGCGGTCAGGAGGCCCACGCCGTGCCGCAGCAGCTCCTCGAAGAGGACCGACTTGCTCGCGAAGTTGTAGTACACCGTGCCCTTCGCCACCCCGGCCCGCTCGGCGATCTCGTCCACCGTGGTGGCGGAGAAGCCCTGCTCGGCGATGAGTGTGACGGCGGCCTCGTAGAGCTTCTGCCGGGTGGCCTCACGGCGCGTGCCGCCGCCCGTGGTGCTGCTGCTTTCCATGCTCCCGATTCTCACAGGAACGCCGGCCCCGGCGGGTACGGAGGAGGAGGTCATGAAGGTCCTCACAGACTCAGTTCGGGATGCAGCCGGTCCAGCGTCCACACCTGGCGGCGCCGCGCCGAGAGGGCGGTGAACGCGAGCGCCCCGGCGGTGAACGCCGCGAGGACCGCGCAGGCCTGCCACACCGGCCCGAGCCCGCCGCCCGTGATCAGCCTGCGCAGCGCCGCCACGACATAGCTCATCGGCAGGAACGGATGGACGGCGTTGAAGAAACCGGGGCTGGTCTGCACGGGGTACGTGCCGCCCGCGGACGTCAGCTGGACCATCAGCAGGGCGAGGACGAGGATCCGTCCGGCCGCCCCGAAGCGCGCGTTGAGCCACTGCACGATCGCCGCGAAACAGGCCGCCACCAGGAACAGGAACCCGACCGTGCCGGCCGCGCGGACCATCTGGAGTCCGATCGCCCAGTGCAGTACGGCCATCAGGGCGGCCGTCTGCAGCACCCCGATCGCGACCACCGGCAGCCAACCCGCCAGCGCGATCCGCCAGGCCGCCGAACCGGCCGCCAGGGCCCGCCGGTTGAGGGGCGGGATCAGCATGTAGGCGACCATCGCGCCGACCCACAGGGACAGCGGGATGAAGTACGGGGCGAACCCGGTGCCGTAGTTGGGCGCCTTGTGCAGGTCGTGGGAGGCGAGCTGGACCGGGTCGGCCATGACCCCGGTGCGCCGGTCGCGGTCCTTCTTGTCGTAGTCGGGGATCTTGTCCGCGCCGTCGTGCAGTCCGCCGGCCAGCTTGCCGGAGCCGTCGACGAGCTTGTACATCCCGCCGCTCAGGTCGTCGGCACCGGTCTCCAGCCTGCCGATGCCCGCGTCCAGCCCGGTGGCGCCGGTGGTGGCGGTGCCGAGGCCGGTGTGCAGTTTCGCGGCGCCCGCGGCCACCTGGGCGGCGCCCTCGTTCAGCTTGTCGATCTTCTTGACGGCGTCGGCGACGTCCTCGGAGAGGTGCGGCGCGCGGTCGGCCAGTGCCCGCGCCTGCGTCTGCAGCGTGCCGAGGTTCTTGTCGAGCGTCTTCAGGTCGCCGTGCTGGTCGGCGATCAGGGTGTCGAGGTCGTCGGCGACGTCGGCCACGTCGTGGGCCGCGTCCCTGGCCTTCTTCAGGTCGGGGCAGGCCGGGTCGGTGAGCGGCTGTGCGGAGCAGCGGGCCCGGTAGACCTGGTCCAGGGTGTCGGCGGCGGCGTGCGCCGTCCGGTCGGCCGCGGGCGCGGTCCGCACCAGGACGCCCAGGTTGTCGCGGACGGCCCCGGCGGAGTCGGCGACCAGCCGGGCGGTGTCGCCGATGGTCTTCTCGTTGTCCCTCAGGTACGGGCCGACCTGGGCGTAGACCCCGTCGACCCGGTCCGCGAGCTGCTGGGTGCCGTTCGCGACCTGCCGCGAGCCCGTCTCCAGCTTGCCGGCGCCCGCGTCCAGCTTCTCGATGCCGCCGACGAGCTTCCCGCTGCCCTTCTTCGCGTCCTTCAGGCCGTCCGCGAGGTCCTTCGAGCCCTTCTCGGCCTTCCCGATGCCCCCGGTGAGCGTGTCGGCGCCCTCGGCGGCCTTCTCGGTCTGCCCGTGGATGTCGGCGAACGAGATGAAGATCCGGTCCAGGAAGGACCGGGACGCCTTGGCGGACGCGGCCGAGCGCACCTCGTTGAAGACCGTGCGGGAGATCTGCCCGACGATGTAGTTGTCGGCGTCGTTCGTGCGCACCTGGAGGGCGCCGGTCTCCGGGGCGTTCCCCGCGCTGGAGGCGACCCGCGCGCTGAAGTCGGACGGCATGGTCAGCGACAGGTAGTACGTGCCGTCCTCGACACCCCGGCGGGCGTCGGCGGCGTTCACCTCGTGCCAGTCGAAGGTGTCGCTGTCCCGCAGCCCGGCCACGATGTCGTCACCCGCGCTGATCCTCCGGCCGTCGGCCGTCGCTCCCTTGTCGTCGTTGACGAGCGCCACCGGGATGCGGTCCAGGTGCCCGTACGGATCCCAGAACGACCACAGGTACAGCCCCCCGTACAGCAGCGGCAGCACCAGCAGGGCCACCAGGGCCGCGCGCGGCAGCCGCCCCCGCCCGAAGCGCCTGAGCTCAAGCGCGGCCAGTCGCGGCGAACGCATCATCGGCCTCCTCCCCGGTTCCGGCGCCTTCCGGTGCCTGGGTCCCCTCGGTCCCCTGTTCCCGCGCGGCCCCGGTGCGGACGACGACGGCACCCGTCAGCGCCTCCGTGCACACCGCCAGGACCGTCGTCCCGGACTCGGCGATCGACGCCAACAGCGCCCGCACCTCGGCCCGTTCGGCCTGCGACAGCTTCAGGTCCGCGTCGTCCACGGCGAGCAGCCGGGGCTTCGCGATCAGCGCCAGCGCCACGGACAGCCGCAGCGCCTCGATCCGCTCCAGGTCGCGTACGGCGGTCCTGGCGCCCTTGGGCAGTGCCTCCAGGTCGAGCCCGGCGGCGGTCAGGGCGTCGTCGATCCGCTGCCCCGCGCGTGCCGCCCGCTCCGCGCCCGGCCGCAGCAGATCGCGCAGGGAGTCGCCGAACCTGCGCTGCAGCAGGGCCCGTTCGCGCAGGTGTTCGCCGACGGTCAGGGCCGGTTCCAGGTCCGTCACCCCGGCGACGTTGGCCACCGCGCTGATCCGGCGGACGGCCGCGAGCTGCTTGGGGAGCCGGGCCTCGCCGACGGTCGCGGTGCCCTCGGTGGCCTTCATCCGGCCGGTGAGCGTCAGCAGCAGACAGGTCCGGCCGGAACCGGACGGGCCCTCCACCGCGATCAGCGCCCCGGGCCCGGCGTCCACGGTGACTCCCTGGAACGCCCAGCCCCGCGGGCCTCTCACCCCGAGGCCGTCGGCTGTGACTGACACGCCGTGCACGGGTACCCCCTCCTCCGTGTCTTCCGTAGCGCTCGTCTTTTGAACTGACTGGTCAGTGCAAAAACTACCCCGAACCTACGAGCGAAGCAAAAGCCCAGGTCGGAACGGATTGTCAGTGGCATACCGCACGATGGGCACATACGGCACCCCGTGTGAGGGAGCCGTCACCCAGACGACAGGAGGTTCGTCATGGCCAACTCGTCAGCCGCCGCCCACCGGCGCCGCGCCACCGGCCCTGCCCCCTCACTGACCGGCCCGGCGAGCGACGTGCACCCCGTGCTCCGCCGGGCCACGGCCCCGCCCGCCGCCCTCGACCTGCTCGCCCAGGCCCGCGCCGCCCTCGACGAGGCCGAACTGCTCGACACCCCCAACGAGCGCTACGCGACGGCCCACCTGGCCGCCCTGCGCACCGCGGCCGCCGTGCTCGCCGCCCGCGCCCGGCCGGAGACCTCGCCCCGGCGCCGGGCCCGCATCCGCAGCGCCTGGGAGGTGCTGCCCGAGGTCGCCCCCGAGCTCACCGAGTGGAGCGCCCTGTTCGCCTCCGGCGCCGCCCGCCGCGCCCGCGCCGAGGCCGGCATCCAGGGCGCGGCCGGCCGCCGCGACGCCGACGACCTGATACGTGACGTCGGGATGTTCGTCCGCATCGTCGAGCGGATGCTCGTGTTGCAGCCGGTGCTGCCCCAGCCGCGCCGCCAGGAGGACGAGCGGCCGGACGGCGGCACGGCGAGGCCGGGAAGGGAGCTGCCCGACGCGGGATGACCAGGCGAGGCGGCGAAGGCAATAGGGTGGAGAGAGCCTGAAGCCTTCCCTCCGCCCGCGCCCGGGCCGGGGAGGCACCGAGTTCGCGCCGCCGGGCAGCAGGCGGTGCCGCGCCGAGGAGTCAACTGCCGTGCCGGACCCCACACGACCCCGCGCTTCTCTCCGTACCGCCGTGGTCTGGGAGGTCCTCCAGGAGGCCCTCGACCGCCGGGTCAAGGCCACCGGCCGGGACACCCTGGACGTCCTCGACACCGGCGGCGGCAGCGGCAACTTCGCCGTCCCCCTCGCCCGCCTCGGGCACCGCGTCACCGTCGTCGACCCCAGCCCCAACGCGCTGTTCGCCCTGGAGCGCCGCGTCGCCGAGGCCGGAGTCGCCGACCGCGTCAGAGGCGTCCAGGGCGACGTCCTCGGCCTGTTCGACGTGGTCGAGCGCGGCGGTCACGACGTGGTGCTCTGCCACGGCGTCCTGGAGCACGTCGACGACCCGGCCGAGGGCGTGCGCAACACGGTGGCCGCGCTGCGCTCCGAGGGTGCCCTCAGCCTGCTCGCCGCCGGGCTCGGCGGGGCCGTGGTCGCCCGGGCCCTCGCCGGCCACTTCACCGAGGCCAAGCAGGCCCTCGACGACCCCGACGGCCGCTGGGGCAGCGGCGACCCCATGCCCCGCCGCTTCACCGCCGAGCAGCTCACCGGCCTGGTCGAGGGCGCCGGCCTGGCCGTGGCCGCCGTGCACGGCGTGCGGGTCTTCGCCGACCTGGTCCCCGGCGTCCTGGTGGACACCGAACCCGGTGCCCTCGACGCCCTGCTCAGGCTGGAGGCGGCCGCCGCCGAGCTCCCCGCCTTCCAGGCCCTCGCCACCCAGCTCCATGTCCTCGGCGAGACGCCGGGTGCGGACGGCACCTGAGCATCTCCTGAGACGCGCCCGCTGATCAGGGCCTCGGCGGCGGATGGAGTACGCCACAGGCCGCCCGATCGAGGGGTTTGCGCCGTATGATCGAGGGAGACCACCCGGCATGACGGGCCGGTAGCTGGGGAATGGAAGCCTCAGCGAGCCGGGACCGCCATGGCGGGTTCCGGTTGGCCAATTGGCCTAGAGGGGCGGGTTTCACGGGGGCGATTCCCTGCCTATCCTGAAGGGACCCCCCGGGTCGCCCCGGCGACTGCACGATGAGGAGGACGCCGTGCCGCTCTCGGAGCACGAGCAGCGAATGCTTGAGCAGATGGAGCGAGCGCTGTACGCCGAAGACCCCAAGTTCGCGACAGCGCTTGAGGGGAACGGCCTGCGGACGTACACCCGGCGACGGGTCTACCAGGCGGTGGCCGGCTTCCTCGTGGGTATCGCGCTCCTCATGGCCGGCATGGTCGCACAGCAGATCTGGGTCAGCGTGGTGGGCTTCCTCGTCATGCTGGGCTGCGCGGTGCTCGCCGTCACCGGCTGGCGCAAGGCTCCCAAGCCCGGTGAGCAGCCCGCGGGTGGGCCGCAGGTGCGCCACCAGGTCCGGCCCAAGCGGTCCGTGATGGACCGCATCGAGGAGCGCTGGCAGCGGCGCCGCGACGAACAGGGCCAGTGAGGGACTCGCCGGGAGGCCGCACAGAGCGTGACTGAGGGGTGACCGCCACGGGCGGTCACCCCTCAGTCGTCACCCGCCCACCGTCAGCCCTGCTGCCCCGACGGCTTCCGCAGCGCCGGACGGGCGGCCGCCACCCGCTCCCGCAGTCCGGCCCACCAGGCCGACGCCGCCCACAGCAGGCGCACGGACGACCGCGGAGCGAGCAGCGCCCGCAGCCGCGCGGCGCCGCCGGCCGTGCTGTCGAACGCGGCCGACACCCTGCGGACGTCGTCCGCGAGACCCGCCGTCAGCCGTGGCCGCGGCGCGTACAGCACCTGCTCCACCGCCTCCGCCACCCGGTGCACCGACTCCGCGGCGACCGGGTCGAGACGACCCAGCCCGACGATCCGGGCGGCCGTGCCGCGCGGGGTCTGCGAGTCGTCCGGGGTGATACCGAAGTCCCAGACGGTGTCGGTCAGTTCCTGCCAGACCGCCAGCGTGTGGGCCGCCACCCCGGCGGGGGTCCGGTCATGGGCGCCCAGCCGCCGGGCCCGCACCCGCCGCCGGTACAGCATCGGCGACAGCGGCGCCACCAGCACGGCGAACCCGGCCAGTGCCCACAGCGCCAGCTGCCACCACGGCGGCCCGCCGTCGCTCTGCCGCACCGTGCCGGCCACCGACGGACTCGCGCAGACGTCCTGCTTGCGCAGCTGGGGCGTGCAGCCCGAGCTCTGCGACGCCGAGGCGGACGGCGCGGCGGAGGCACCCTGGGACGGCAGCGCCTCGTTCGGCACGGACGAGCCCGGGGTGTCCGACACCGTGTACGACGGCGTCGTGCCCCGCGTCGGGGTCGGCTCGAAGCGGGTCCAGCCCACCCCCTCGAAGTACAGCTCGGGCCAGGCGTGCGCGTCCT
This sequence comes from Streptomyces sp. NPDC020958, assembly GCF_055562175.1. NCBI lineage: Bacteria > Bacillati > Actinomycetota > Actinomycetes > Kitasatosporales > Streptomycetaceae > Streptomyces > Streptomyces sp. NPDC020958. The sequence continues at coordinate 250,932 of NZ_JBVHFU010000010.1, read as the reverse complement.
TCAGCCCCACCGACACCGTGCCGTCGGACTGCGGGGTGCCCGGCGCGAAGCCCACCGCGACCCGGGCCGGAATGCCCAGCGTCCGGGCCATCGCGGCCATCGCGAACGAGAAGTGCACGCAGAAGCCGCGCTTCTGCTGCAGGAAGTTCGCGATCGCGCCCTCGCCCCGGCCGACCGCCACCTGGGTGTCGTACTGGAAGCCGCCGGTCACCGCGAAGTAGTCCTGGAGCTTGACCGCCTCCTCGTAGTGGCTGGACGAGCCGGCGGTGATCTCCCTGGCCGTCCGCGCCACCACCGACGGCAGCGACGAGGGGACCTCGGTGTACTCCTTCTTCAGCGCCGGCGGCGGCTGCGGGGCCGCCGCCAGCTGCTCCGCCGTCGGCTGCACGTCCAGGCTGGTCACCTGGTAGGTCTCCCCGCGCGTGTTCTGCCCGTGGTCGCCGACCAGGGTCATGCCGACCGGCTCGTAGCGCCAGGTGCCGGCCACCTTCACGCCGCTCGGCGGATACGGCATCGGCAGCCAGTCCTGCGCGTACCAGTCGGCGGCCGAGATCGAGGTCCGCACCGTCGTGCGCTTGACGTCACCGCTCAGGCCGGCCGGGGTCGGGAACGTGTCCGGCACCCCGGTGATGTGCCGCTGGGCGGGCTTCCAGGTGGTGCCGTCGAAGTCGTCCAGGGAGACGATCCGCAGATACAGGTCGGAGACGTCGTCGCTGGTGGTCCTGACGGACAGCACCTGGCGGTCCTCGTCCACGTTGAGGCTGTCGCGCAGCGACACCAGCGGGTTGACCGCGGAGATCGTGCCGCCGTTCCCGTTGCCCACGCCGACCCCGGCGCCGGCGCCGGCCAGCAGTCCGCCCTCGATCGAGGGCATCGCGAACGGCACGAACAAGGCCACACCCAGCACCGCGAAGCCGATCCGGCGCCCGGTGCGCACCGGGGCCACCGCACCGCTCTCCGGGCCGCCCGGGGCCCGGGAGACCCCGCCGAACACCCGGCCCCACTGGGAGAGCCGGTCCCGGCCCTCGGCGAGCAGCAGCATCAGGTAGCCGGCCGCCGCCACCAGGAACCACAGCCAGTCGCCCGGACCGTCCGACAGGCCCGCCGCCACCGAGTACAGCGCGAGCAGCGGCAGCCCGGCCGGGGCCGCGCTGCGGTAGGTCACCGCCAGGGTGTCCACGACCAGCCCGACGACCAGCACCCCGCCGACCACCATCAGCCGGATGCCGTCGGAGAGCGGCGCGGGTATCGCATAGCGGCTGACGTCCTCGGAGCCCTGCTGGAGCAGGTCGGCGAAGTGGCGGAAGGTGTCCGGGCCCGGGACCACCCCGAGGATCGCATGGCCCCGGGCGAAGACCAGGGTCAGCATCAGCAGACCGGCCAGGGCCTGCGCGGCCACCGTCAGCGGCCGGGCCAGCGGCACCCGCCGGGCGGCGGCGCCCACGCCCGTCTGGATCGCGACCAGGAACGCCGCCTGGAACAGCCAGGTCTTCGGGGAGACCAGAGGCAGCAGGGCGCAGGACGCCATCAGCGTCGCCGCCGCCGCGGTGAGGGCCAGCCGGGCCCGTCCGCTCATCACCGTGCCTCCCCGCTCACCGCGGCCATCGAGGAGCGCTCCCGGTCGGCCTGCCGCCACAGCTCGGCGAGCGGGGCGCCGCGCGGCACCCCGACGGCCGTCCAGCCGGCCTCGCGCAGCATCCGCAGCCGCTGCTCGGGGGCGTGCCCCGGCGGGGGTACGTCGGTGGGCTCCCGCACCCAGGTGTCCGGGTCCAGCACGAAGGCGACGGCGCCGCCGCTGCGCCGGCGCATCTTCGCGACCACCGCGGCCTGTTCCTCGTCGAGATCGCCCAGGAAGGCCATCAGCAGCCCCTCGTTCCCGCCGCGCAGCACGTCGTAGGCCCGGGACAGGCCCGCGCCGTCCGAGTGGTCGACCACGGCCAGGGTGTCCATCATCAGCCCGGCCGCGTCCGCCGACTCCTGGGAGCCCGCGAAACCGTCGGCGCCCTCGCCGGGCACCGAGCTGCCGGTGTCCGTCAACAGCCGCACCGAGAAGCCGCGTTCGAGCATGTGGACCAGGACGGAGGCGGCACCGGAGACCGCCCACTCGAACGCCGAGTCCGGACCCGCTCCTTCGTAGGCGAGGCCGCGGGTGTCAAGGAGCACCGTGCAGCGGGCCCGCTGCGGCTGCTCCTCGCGGCGCACCATCAGCTCGCCGTAGCGGGCGGTGGAACGCCAGTGCACCCGGCGCAGGTCGTCGCCGTACCGGTAGCCGCGCGGGATCACGTCGTCCTCGCCGGCCAGGGCCAGTGAGCGCTGCCGTCCGTCGCCGTACCCCTTGGCCTCGCCGCTGAGCCGGATCGGCGGCAGCGGCTCCACCTTCGGGATGACGGTCAGGGTGTCGAACGTCGAGAAGGAGCGGGTCAGTTCGCACATCCCGAACGGGTCGGTCAGGCGCAGCTGGAGCGGGCCCAGCGGATAGCGGCCCCGCAGGTCCGAGCGGACCCGGTAGGAGACCTCGCGGCGGCCGCCCGGCTCCACCCGGTCCAGTACGAAGCGGGGACGCGGACCGAGCACGTAGGGCACCCGGTCCTGGAGCATCAGCAGGCCGGTGGGCAGCCGGGAGACGTTGTCCATCCGCAGGTGGACCCGGGCCTCGCTGCCGGCCGGTACCCGCGCGGGGGAGAGCCGGCGGCTGCCGGCCACCCGGTAGCGGGTGCGGTAGAGCACCGTCGCGCAGATCAGCGGCAGCACGGCGAGCAGCAGCCCGACCCGGCGCAGATCGGCCTGACCGAGGATGTACGCGCAGACCACCGCCGCGATGCCGGCCGCGAGGAAGGAGCGGCCACGGGTGGTCAGCCCGGCCAGGGCCGTGCGGATCCCGCCCGGCTCCCCGCGGTCGGCCTCCGCCGGGGCGCCCATCACAGACTCCGCGGGGGCTGCTGGGGATACGCCGGCACCCCACGGCCCGGACCGCCGAGGCCGGCCTGCTGCCGGGGCCCCGCCGGGACCGGGGTGGACTGCAGGATCTCCTGGACCACCTGCTCCGAGGTGCGCCGGTTGAGCTGGGCCTGGGCGGTGGGCAGCAGCCGGTGCGCGAGGACCGCGACGGCGAGCGCCTGCACGTCGTCCGGCAGCGCGTACTCCCGGCCGCTCAGGGCCGCGGACGCCTTCGCGGCGCGCAGCAGGTGCAGCGTCGCGCGCGGGGAGGCGCCGAGTCTGAGGTCGGGGTGGGTGCGGGTGGCGGCGACCAGGTCCACCGCGTACCGGCGGACCGGTTCGGCGACGTGGACCCCGCGCACGGCCTCGATCAGCTTCACGACGTCATGGGCGTGCGCCACCGGCTGGAGGTCGTCCAGCGGGTTGACCGCGCCGTGCACGTCGAGCATCTGCAACTCGGCCTCCGCGCTCGGGTAGCCGACCGAGACGCGGGCCATGAAACGGTCGCGCTGGGCCTCGGGGAGCGGGTAGGTGCCCTCCATCTCGACCGGGTTCTGGGTCGCGACCACCATGAAAGGGCTCGGCAGCTCATAGGTCTGCCCGTCGATGGTGACCTGTCGCTCCTCCATCGACTCCAGCAGCGCGGACTGGGTCTTCGGGGAGGCGCGGTTGATCTCGTCGCCGATCACGATCTGGGCGAAGATCGCACCCGGTTTGAACTCGAAGTCCCGGCGCTGCTGGTCCCAGATGGACACGCCGGTGATGTCCGACGGCAGCAGGTCGGGCGTGAACTGGATACGCCGCACCGTGCAGTCGATGGACCGCGCCAGCGCCTTCGCCAGCATCGTCTTGCCCACGCCCGGGACGTCCTCGATCAGAAGATGCCCCTCGGCGAGCAGCACGGTCAGCGAAAGCCGTACGACCTCGGGCTTGCCCTCGATCACTCCCTCCACCGAACTGCGGACGCGCTCCACAGTGGCGGTCAGATCAGTGAGGCTCGCTCGATCGTCATAGGTCGTCACCCGGCCCTCCTCGGCCCGTTTTTGCCCGGGCCGGTGCTTCGTCTCGCATCTCCGGCCCACCCCGAATCACGGACACCACGCGTGAATGGTTCCGCGCGGCGTCCCACACCGCATTCTTGCTGCCGTTACCGATTCGTGTCACTCGCCTGTGGACAACTGCCCGCACTATGTCGGTCTTACGGCTTTTCGACCGTCTATTCGACAGCGGGCCGACAGCTTTCGGAGGGGTGTTTCCGGGGTGGACGGGCGGCGCGACGGGGGCCGGGGGCGGTTCCGTCGCGCCGGAGGGGCGCGGTTCACCACGGCCGTGCCGCGGCGGTCAGACCGGGTCTACCTCGCGGAGCAGGCCTGTGCGGACGTCGAAGACGAAGCCGCGCACGTCGTCCGTGTGCAGCAGGAACGGCGAGGTGCGCACGCGCTGCATGGACTGCCGTACGTCCTGGTCGACGTCCCGGAAGGACTCCACCGCCCACGGCGGACGCTGGCCGACCTCCATCTCCAGCTCGGAGCGGAACTCCTCGGTGAGGGACTCCAGGCCGCAGTTGGTGTGGTGGATGAGGACGATGCTGCGGGTGCCGAGCTTGCGCTGGCTGATGGTGAGGGAGCGGATCACGTCGTCGGTGACCACACCGCCGGCGTTGCGGATGGTGTGACAGTCGCCGAGCTGCAGCCCGAGGGCCTTGTGCAGGTCGATGCGCGCGTCCATACAGGACACCACGGCCACGTGCAGCACGGGGCGGGCGTCCATGCCGGGGTCGGTGAAGGCGTCGGCATAGGTCCGGTTGGCGTCGACCAGGCGATCGGTCACGGTGTCGCCGGTGCTTATGGCGCCTTCGGATCCAGTGGGAACTGCTGCGGAAGTCGTCATAGTCACGACGTTACTGGTCACGCGTGTTCACGGCCTCCTGTGAGAGGGGACAAAGAACGTCATCGTGGCTTGTTGTGAGCTAACCCACAGGGAGGGCAAACCGGATCCGTACGAGTGATTCCGTGCCAATCGCGGACCCTCCGGCATGCCGGTACGCGCCGCGCAGGCCGGTTGATTGACCGGGCGACACGGTGGACTAAAGTGACGCGAAGCGGGAGGCGAGGCCCTCCCCGCTGGTGAAATCCCCTGGAGACCCCGGCACGTCCGGGCCGTCTCCCCACGTGCGCGGCGCGCGTACCGAGCGGGCGGGGACCCGGCGGTGCGTCCCCCGCGCCGGAACTGAGAGGCCCTCTTGAGCCAGAGTCGACACGTCCCGGTGATGCTCCAGCGGTGTCTGGACCTGCTGGCACCCGCCCTGGAGGCACCGGGCAGCGTGGTCGTCGACTGCACCCTCGGCCTCGGCGGGCACAGCGAGGCGCTCCTGACCCGCTTCCCCGAGGCCCGCCTGGTCGCCCTGGACCGCGACCCGGAGGCGCTGCGCCTGTCCGGCGAGCGGCTCGCCCCCTTCGGTGACCGCGCCACCCTGGTGCACGCCGTCTACGACGAGCTGCCCGACGTGCTCGAACGGCTGCGCATCCCGCGCGTGCAGGCCGTCCTCTTCGACCTCGGCGTCTCCTCCATGCAGCTCGACGAGGCCGGCCGCGGCTTCGCCTACGCCCAGGACGCCCCGCTGGACATGCGGATGGACCAGACCACCGGCATCAGCGCCGCCGAGGTCCTGAACACCTACCCGGCCGGTGACCTCGTCCGCATCCTCTTCCAGTACGGCGAGGAGAAGCAGGCCAAGCGGATCGTGTCGGCGATCGTCAGGGAGCGGGAGAAGGAGCCGTTCAGCAACAGCGCCCGGCTCGTCGAGCTGATCCGGGACGCGTTGCCGCAGGCCGCCAAGCGCACCGGCGGCAACCCGGCCAAGCGCACCTTCCAGGCGCTGCGCATCGAGGTCAACGGCGAACTGTCGGTGCTGGAACGGGCGGTGCCGGCCGCCGTCGAGGCCCTCGCGGTCGGCGGGCGGATCGCCGTGCTGTCGTACCACTCGCTCGAAGACCGCCTGGTCAAACAGGTGTTCGCGGCCGGCGCCGCCTCCACCGCGCCGCCCGGCCTTCCGGTGGTGCCCGAGCAGTACCAGCCCCGGCTCAAGCTGCTCACGCGCGGTGCCGAACTTCCCACCGAGGAAGAGGTCGCCGAGAACCGCCGGGCCGCGCCCGCGCGTCTTCGTGGCGCCCAGCGCATCAGGGAGTCCATTGAATGAGCGGCGTGAGCGAGCGGGGTTCCCGGACCCTCCGGAGGACACGTGAGTAGGAAACCCGAGCTGAGGGGGCGGGCGGCCCGCCTCGCGCGGCTCTTTCCGGCCGGCCGGGGCCCCCGGGCCGCCCGCACCCCGTTCGTGCTGCTCGTCGTCCTGCTGCTCGGCGGTGGTCTGATCGGCCTGCTGGTGCTGAACTCGGCGCTCAGCGAGGGCTCGTTCAAACTCGACGACCTGCAGAAGCAGACCAAGAACCTCACCGACGAGGAACAGGCCCTGCAGCGGGACATCGACGCCTACTCGGCCCCCGACGCGCTCCAGCGCCGGGCCCGCGAGCTGGGCATGGTGCCCGGCGGCGACCCGGTCTTCCTCGACCCGGACGGCACGGTGAAGGGAGTGCCGAGCCCCGCCGCCCTGCTCCAGGGGCCCGACGCCGCCCCCGCGCCGGCCGCCCCCGAGGCCCTCGGCACGGGAACCCCCGCCAGCCCCGGCCAGAGCCCGGCCCAGCCCTCCACGGCCGCGACCGACGCCTCCGTACCGCCCACGGCCGCCGCCGACGCCTCCGTGCCGGTGACGCCCGGTCCGGCCCCCACGCCCGTGACCACCCCGACCCCGACCTCCGGCAGGTGACGGCAGTGTCCGACAGGGAACCGCGCCGCCGTGTGCCCGGCCCCGCCAAGCCGCCCCGCCCCCGGGAGCCCCGCGATCCCAGGGGCGCGGTCCGGCGGCAGCCCGGCCCCGGTGCCCGCCCGGTACGCCGCCCGAGCGCGGCCCGCTCCCCGGCCCAGCGCCCGCTGCGCCTCGGCAGCCCCCGCCCCCGGCTGCGCATGGTCGGCCTCGCCCTGACCCTGGTCATGCTCGTCTTCGTCGGCCGCCTGCTCCAGGTCCAGGCCGTCGACGCCAGCGCCTACGCCGCCAAGGCCGAGCTGAACCGGTACGTCGTGCACACCCTTGCCGCCGAGCGCGGCGGGATCACCGACCGCAACGGCGTGGCGCTGGCGATCAGCGAGGACGCGTACGACATCACCGCCGACCCCACGATGTTCACCAGCAAGCAGCTCAAGGTGGACGACGGCCCCGAGCAGGCCGCCGCGCTGCTCGCCCCCATCCTCGGCAAGAACCAGGCCGCCCTCGTCAAGCTGCTGCGGCCGCAGAACAGGGACCTGCGCTACGTACGGCTGGCCACCCGGCAGACCCCGCAGGTCTGGAAGCAGATCAAGGACCTGAAGGCCGCGCTCCTCACCAAGGCGGCGACCGACAACAACACCGTCAACGTGCTGGCCGGTGTCTTCGCCGACCCCAGCAGCCAGCGGGTGTACCCGAACGGCGATCTGGCCGCCGGGATACTGGGCTGGGTCAACGCCGACGGCAAGGGCGGCGGCGGTATCGAGCAGAAGCTCGACAAGGAGCTGTCCGGCAAGGACGGCAAGATCCGCTACGCCCAGTCCGGCGGCCGTGAGGTGCCCACCGTGGCCTCCACCGAGACGCCCGCGGTGCCCGGCACCGACGTGGAGCTCACCATCGACCGCGACATCCAGTGGGCCGCGCAGAACGCCATCACCGACCAGGTCAAGAAGTCCAAGGCGGACCGCGGCTACGTGGTCGTCCAGGACACCCGGACCGGCCAGATCCTGGCCATGGCGAACTCGCCCGGCTTCGACCCGAACGACCTGTCCGCGGCCGACGCGGAGGCGATGGGCAACGCCGCCCTCCAGGACGCCTACGAGCCCGGCTCCACCGCCAAGGTCATGTCGATGGCGGCCGTCCTGGAGCGCAACGTCGCGACCCCGCTCACCCACGTGGTGGTGCCCAACCGGCTGCACCGCGGCGACCGGCTCTTCAAGGACGACGTCGACCACGACACCTGGTACCTCACGCTCAACGGCGTGCTCGCCAAGTCCAGCAACATCGGCACCATCCTCGCCGCCGGCCAGCTCGGCAGGACCCAGGAACAGGCCAACCAGGTCCTGTACTCGTACCTGCGCAAGTTCGGCATCGGCAGCTACTCCGGACTCGGCTTCCCCGGCGAGACCAAGGGCATCCTGGTCGCCCCGGACAAGTGGTCGACGTCCCAGCAGTACACGATCCCTTTCGGCCAGGGCTTCTCCATCAACGCCATGCAGGCGGCCTCCGTGTACTCGACGATCGCCAACGGCGGGGTCCGCGTCGATCCGACCCTGATCCGCGGCACCAAGGGCGCCGACGGCCGCTTCACGCCGGCCGCGCAGCCCAGGAAGACCCGGGTGGTCAGCGCGAAGACCGCCCGCACCCTGGCCGAGATGCTGGAGTCGGTCGTCGACGACGAGCAGGGCACCGGAGCCAAGGCGGCCATCCCCGGCTACAACGTGGCCGGCAAGACCGGTACCGCGAACCGAGTGGATCCGGCCACCGGCAGGTACCGCGGCTACACCTCGTCGTTCGCCGGGTTCGCCCCGGCGGACAAGCCCCGGATCACCGTCTACTGCGCCATCCAGAACGCCACCGCCGGCAGCTACTTCGGCGGCCAGATCTGCGGCCCTATCTACAAGCAGGTGATGGAGTTCGCCCTCAAGACCCTCCAGATCCCGCCGACCGGCGCCAGGGCGGCGAACCTGCCCGTCGACTACAAGCCCTGACCGGCGCCGCAGCACCGCGCACAGACCCACCAGGAACGAGCCCGTGACAACGATCACCCCCGATCCCGGCAACCACGGCGCCCCGCGCCCCTCACTTCGCCCCGGAGCGGGTGCGCCCGGTACGCTCACCGCCGTGCCACACGCTGATCAGTCCCAAACCACCCAGAAGGGCGCTTCCGTGACCTATCCGGGGCCGCCACGACCGGTTCAGAACTCCGCCACACCCCTCGCGGAGCTCGCCGATCAGCTGGGTGCCGCCGTCCCGGATCCCGCTCACGACGCCGTGGAGGTCACGGGCATCACCCATGACTCACGCGCGGTGCGCCCCGGCGACCTGTACGCCGCCCTGCCGGGCGCCCGCGCGCACGGCGCCGACTTCGTCACCCAGGCCGCCGGCCTCGGCGCGGTCGCCGTCCTGGTGGACCCGACGGGCGCCGAGCGGGCCGCCGCGACCGGCCTGCCGGTGCTGGTGGTCGACGACCCGCGCGCGCGGATGGGCGAACTGGCGGCCACCATCTACGGCCGGCCGGGCCGCGACCTGCTCCAGATCGGCATCACCGGCACCTCGGGCAAGACCACCACGGCCTACCTGGTCGAGGGCGGCCTGAAGTCGACCCGCGCCACCGGACTCATCGGCACCGTCGAGATGCGCATCGGCGACGAGCGCATCAAGTCCGAGCGCACCACCCCCGAGGCCACCGACCTCCAGGCGCTGTTCGCCGTCATGCGCGAGCGCGGGGTCGAGGCGGTCGCCATGGAGGTCTCCAGCCACGCCCTGGTCCTCGGCCGGGTCGACGGCTGCGTCTTCGACATCGCCGTCTTCACCAACCTGAGCCCGGAACACATGGAGTTCCACTCCGGCATGGAGGACTACTTCCAGGCCAAGGCGCAGCTGTTCACCCCGCAACGCAGCAGGCGGGGTGTGGTCAACGTCGACGACGAGTACGGCCGCCGGCTCGCCCGGGAGGCCACCGTCCCGGTGGTCACCTACTCCGCCGAGGGGCACCCGGACGCCGACTGGCGGGCCACCGACGTCCACATCGGGCCGCTGGACTCCACATTCACGGTCGTCGGGCCCGAGGGCGTCCGGATCGCCGCCAAGTCTCCGCTGCCGGGCCCGTTCAACGTGGCGAACACCCTCGCCGCGATCGTCGCCCTCGCCGCCGCGGGACTCGAACCTCAGACCGCCGCCGACGGGGTCGCCGCCGTACCGGGGGTGCCGGGCAGACTGGAGCGCGTGGACGCCGGACAGCCCTACCTCGCGGTCGTCGACTACGCCCACAAGACCGACGCGGTCGAGTCCGTCCTGCGGGCCCTGCGCAAGGTCACCAAGGGCCGGCTGCTCATCGTCCTCGGCTGCGGCGGCGACCGCGACCGGACCAAACGGGCCCCGATGGGCGCCGCCGCGGCCCGGCTCGCCGACACGGCGGTCCTCACCTCCGACAACCCCCGCTCCGAGGACCCCCTCGCCATCCTCGCGACCATGCTCGAAGGCGCCGCCGCGGTGCCCGCCCACGAGCGTGGCGAGGTGCTGCTCTTCGAGGAGCGGGCCGCCGCGATCGAGGCCGCCGTCGCCCGCGCGCACCCCGGCGACACCGTGCTCGTCGCCGGCAAGGGCCATGAGCAGGGCCAGGACATCGCCGGCGTGATCCGTCCCTTCGACGACCGCCAGGTGCTGCGCGAAGCCATCCGGAAAACCCAGGGATGAAAATCCAGAAGACCCAGGGGATGAACTTGTGATCGCCCTCTCCCTCGCCGAGATCGCAGCAGTCGTCGGCGGGCAGACGCACGACATACCGGATCCGTCCGTCCAGGTCACCGGGGAGGTCGTCCGGGACTCCCGGGAGGCCGGACCGGGCAGCCTGTTCGCCGCCTTCGTGGGCGAGCGCGTGGACGGCCACGACTTCGCGGCGCAGGTCGTCGCGCAGGGCGCGGTCGCCGTGCTGGCGTCGCGTCCCGTCGGCGTGCCCGCGATCGTCGTGGACGACGTCCCGACGGCCCTCGGCGCCCTCGCCCGGCATGTCGTACGACGGCTCGGCGCGACCCTCGTGGCCCTCACCGGCTCGGCCGGCAAGACCAGCACCAAGGACCTCATCGCCCAGGTGCTGCGCACCAAGGCGCCGACCGTGTTCACGCCCGGCTCGTTCAACAACGAGATCGGGCTGCCGCTGACCGCCCTGTCCGCCACCGCGGAAACCCGGTTCCTGGTACTGGAGATGGGGGCCCGCGGCATCGGGCACATCCGCTACCTGACGGACCTGACGCCGCCGCGGATCGGCCTGGTCCTCAACGTCGGCACCGCCCACATCGGCGAGTTCGGCGGCCGGGAGCAGATCGCCCAGGCCAAGGGCGAGTTGGTGGAGGCGCTCCCGCCGGCCGACGACGGCGGCGTCGCGATCCTCAACGCGGACGACCCGTTGGTCCGGGCCATGGCCTCCCGTACCAAGGCGAAGGTGGTCCTTTTCGGAGAGTCGGCCGAAGCGGACGTACGGGCCGAGAACGTACGACTCACGGACACGGGACAGCCCGCGTTCAGCCTTCACACACCCTCCGGTGCAAGCGATGTGACCATGCGCCTGTACGGTGAGCATCACGTGTCGAACGCGCTCGCCGCGGCCGCCGTCGCCCATGAGCTGGGCATGTCCGTGGATGAGATCGCCACCGCGCTCTCCGAGGCGGGCTCCCTCTCCCGCTGGCGTATGGAGGTCACCGAGCGCCCGGACGGCGTGACCATCGTCAACGACGCCTACAACGCCAACCCCGAGTCCATGCGAGCCGCGCTGCGCGCGCTCGCGGCCATGGGCACAGCCGCACAGGCAAAGGGGGGACGCACGTGGGCGGTGCTCGGCAAGATGGCCGAGCTCGGGGACGAGGCGCTCGCCGAGCACGACGCGGTCGGACGGCTCGCCGTCCGGCTCAATGTCGGCAAGCTCGTCGCCGTCGGGGGAGTGGAAGCCTCCTGGCTGCAACTGGGCGCATACAACGAGGGTTCGTGGGGTGAGGAGTCGGTGCACGTGTCCGACGCACAGGCGGCTGTCGACCTGTTGCGCAGCGAGTTGCGCCCGGGGGACGTCGTACTCGTGAAGGCGTCGCGTTCGGTGGGCCTGGAGAGCGTTGCCCAGGCGCTCCTGGAGTCCGGTGCCGAGGGTGTTGATGCCCGATGATGAAGCAGATCCTCTTCTCGGGTGTCATCGGTCTCTTCCTGACGCTGATCGGTACGCCACTGCTGATCAAGCTCCTCGCGCGCAAGGGCTACGGCCAGTACATCCGTGACGACGGCCCGCGCGAGCACGCCAGCAAGCGCGGTACGCCGACGATGGGTGGCATCGCCTTCATCCTGTCGACGGTCGCCGCCTACTTCCTGTCCAAGGTGATCACCGGCTACTCCCCGAGCTACTCGGGTCTGCTGGTGCTCGGCCTGATGTGCGGGATGGGCCTGGTCGGCTTCCTGGACGACTACATCAAGATCGTCAAGCGGCGTTCGCTGGGTCTGCGGGCCAAGGCGAAGATGGCAGGCCAGCTGATCGTCGGCATCTCCTTCGCGGTGCTCTCGCTGCAGTTCCCGGACGCCATCGGCAACACCCCGGCCTCCACCAAGCTGTCCTTCATCACGGACTTCGGCTGGACCATCGGTCCGGTGCTGTTCGTGGTCTGGGCGCTGTTCATGATCCTCGCGATGTCCAACGGCGTGAACCTGACGGACGGTCTGGACGGTCTCGCCACCGGCGCCTCCGTGCTCGTCTTCGGCGCCTACACGTTCATCGGCGTCTGGCAGTTCCAGGAGTCGTGCGCCAACGCGATGACCCTGACCAACCCCAGCGCCTGCTACACGGTCCGCGATCCGCTGGACCTCGCGGTCATCGCCTCCGCGCTGATGGGTTCCTGCCTCGGCTTCCTGTGGTGGAACACCTCGCCGGCCAAGATCTTCATGGGTGACACCGGCTCGCTCGCGCTCGGCGGTGTCCTCACGGGCCTGGCGATCCTGTCCCGCACGGAACTCCTCGTCGCCATCATGGGCGGCCTGTTCGTCCTCATCACCATGTCGGTCGTCATCCAGGTCGGCTCCTTCCGGCTCACCGGAAAGCGCGTCTTCAGGATGGCGCCACTCCAGCACCACTTCGAACTCAAGGGCTGGTCCGAGGTACTCGTGGTGGTCCGCTTCTGGATCATTCAAGGTGTTTGTGTGATCGTCGGACTCGGTCTCTTCTACGCGGGATGGGCAGCGGCCAAGTGACCTCCTCGGTGTCCCCGGAATTCCAGGGCAAGCACGTCACCGTCGCCGGACTCGGCGTCTCCGGTGTCCCCGCGGCCAAGGTGCTGCACGCGCGCGGGGCGCTCGTCACGGTCGTGAACGACGGCGACGACGCCCGCGCCCGCGAGCAGGCCGCCGAACTGGAGGCGCTGGGCGTCACGGTACGGCTCGGTGACGGGGCGACCCTGCCGGCGGGCACCGAACTGATCGTCACCGCACCCGGCTGGAAGCCCGACAAGCCGCTGTTCCTGGCGGCCGCCGAGGCGGGGGTCCCCGTCTGGGGCGACGTCGAGCTGGCCTGGCGGCTGCGGGGGCCCGACGCGGCCCCCTGGCTGGCCGTCACCGGCACCAACGGCAAGACCACCACCGTCCAGATGCTGGCGTCGATCCTGAAGGCCGCGGGCCTGCGCACGGCCGCCGTCGGCAACATCGGCGTCTCGCTGCTCGACGCGGTCCTCGGGGACGAGCGCTACGACGTCCTGGCCGTGGAGCTGTCGAGCTATCAGCTGCACTGGGCGCCCTCCCTGCGCGCCCATTCGGCGGCCGTGCTGAACCTCGCGCCCGACCACCTCGACTGGCACGGCTCCATGGAGGCCTACGCCGCCGACAAGGGCCGCATCTACGAGGGCAACCGGGTCGCCTGCGTCTACAACGTCGCGGACAAGCTCACCGAGGACCTGGTCCGCCAGGCCGACGTCGAGGAGGGCTGCCGGGCGATCGGCTTCACCCTCGGCACCCCGGGGCCGTCCCAACTCGGCGTCGTGGACGGCATCCTGGTCGACCGCGCCTTCGTCGAGAACCGGCACAAGAACGCCCAGGAGCTGGCCGAGGTCTCCGACGTCAACCCGCCGGCCCCGCACAACATCGCCAACGCCCTTGCCGCGGCGGCCCTCGCGCGCGCCTTCGGGGTGCCCGCCACGGCCGTCCGCGACGGTCTGCGGAGCTTCACCCCGGACGCCCACCGCATCGCGCACGTCGCCGACGTGGACGGGGTCGCGTACATCGACGACTCGAAGGCCACCAACACCCACGCGGCAGAAGCCTCGTTGGCGTCATATGAGTCGATCGTATGGATTGCGGGCGGTCTGGCGAAGGGCGCGACCTTCGACGAACTGGTCGCCAAGTCGGCAAAGCGACTTCGCGGCGTGGTGCTCATCGGCGCCGACCGCGCCCTCATCCGGGACGCCCTCGCGCGACACGCGCCGGAAGTACCCGTCGTCGACCTCGACCGGACCGACACTGGGGCGATGCTCGCGGCGGTCCAGGAGGCCCGGCGGCTGGCGGTCGAGGGTGACACGGTGCTCCTCGCCCCCGCCTGTGCCTCCATGGACATGTTCGCCAACTACAACCAGCGCGGTGACGCGTTCGCACAGGCCGTTCGCGAACTCGGCGCCTGACCCGGCCGCCTGCCGGGCGACCTTGGGAGGGACGCGTGCGACGCTCGACGTTCAGCGGAGGCGTTGATGCCCGGTAGCCGCACCGGCCGGCCGCCCGTGCAGCGAGCGGCACGCGGGCCCGCCGCGCCCCGGACGGCCCGCGAGAACCCGCTGCGGCGGTTCCACACCCGTGCCCACCGCGCCTGGGACCGGCCGCTGACCGCGTACTACCTGATCCTCGGCGGCAGCCTGCTGATCATCGTGCTGGGTCTCGTGATGGTCTACTCGGCCTCCCAGGTCACCGCGTTGCAGATGTCCCTGCCGGGTTCGTTCTTCTTCCGCAAACAGTTCCTGGCCGCCTGCATCGGCGGTGTGCTGCTGCTCGTCGCGTCCCGGATGCCGGTGAAGCTGCACCGGGCGCTCGCCTACCCGATCCTCGCCGGTGCCGTCTTCATGATGGCGCTGGTGCAGGTGCCGGGGATAGGGATGTCGGTCAACGGCAACCAGAACTGGATCTCGCTGGGCGGCTCCTTCCAGATCCAGCCCAGTGAGTTCGGCAAGCTCGCCCTGGTGCTGTGGGGCGCCGACCTGATGGCGCGCAAACAGGAGAAGCGGCTGCTGAGCCAGTGGAAGCACATGCTGGTGCCGCTGGTCCCGGTCACCTTCCTGCTGCTCGGGCTGATCATGCTCGGCGGCGACATGGGCACCGCGATCATCCTGACCGCCATCCTGTTCGGCGTGTTGTGGCTGGCGGGGGCGCCGACCCGGCTGTTCGCGGGGGTGCTGTCGATCGCGGGCGTGCTCGGCGTGATCCTCATCAAGACCAGCCCCAACCGGATGGCCCGGCTGGCCTGCATCGGCGCCACCGAGCCGAAGACCGGGGTCGCCGACTGCTGGCAGGCGGTGCACGGCATCTACGCCCTGGCCAGCGGCGGGCTCTTCGGCTCCGGACTCGGCGCGAGTGTGGAAAAATGGGGACAACTGCCAGAAGCCCACACGGACTTCATCTTCGCCGTCACCGGTGAGGAACTGGGTCTGGCGGGGACGCTGTCGGTACTGGCCCTCTTCGCGGCTCTAGGCTATGCGGGTATCCGCGTGGCCGGACGCACGGAGGACCCCTTCGTGAGGTATGCCGCGGGAGGCGTGACCACATGGATCATCGCCCAGGCGGTGGTCAACATCGGTGCGGTGCTCGGCCTGCTGCCGATCGCCGGCGTCCCGCTCCCGCTGTTCTCCTACGGAGGCTCCGCCCTGCTGCCGACCATGTTCGCCATCGGGCTGCTGATCGCCTTCGCGCGCGACGAGCCCGCTGCGCGGGCGGCGCTTGCGATGCGGCAACCTCGCTTTGGTAGAAAGCGGGGGGCCGGGGGTCCTCGCGGACCTCGGAGATGGAACACGATGCGACGGCGCGCCTCGGCGGCGCGCTCGTCCGGAGAGCGGTGAATTTCGGTGCATGTCGTACTCGCTGGTGGGGGGACCGCCGGCCACATCGAGCCCGCGCTCGCCCTCGCGGACGCCCTGCGCAGGCAGGACCCCACCGTGGGGATCACGGCCCTGGGCACGGAACGCGGCCTGGAGACCAGGCTCGTCCCGGAGCGCGGCTACGAGCTCGCCCTGATCCCGGCGGTGCCGCTGCCCCGCAAGCCCACCCCCGAACTGATCACCGTCCCCGGCCGGCTGCGCGGCACCATCAAGGCCGCCGAGCAGATCCTGGAGCGCACCAAGGCGGACTGCGTGGTCGGCTTCGGCGGGTACGTCGCCCTGCCCGGCTATCTCGCCGCCAAGCGCCTCGGGGTGCCGATCGTGATCCACGAGGCCAACGCCCGCCCCGGCCTCGCCAACAAGATCGGCTCCCGGTACGCCGCCAGGGTCGCCGTCTCCACGCCGGACAGCAAGCTGCGTGACGCCCGCTACATCGGCATCCCGCTGCGCCGCTCCATCTCCGTGCTGGACCGCGCCGCCGCCCGCCCCGAGGCCCGCCACCGCTTCGGCCTCGACCCCAACCTGCCCACGCTGCTCGTCTCCGGCGGCTCCCAGGGCGCCCGCCGCCTCAACGAGGTCACCCAGCAGGTCGCGCCGTGGCTCCAGCAGGCGGGCATCCAGATCCTGCACGCGGTCGGCCCGAAGAACGAACTGCCACAGGTGCACCAGATGCCGGGAATGCCCCCGTACATCCCGGTAAGTTACCTGGACCGGATGGACCTCGCGTACGCCGCGGCCGACATGATGCTCTGCCGCGCGGGCGCGATGACCGTCGCCGAACTCTCCGCCGTCGGGCTCCCGGCCGCGTACGTCCCGCTGCCCATCGGCAACGGCGAACAGCGGCTGAACGCCCAGCCGGTGGTCAAGGCGGGCGGCGGTCTGCTGGTCGACGACGCGGAACTCACCCCGGAGTGGGTGCAGCAGAACGTGCTGCCCGTCCTCGCCGACCCGCACCGGCTCTACGAGATGTCCCGCGCGGCAAGCGAGTTCGGCCGGCGGGACGCCGACGACCTGCTCGTCGGCATGGTGTACGAGGCGATTGCCTCAAGCCGATAGGACCGTATGACGAAAGGTGAGTGAGCAGCGTGGCCGGATCGACCACCGCCGAGCGCGGTGAACGCCAGCAGGAGTCGTCCGGCCCGCCGCCCGCCCGGCTGCTGCGAAAGCGCCGCCTTCGTACGATCGTCATCCTGGCCGCGCTCCTGTTGCTCCTCGGTGGCGGCTCCCTCTGGCTGTTCTACGGCTCCTCGTGGCTACGGGTCCGGCACGTTTCCGTCTCCGGTACGGCCGTTCTGACGCCGGAGCAGGTCCGCGAGGCCGCCGCCGTCCCCGTCGGGGCGCCGATGGTCTCCGTCGACACGGACGCCATCGAGGCCCGGCTGCGCCGAAGGCTGCCCCGGATCGACGAGGTCGACGTCGTCCGTTCCTGGCCGCACGGCATCGGGCTGAAAGTGACGGAGCGAATTCCGGTGCTGCTCATCGCAAAGGGCGGGATGTTCACGGAAGTGGACAAGAAGGGCGTCCGTTTCGCCACGGTGTCACAGGCGCCGGAAGGCGCCCCGGCGCTGGAGCTGAGTCCTGCCCGGTCGGGCTCGGCCACCGCGAGCCTGCGCCGGTTCGGCACCGACCGGCTGGTGCGGGAGGCGGTCGCGATCGCGGGTGACATCCCGGCCGCCGTCCGCAGGAACACCCAGACCCTCAAGGTCCGTTCCTACGACGACATCTCGCTGCTGCTGACCGGTGGCCGGACCGTGCGGTGGGGCAGCGCCGAGAACGGTGCCGCGAAGGCGCGCACGCTCACCGCACTCATGAAAGCAGCTTCCGGCGCACGGCACTTCGACGTGAGCGTCCCCACCGCCCCTGCGTCATCAGTGAGTTGACGCACATCAGCGCAGGCCAGCACCCTGGTTGGGCACTGCTACGGCTGATCACATAGGGTGAAAAGAAAAACGGGAGGTTCGGCGTGTTCGTTGAACGGGCGCCACTTGTCGACTTAGTGTCCTGTTCAGAAGACTCCAGGGAACAGACACACTGGTAACCCTAAACTTCAGGGTTAGGGTTCGGGTCGGCGCTACGGACCGTCCCATTCGGCATCCGCCGTCCCGCGCGGGAGACCGCACGGAGACGGCAACGTTAATTCGAGGCGAGAGGCCTTCGACGTGGCAGCACCGCAGAACTACCTCGCAGTCATCAAGGTCATCGGTGTCGGCGGCGGTGGTGTCAATGCCATCAACCGGATGATCGAGGTCGGCCTCAAGGGCGTCGAGTTCATCGCCATCAACACCGACGCACAGGCGCTGTTGATGAGCGACGCCGACGTCAAGCTCGACGTCGGCCGTGAACTCACCCGCGGACTCGGCGCCGGCGCCAACCCGGCCGTCGGGCGCAAGGCGGCGGAGGACCACCGCGAGGAGATCGAGGAGGTCCTCAAGGGGGCCGACATGGTCTTCGTGACGGCCGGTGAAGGCGGCGGCACCGGCACCGGCGGCGCGCCCGTCGTGGCCAACATCGCGCGTTCGCTCGGCGCCCTCACCATCGGCGTGGTCACCCGCCCGTTCACCTTCGAGGGCCGGCGCCGCGCCAACCAGGCCGAGGACGGCATCGCCGAACTCCGCGAAGAGGTCGACACCCTCATCGTCATCCCGAACGACCGGCTGCTGTCCATCTCGGACCGCCAGGTCTCGGTGCTCGACGCCTTCAAGTCGGCCGACCAGGTCCTGCTCTCCGGTGTCCAGGGCATCACCGACCTCATCACCACCCCCGGCCTGATCAACCTCGACTTCGCCGACGTCAAGTCGGTCATGTCCGAGGCCGGTTCGGCCCTCATGGGCATCGGCTCCGCCCGCGGCGACGACCGCGCGGTGGCCGCCGCCGAGATGGCGATCTCCTCGCCGCTCCTGGAAGCCTCCATCGACGGCGCCCGGGGCGTGCTGCTCTCCATCTCCGGCGGCTCCGACCTCGGCCTGTTCGAGATCAACGAGGCCGCCCAGCTGGTCAGCGAGGCCGCGCACCCCGAGGCCAACATCATCTTCGGCGCGGTCATCGACGACGCCCTCGGCGACGAGGTCCGCGTCACCGTGATCGCGGCCGGCTTCGACGGCGGCCAGCCACCGGCCCGCCGGGACAACGTCCTCGGCTCGTCCTCGGCCTCCGCCCGCCGCGAGGAGCCCGCGCCGGCCCGCCGGGAGCCCGAGCGCCCCTCCTTCGGCTCGCTCGGCAGCGTGACCCCCAAGGAGGAGCCGGAGCCGGCGCCCGAGCCGGTGGCCGAGATCCCGGTCGCCCCGCCGGTCCCGCCGTCGCGCTCCTACACGGACAGCGCGGCCGAGGAACTGGACGTACCGGACTTCCTCAAGTGATCCTTACGACGTGACAGGACAGCGTGAGACCGTGAGCGGCGCGCACTTCGCCTTCACCGACAGGTGGGGCGGGGTGAGCGCCGCTCCGTACGAGGAGCTCAACCTGGGCGGGGCGGTCGGCGACGACCCGGAGGCGGTACGGACCAACCGGGAGACCGCCGCCAAGTCGCTCGGCCTGGACCCCGGCCAGGTGGTCTGGATGAACCAGGTCCACGGGAACGACGTGGCCGTCGTGGACGAGCCGTGGGGAGACCGGCCGGTGCCCGAGGTCGACGCGATCGTCACCGCGCGCCGGGGGCTCGCCCTCGCCGTCCTCACCGCCGACTGCACGCCGGTGCTGCTCGCCGACCCGGTGGCGGGGATCGCGGCCGCCGCCCACGCGGGCCGGCCCGGGATGGTCGCCGGGGTCGTGCCCGCCGCCGTCCGCGCGATGGCCGAACTCGGCGCCGACCCTGCCCGCATCGTCGCCCGCACCGGCCCGGCCGTCTGCGGCCGGTGCTACGAGGTACCGGAGACCATGCGCGCCGAGGTGGCCGCCGTCGAGCCGGCGGCGCACGCCGAGACCAGTTGGGGCACTCCCGCGGTCGACGTGAGCGCCGGTGTGCACGCACAGCTGGCGCGCGCCGGGGTGCGCGACCGAGTGCAGTCGCCGGTGTGCACGCTGGAGTCGGTGGATCACTTCTCGTACCGCCGCGACCGCACCACCGGGCGGCTCGCGGGCTATGTGTGGCTGGACTGATGGGGCATGACGGACCGTAGGCGTGAACTCGCCGGAAACCTGGCGAAAGTGGAGGAGCGCATCGCCGCCGCCTGTGCGGCGGCCGGGCGCAAGCGGGAGGAGGTGACCCTGATCGTGGTCACCAAGACCTACCCCGCGAGCGATGTGCGGATCCTGTCGGAGCTCGGGGTGCGCCACGTCGCCGAGAACCGCGACCAGGACGCGGCCCCCAAGGCCGCCCAGTGCGCGGATCTGCCCCTGAAGTGGCACTTCGTCGGTCAACTCCAGACCAACAAGGTGCGATCCGTGGTGGGTTACGCGGATCTCGTGCAGTCCGTGGATCGTGCCAGGCTCGTGGACGCGCTGTCCAAGGAGGCGGTGCGGGCCGGGCGCGAGGTGGGGTGCCTGCTCCAGGTCGCGCTCGACGCGGGTGCGAGCGGCAGGGGGGAGCGCGGTGGCGTGGCGCCGGGCGGAATCGAAGAGTTGGCCGACCTGGTCGCCGCCTCGCCGGGACTGCGGCTCGCCGGGCTGATGACCGTCGCGCCGCTGACCGGGGAGTACGCGGGGCGACAACGGGCGGCGTTCGAGCGGTTGATGGATTTGTCGACTGACCTGCGCCGGGCCCATCCGGCTGCGAACATGGTGTCCGCAGGGATGAGTGCGGACCTTGAGGACGCCGTGGCGGCCGGAGCGACACATGTACGCGTCGGCACCGCGGTACTCGGAGTCCGCCTCAGGCTCGGGTAACGTCGCCAGGAAGTCGGACCACAGCAGAAAATATGGTCAATGTCGCCCAAAGTGGGCGCAACGGCCTCGTGGATCGCGGGACTTGGCAGTCGTCACCGATCCACCACAGAGCGGAGGACTCAGAGCATGGCCGGCGCGATGCGCAAGATGGCGGTCTACCTCGGCCTCGTGGAGGACGATGGTTACGACGGCCGCGGATTCGACCCTGACGACGACTTCGAGCCCGAACTGGACCCGGAGCCCGAGCGGGACCATCGGCGGCACGAGCCGTCGCACCAGTCCCACAGTGCACATCAGCCCCAAAGGGACGATTCGGTACGAGTGGTGCAGCCGTCGCCACCGCGCGAACCGGTGTCGCATTCCGCTTCCCTGTCCGCGGATTCGGGCCGCCCGGCGCGCATCGGGCCCGTGGTGTCCATCACACAAGAACGCGCGAGTCTGGAGAAGAACGCACCGGTGATCATGCCCAAGGTCGTGTCGGAACGAGAGCCTTACCGGATCACCACGCTTCACCCCCGGACCTACAACGAGGCCCGTACCATCGGGGAACACTTCCGTGAGGGCACCCCGGTGATCATGAATCTGACTGAGATGGACGACACAGACGCGAAGCGACTTGTCGACTTTGCGGCCGGTTTGGTGTTTGGTCTTCACGGCAGCATCGAGCGGGTGACGCAGAAGGTGTTCCTGTTGTCGCCTGCTAACGTCGATGTCACGGCGGAGGACAAGGCCCGCATCGCAGAGGGCGGGTTCTTCAACCAGAGCTGAGACGCAACACCGGTACGAGGCACGGAACAGGGGAGAGGGAAGCACGGATCATGAGCGTGTTCCTGGATGTGATCTACATCGCGCTGATGTGCTTCCTCATCGTGCTCATCTTCCGGTTGGTCATGGACTACGTGTTCCAGTTCGCCCGCTCATGGCAACCCGGCAAGGCGATGGTGGTCGTACTTGAGGCCACCTACACTGTCACCGATCCACCGCTCAAGCTTCTGCGGCGGTTCATCCCGCCGCTGCGTCTCGGGGGCGTGGCGCTCGACCTGTCCTTCTTCGTACTGATGATCATCGTCTACATCCTGATCGCGATCGTTGGTCCGCTGTGATGAGCGATGTGACTTACCGTCTTGCCGAACGCCGACGACTACGTTGAGGTGAAGAGATGCCGTTGACCCCCGAGGACGTGCGGAACAAGCAGTTCACGACCGTCCGCCTCCGAGAAGGCTATGACGAGGACGAGGTCGATGCCTTCCTCGACGAGGTCGAAGCCGAGCTGACCCGTCTGCTCCGCGAGAACGAGGACCTGCGCGCCAAACTGGCCGCGGCCACCCGTGCCGCCGCCCAGAACCAGCAGAACATGCGCAAGCCCCCGGAGCCGCAGGACCAGCAGGGCGGCATGCCCCAGCAGGGTGGAATGCCGCAGCAGGGCGGGATGCCCCAGCAGGGCGGCATGCCGCAGCAGGGCATGCGAGGTCCCGGCGCTCCGGTACCCGCCGGAATATCGGGTCCGCCGCAGCAGCAGATGGGTGGCCCCATGGGCGGCCCCCCGCAGCTGCCGAGCGGTGCCCCGCAGCTGCCGGCCGGTCCCAGTGGCCAGGGCGGTCCGCAGGGTCCCGGCCCGATGGGCCAGGGCCCCATGGGCCAGGGTCCGATGGGCCAGGGTCCGGGCATGGGCCAGGGCGGCATGGGTCAGGGCCCGATGGGCCAGGGCATGGGTCAGGGTCCGATGGGTCAGGGCATGGGCCCGGGTCCGATGGGCGGTCAGCCCCCCATGCAGCAGCAGATGGGTGGTCCGATGGGCGGCCCCATGGGTGGTCCCATGGGCGGTCCCGGTCAGGGCCCCGGTGGCGACAGCGCCGCCCGAGTCCTCTCGCTGGCCCAGCAGACCGCCGACCAGGCGATCGCCGAGGCCCGTTCCGAGGCCAACAAGATCGTCGGCGAGGCCCGCAGCCGCGCCGAGGGTCTGGAGCGTGACGCCCGTGCCAAGGCCGACGCGCTGGAGCGGGACGCGCAGGAGAAGCACCGTGTCGCCATGGGCTCCCTGGAGTCCGCGCGCGCCACGCTGGAGCGCAAGGTCGAGGACCTGCGCGGCTTCGAGCGCGAGTACCGCACGCGTCTGAAGTCGTACCTGGAGTCGCAGCTGCGTCAGCTGGAGACCCAGGCCGACGACAGCCTGGCGCCGCCGCGCACCCCGGCCACGGCCTCCCTCCCGCCGTCCCCGGCGCCCTCCATGGCCCCGGCCGGCGCGAGCGCCCCGTCCTACGGCGGCAACCCGTCGATGGGCGGCGCCCCGTCCCCCGCTGCCCCGTCCTACGGCGGCCAGCAGCAGATGACGCCGGCGATGACCCAGCCGATGGCACCGGTACGCCCGCAGGGCCCCTCCCCGATGGGCCAGGCGCCGTCCCCGATGCGCGGCTTCCTCATCGACGAGGACGACAACTGACGGCGGCGTAACGCCGTAGGCGTCGGCAGCGTTCACAGGGCGGGGCCCCGGATTCCGATCCGGGGCCCCGCCCTTTTTACGCGGGTTGCGTCCCACCCCGCCGCGGTCGGGTGTCTGAAGGGGCGCGGGGCTGTACCGACAGGCGGCTCCGCCGCGTGGGCGCACGGATTGAAGGGGCGCGGGGAACCGCGCACGCTCAGGGCTCCGGCCCGCACGTACGAGAAGGGCCCGGCCTCCGTGGAGACCGGGCCGTTCTGGTCAGGCCGGCGCCGCCTACGCCTTGCGCAGACGGAACGTCAGTGACAGCCCTTCGTCGGTGAAGGGGGCACCGTACCCCTCGTCCCCCTCGCCCTGCGCGAAGTCCGTCGCCAGCACCTCGTCGGCGATCAGCGGAGCGTGTTCCGCCAGCGCCGCGATCACCGCCGGATCGGTCGACACCCACCTGAGCGCGATCCGGTCGGCCACGTCCAGCCCGCTGTTCTTGCGCGCCTCCTGGATCAGCCGGATCGCGTCCCTCGCGAGGCCCGCCTGCCGCAGCTCCTCCGTGATCTCCAGGTCGAGCGCGACGGTCGCACCGGAGTCCGACGCCACCGACCAGCCCTCACGCGGCGTCTCCGTGATGATAACCTCGTCCGGGGCGAGCGTCACGGTCTCGCCCTCGACCTCCACCGACGCCGTGCCCTCGCGCAGCGCCAGCGACAGCGCGGCCGCGTCCGCCGCGGCGACCGCCTTGGCGACCTCCTGAACCCGCTTGCCGAACCGCTTGCCCAGCGCCCGGAAGTTGGCCTTGGCCGTGGTGTCCACCAGCGAGCCGCCCACATCGGACAGCGACGCCAGCGACGACACGTTCAGCTCGTCGGTGATCTGCGCGTGCAGTTCCTTGTCGAGCGCGTCGAAGCCGACCGCCGCGACCAGCGCCCGGGACAGCGGCTGCCGGGTCTTCACGCCCGACTCCGCGCGCGTGGCCCGGCCGAGCTCCACGAGCCGTCGTACCAGAACCATCTGCTTCGACAGCTCCGGGTCGATCGCGGACAGGTCCGCCTCCGGCCAGGACGCCAGGTGCACCGACTCCGGCGCGCCCGGGGTGACCGGCACCACCAGGTCCTGCCACACCCGCTCGGTGATGAACGGGGTCAGCGGGGCCATCAGCTTGGTGACGGTCTCCACGACCTCGTGCAGTGTGCGCAGCGCGGCCTTGTCGCCCTGCCAGAAGCGGCGGCGCGACCGGCGGACGTACCAGTTCGACAGGTCGTCGACGAACGCGGACAGCAGCTTGCCGGCCCGCTGGGTGTCGTACGCCTCCAGCGCCTGCGTCACCTGGTCGGTCAGGGCGTGCAGTTCGGACAGCAGCCAGCGGTCCAGGAGCGGGCGGTCGGCCGGGGCCGGGTCCGCCGCGGACGGCGCCCAGTTCGACGTGCGGGCGTACAGCGCCTGGAAGGCGACCGTGTTCCAGTACGTCAGCAGGGTCTTGCGGACGACCTCCTGGATGGTGCCGTGGCCCACCCGGCGGGCCGCCCACGGCGAGCCGCCGGCCGCCATGAACCACCGCACCGCGTCCGCCCCGTGCCGGTCCATCAGCGGGATCGGCTCCAGGGTGTTGCCCAGGTGCTTGGACATCTTGCGGCCGTCCTCGGCGAGGATGTGGCCGAGGCAGACCACGTTCTCGTAGCTGGACTTGTCGAAGACCAGCGTGCCGACCGCCATCAGCGTGTAGAACCAGCCGCGGGTCTGGTCGATGGCCTCGGAGATGAACTGCGCCGGGTAACGGCTCTCGAACAGCTCCTTGTTCTTGTGCGGGTAGCCCCACTGCGCGAACGGCATCGAACCCGAGTCGTACCAGGCGTCGATGACCTCCGGCACGCGCGTGGCCGTCTTCGCGCACTGGGGGCAGGCGAAGGTGACGTCGTCGATGAACGGGCGGTGCGGGTCCAGCTCCGACTGGTCGGTGCCGGTCAGCTCGGTGAGCTCCGCGCGGGAGCCGACACAGGTGAGGTGGCCGTCCTCGCAGCGCCAGATCGGCAGCGGGGTGCCCCAGTAGCGGTTGCGGGACAGCGCCCAGTCGATGTTGTTGTCCAGCCAGTCGCCGTACCGGCCGTGCTTGACGGTGTCCGGGAACCAGTTGGTGTTCTCGTTCTCCTGCAGCAGCCGGTCCTTGACGGCCGTGGTGCGGATGTACCAGGACGGCTGCGCGTAGTAGAGCAGCGCGGTGTGACAACGCCAGCAGTGCGGGTAGCTGTGTTCGTACGGCAGGTGCTTGAAGAGGAGGCCGCGCTGCGCCAGGTCCTCGGTGAGCTTCTCGTCGGCCTTCTTGAAGAAGACGCCGCCGACCAGCGGGACGTCCTCCTCGAAGGTGCCGTCCGGACGGACCGGGTTCACCACCGGCAGGCCGTAGGCGCGGCAGACCTTGAGGTCGTCCTCACCGAAGGCGGGGGACTGGTGGACCAGACCCGTACCGTCCTCGGTGGTGACGTATTCCGCGTTCACGACGTAGTGCGCCGGTGCCGGGAACTCGACGAGCTCGAACGGACGTTGGTACGTCCAGCGCTCCATTTCGGCGCCGGTGAAGGTCTGGCCCGTGGTCTCCCAGCCCTCGCCGAGCGCCTTGGCGACGAGCGGCTCGGCCACGACGAGCTTCTCGGTGCCGTCGGTGGCCACGACGTAGGTGACCTCGGGGTGCGCGGCGACCGCCGTGTTGGACACCAGGGTCCACGGGGTGGTCGTCCACACCAGGAGCGCGGCCTGGCCGGCGAGCGGACCGGAGGTGAGCGGGAAACGGACGTACACGGAGGGGTCGACGACCGTCTCGTAGCCCTGCGCCAGCTCGTGGTCGGACAGTCCGGTGCCGCAGCGCGGGCACCACGGGGCGACGCGGTGGTCCTGGACCAGCAGACCCTTGTCGAAGATCGTCTTCAGCGACCACCAGACCGACTCGACGTACTCGGGGTCCATCGTCCGGTAGGCGTCGTCGAGGTCGGTCCAGTACCCCATGCGGGTCGTCAGCGCCTCGAAGGCGTCGGTGTGGCGGGTCACCGACTCGCGGCACTTGGCGTTGAACTCGGCGATGCCGTAGGCCTCGATGTCCTGCTTGCCGCTGAAGCCGAGCTCCTTCTCGACCGCCAGCTCCACGGGCAGGCCGTGGCAGTCCCAGCCGGCCTTGCGGGCCACGTGGTAGCCACGCATGGTGCGGAAGCGGGGGAAGACGTCCTTGAAGACGCGCGCCTCGATGTGGTGGGCGCCGGGCATGCCGTTGGCGGTGGGCGGGCCCTCGTAGAACACCCACTCGGGGCGGCCCTCGGACTGCTCCAGGGTCTTGGCGAAGATCTTCTGCTCACGCCAGAAGTCGAGCACGGCGTGCTCGAGGGCGGGCAGGTCGACCTGGGCGGGCACCTGGCGGTACGTCGGCGCTGTCATCTGCGAGCTTCCTCCAACGGACTTGCTGCCTTCCGTCGGAGGGACGAGAGCCGTGTCTTCCGTACGCCGTGTGCGGCGCGCTCCCGCGGTACCACCCTCCTTGGCCCGCCGGACGCCGTGCACGCCGGTGAGCCCCCTCATTGGGGTCGCGAAACCGGTTCTACTCGCCGCTGCTTGCCGGCTGCGGCTTTCTTCCGGCGGCTCCGGGGTGATCTTCGCGTCGCGCTCGCCCCCGGGCTTCCACCGTCCCCGGGTCGCTCTGGGCTGCGTACGCCGCTACTCGTCCCCATCCACGCTTCTCGCTCCGCCCAGTGTACGGCGCCGCGCGGACAGCGGCCGACCCGATTTCCGGGAGCCCTCCCGGGCCCGGACGGCGCGGGGCGGTCAGGGGGCCGGGATGACCCGAATGGCGAGGTACACGCGCTCGCATCCTGGGATGTCCGGCTCGGCGGATTACCCCGCGGGGAGCTGGGCACAACGCATGCATACCTGCTGCGAGGGGGGTGTGGGGCAGGCGGATCGGGCGGCGTGCCCCGTTGCCGCGGGACTCGAGTCGATTTATCGTCCCAGCACGATTCGCGTGCAAGATCACAATATGTGAAGGGGCCGCGGCCATGGTGGCGAAGAAGACCGCCGTACAGCAGTCGGCGTCCGGCCGGTCCAGGGGCGCGGCCGCCTCCGACTCGGGTGCGAAGCGCACCGCCAAGAAGACGGCCGCACCGAAGGCACCGGCGAAGAAGCCACCGGTGAAGAAGGCCACGACCGGGAAGACGACGACCGGGAAGGCGACGACCGGGAATGCGGCGACCGGGAAGGCGGCGACGGGGAAGACGGCGAGCGCGGCGGCGGAGCACGTCGTGGACAAGGCGGCCAAGGACGCGTCCAAGGCCGCGGCGTCGAAGAGCACGGCCAAGAAGAGCACGGGCAAGAAGGCGGGCGCGGCGCGGACCGCGAAGCAGACGGGAGCCACGACGGTGGTTGCGAAGAAGACCCCTGGCACGGCCGCTGCGGCGGCGGAGACCGCCGTTCCCAAGGCCCGGGTCGCCACGGCGGCCCCGGACGAGCTCGCGGTGCGTCCGGGCGAGGACCCGTGGACGCCCGAGGAGGTCGCCGAGGCGCGCACGGAGCTGACCACCGAGGCGGTGCGGCTGCGCACCGAGATCGAGGCCTCCGAGAACGCCCTGGCCGGCCTGATGCGGGACTCCGGGGACGGCGCGGGCGACGACGAGGCCGACACCGGCACCAAGAACATCACGCGCGAGCACGAACTGGCGCTGGCCGCCAACGCGCGCGAGATGCTCGAACAGACCGAACGGGCCCTGCAGAAGCTGGACGCCGGTACCTACGGGCTCTGCGAGAACTGCGGCAACCCCATCGGCAAGGCCCGCATGCAGGCCTTCCCGAGGGCCACCCTGTGCGTCGAGTGCAAGCAGAAGCAGGAACGCCGCTACTGAGCACCGGGGTCGCGTGGGGCGTGCCGTAGTCTCGTCCCGAGGCAGGCACCTAGGTTGAGGGACTCACGTGGCAGAGGCGGAGCGCATCATCGGTACGCCGGACACCCCGGACGACGGCGGCGAGCGGACGGCGACGCCCGACGCGGCCGGTGCGGATCAGCAGCCGGCCACGGCCGGACGGCGACCCGGGCGCGGGCGCCGCATCGCCGTGCTGTTCGCGGTGGCCGCCTTCGCGTACACCCTCGACCTGGTCAGCAAGATGATCGTGGTCGCCAAGCTGGAGCACCACGCGCCGATCGAGGTGATCGGCGACTGGCTGGAGTTCCACGCGATCCGCAACCCGGGAGCGGCCTTCGGGTTCGGCGGCGCCTTCACGATCATCTTCACGCTGATCGCGGCGGCCGTGATCGTCGTCATCTTCCGCCTGGCGCGCAAGCTCTACAGCTTCCCCTGGGCGATCGCCCTGGGCCTGCTGCTGGGCGGCGCGCTCGGCAACCTCACCGACCGGGTCTTCCGCTCGCCGGGGGTCTTCGAGGGGCAGGTCGTGGACTTCATCGCGCCGAAGGGCTTCGCGGTGTTCAACCTGGCCGACTCGGCGATCGTCTGCGGCGGCGTCCTGATCGTGCTGCTCTCCTTCCGGGGCCTCGACCCGGACGGCACCGTCCACAAGGACTGACCGGGGCCGGAGCGGGGCGTACGGACGTGCGTACGGGGCTGTCCGTGCGGTCCGGCATACTCGACGGGTGAGCACCCTTCCCGAGATCCGTACCCTGCCCGTGCCCGACGGCCTGGAGGGCGAGCGCGTCGACGCCGCCATCTCCCGCATGTTCGGCTTCTCCCGCACCAAGGCGGCCGAGCTGGCCGCGGCGGGCAAGGTCCAGGTCGACGGCTCGGTGGTCGGCAAGTCCGAGCGGGTGCGCGGCGGGGCCTGGCTGGAGGTCGAGATGCCGGGGGCGCCCGCGCCCGTGCAGATCGTCGCGGAGCCCGTCGAGGGCATGGAGATCGTGCACGACGACGAGGACGTGGTCGTGATCGTCAAGCCGGTCGGAGTGGCCGCACACCCCTCGCCGGGCTGGACGGGCCCCACCGTGATCGGCGGCCTCGCGGCGGCCGGCTACCGCATCTCCACCTCCGGCGCCGCCGAGCGCCAGGGCATCGTGCACCGCCTCGACGTGGGCACCTCCGGCCTGATGGCGGTCGCCAAGTCGGAGCGCGCGTACACGTCGCTGAAGCGCCAGTTCAAGGAGCGCACGGTCGACAAGCGCTACCACACGCTCGTCCAGGGTCACCCGGACCCGACCAGCGGCACCATCGACGCCCCCATCGGCCGCCACCCCCAGCACGACTACAAGTGGGCGGTCACGGCCGACGGCAAGCCCTCCGTGACCCACTACGACCTCATCGAGGCGTTCCGCGCGGCCTCCCTGCTGGACGTGAAGCTGGAGACCGGCCGCACCCACCAGATCCGCGTCCACATGTCGGCCCACCGCCACCCCTGCGTCGGTGACCTCACCTACGGCGCCGACCCGACCCTCGCCAAGCGGCTGCACCTGACCCGCCAGTGGCTGCACGCGGTCCGGCTCGGCTTCGAGCACCCCGGGGACGGCGAGTGGGTCGAGTTCGAGAGCGACTACCCGGCCGACCTGCAGAAGGCGCTGGACCAGGTCCGCGAGGAGACGTACGGATGAGCACGCGCGCGTACGAGGTGCGCGTCGCGGAGGACCCCGCCGACCTGGAGGCCTGTTTCCGCCTGCGCAAGCAGGTCTTCGTCGTCGAACAGGGCGTCCCCGAGGACCTGGAGTACGACGAGTACGACGCCACGGCCCTGCACGTGCTGGCCGTCCGCGCGGACGGCGTCGCGCTCGGCACCGGCCGGCTGCTGTACGGCGCGGCGGCCGCGGCGAAGACCGGCGGCGACCCGTCCCTGGGCTCCCTGGGCCGGCTCGCGGTGGCCGAGGAGGCCCGCGGCCTCGGCATCGGGGTGGCCCTGGTCCGGGCCATCGAAGAGGCCGCACGCGCGCGTGGCCTGACCGTGGTCGACCTGCACGCGCAGACGCACGCGCTGGGCTTCTACGAACGGCTGGGATACGAGCCGTACGGCCCGCGGTACGCGGAGGCGGGCATCCCGCACCAGGGGATGCGCCGCGTGCTGTAGACGGGGTTCCCGGGGTGACGTGGCACGCTTGAGACCTGCTGTGTGATCGTCGACTCCCGGAGCGCAAGCCGTGGATCAGCTGGCCCTGTTGTTCGTGCTGTTGCTCGGGGCCCTGGTGAGCGTCCCGGTCGGGGACCGGCTCGGCCTGCCGGCGCCCGTGCTGATGACGCTGTTCGGGATCGTCCTCGCGGTCGCCGACTTCGTGCCGAACGTGAACATCCCGCCCGAGCTGATCCTGCCCGGCCTGCTGCCACCGCTGCTCTACGCGGCGGTACGGCGCACCTCGTGGCGGCAGTTCACGGCCAACAAACGGCCGATCTTCCTGCTCGCCGTGGCCCTGGTGTTCGTCACCACGCTGTGCGTGGCGGCCGTCGCGAGCGCCATCGTGCCCGGCCTGCCGATCGCCGCCGCGGTCGCGCTGGGCGCCCTGGTCGCCCCGCCCGACCCGGTCGCCGCGACCGCCGTGGCCGGACAGCTCGGGCTGCCGCGGCGGCTGGTGTCGATCCTGGAGGGCGAAGGCCTCTTCAACGACGTCACGGCCATCGTGCTGTACCACGTGGCGATCGCCGCGGTGATCAGCGGTACCTTCTCGCCGTGGCGGGCCGGGCTGGACTTCCTGCTCTCCGCGGTGGTCGCGGTCGCCGTGGGGCTGGCGCTCGGTTGGGGCGCGAACAAGCTGATGGACGTGCTCGGCGACCCGACGCTCCAGATCGGCCTCACCCTGCTCGTCCCGTACGTCTCCTACGTCGCCGCCGAGGAACTGCACGGCTCCGGGGTGCTCGCGGTGCTCACCACCGCGCTGTTCATCGCCGAGTACGCAACCGACGCCGACGACGTGATGACCCGGCTCGCCGGCTACACCTTCTGGGACATCGTCGACACGCTCGTCACCGGTGTCGCGTTCGGCCTGATCGGCCTGGAGCTGCACAACGCGATCCGCACGGCGTCCGGCCGCTGGGGCGAGCTGCTCGGCTGGGCGGCCGCGGTGGTGGGCGTGGTCGTCGTCGTACGGCTGCTGTGGCTGCTGCCTGCGACCTGGCTGACCAAGCGGCTGCACGCCCGCCGGGACTACGACGAGGAGATCCCGACCAGCTGGCGGGAGACGGTCGTGATGTGGTGGTCCGGAATGCGCGGGGTGGCGTCGGTGGCGCTGGCGCTGGCCATTCCGCTGAAGACCGACGACGGGTCGCCCTTTCCGGACCGTGACGTGATCGTCTTCATCGCCTTCGGCGTGATCATGGCCACGCTGGTGCTCCAGGGGCTGACGCTGCCGTGGCTGGTGCGGCGGCTGGGGGTACGGGCCGACACCGAGCACGAGAAGGAGATCGAGAAGGACCTGGCGCTGCGCGCGGCGAAGGCGGCCCGGCGCCGGCTGCGGGAGATCGAGCAGGTCGAGGAGCTGCCCGAGGAACTGTCCGAGCAGATGCTGCGGCGCGCCTTCGAGATCGGGTTCCGGATCAGTCCCGACGTGGCGGAGGACGAACGGCGCGAGGGCCACGACAAACGGGTCCGGCGGCTGAAGAGGGTCCGGCGGATCCAGTCGGAGATGCTCAGCGCGGCGCGGCACGAGGTGCTGGCGGCCCGCAGCGAGCCGGGGGCGGACCCGGAGATCGTGGACCGGGTGCTGCGCCATCTGGACGTCCGCAGCCTTCGGTGAGTTCCCGCCCACGCCCCCGGTCCCGCAGGTCTGCGGGTGGGGGGTGCGTGTGGCGGCAGTCATACGAACTTACGGCGGTTGTGGACATCCGAAGGCAGCGGCGGCGTCCCGCTCGTAGTCTCGGATCATGGCTCGGAACATTGTGATCAGTGGTGGAGGAACAGGGATCGGACTGGCGACCGCCTGGGCGTTCGCGGCCGACGGGGACCGGGTGCTGCTGCTCGGGCGGCGCCGAGAGGTGCTGGAGAAGGCGGGGGTGCCGGGCGCCGTCGTGCGGGCCGCCGACCTGACCGAGACGGCCGACGTGCGGGACGTGGCGAGATTCGTCGCGGAGGAGTTCGGGACCGTGGACGTGCTCGTCCACAGCGCCGGGGGGAACGCGGCGTTCGCACCCGACGCCGGGTCCGGTGATCCGCTCGACGTCGCCGCCCGCGTGTGGAGCGGCAACTTCCGGCAGAACACGCTGACCGCGGTACTGCTCACCGAGGCCCTGAAGGACCGGCTGGCCGACCCCGGCGGGCGGGTGCTGTTCCTCAGCTCCATCGCGGCGTTCCGGGGCTCGGGCACCGGCTCCTACGCCGCCGCCAAGGCAGCCCTGCACCCCTACGCCCACGACCTGGCCAGAGAGCTGGGACCGCGCGGCGTCACCGTGAACGTGGTCGCGCCCGGATACATCGACGACACCGACTTCTTCGGCGGCCCGATCGAGGAGGCCCGGCGGGCGACGCTCGTCGCCGAGACCTCCACGGGGCGGGCCGGGACGCCGGGTGACGTCGCCGCCACCCTGCACTGGCTGGCGTCGCCGGCCGCCGGGCACATCACCTCCCAGATCGTCCAGGTCAACGGAGGCGCCGAACGCGGCCACTGACCGGGGCACGTGAGCGGGCGCGGTCAGTGGCCGGTGCGCGGCGGTCCGTGCAGCCGGTGGCCCTGGCCCACGCCGTCCTGGGAGGGGATGATCCCGCCCTGCGGAAGGACCGCGTCGGCCGTGTTCACCCGGGGCAGCGCGTACGGGTGCTCGGCGGCCAGCCAGGTGATCATCTGCTCGCGGACCGTGACCCGGGCCGTCCAGACGTCGTCCGAGTCCTTGGCGGTCACGAGGGCTCGCACCTGGATGGTGTTCGGCGTGGAGTCGGTGACCACCAGGCCGTAGGCCCGCCCGTCCCAGGCCGGGCACTCGCGCAGGATGTCGCGCAGCCGCTCCCGCATCGCCTCGATCGGCGCCGAGTGGTCCAGGTGCCAGTAGACGATCCCGGTCATCTCCGGGGTGCCCCGCGACCAGTTCTCGAAGGGTTTGGAGGTGAAGTACGACACCGGCATCGTGATCCGGCGCTCGTCCCAGGTCCGTACCGTCAGGAAGGTCAGGGTGATCTCCTCGACCGTGCCCCACTCGCCGTCGACCACGACCGTGTCGCCCAGGCGCACCATGTCGCCGAAGGCGATCTGCAGCCCCGCGAACATGTTGCTCAGCGTGGACTGCGCGGCCACACCGGCGACGATGCCGACGATGCCCGCGGAGGCCAGCAGCGAGGCGCCGGCCGCACGCATCGCGGGGAAGGTCAGCAGCATCGCCGCCACGGCCACCACACCGACGATCGCCGTGACCACGCGCATGATCAGCGAGACCTGGGTGCGCACCCGGCGGACCCGGGCGGCGTCGTGGTGGACGCGGGCGTACCGCGAGTACGAGGTCTGCACGATCGCCGACGCGATGCGCACCACCAGCCAGGCGGTCGACCCGATCAGCACCAGCGACAGCATCTGGCCCACGGCCACCCGGTGACCCAGGAGGACCTCGGCCTGGTCGTAGGAGCCTCTGAGCATGGCCGAGCACAGCACCAGCTGGTAGGGGACACGGCCGCGGCGCAGCAGCCCCCACAGGGGCGTCTCGCTGTGCCGTGCATCGGCCTTGCGCAGCAGTAGGTCGGTCGCCCAGCCGATCAGCAGGGTGAGGACGACGGCGCCGCCGACCACGATCAGCGGGCGGAGTACGTTCTCCATCTCCATGGCTTCGAACGTAACCGGATCCTCGGGGTCCTGAACATGCGGGACGGTGAGAAGGACGTCACTGCCCGGCCGGTGCCGCGGTGGGACCGGGTCGGGGCTGCCCGCGTCGGCTGGCACCATGGGCGCATGAACATCATGCTCTTTCACTCGACCTATGGCCTCAGGCCCGCCGTGCGCGAGGCGGCGGACCGGCTGCGTGCCGCCGGGCACGAGGTGTGGACGCCCGACCTCTTCGAGGGGCGCACCTTCGACACGGTCGAGGACGGCATGGAGTTCAACGAGTCGATCGGCAAGGACGAGCTGCTGAAGCGGGCCGTGCTGGCGGCGGCGCCGTACTCGGAGCGCGGGCTGGTGTACGCGGGGTTCTCGCTGGGTGCGTCGATCGCGCAGACGCTGGGGCTGGGCGACGAGCGGGCGCGGGGGCTGCTGCTCCTGCACGGCACCTCGGACATCGCGCCGAACGCCGCGGTGGACGAGCTGCCGGTGCAGCTGCACGTGGCCGAGCCGGACGCCTTCGAGACCGACGACTGGCTGAGCGCCTGGTACCTGCAGATGGGCCGGGCGGGCGCCGACGTGGAGGTCTACCGGTACCCGGGCGCCGGGCACCTCTACACCGACCCCGGCCTGCCGGACTACGACGAGGAGGCCGCCGAGGCCACCTGGCGGGTGGCCCTCGGCTTCCTCGACACGCTGTAGCCGACGGTTACACCGGGTCGTAGGTGCGCTCGACCTTCTGGGTGCCGCTGCGGGTGCGGTACGACCGCTCCCAGGACGCGGTGGCGTCGGCCTTCGTCTTGTCGGAGAGGACGTAGTAGTCCATCTGCGCCCGGTCGGCGGTGATGTCCAGGACGCCGTAGCCGTGCCGGTCGGTGTCGACCCAGTGCACGTGGCGGTTGGCCAGCTGGATGACCGGGGCGGCGACGGTGGAGACGACGCCGGGGGAGACCTTGAGGATGTCGTCCAGGTTGTCGGAGGTCACCGAGGTGACCACGAACTCGGTGGCGGCCGAGGCGGACAGCGGGTAGGTCCCGGCGTCGACGGGCACGTCGTTGGCCCACGCCATGTGGATGTCGCCGGTGAGGAACACCGTGTTGCCGATCGCGTGGGAACGCAGGTGGGCCAGCAGCTCGCGGCGGTCGTCGGTGTAGCCGTCCCACTGGTCGGTGTTGAGGGCGAGGCCGTCCTGGGGCAGGCCCAGCAGCTTGGCGAGCGGCTTCAGCAGGTCGGCGGAGAGCGAGCCGATGGCGAACGGCGAGATCATCACCGAGTTGCCGACCAGCCGCCAGGTGGTGTCGGAGGCCTGCAGCCCGGCCTTCAGCCAGTCGAGCTGGGCACGGCCGGTGATCGTGCGGTCCGGGTCGTCGACCGAGCCGCTGCCCGTGGACACCTGCTGGGAGCGGAAGGAGCGCAGGTCGAGCAGGGAGAGGTCGGCGAGCTTGCCGAAGCGCAGCCGGCGGTAGGTGGTGCCTGCGATGGCCGGGCGGACCGGCATCCACTCGAAGTAGGCCTGCTTGGCGGCGGCCTGCCGGGCCGTCCAGGTGCCCTCTGCGCCCTCGGTGTGGTTCTGGGCACCGCCGGACCAGGAGTCGTTGGCGAACTCGTGGTCGTCCCAGATCGCGATCACCGGCGCCTTGGCGTGCAGGGCCTGCAGGTCGGGGTCGGTCTTGTACATGCCGTGCCGTATGCGGTAGTCGGCGAGCGTGATGATCTCGTGGGTGGGCGCGTGCTGCCGCACCACGGTGCCGCGGGTGCCGTATTCGCCGGTGCCGTACTCGTAGATGTAGTCGCCCAGGTGCAGCCAGGCGTCCAGGTCGCCCCGGGCGGCCAGGTGGCGGTAGGCGGCGAAGTAGCCGGCCTCCCAGTTGGCGCACGAGACCACGCCGAACCGCAGGCCGGGGACGGCGGCGTCGGCCGCCGGCGCGGTGCGGGTGCGGGCGACCGGCGAGTCCGTGCCACCGGCCGAGAAGCGGAAGAAGTAGTCGGTGGCCGGCGTCAGTCCGCGGATGTCGGCCTTGACCGTGTGGTCGGAGGCCGCGGTCGCGGTGACGGAGCCCCGGGAGACGACGTTCGTCAGCGCCCTGTCGGTGGCGACGACCCAGCTGACCTCGGTGTCCGGGCCGACCCCGGAGCCGGGCAGGGCGTCGGCGGTCGGGGTCACCCGGGTCCACAGCAGGATGCCGTCGGGCAGCGGGTCGCCGGAGGCGGTGCCGTGCAGGAAGGCGGGGGCGTCCGAGGCGGCCCGGGCCGGCAGCGCGGCGGCGAACGGGGCGGCCAGAACAGCGGTCGCCGCCGCGGCCTTGACGACCGTACGGCGGCGGGGGGCGAGGACGCCGGGGCGCTCGGACGGGGTGCCGGCGCTCGTGGATGCTCTGTGTCTACTGGTCACGGGCGATCAGATTACTGACGAGTAGCGCCGGGATCAGGCGAACCGGAAAGAGGTTCGCCCGATGTTCGGCTGCACGTCAGGCGCCGACCTCGCCCGTCACGGCGAACGGGGTCAGCAGATGTTCACCGACCCGGAGGACAAGGAAAGGTTCCCGGAGTAGATCCAGCCCTTGGTCTGGCCGCTGCCCACGCGCCCGTACACCCAGAAATTCCCGGACGTGTTGTAGACCCCGCACCAGGCGTGAAAAGCCGTACCCGGGGCCACCGACTGGGTCTGCGTACACGACTCGAACGGTCCGTTCCGAAGGTGCCCCACCACTACTTTGAGCTCGCCATTGGAATTGTTGGGGCCGGTGCTCCCGCATCCGTACGTCGTGTCCGCGCTGGCCGGGGCCGCCCCGCCCACGGTGATGCCGCCCAGTACGGCAGTGGTGGCGGCAGCGGTCACGAGGGCTTTCTTGAATCTCATCTTTCCTCCGCAACGTGTCATGTCCGGGGTGCGGCGTGAACGCTACCTTGATCAAACGTTGAATGTAAACGGCTTTTCTTTGCCTCGACGATGATGGCGGATGTGCGTCCCTTTACTTGTCTTGATTTCGTTCCCCGGTATTCGCGGCCGGGAGCCGAAAAAACGGAATACCCCGGACCGCTTGTGCGGTCCGGGGTATTGCGTTTGCTGCTCAGCCCTTGAGGGCCGCCGCCATCGCGGTCTCGTAGTCGGCCACGGTCATCGGGGCGCTGCCGTTGGGGCCGTTGACGAGCTTGCCGTCCATCACGAGGGACGGCGTTCCCTGGATGTTGTACTTCTTGCTGTCCGTGTCGAACTTCTGGCTCATGAGGAGAGCCCACTTGTCGAAGGTGCCGTTCTTCACGGCGGTCCGGAACTTCGTGTTGCCCTTCAGAGCCGGGACCGTGTCCGCCACCTTGATCAGGTAGGCGTCGTCCTTGAACTTGTCGTCGGTCTCCTCGGGGTGGTACTTCTTCGAGTACATCGCGGTCTTGTACTCGAGGAACGCCTCGGGACTGACGTTCAGCGCCGCGCCGAGAGCGCTCAGCCCGTTCTTCGAGCCCTCGCCGGTGAGCCGGTCGTCGAGGAAGGTCGCGCCCACGTACTGGATCTTGTACTTGCCGTCCGCGACCTCCTTGTCCACGGTCGATCCGACCGTCTGCTCGAACTGGGCGCAGATGGGGCAGCGCGGGTCCTCGTACATGGCGAGGGTCTTCTTGGCGCTCGCCTTGCCGATGACGACCGTCGTGCCGTTCTCGCCGCTGGTGTTCGCCGGTTTGACGAGCTTCTCGCTCTTGACGCTCTCCCAGTGGGCGGGCTTGTTGTTCTGGACGACGGCGTAGCCTATGCCGCCCGCCGCGGCCAGCACGGCCACGATCGAGCCGGCCACGATGAGCTGCCGCTTGGCCTTCGCGCGCTTGGCCTGCTTCTCGCGCTCGACGCGCAGCCGCTCCCGGGCGGCGGTCTTGGAGGCCGCGCTGTTGCGCTTGCTCATGTCGGTGATCTCCCTTGGGGACGCGCACGTGTCGTACGCGGGATACGTGTGTGGGATTCGTCCTGCTCGGACGAGGGGCGTTCTCGGGAGGAGGGGCGCTCAGGAGAAGGCGAGAGGCCGTGCGGGCGCCCCGGAGCGCGGCGGCCCGCGCCGTCCCAGGGAGTGCACGAGCACCAGCTCGCGGGCGGCGGCCGTGCGCGGCGCCGGGCGCGGCCGCGGCCGTACCGTGGCCGGCCGGACCGTGCCCGCGGCGACCGCGAGGAGCAGCGGCCGGAAGGTGGTGGCGGCGACCGCGCGCAGCAACTGGGTCAGGGCGCGCTCGCCCCGGCGCAGCCAGGCGGCGGCCAGCAGGCCGACGCAGACGTGCGCGGCGAGCAGCAGCCAGGCGGCCGCCGGGTCGGCGTGCGCGAGGACCGCCGAGGCGCGGGAGCCGCCGGCCATCTGTGCCAGCGGAGTGCCCACCGCGCCGTGGCACAGCACGTCGAAGCCGACCGCGCGCAGCGGGCCGGTGACGGGGCCGCCCGCGCGGCCGTAGCAGGCGTGCTGGCCGGTGGTGAAGACCGTGTCGGCGGCCAGCTCCAGCGGGATCAGCAGGGCGGCGATCCGGCCGAAGCCGCGCTCGCGACCGGCCAGCGCGTACGCCGTGCAGAACACCCCGGCGGCCACCGTGCCCACCGACGTGACCGGCAGCGGGGCCCGGGACAGCAGCACGTGCGACGCGGTGCTGAGCGTCACGACGAAGGCCGTGAACAGCGCCGCGCGCACGGCTCTGAGCTGGGTCCCGGATATGTCCATAGCGGTGAAGAGTCTGTCACGTACTCATGTAGGAGACCCCTAAAGGGACCCTGTGGATCCGCGAAGGTTACAGGCCTGGAATGCGGCCGTTGCGGAAGAGGTCGACGAAGATCTGGTGGTCGGCGCGGGCGCGGGCGCCGTAGCTGTGGGCGAAGTCGGTCAGCAGGGGGGCGAAGCCGTCCTCGTCGGCGGCGATCGCCGCGTCGATGGCCCGCTCGGTGGAGAACGGCACCAGGGACTCGCCGGACTGGTCGTCGGCCGCCGCGTGCATGGACGCCGTGGCCCGGCCGAGGTCCGCCACGACCGCCGCGATCTCCTCCGGGTCGTCGAGGTCGCTCCAGTCCAGGTCCACCGCGTACGGCGACACCTCGGCGACCAGCTGCCCGGCGCCGTCCAGCTCGGTCCAGCCCAGCCACGGGTCCGCGTGCGCCTGCAGGGCACGCTGCGAGATCACCGTGCGGTGGCCCTCGTGCTGGAAGTAGTCCCGGATCGCCGGGTCGGTGACATGCCGGGAGACCGCCGGGGTCTGGGCCTGCTTGATGTAGATCACGACGTCGTTCTCCAGGGCGTCCGTGGCCCCCTCCAGCAGGATGTTGTACGAGGGCAGACCGGCCGATCCGATGCCGATCCCGCGACGCCCCACCACGTCCTTCACGCGGTAGGAGTCCGGGCGGGACAGGGACGCCTCGGGGAGGGTCTCCAGGTAGCCGTCGAAGGCCGCGAGCACCTTGTAGCGGGTGGCGGCGTCCAGCTCGATGGAGCCGCCGCCGGCGGCGAAGCGGCGCTCGAAGTCCCGGATCTCCGTCATCGAGTCCAGCAGCTCGAAGCGGGTCAGCGAGCGGGCCGCGCGCAGCACGCCGAGCAGCGGGCCCTCGGCGGTGTCCAGGGTGAAGGGCGGCACCTCGTCGCTCTTCGCGCCCGTCGCCAGCGCGTGGATCCGCTCCCGGTAGGCGGCCGCGTACACCTCGACCAGGTCGGTGATCTGCTCGTCGCTGAGCGCCTTGGCGTACCCGACCAGCGCTATGGAGGCGGCGAAGCGCTTCAGGTCCCAGGTGAAGGGGCCTACGTAGGCCTCGTCGAAGTCGTTGACGTTGAAGACCAGGCGGCCGTTGGAGTCCATGTACGTGCCGAAGTTCTCCGCGTGCAGGTCGCCGTGGATCCACACGCGCGAGGTGCGCTCGTCCAGGTAGGGGCCGCCGCGCCGGTCGGCGTCGAGGTCGTGGTAGAAGAGCCCCGCCGTGCCGCGGTAGAAGGCGAAGGCCGAGGCGGCCATCTTCCGGAACTTGACGCGGAACGCGGCCGGGTCGGCGGCCAGGAGCTCGCCGAAGGCGGTGTCGAAAACGGCGAGGATCTCCTCGCCGCGCTGCTCGTCGTTGAGCGGGGTGACCGACATCGCGGAGTGCCTCCTGGTGCATGACGTGTACGACAGCCGTATCTGCCGTACCCAACGCACGAAGGTACGTGGGAGTGCCCGGCCGGTGTCAGTCCCGGGGCATAGACTTCGACGCTGTCCCCCCAGACTGTCCGCAGCCGGTCGGAAGATCGTGGAAGCCTGTTCTTTTTGGAGGCAGAACCAGTGTCGAAGCCGCCCTTCACGCACCTGCACGTCCACACCCAGTACTCCCTGCTGGACGGTGCCGCGCGGCTGAAGGACATGTTCAACGCCTGCAACGAGATGGGCATGACGCACATCGCCATGTCCGACCACGGCAACCTGCACGGGGCGTACGACTTCTTCCACTCGGCGAAGAAGGCCGGGGTGACCCCGATCATCGGGATCGAGGCGTACGTCGCCCCCGAGTCCCGGCGGAACAAGCGCAAGATCCAGTGGGGGCAGCCGCACCAGAAGCGGGACGACGTCTCCGGTTCCGGTGGTTACACGCACAAGACGATGTGGGCGGTGAACAAGACCGGCCTGCACAACCTCTTCAAACTGTCCTCCGACGCCTACGCCGAGGGCTGGCTGCAGAAGTGGCCCCGGATGGACAAGGAGACCATCTCCCAGTGGTCCGAGGGGATCGTGGCCTCCACCGGCTGCCCCTCCGGTGAGGTGCAGACCCGGCTGCGGCTCGGCCAGTACGACGAGGCGCTGAAGGCCGCCGCCGACTACCAGGACATCTTCGGCAAGGACCGTTACTTCCTGGAGCTGATGGACCACGGCATCGACATCGAGCACCGGGTGCGCGACGGCCTCCTGGAGATCGGCCGGAAGCTCGGCATCCCGCCGCTGGTGACGAACGACTCGCACTACACGTACGCGCACGAGGCGGCCGCCCACGACGCCCTGCTGTGCATCCAGACCGGCAAGAACCTCTCCGACCCCGACCGCTTCAAGTTCGACGGCACCGGCTACTACCTGAAGTCCACGGACGAGATGTACGCCATCGACTCCTCGGACGCCTGGCAGGAAGGCTGCGCCAACACGCTCCTGGTCGCCGAGATGGTCGACACCACGGGCATGTTCGAGAAGCGCGACCTCATGCCCAAGTTCGACATCCCCGAGGGCTACACCGAGGTCTCCTGGTTCAAGGAGGAGGTCCGCCGGGGCATGGACCGCCGCTTCCCGGGCGGTGTCCCCGAGGACCGGCAGAAGCAGGTCGAGTACGAGATGGACGTCATCATCCAGATGGGGTTCCCGGGCTACTTCCTGGTCGTCGCCGACTTCATCATGTGGGCCAAGAACAACGGCATCGCGGTGGGCCCCGGCCGAGGCTCCGCGGCCGGCTCGATCGTCGCCTACGCCATGGGCATCACCGACCTCGACCCGATCCCGCACGGCCTGATCTTCGAGCGGTTCCTCAACCCCGAGCGCGTCTCCATGCCCGACGTCGACATCGACTTCGACGAGCGCAGGCGCGTCGAGGTGATCAGGTACGTGACCGAGAAGTACGGCGCCGACAAGGTCGCCATGATCGGCACCTACGGCAAGATCAAGGCCAAGAACGCCATCAAGGACTCCGCGCGCGTGCTCGGCTACCCGTACGCCATGGGGGACCGGCTCACCAAGGCGATGCCCGCCGACGTCCTCGGCAAGGGCATCGACCTCGACGGCATCACCAACCCCTCGCACCCGCGGTACAACGAGGCGGGCGAGATCCGTGCCATGTACGAGAACGAGCCGGACGTCAAGAAGGTCATCGACACCGCGAAGGGCGTCGAGGGCCTGGTGCGGCAGATGGGTGTGCACGCGGCCGGCGTGATCATGTCCAGCGAGCCCATCGTCGACCACGCCCCGGTCTGGGTGCGGCACACGGACGGCGTCACCATCACGCAGTGGGACTACCCGCAGTGCGAGTCGCTCGGCCTGCTGAAGATGGACTTCCTCGGCCTGCGCAACCTGACGATCATGGACGACGCCGTCAAGATGGTGAAGTCCAACAAGGGCATCGACCTCGACCTGCTGTCCCTGCCGCTCGACGACCCGAAGACCTTCGAACTCCTCCAGCGCGGCGAGACCCTGGGCGTCTTCCAGTTCGACGGCGGCCCCATGCGCTCCCTGCTGCGCCTGATGAAGCCCGACAACTTCGAAGACATCTCCGCCGTGTCGGCGCTCTACCGTCCCGGCCCGATGGGCATGGACTCGCACACCAACTACGCGCTGCGCAAGAACAAGCTCCAGGAGATCACCCCGATCCACAAGGAGCTGGAGGAGCCCCTGGAAGAGGTCCTGGCCGTCACCTACGGCCTGATCGTCTACCAGGAGCAGGTGCAGAAGGCCGCGCAGATCATCGCGGGCTACTCGCTCGGCGAGGCCGACATCCTGCGCCGCGTGATGGGCAAGAAGAAGCCCGAGGAACTGGCGAAGAACTTCACCATCTTCCAGGCCGGTGCCCGCAAGAACGGCTACAGCGACGAGGCCATCCAGGCGCTGTGGGACGTGCTGGTCCCGTTCGCCGGATACGCGTTCAACAAGGCGCACTCGGCCGCGTACGGCCTGGTCTCGTACTGGACCGCGTATCTGAAGGCGAACCACCCCGCCGAGTACATGGCGGGGCTGCTGACCTCGGTCAAGGACGACAAGGACAAGTCGGCCGTCTACCTCAACGAGTGCCGGCGCATGGGCATCAAGGTGCTCCCGCCGAACGTCAACGAGTCGGTGCACAACTTCGCCGCGCAGGGCGACGACGTGATCCTCTTCGGCCTGGAGGCCGTCCGCAACGTCGGTACGAACGTGGTCGAGTCGATCATCAGGAGCCGCAAGGCGAAGGGCAAGTACAGCTCCTTCCCCGACTACCTCGACAAGGTCGAGGCGGTCGCGTGCAACAAGCGCACCACGGAATCGCTGATCAAGGCGGGCGCCTTCGACTCCCTGGGGCACACCCGCAAGGGCCTCACCGCGCACTTCGACACGATGATCGACAACGTGGTCGCGGTGAAGCGCAAGGAGGCCGAGGGGCAGTTCGACCTGTTCGGCGGGATGGGCGAGGAGGAGAGCGACGAACCCGGCTTCGGCCTCGACGTCGTCTTCACCGACGAGGAGTGGGACAAGACCTATCTGCTCGCCCAGGAGCGGGAGATGCTCGGTCTGTACGTCTCCGACCACCCGCTCTTCGGCCTGGAGCACGTGCTCTCCGACAAGGCCGACGCCGGCATCGCGCAGCTGACCGGCGGTGAGCACGCCGACGGCGCGGTGGTGACGATCGGCGGCATCATCTCGGGTCTCCAGCGCAAGATGACCAAGCAGGGCAACGCCTGGGCGATCGCCACCGTGGAGGACCTCGCGGGCTCCATCGAG
Source organism: Streptomyces sp. NPDC020958 (assembly GCF_055562175.1). Lineage (NCBI taxonomy): Bacteria > Bacillati > Actinomycetota > Actinomycetes > Kitasatosporales > Streptomycetaceae > Streptomyces > Streptomyces sp. NPDC020958. The sequence continues at coordinate 207,715 of NZ_JBVHFU010000010.1, read as the reverse complement.
TGCATGTTCTTCCCGGCGAGCTACCAGCTGATCTCCACCCAACTCGTCGAGGACGCGGTGGTGTTCGTCAAGGGCCGGCTCGACAAGCGCGAGGACGTGCCGCGGCTGGTCGGCATGGAACTCACGGTCCCGGACCTGTCCAACGCCGGCACCAACGCGCCGGTGATCCTCACCATCCCGGCCACCCGGGTCACCCCGCCGATGGTCAGCCGGCTCGGCGAGATCCTCAGCCACCACAAGGGCGACAGCGAGGTCCGGATCAAGCTCCAGGGTCCGACCAGGACGACGGTGCTCCGCCTCGACCGGCACCGGGTGAAGCCGGATCCGGCGCTGTTCGGCGACCTGAAGGTGCTGCTCGGCCCGTCCTGCCTGGCCGGATGAGCGGCGGCACGGCCCGCTGAGCCGTGCGCGTGCCGGAGGGGCGCACCCGATGCGGGTGCGCCCCTCCGTCGTGCCCGGGCTTCAAGAGCCCCGGCGGACCTGCCGGTCCGCTCAGTTGTGGCCGAAGCGCTTCTGCTGCTTACGGGCAACATCCGCGGGGCTGCCCTGGATGTGCGACACCGGCGAGTCGTGGGACTCGGCCGACGTGCGCTGCGCGTGCTCGTGGGCCTGCTCGGCCTGGGGCGCGCGGTTCTGCGAGCCACCCTGCTTGCGGTTCTTGTTCTTGGCCATGGTGATCTGCCTCCTGTGGGGGATCTAGGGGCCGAATTCAGATTCACATAGGCTGACAACAGACGCATTTCGGATAATTACCCTGTGTAACAGGGCTTGTCGGCGAGGAAGGTCCCGAAACGCCACGCCGAAGATCGAGTTCGGGCCGTTAACCCCCGCGCCGTCGGGCAGACTCGAAGGAAGCCCCGAAAAGCAAACCTCCCGGAAAGAGGGTGAGTCGCGTGGACCGCTGCATCGTCCTGGTGGACGCCGGGTATCTGCTGGGGGCCGCCGCCAGTCTCCTCGCCGGTGAGCCCTCCCGATCCCGGATCACCGTCGACCACGCCGCGCTGATCCAGGCGCTGCGCGAGCGCGCGGAGTCCGACACCGAACGTCCACTGCTGCGCATCTACTGGTTCGACGGCGCCCCCGACCGCGTTCCGCAGCCGGAGCACCGCCGGCTGCGCGTGATGCCCCGGGTGACCGTCCGGCTCGGCGCCCTGACCCGCAGCGACGGACGCTGGGCGCAGAAGGGCGTGGACGCGGCCATGCACGCCGAGCTGACCGAACTGGCCCGCAACCGCGCCTGCTCCGACATCGTCCTGGTGACCGGCGACGGGGATCTGCTGCCGGGCATGATGGCCGCCAAGGAGCACGGGGTCGCCGTGCACCTGTGGGCCGTGCAGGCCGCCGACGGCGACTACAACCAGTCCGAGGACCTGGTCGCCGAGGCCGACGAGCGGCGGGTCCTGGACCGCGCGTGGATCACCCAGGCGGTCCGGGCCAAGGAGCTGACCGCGGTCTGCGCGCCTACGCCTGCGCCCCGGCCGGAGATCGCCGCGATCCTCTCCGCACCGCTGCCCGAGTCGGCGCCGGCCGCCGCGGAGACCGGCACCGAGGAGGGCGAGCGGGCGCCGGTGGCGGGCGCCGCCGGGAGCGGGGCGCAAGAAAGGGTGCCCGCCCCGAAGGGGGTGCCGACGCCGAAGGACCTCGCGGCGCTGCGGGCGCCGGGGGCGCAGCCGGTGCACCCGGCGACCACCGCCACGCTGCGGTGGTCCTCCGACAAGGGGTGGGTGGACCGGCCGGGCACCGTCGCGGAGTCGGCGGAGGCGGCCGCCATGCCGACGCTGGCCCAGCTGACCACGGCGGAGCAGCGGTGGGCCGACCGGGAGGAGGACATCACGACCGTCGGCGGCGATCCGTACGAGGTCGGACAGGTGTTCGCCCGGCGGTGGATCTCGCGGCTCGGCGACCAGGGGCACCTGCACCGGCTGTCCGGGATGTACCCGCGGATTCCGCACCGGATCGACGGGGAGCTGCTGCGGTACGCGGCGCGGTTCGGGTTGCTCGCACACAAGGACGACCAGATCGACGAGCACGACCGGTACGCCATCCGGGCGGGGTTCTGGAGAGAGTTCGACGTGCCGGCGGGGGCCGGGGAACATGCCTCCTCGGAGTGACCTTCCCCCTGCCCCTGACGGGGCCCCGAGGCGCCCCAAAGACGAGTAAACGTGTGCGACCCCGTACTCTCGTGCCTTGTGAGTACGCGCGTGGGTCGGGCACTTCGGCAACAGGGTGACGTCGTGTGTGCCGTGCGTGGGCTGACCAAGACCTACGCCGCGGTCAAGGGGCGACGCGGCGCTCCCGGTGTGCCCGAGGTGCGGGCCACCGACGGGGTGGAGCTGGAGGTCCGGCGGGCGGAGATCTTCGGGCTGCTCGGGCCGAACGGGGCCGGGAAGTCCACGCTGGTGCGGCAGCTCACGGGGCTGCTGCGGCCCGACTCGGGCGGTGTCGAGATCCTCGGGCACGACATCGTGCGGCATCCGGAGCGGGCGTCGCGGATCCTCGCCTACCTCGGGCAGCAGTCCAGCGCCCTCGACGAGCTGACCGTCTCGCTCGCCGCCGAGACGACCGGGCGGCTGCGCGGCCTCGACGTACGGCAGGCGCGCCGGGAGCGCGACGCCGTCCTGGAGGAGCTGGGGCTGACGCCGATCGCCGGGCGGGCGCTCAAGAAGCTCTCCGGCGGACAGCGGCGGCTGGCCTGCTTCGCCGCAGCGCTGGTCGGGGAGCGGCCGCTGCTCGTGCTGGACGAGCCGACGACCGGGATGGACCCGGTGGCCCGGCGGGCGGTGTGGGCCGCCGTCGACCGGCGGCGCGCCGAGCGGGGCACGACCGTCGTCCTGGTCACCCACAACGTGATCGAGGCGGAGACCGTCCTGGACCGGGTCGCCGTACTGGACCAGGGGCGGGTCATCGCCTGTGACACCCCCGCGGGGCTCAAGGAACGGGTCGCCGGCGAGGTGCGGGTCGAGCTGGTGTGGCGGGAGCGGGCGCCGCTGGACGTGCCCGAGGTGGCCGCCCTGCGGGGGCGTGCCGTCGAGTCCGGCCGGCGCTGGACGCTGCGGCTCGCGCCCGAGGAGGCCCGGGCCGCCGTCGCCACGGTGACCGGCGGGGCCGCCTTCGCCGCCCTGGACGACTTCACCCTCGCCACGCCCAGCCTGGAGGACGTCTACCTGGCGCTGGGCGGCGCCGCACGGCAGGGGCTGGTGAAGGCGTGACGGTGGATACGAGAGTGAACGCGGCGGCGGGCGGGCCCGTACGGGAGGACGCGGCGGCCGTACGTGCCGTGGGCGCCGTTCGGAATGCCGTCGCCGTCGGGAAGAGGAGCAGCGCGACGTGAGTGTCGTACCCGCGGAGATCCTGCCGGGCGGTGCCCTGGGCGCGGAGGAGACGGCGCCGGGCGGCGCGGTGGCCGAGCTGGGGCCGCGTGCCCGGCTGTGGCCGTCGCTGACGGCCGTCTACCGGGCGCAGCTGTCCCGCGCCCGGGTGGCGCGGATCCCGCTGCTGTTCGTCGCGACCTTCCAGTCCGTCGGCATCATGATCATGATGCGCGGGGTGGTGGACAACCGGGGCGAGGCCCAGTCCGTGGTGGCCGGCTCCTCGGTGGTCGTCGTCGCCTTCGTGGCCCTGAACCTGCTGGCGCAGTACTTCGGGCAGCTGCGGGCGAGCGGTGGGCTCGACCACTACGCCACCCTGCCGGTGCCGCCGGCCTCCGTGGTGCTCGGGGCCGCCGCCGCATACGCCTCCTTCACGGTGCCGGGCACGCTGGTGACGGCCGCCTTCGGGTGCGTGCTGTTCGGGCTGCCGCTGGGGAACCTGTGGGTCCTCGTCGCGGTGATCCCGCTCGCCGGGGCCGCCCTGGCCGGACTCGGCGCCGCCTGCGGACTGCTGGCGCCGCGCCCCGAACTCGCCACGCTGCTCGGGCAGCTGGGCATGTCGGCGGCGCTGCTGCTGGGCGTGCTGCCGCCGGACCGGATGCCGGAGTTCATCCGGTTCGCGCGCGACCTGCTGCCGTCGACGTACGGCGTCGAGGCCTACGCCCGTACCTTCGGGGCACGCCCCGACTGGGCCGTCGTCCTCGCCGACCTGGGTGTGTGCGCGGCGGTCGGGGTGGTGTCGCTGGCCGTCGCGACCTGGGCGTACCGTCGGGCCGCCGTCCGGTGACGCGCCGCACAGCACGACCTGGCACGATGTCAGGGTGACCGCACCGTTGACGCCGCCTCCGCCGCCGCACGACCAGCCCTCGCACCAGGCCTGGCAGGTGCCGCCGCCCGCCGGGGCGGCCGCGGGAACGTGGGGCGAGTACGGACAGGACGGTCCCGGGATGAAGACGGAACTGCGGGAGGCCGCGGTCGTCGCGGTCGCGCTGGCCGTGAGCGGGGTGCTGCTGGGGCTGCTGTGGCTGTGGCTGGCGCCGCACGTGCCGCTGGTGGGGGACCGGTCCGGCCGGAGCTGGGTGGTCTACCTCAAGGACACCGAGGGCGAGCAGGCGGCCGGCGTGGACGGCACGTTCACGCTGCTGGCGCTGGCCTTCGGGGCCGTGAGCGCGGTGGCGGTGTTCCTGTGGCGGCGGCGCGGGGGCGTGCCGCTGGTGGTGGCGCTGGGCGTCGGCGGGCTGCTCGCCTCGCTGCTGGCGTGGCGGCTGGGGATGTGGCTGGGGCCACAGCAGGACGTGATCGCGCATGCCAAGGCCGCGGGGAAGGGCGTGACCTTCTCGGCGCCGCTGAAGCTCGGGGCGAAGGGGGCGCTGCTCGCGTGGTCGTTCTCGGCGCTGCTGGTCCAGCTGGGCCTCACGGCGCTGTTCGGCCCCCGCGACCCGGAGCCCCCCTACGAGGAGGGCCCGTACGCGGCCCCGCCCGCCTAGGAGTCCCCCCGCCGGCCTGGGAGTCCCCCCGCCGGGGCGCGGCCGTGCCGGGAGATCAGGGGCGGCCGATCCGGGCCAGGGTGGCGCCCGTCAGCGTCGCCAGGGAGGCCGGGGCGAGTTCCACCTCCAGGCCCCGGCGGCCTGCCGACACGCAGATCGTGGCGTGGGACGACGCCGACGCGTCCAGGACCGTGGGCAGCTTCTTGCGCTGGCCGAGCGGGGAGATGCCGCCCCTGACATAGCCCGTGGTGCGTTCGGCCAGGGCCGGGTCCGCCATCGCCGCGCGCTTGCCGCCCACCGCCGTGGCCAGGGCCTTGAGATCCAGGCTGCCCGCCACCGGCACCACCGCGACCGTCAGGGTGCCGTCCACGTCCGCGACCAGCGTCTTGAAGACGCGGTCCGGGGACACGCCCATGGCCTCCGCCGCCTCCTCGCCGTACGACGGGTGGGCGGGGTCGTGGTCGTAGGAGTGGACGGTGAAGTCCACGCCCGCCGCGGTCAGTGCCACCGTCGCCGGGGTGCCGCCCGCGGACTGCTGCTTCTTGTTCGCCTTCTTCGGCATGTCACAGGCCCCCTGCTCAGTTCAGACTCGTCGGCGACCGCGTCAGCTCCGCCGCGGGCAGCGACGGCAGGTTACGGATGATCGCCGTCTCGGAGCGAAGGAGTTTCAGCTCGTCACGCAGGCGTGAGGCGGTGTCGGGGGCCTGGAGCAGGCGCTGCTTGGTGGGCGTGTCGTGCATCATCGCGGCGGCCACCAGGTAGGAGACGACGGACGGTTCGTCCGGGAGCTCGATCCCCGCGGTCAGGGAGCGCTCGCGGGCGCCGGCCAGCCGCTTCTGGTACTGGCGGAACGCCCGCAGGACCCCCTCCGCCAGCGGGCCGGCCTCGTCGCCCTGGTCCTCCGGCAGCTCCTCCAGCTCGGCCGTCAGGAAGGGCCCGGAGGTGTCCACCGACAGCAGCCGCACCCGGTTCGTCCCCGTCGCCAGCACCTCGAACGTGCCGTTGGCCCGCTCCCGGATCGTCGCCGCGTCCGCCACACAGCCCACCCCGTGGAAGGACTTGAGGGGGTCGGGGCCGAAGCCGGCCGCCGGGCCCTTGTCCGGCTGGGCCGTCGGGTCCGGCATGCCCGGTGCGCTCGGTGCCACCTCGTGGCCGTCGCGGATCGCCACCACGGCGAACCGGCGCGGTTCTTCCTCGGGTGTCTTCAGCAGGTCGCGCATCATGGCGCGATAGCGCTCCTCGAAGATGTTCAGCGGCAGCACGAGCCCCGGGAACAACACCGAGTTCAGCGGGAAGAGGGGGAGACGGACGGTGGTCACGGCGCCACAGCCTAGTGGTCATCGGCGGTGACGTGCCCGCCGTGCTCGGTCCGTGGGCGCCCGGGGCCTCCCGGGGAGGGGATCGCTCCGGCCTCCGGGACGGGTTCCGTCCCGGCCAGCAGGTGGGCGCGCAGCCGTACGAAGTGGCCCAGCGGGTCGTCGGACAGGCGGTCCCAGGGGAAGGACGTGGCGTACGGGCCGATCAGGTGCAGCTGGGTGCGGGCGGCCTCCCAGCGTTCCAGGCGGACCAGGAGGTACATCAGCTTGTTGCGGACCTCGGCGGGCCACAGGTCGCCCGCCGGGAACCGGGCGGACAGGGCGATCGCCCGGTCGGCCGCCGCGTCCAGCCGGGCCCGGGGCACCTCGGGACCGCAGCCGTCGGTGAGGTAGGCGAACGCCGCGCGGGCCGGCAGGGCCTGGACGAGCGAGTCGGCGGGCGCGTCCTGCGCGGCCAGGTCGGCGAAGTCGAAGCACTCGTGGTGCGAGCCGTGCCAGTAGGTGGCCAGGTAGCGCAGGGCCGCCACATGGCAGCCGTAGTGGTGCGGGGCCCGGCGGACCGCCGCCTCCCACAGCTCCTCGAAGTACTTGTGGCCGGCGTTCGAGCCTCGGGCGTGGTCCAGGGCGATCCGCCACGGCACCGGGTCCCGGTCGTCGCCGCGGGCGGCGCTCGTGATCACGGAGCTCACCGCGCGTAGCACCTCGCTCCGGGCGGGGGAGTTCCAGGCGTGGTCCACCGCCAGCTGGGCGCGCAGCACGAGCAGGTCGGGATCCTGCGGGGTGGCCAGGTGCCACTCGTCGAGCCACTCCGGGCGGGAGCGGGCGAACAGGGCGAGGCGGCGCACGTACCGGTCCCGGGCCTCCCACTCGGCCGCCGCCCGGGTGGCGGCGAGCAGTCCCGCGGCGGGTCCGTAGGCGCCCTGACCGGCCGCGATCAGCGCCGGAGCGAGCCGCTCGTCGGGTGCGTCGAGGAGTACCTCGTCCTCGGCCGGCGGGAGCGGACCGAGGGCGGGGCGCGAAGTGGTTCTTGCCGTCCGTGCGGAGCGGAACAGCGCGCGCAGCGAAGCCATGGTCCCGCCATTGAAGGTCGGCGGGTCGGGCTCGCGCCAGACCGTCGGGCCAACTCCGCGAAAGTTGTACGGACAAAAGTCAAAGGAAGGTAAAAGGTGAGGTCTGCTCATCTGCTGGAGTGCCGCCGAGGGCCCGGCTATCCGCGCCTGAGCAGGCGGGTGGCCCCCGCCGCCACCGTCGTCGCGAGGATCCAGCCCAGCAGGATCATCACCGTCGACGCCCACTCCCACCCGCCGCTGAGGCGCCACTGACCGGCCTGGCCCAGGTCGATCACCGGCAGCAGCAGGTCGAGGACGAACAGCGCGGGCTCCCACGTGGGGTGGCCGCCGGGGTTCATCGGCGGATGCGGGGCGTGCGCGAAGGCGAGCGTGCCGGCCGCCCACAGCACCGCCATCCACACCGCCGCCCGGCCCGGCCGGTACCCGTAGGCCACGGTCAGGTCCTGGGCGTAGCCCCAGAGCTTGCCGGCCAGCGGCAGCGTCTCGCGGCGCCGGCGCTGCTTGGCGAGCAGCACTTCGCGCGCGTCCTCGTCCTCGCCGGCGGCCCGCAGCACGCTCGCCAGCCGCTCGTACGGCTCCGGGTTGTACTCGGCGGTCGCCGCCGCCACCCAGCCGAGCCGCCGGGTCAGCGGGAACGGGCCCTGCGGCACCAGGTTCTCGTAGGCGAAGCCGCCCATGTGCAGCCGCCCGGGACCCGGCCAGCTGGTCGCCCGGTCGACCAGGCTGACGACCCGGGCGCCGGACAGCAGCACCCGGCCGCGCTGCGGCTCCTCCCCGAGGAACCGCAGCTCCGGCGCCTGCACCCGGCGCAGCGACAGCTCCTGGTCGTCGGTGAGGGCGAGCCGCGCCCGCTCCAGGTCCACCGCGTCCCCGAAGCGCCCGTCGTCCAGCCGGATGCCGCCCCGGCACTCGAACCGCTGGATCCGCGTCCCGCGCGCCGGGGTCGTCCCGCTCTGCCAGGGCCCGCCCACCCCGGCCGGGGTCAGGTACAGCGTGCGGCCGACGGTCAGCTGGGGCGCGTTGAGGGCGTACCGCCCGTCGGGGTTGAGCAGCCGCGCGCCGCGCAGGCTCAGCGAGACGCCGACCTTCGCGCTGCGCAGCCTCAGCTCGCCGTGCGACTCCAGGAGGTCCGCCTGGAGGTCCTGGCCGACGGTCATGCCGTCGGCCGCGATCGACCGGCCGCTGCGGTCCCGGTGGACCACCGCCTCGTTCAGCAGCAGGTCCGTGCCGATGTGGGCGTCGGTCAGCCGGACCCCGCCGAGGAATCGGCAGCGCAGCAGGTTGAGGTCGCCCTCCGTGCGCAACCGGGCCGCCTCCAGGCGCGGCGCCGCGCAGTCCACGAACCGCACGGTCGTGAAGTGTGCCTCCGGCAGCAGGATCTCGTCGTCGAACCGGCAGCCGCGCAGCTCCACGTACGGCAGGACGGTCCCGCCCGCGAGGTCCAGCGTGCCGCTGATCCGCACGCCGGCCAGCTTCAGCGAGGACACCCGGCCGGCGAGCGCGGGCGGGCCGTCGAGCAGCAGCCAGCAGACGATCCGGGCCCGCACGGTCCGCTCCGGTCCCCACGGGTGGCCGCCGTGCGGATCGTCCACGCGCGCGTCGCCGCTGCTCAGGTCGTACACGCTGCCGTTGCGGAACGCCTGCCACATGCCGGCCTCGGTCGCCGTCAGATCGTCCGGCAGGTCGCCGTCCTGGACGCCGTCCCCCTCGGTCACGGCTCTTCCTTCCTCCCCGGCTACTCGTGAGTCATGTGCTCGCCCAGCGGTGATGCCCGTCCGTCACGCCTCGAACACACGACGTGAGGGTGATCTTCCGTTTCCGGCCAGGGCCGCGCACCGGCCGCCGGCCCCCGGCCCGTCGCCCGCCGTCGCCCCACGGTAGGGACCCGCCGTCGGCCCGCGTTCTGTATCAGCCATTGATACGCGCGAACCGTCCGTCACAGCGGTCTGCGAGAATTGGTCGTGTGATCTCCCGAATCGATCTGCGCGGCGACGCCCTTCCCGAGGGACCCGCCCTGCGCGACCTGCTGCCCCGAGCCGACTTCGACGTCTCGGCCGCCCTGGAGAAGGTGCGTCCGATCTGCGAGGCCGTGCATCATCGGGGCGACGCGGCGCTGATCGACTTCGCCGAGAAGTTCGACGGGGTCGTCCTCGAGCAGGTGCGGGTGCCCGCCGAGGCACTGGCCAAGGCGCTGGACGAGCTCGACCCCGCCGTGCGCGCGGCCCTGGAGGAGTCCATCCGGCGCGCCCGTCTCGTCCACCGCGAACAGCGTCGTACGACCCACACGACCCAGGTCGTGCCCGGCGGCTCGGTGACCGAGAAGTGGGTGCCGGTCGAGCGGGTCGGCCTGTACGCGCCCGGCGGCCGGTCGGTCTACCCGTCCTCCGTGATCATGAACGCGGTGCCCGCGCAGGAGGCCGGTGTCCCGTCCATCGCGCTCGCCTCGCCGCCGCAGGCCGACTTCGGCGGACTGCCGCACCCCACGATCCTCGCCGCCTGCGCGCTGCTCGGCGTCGACGAGGTGTACGCGGCCGGCGGCGCCACCGCCGTCGCGATGTTCGCGCACGGCACCGAGTCCTGCCCGGCCGCCAACATGGTCACCGGCCCCGGCAACATCTGGGTGGCCGCCGCCAAGCGCTACTTCACCGGCAGGATCGGCATCGACGCCGAGGCGGGCCCGACCGAGATCGCCGTCCTCGCGGACGCCACGGCCGACCCGGCGCACGTCGCCGCCGACCTGATCAGCCAGGCCGAGCACGACCCGCTGGCCGCCGCCGTCCTGGTCACCGACTCGGTCGAGCTCGCGGACGCGGTCGAGAAGGAGCTGGAGCCGCAGGTCGCGGCGACCCGGCACGTCGACGACCGGATCGTCCCGGCCCTGAAGGGCAGGCAGTCCGCGATCGTCCTGGTGGACGGCGTCGAGGAGGGCCTCAGGGTCGTCGACGCGTACGGCGCCGAGCACCTGGAGATCCAGACCGCCGACGCCGCCGCCGTCGCCGACCGGGTCAGGAACGCGGGCGCGATCTTCATCGGCCCCTGGGCGCCGGTCTCCCTCGGGGACTACGCGGCCGGTTCCAACCACGTGCTGCCCACCGGCGGCTGCGCCTGCCACTCCTCGGGCCTGTCCGTCCAGTCCTTCCTGCGCGGCATCCACATCGTCGACTACACGAAGGACGCGCTGGCCGAGGTCGCGCACCACGTGGTCACGCTGGCGGAGGCGGAGGACCTGCCCGCGCACGGCGCGGCGATCAAGGCAAGGTTCGGTTGGAAGGTACCCGAAGGCAAGTGACCGGCATCGACGATCTGCCCGTACGGGACGAGCTGCGCGGCAAGTCCCCCTACGGCGCGCCCCAGCTGGACGTCCCGGTCCGGCTGAACACGAACGAGAACCCGTATCCGCTGCCCGAGCCCCTGGTCGAGCGGATCACCGAGCGGGTCCGCGAGGCCGCCCGCGATCTGAACCGCTACCCCGACCGGGACGCGGTACAGCTGCGCACCGAGCTGGCCAGGTACCTGACGGAGACCGGGAAGTACCCGGTCGGCGTCGAGAACGTGTGGGCGGCCAACGGCTCCAACGAGGTCATCCAGCAGCTGCTGCAGACCTTCGGCGGACCGGGCCGCACGGCGATCGGCTTCGAGCCGTCGTACTCGATGCACGGGCTCATCGCGCGCGGCACCGGTACGGGCTGGCTCTCCGGTCCGCGCGCCGCCGACTTCACCATCGACGCCGAGGCCGCCGCCCGCGCGATCGCCGAGCACCGGCCCGACGTCGTGTTCGTCACCACCCCCAACAACCCCACCGGCAACGCGGTACCGCCCGAGACGGTCCGCGCGCTGTACGAGGCCGCCCAGGCGGCGAAGCCGTCGATGGTGATCGTCGACGAGGCGTACGTCGAGTTCAGCCACGGCGCCTCGCTGCTGCCGCTGCTCGAAGGTCGGCCGAATCTCGTCGTCTCCCGCACCATGTCCAAGGCCTTCGGCGCGGCCGGCCTGCGCCTCGGCTACCTCGCCGCGCACCCCGCGGTGGTGGACGCGGTCCAGCTCGTACGGCTGCCGTACCACCTGTCGGCGATCACCCAGGCGACCGCCCTGGCCGCCCTGGAGCACACCGGCACGCTGCTGAAGTACGTGGAGCAGCTGAAGGCCGAGCGGGACCGGCTGGTGGCCGAGATGCGGGCGCTGGGCCTGGAGGTCACCGAGTCCGACGCCAACTTCGTGCAGTTCGGGCGGTTCGCCGACCCGCACGGCGTGTGGCAGAAGATCCTCGACCGGGGGGTCCTCGTCCGGGACAACGGCGTACCCGGCTTCCTGCGGGTGTCCGCCGGAACCCCCGAAGAGAACGACGCGTTCCTCGACGCGGTACGTGAAGTCAAGAAGGAGCTGGACGCATGACCCGCGTAGGGCGCGTGGAGCGCACCACGAAGGAGACCTCGGTCCTGGTCGAGATCGATCTCGACGGCACCGGCAAGACCGACATCGCCACCGGCGTCGGCTTCTACGACCACATGCTCGACCAGCTCGGGCGGCACGGCCTGTTCGACCTCACCGTGAAGACCGACGGCGACCTGCACATCGACTCCCACCACACCATCGAGGACACCGCCCTCGCCCTCGGCGCCGCCTTCAAGCAGGCGCTCGGCGACAAGGTGGGCATCTACCGCTTCGGCAACTGCACGGTCCCGCTGGACGAGTCCCTCGCCCAGGTGACCGTCGACCTGTCCGGCCGCCCGTACCTCGTGCACACCGAGCCCGAGAAGATGGCGCCGATGATCGGCGAGTACGACACCACGATGACCCGGCACATCCTGGAGTCCTTCGTCGCCCAGGCGCAGATCGCCCTGCACGTGCACGTGCCCTACGGACGCAACGCGCACCACATCGTGGAGTGCCAGTTCAAGGCGCTGGCCAGGGCGCTGCGCTACGCCTCCGAGCGTGACCCGCGCGCGGCCGGCATCCTCCCCTCCACGAAGGGCGCGCTGTGAACGGCCTCTCGACCGTCCTGATCGTCGTCGGCCTCTTCCTGGTCGGCGGCATCATCTCCTTCGTCAAGCAGAAGATGCCCACCAGCCTGATCGTGCTGCTGTCGATAGGCGCCGCGATGTGCCTGGTGGCGGGCGTCATGAGGCTGGAGGTGTGGAATTGACCGCTCCCAAGAGCGTGGTCGTCTTCGACTACGGCTTCGGCAACGTCCGGTCCGCCGAGCGCGCCCTCGCCCGCGCCGGGGCCGACGTCGAGATCACCCGTGACTTCGACAAGGCCATGAACGCGGACGGGCTGCTGGTGCCGGGCGTCGGCGCCTTCGCCGCCTGCATGCAGGGCCTCAGGGAGGCCCGCGGGGACTGGATCATCGACCGCCGGCTGTCCGGCGGGCGGCCGGTGATGGGCATCTGCGTCGGCATGCAGATCCTGTTCGGGCACGGCATCGAGCACGGCGTCCGCACCGAGGGCCTCGACGAGTGGCCGGGCGCCGTCGAGCCGCTGCAGGCCGAGATCGTGCCCCACATGGGCTGGAACACCGTGGACGTACCGGACGGCTCCCAGCTGTTCGCCGGACTGGACGCCGACGCGCGGTTCTACTTCGTGCACTCCTATGCCGTCCACGAGTGGGCGCTGGAGACGCACAACGCCGCCATCCGGGCGCCGCTGGTGACCTGGTCGACGCACGGCAAGCCGTTCGTGGCGGCCGTGGAGAACGGCGCCCTGTGGGCGACCCAGTTCCACCCCGAGAAGTCCGGCGACGCCGGCGCCCAGCTCCTCACCAACTGGATCGGAACACTGTGAGCACGCTCGAACTCCTCCCCGCCGTCGACGTCCGCGACGGCCAGGCCGTCCGCCTCGTGCACGGCGAGTCGGGCAGCGAGACCTCCTACGGCTCCCCCCTGGAGGCCGCCCTCTCCTGGCAGCGGTCGGGCGCCGAGTGGCTGCATCTGGTCGACCTGGACGCCGCCTTCGGCACCGGCGACAACCGCGCCCTGGTCGCCGAGGTCACGAAAGCCATGGACATCAAGGTCGAGCTGTCCGGCGGCATCCGCGACGACGCCACCCTGGCCGCCGCCCTCGCCACCGGCTGCACCCGCGTCAACCTCGGTACGGCCGCCCTGGAGACCCCGGAGTGGGTCGCCAAGGTCATCGCCGAGCACGGCGACAAGATCGCCGTCGGCCTGGACGTGCGCGGTACGACCCTCAGGGGCCGCGGCTGGACCCGCGACGGCGGCGACCTGTACGAGACGCTGGCCCGCCTCGACAAGGAGGGCTGCGCCCGCTACGTCGTCACCGACATCGCGAAGGACGGCACCCTCCAGGGCCCGAACCTGGAACTGCTGAAGAACGTGTGCGCGGCCACCGACCGGCCGGTCGTGGCCTCCGGCGGCGTGTCGTCGCTGGACGACCTCCGCGCGATCGCCGAGCTGGTACCCCTCGGTGTCGAGGGCGCCATCGTCGGGAAGGCCCTGTACGCGAAGGCGTTCACCCTGGAAGAGGCCTTGGAGGCTGTGTCGTCATGACGTCCGGAGCCGTACGGCGCGTGCAGAGCGAAAGTCCCTGGGAAGAGAGTTTCGGATTCGCGCGCGCCGTGGCGGCGGGCGACCGGGTGCTGGTCGGCGGTACCACGTCCTTCAAGGGGACGGTGCTGTACGGCGAGGGCGACCCTTACGAACAGGCCAAGGTGGCCTTCACCAGCGCCATCGAGGCGATCGGCGAGTTCGGGCTCGACGTCGGGTCGGTGGTCCGGACCCGCATGTACCTGACCCACGTACGGGACGTGGACGCGGTGGGACGGGCCCACAAGGAGATCTTCGACGCGGTGCGCCCGGCGTCCACCCTGCTGGTGGTGGAGGGCTTCGTCGACCCGCGCATCCTGGTCGAAGTGGAACTGGAAGCCTTCCGAGGCTAGAGGCACAGAGGCACACAGAGGAGCCGTGGATTCATGACCCTGGCGGTCCGAGTCATCCCCTGCCTGGACGTGGACAACGGCCGGGTCGTCAAGGGCGTGAACTTCCAGAACCTGCGCGACGCGGGCGACCCGGTCGAGATGGCCAAGGTGTACGACGCGGAGGGCGCCGACGAGCTGACCTTCCTGGACATCACCGCGTCGTCCGGCAACCGGGAGACCACCTACGACGTGGTGCGCCGCACCGCCGAGCAGGTGTTCATCCCGCTGACGGTCGGCGGTGGCGTCCGTACGGCGGAGGACGTCGACAAGCTCCTGCGCGCCGGCGCCGACAAAGTGGGCGTCAACACGGCGGCCATCGCCCGCCCGGACCTCATCCGGGAGATCGCGGAACGTTTCGGCCGCCAGGTGCTGGTCCTGTCGGTCGACGCCCGCCGCTCCGAGTCGGGCTCCTTCGAGGTGACCACCCACGGCGGCCGCCGCGGCACCGGCATCGACGCGGTCGAGTGGGCGCACCGGGCGGCCGAACTGGGGGCGGGGGAGATCCTGCTCAACTCGATGGACGCGGACGGCACCAAGGACGGCTACGACATCGAGATGATCACCGCGGTCCGCAAGCACGTCACGGTCCCGGTCATCGCCTCCGGGGGCGCGGGCGCGCTCGCCCACTTCCCCCCGGCGGTCTCGGCGGGCGCGGACGCGGTGCTCGCGGCGTCGGTCTTCCACTTCGGCGACCTGAGGATCGGCGAGGTGAAGCAGACCCTGCGGGAGGCGGGCCACCCCGTGCGGTGACGCCGTCCCGAGCCTGAGCCCCGGCGTCGGCGCCGGGGCTTTTCGCCGGGCGAATGCGAAAGGAAAGTTGCGCAAAATCTGTTGCGCAATTTTTCTTTCCGGATTTAGGGTCGTGGGCATGGCAAGCACGGAGCACCGCCGGATCACCGACGTGGGCACGCTGAAGGCCTTCGCCCATCCGCTGCGCGCGGACCTCTACCGGCTGCTGTTCCTGGAACGGACCGCCACGGCCTCGCAGCTCGCCGAGCGCGTGGACGAGGCCGTCTCCCTGGTCAGCTACCACCTGCGCAAGCTGGCCGAGCACGGCCTGATCGAGGAGGCGCCGCGGCAGTCCGCGGACGGACGGGAGCGCTGGTGGCAGCCCGCCTCGGACGGGGTGACCATCCGGGACGCCGACTTCCGCGACGATCCCCAGAAGGCCGCGGCCCACCTCGCGGCCACCCGGCTCTTCCACGAACAGCGCGCCGACCGCTACCGCCGCTACCTGGACGAACGTCCCGCCTGGACTCCCGAGTGGAACGCCGCGGCCATCGACAGCGAGTTCCTGCTGAGCCTGACCTCGGAGGAACTCGCCGCGCTGAAGGGGGAGTTGGACGCTGTGCTCTACAAGTACGCCGAGCGGGGCCGGGCCGCCGCGGCGGACGGCGACAGCGAGGGGCGCGAGAACGTCGCGCTGTACACGTACGGCTTCCCGTTCCGCCTCTGAGAAGGGCTCACCCCCGTGACCGCGACCGTCTTACCCGCCGCCCCCACGGCTCACCGCCCCGCCCACCGTGACCCCAACGTCCTGCGCTGGCTCGCCGCCTACGCCTCCTCCATGGTGGGCGACAGCGTCTACTACGTGGCCCTCTCCTGGGCCGCCGTGCAGGCCGGCTCGCCCGCGCAGGCGGGGGTCGTGATGTCCGTCAGCGCGCTGCCCAGAGCCGTGCTGATGCTGTTCGGCGGGGTGGTCGCCGACCGGCTGGGGCCGCGCCGGGTCGTCATCGGCAGCGACGCGGTGCGCTGCGCGGCCGTGCTCGCCGTGGCCGCACTCCTGTTCCTGACCAGCCCCGGCCTGTGGCCCCTGGCTCTGCTCGCCTTCGTCTTCGGCGCCGTCGACGCCGTGTTCATGCCCGCCGTGGGCGCCCTCCCCGCCCGCGTGACGACCCGCGACCAGCTCGCCCGCGTCCAGGGCATGCGCGGCCTCGCCATCCGCTGCGCCCTCGTGGTCGGCGCCCCCCTGGGCGGCCTCGGGGTCGCCGTCGGCGGCGCGGCGGGCGCGTTCGGTCTGGCCGGACTGCTCATCGCCGTCTCCGTCCCCCTGCTGATGTCGGTACGGGTACGGGAGCTGCCCACCGGGGACCGCACCGTCACACCGACCGCGTGGCAGGACCTGCGCGCCGGACTCGCCTACATCCGCCGCCACCGGGTCATCGCACCGCTGATCCTGGCCATCGCACTCGGCGACCTCGGTTTCGTCGGCCCCCTGAACGTCGGGCTCACTCTGCTCGCCGACCGGCGCGGCTGGGGTGCCGCCGGCATGGGCTGGGTGCTTGCCGGATTCGGCGCCGGTGCCGGGTGCGCCTCGCTGCTGCTGACCGTCCGCGGCCGGCTGCCGCGCGCCGGGCTGGTCGCCGCGTACACGATTCTCGCCGGGGCGGTCGCGATCGGCGCCCTCGCCTTCGTGCCGAATCTGGTCGGCGCCGTGGGGGTGGCCGTGCTGGTCGGCTTGCTCGCCGGACTGAGCGGTGCGATGTGCCAGGCGCTGCTCCAGACCCAGGCAGAACCCGCCTGCCTGGGACGCGTCACCGCCGTGTCCGGACTCGTCAGTCTGGGCCTCGCCCCGCTGACCATGCCCGTCTCGGCCGCCGCCGTCGGTGAATTCGGGATCATCCCGGTGTACGTCGTCAGCGCCGCCGTCTGCGGGCTCGGTGGGATCGTCGCCCTGGTCGCGCCGGCGCTGCGCCGGGCCGAGCTGCCCCGCTGAGGCTGCTCAGGCCTTCGGCTGGGCCAGCTGGACGAGGTTGCCGACCGTGTCGTCCAGGACGGCCGCGATCACCGGGCCCTGCTCCTGCGGCTCGTGCGTGAACCGGACGCCGAGGGCGCGCAGCCGGTCGTACTCGGCCCGGATGTCCGCCACCGAGAAGACGATGGCCGGGAGCCCCGCCTCGTACACGGCCTTGCGGTACGGCTCCGCGATGGGGCCGTCACCGGGCTCCAGGAGCAGCTGGAGGTCCGGCTGGGCACCCTCGGGCGCGCCGACCGTGACGAAGAGGGTGCCGCCGCCGAGGTCCAGGTGGGTGCGGGTCTCGAAGCCGAGGACGCCCGTGTAGAAGGCGTGCGCCTTCGGCACGTCGTCCACGTACACGTTCGTCATCGCGACCTTGATCATCACGCTCTCCTCAGATGCCCAGCTGCCTCGACTCGGTCAGCTGGGCGATGGCGTTCTCGTCGCCGTCCACGTCGACCTTCGCCGCGCTCTGCCGGCCGAAGGCGAACATCAGCAGCTCGGAGGGCTCGCCGGTCACCGTCACCACGGGGGTGCCGCGGTGGGCGACGGCCGTCTGCCCGTCGGGACGGCGCAGCACCAGCCCGGTCGGCACCCCCCGGCCCAGCAGCCGGGCGGTGCGCTCCAGACGGGACCACAGGGCGTCCTGGAAGACCGGGTCCAGCTCACGCTGCGACCAGTCCGGCTGGGCCCGGCGGACGTCCTCCGCGTGGACGTAGAACTCCACGGTGTTGGCCGCCTCGTCCACCTGCTTGAGCTGGAAGGGGGAGAAGCGCGGCGGACCGGTACGGATCAGCTGGATCAGCTCCTCGTACGGCTTCGCGGCGAACTCGGCCGTCGTCTTCTCCAGACGCGGCGCGAGCGCCTTGATCATCGTGCCCCCGGCGGCGTCCGGCCGGCGCTCGCGGACCACCACGTGCGCGGCCAGATCGCGGGTCAGCCAGCCCTCGCAGAGGGTCGGCGCCTCGGGACCGGCGGTCTCCAAGAGGTCGGCGAGCAGGAGCCGTTCACGCTTGGCGAAGGTCGACATGGGATCAGCCTACGACCACACTCACCGTCCGGACAGTGGACACGGTCCGTGACTGTCGGTGCCGCGCGGCACAATGGCAGGCATGACCAGTACGACCGGTACGACGGGCGCGTCCCCGTCCGGTGGCCTCGCCCCGGAGATCGCAGCCCGCCTCAAGCGCAGTGCCGACGGCCTGCTGCCCGCCATCGCCCAGCAGTACGACACCGGCGAGGTGCTGATGCTCGGCTGGATGGACGACGAGGCGCTGCATCGGACCCTCACCACCGGACGCTGCACCTACTGGTCGCGCAGCCGCCGGGAGTACTGGGTCAAGGGCGACACCTCCGGCCACGTCCAGTGGGTGAAGTCGGTCGCGCTGGACTGCGACGCCGACACGGTGCTGGTCAAGGTGGACCAGGTGGGCGCCGCCTGCCACACCGGCGACCGGACCTGCTTCGACGCCGACGTGCTGCTCCCGGGCGGCGGTGACGGCGCCGATTCCGGCCCGCCCGCCTCGGATCAGTAAGGTCTGCCGCCATGGACCTCGAGACCTTCCGCAAGCTGGCGACCGACCGGCGTGTCATCCCGGTCACCCGCACGCTCCTCGCCGACGGCGACACCCCGGTCGCGCTCTACCGCAAGCTCGCCGCCGAACGCCCCGGCACCTTCCTGCTGGAGTCCGCCGAGAACGGCCGCACCGCCTTCCGCTGGTCCCGCTACTCCTTCGTGGGCGTGCGCTCCGCCGCCACCCTCACCGCCCGCGACGGCCAGGCCCACTGGCTCGGCACCCCGCCGGTCGGCGTCCCCGTCGACGGCGACCCGCTGGCCGCCCTGCGCGCCACCATCGAGGCCCTGCACACCCCCCACACGGAGCACCTGCCGCCGTTCACCGGCGGCATGGTCGGCTACCTCGGCTACGACATCGTGCGCCGCCTGGAGAAGATCGGCCCGGGGGAGCGCGACGACCTGAAGCTGCCCGAGCTGACCATGCTCCTCACCAGCGACCTGGCCGTCATGGACCACTGGGAGGGCTCGGTCCTGCTGATCGCCAACGCGATCAACCACAACGACCTCGACACGGGCGTCGACGAGGCCTACGCCGACGCGATCGCCCGCCTCGACGCGATGGAGGCCGACCTCTCCCGCCCGGTCGCCCAGCCGCCCGCCGTGCTGCCCCCTTCCGAACTCCCCGAGTACACGGCCCTGTGGGGCGGCCCCGACTTCCAGACGGCCGTCGAGGACATCAAGGAGCGCATCCGCGCGGGCGAGGCCTTCCAGGTCGTCCCCTCGCAGCGCTTCGAGACCCCGTGCACGGCGAGCGCCCTGGACGTCTACCGGGTGCTGCGGGCCACCAACCCGTCGCCGTACATGTACCTGTTCCGCTTCGAGGGGTTCGACGTCGTCGGCTCCTCCCCGGAGGCGCTGGTCAAGGTCGAGGACGGGCGGGCCATGGTGCACCCCATCGCCGGCACCCGGCCGCGCGGGGCCACCCCGCAGGAGGACCAGGCCCTCGGCGACGAGCTGATGGCGGACCCCAAGGAGCGCGCCGAGCACCTGATGCTCGTCGACCTCGGCCGCAACGACCTGGGGCGGGTCTGCGAGCCGGGCTCCGTCGAGGTCGTCGACTTCATGTCCGTCGAGCGGTACTCGCACGTCATGCACATCGTCTCGACGGTCACCGGAAAGGTCGCCGAGGGCCGCACCGCCTTCGACGTCCTCACCGCCTGCTTCCCGGCCGGCACCCTCTCCGGCGCCCCGAAACCCCGGGCGATGCAGATCATCGACGAACTGGAGCCGTCCAGGAGGGGGCTGTACGGCGGCTGCGTCGGCTACCTGGACTTCGCCGGCGACTCCGACACCGCGATCGCCATCCGCACCGCCCTGCTGCGCGACGGCACCGCGTACGTCCAGGCCGGCGCGGGCATCGTCGCCGACTCCGACCCGGTGGCCGAGGACCAGGAGTGCCGCAACAAGGCGGCGGCGGTGCTGCGCGCCGTACACACGGCCAACCGACTGGGCAAGTAGGCGCCCGGGCCCGGCGAATGGGGTGCTTCTCACCCCACCCCGGGTGACCGTTCGCCCCGGGTTCAGGCGATAGTGGAGTACGTGACTGCTGTTCCTCACCCCTCTTCCGAAGCCGCCGCACCCGAGCGGTCCGGCCGCCGCAGCCTCGCGGCGGCGCTGCTGCTCGGTGCGCTCGGCGCGGCCGTGGCCCTGCTCTCCACCCGGCAGCGCTGGGCGGAGGGCACCGCGACGGTGGCCGGCGGCGACTTCCCGCTGACCGCGAAGGGCAGCGACGTCACGGGTGTTCCCGCGGCCCTCGCGATAGTGGGCCTCGCCGCGCTCGTCGCCGTCTTCGCCGTCCGCAGGGCCGGTCGCTCCGTGGTCTCCGGGCTGCTCGCGCTCTCCGGCGCCGGGATCACCGCGGCCGCGCTGCTGGGCGCCTCCGACGACTCCGCGCTCGACGAGAAGGCCGCACAGGCCAGCGGCGACACCTCCGCCACGATCGACGCCCTCAGCCACACCGGCTGGCCGTACGTCGCCGCGGTCGGCGGCGCGCTCATCCTGGTCGCCGGACTGCTCGCGCTGCGCTACGGCCGACTGTGGCCCGCGATGTCCGGGCGCTACGAGCGCGGCACCGGCGCGGACCGCCCGCGCCGCGCGCCGAAGCCGGTGGACCCCGATCGTCCCGAGGACATCTGGAAGGCGCTGGACCGGGGAGAGGACCCCACCGGGGCGTAGCGCGCCGGTGTGGCGAATCAGACGCCACCCCCGCTCATCGCACAGGTGCTCGTACGGGACAATGGACGACGAGCGTCCGGAAGGACACGTACGAGCTCGCACGGACGGCCCGTACGACACGCACCAGTCAAATGAGGAGCAAGTCATGGCGGGCAGCAGCCACGGTCACACCCCGGCCGCCTGGACCGGCGTCACCATCGCCTTCATCGGTTTCTGCGTAGCCGGTGCCTTCATGGTGATGGCGCAGCCGGTGGGCTTCTGGGCCGGAATGGTGATCGTGCTTCTCGGTGGCGTGGTCGGCATGATCATGCGCTCCATGGGCCTCGGCCAGCCGAAGGGCTCCGGCGCGCTCCGGCACACCGCCCCGGCCGTCACCCCGGAACCGGCCGGCGCCAAGAGCTGACCCGCACCTCTTCCCGAGAGGGGCGCTCCCGAGAGGTCGGGGGCGCCCCTCTCGCGCGTGCGGCGACCGTACGGGGCACAATGCGAGGCGTGAACGCCGACAGCCCCAGCACAGCCGCCGCCCCGGTGCCGCCCTCGCTGCGCGGGCGGCTGGCCGTGCCCGCGGGGGTGCTGGCCGCGGTGGCCGGGGCCTTCGCCTACGTCGGCACCGTCGACCCCAACCAGCCCGGCCACTACCCGGTCTGCCCGCTCTACCGGCTCACCGGCCTGTACTGCCCCGGCTGCGGCGGCCTGCGCAGCGCGCACGCGTTCGTCCACGGCGACTTCCTGGCCGCGCTCCAGGACAACGCGGCCGGAGTCGTCGCGTACCTGGCCTTCGCCGTGGTGTGGACCGTCTGGGTGGCACGCGCGGTCCGCGGCCGGCCCGCCCGGATCGAACTGAGACCGGTGCAGATGTGGAGCCTCGGCGCGCTGGTGCTGGTCTTCACGATTGTCCGGAACCTGCCGTTCGGTGGCTGGTTGCATCCTTGATCAACTATGGAAAGTCCAGGTAGTGGGACCACGGAAGCATCGATGCGAGGACTGCGCCGTCCTGCGGATACCATCGGATTGACCATGAGTTCTTTACTTGTGGGATTGACCGCCTTGAAGAACCGTCCGGAAGGGGGCCGCTCGCGTGAGTGTGCTCGACGAGATCATCGACGGAGTCCGTGCCGACCTCGCGGAGCGGCAGGCGCGCGTCAGCCTCGACGAGCTCAAGGAGCGCGCGGCGAAGGCGCCCGCCGCCAAGGACGGCGTGGCCGCGCTGCGCGGTGAGGGCGTCAAGGTCATCTGCGAGGTCAAGCGTTCCAGCCCGTCGAAGGGCGCGCTGGCCGCGATCGCCGACCCGGCCGGACTCGCCGCCGACTACGAGGCGGGCGGCGCGGCCGTCATCTCGGTCCTGACCGAGCAGCGCCGCTTCGGCGGTTCGCTGGCCGACCTGGAGGCGGTCCGGGCCCGGGTGGACATCCCGGTGCTGCGCAAGGACTTCATCGTCACGTCGTACCAGCTGTGGGAGGCCCGGGCGTACGGCGCCGACCTCGCGCTGCTGATCGTCGCCGCCCTCGAACAGCCGGCCCTGGAGTCGCTGATCGAGCGCGCCGAGTCCATCGGCCTCACCCCGCTCGTCGAGGTCCACGACGAGGACGAGGTCGAGCGCGCGGTGGACGCGGGTGCCAAGATCATCGGCGTCAACGCGCGCAACCTGAAGACCCTGGAGGTCGACCGCGCCACCTTCGAGCGCGTCGCCCCCGAGATCCCCGAGAACCTCGTCAAGGTCGCCGAGTCCGGCGTCCGCGGCCCGCACGACCTGATCGCGTACGCCAACGCGGGCGCCGACGCGGTCCTGGTCGGCGAGTCCCTGGTGACGGGCCGCGACCCCAAGTCGGCGGTGGCCGACCTGGTGGCGGCCGGCGAACACCCCGCACTCCGGCACGGCCGCCCCTGACCACCCGCTAGGCTGACCCCGATGACTCCCACGGTGACGACGGCAGTGGACCGGTACGCCCGCCTGGCGCGCGGCTGCCGCCCACGCGGTTGCCGTGCGCCGGCCCGCCGAGTCCACGGCCGCCGCGTCCGCTACGTCATCGGCGACGAACCGGGCCAGGTGAACGGCCGCCGATGGCAGCGCGCCCTTTAGGGGCGCGGGGCTGTATCTGATGTGCGGCTACCGCCGCGCGGGCGCGAGCAACCGCTGACGGCTCGCAGTCACCGAACACATCTCCGCCCCCACGGCGAACAGTGACTTTTCACACGCACTCACCGTGAGGTTCTGGCATGCCCAGCGATTTCTTCTTCCCTGACCCCACCGGTCAGGTGCCCTCGCCCGAGGGCTACTTCGGCGCCTTCGGCGGCAAGTTCATCCCGGAGGCGCTCGTCGCCGCCGTGGACGAGGTCGCCGTCGAGTACGACAAGGCCAAGCACGACCCCGAGTTCGCCCGAGAACTCGACGACCTCCTGGTCAACTACACCGGCCGCCCCAGCTCCCTCACCGAGGTCCCCCGCTTCGCGGAACACGCCGGCGGCGCCCGCGTCTTCCTCAAGCGCGAGGACCTCAACCACACCGGCTCCCACAAGATCAACAACGTGCTCGGCCAGGCCCTGCTCACCAAGCGGATGGGCAAGACCCGGGTGATCGCGGAGACCGGTGCCGGCCAGCACGGTGTCGCCACCGCCACCGCCTGCGCCCTGTTCGGCCTCGACTGCACCATCTACATGGGCGAGATCGACACCCAGCGGCAGGCCCTGAACGTGGCCCGGATGCGGATGCTCGGCGCCGAGGTCATCGCCGTGAAGTCCGGCAGCCGCACCCTCAAGGACGCCATCAACGAGGCGTTCCGCGACTGGGTGGCCAACGTCGACCGCACCCACTACCTCTTCGGCACGGTCGCGGGACCCCACCCCTTCCCGGCCATGGTCCGTGACTTCCACCGGGTCATCGGGGTCGAGGCGCGTCGCCAGCTCCTGGAGCGCGCCGGCCGCCTCCCGGACGCCGCGATCGCCTGCGTCGGCGGCGGCTCCAACGCCATCGGCCTCTTCCACGCCTTCATCCCCGACGAGACCGTCCGCCTCATCGGCTGCGAGCCCGCGGGGCACGGCATCGAGACCGGCGAGCACGCGGCCACCCTCACCGCCGGCGAGCCCGGCATCCTGCACGGCTCCCGGTCCTACGTCCTCCAGGACGACGAGGGCCAGATCACCGAGCCGTACTCGATCTCCGCCGGCCTCGACTACCCCGGCATCGGCCCGGAGCACTCCTACCTCAAGGACTCCGGCCGCGGCGAGTACCGCGCGGTCACCGACGACGCGGCCATGCAGGCCCTGCGTCTGCTCTCCCGCACCGAGGGCATCATCCCGGCCATCGAGAGCGCGCACGCCCTCGCCGGCGCCCTGGAGGTCGGCAGGGAACTCGGCGAGGACGGGCTGATCGTCGTCAACCTCTCCGGGCGCGGCGACAAGGACATGGACACCGCCGCGCGCTACTTCGGGCTGTACGACACCGACGCCGAGGTGGCCGCCGACGCCACCGCCACCGCCGAGATCGAGGGGGACGCCAAGTGAGCGGGAACATCCAGTTGCTGTCGGACACCCTCGCCGGTGCCAGGGCCGAGGGCCGCGCCGCGCTCATCGCCTACCTGCCGGCCGGGTTCCCGACCGTGGACGGCGGCATCGACGCCGTCAAGGCGGTCCTGGACGGCGGAGCCGACGTCGTCGAGGTCGGGCTGCCGCACAGCGACCCGGTCCTGGACGGCCCGGTCATCCAGACCGCCGACGACATCGCCCTGCGCGGCGGCGTGCGGATCGCGGACGTCATGCGCACGGTCAGGGAGGCCCACGAGGCCACCGGCAAGCCGATCCTCGTCATGACGTACTGGAACCCCATCGACCGCTACGGCGTCGAGCGGTTCACCGCCGAGCTGGCCGAAGCGGGCGGCGCCGGCTGCATCCTGCCCGACCTGCCGGTCCAGGAGTCGGCACTGTGGCGGGAGCACGCCGAGAAGCACGGCCTCGCGACCGTCTTCGTGGTGGCGCCCAGCAGCAAGGACGAACGGCTCGCCACGATCACCGCGGCGGGCAGCGGCTTCGTCTACGCGGCGTCGCTGATGGGTGTCACCGGTACGCGTGAATCCGTCGGCGCCCAGGCCGAGGAGCTCGTGGAGCGCACCCGCGCCACCGGCACCGCGCTGCCCGTCTGCGTCGGCCTCGGCGTGTCCGACGCGGTCCAGGCCGCCGAGGTCGCCCGCTTCGCCGACGGGGTGATCGTCGGCTCGGCCTTCGTGAAGCGGATGCTGGACGCGCCGGACGACGCGGCCGGCGTGACGGCGGTCCGGGAACTCGCCGGGCACCTCGCGAAGGGCGTGCGCGGACAGGCGTAGCGCGGTGGCCCGGTCGCCGATCGGGCTACGGGCACGACAGAACATTCGGTCACTCGAACGGGTGGACCTGGGACCGGGGAGGCGCGGTGCGCCTCCCCGGTTCGTTCTGGGGGTGTGAGCGAGAAGAATCGTGACGGAAAGCGGATGGCCCGCGAGCGGCTGGCGGTCGAGCGCGAGAAGCAGAAGGCCGCGGACAGGCGACGACGGGCGCTGATCGTGGGCGCGAGCGTCGTCTGCGTCCTCGGCCTGGCCGCGGTGATCGGCGTCGTCGCCGCGAACGCGGGCAAGGACAAGAAGAGCGAGAGCTCCGGGCCGGTGGTGGCGCCGTCGGGCGCGCAGGGCAAGGACAGCCTCGCGATCCCGGTCGGCACGGACGGCGCCAAGGCGACGCTCACCGTCTGGGAGGACTTCCGCTGCCCGGCCTGCCGGGCCTTCGAGACGGCCTACCGGCCCACGCTCCACGAGCTGGTCGACTCCGGCAAGCTCAGGATCGAGTACCACCTGGCCACCCTCATCGACGGAAACCTCGGCGGCAGCGGCTCCCGGCAGGCGGCCAACGCGGCTGCCTGCGCCCAGGACGCCGGGAAGTTCCGCGACTTCCACGACGTGCTGTACGAGAACCAGCCCGAGGAGACCGACGACGCCTTCGCCGACAGCGCCAAGCTGATCGGGCTGGCCGGCAAGGTCAAGGGCCTCGACACGCCGGCCTTCCGCACGTGTGTCGACAACGGCACGCACACCGCCTGGGTCGTGAAGTCGAACCAGGCCTTCCAGGCGGGCAGGTTCAGCGGCACGCCCACCGTCCTGCTCGACGGCAAGAACATCTACCAGGACCAGACGATGACCCCGGCCAAACTGAAGCAGCTGGTCGAGGACGCGAACAAGGGGTAAGGCGGAGCAGGCGATTCTCACGCCCCTGTTATGGAGCCGTAGCCGGGCTGGTTGCCGTCGCCCCGGTCCGGCACGGTAGCGTCGACCCTGCCATGGAATATCTTGCCTACATTCCCAGCCCTTCGCGCGGAGTGATCCACCTCGGTCCCATTCCGCTGCGCGGCTACGCGTTCTGCATCATCATCGGTGTCTTCGTAGCCGTCTGGCTCGGAAACAAGCGCTGGATCGCCCGCGGCGGGCGAGCCGGCACCGTGGCCGACATCGCGGTATGGGCCGTACCGTTCGGCCTGGTCGGCGGGCGTCTGTACCACGTGATCACGGACTACGAGCTGTACTTCAGCGCGGGCCGTGACTGGGTCGACGCGTTCAAGGTCTGGCAGGGCGGCCTCGGCATCTGGGGCGCGATCGCCCTCGGCGCGGTGGGCGCGTGGATCGGCTGCCGGCGCCGGGGCATCCCGCTCCCGGCCTACGCCGACGCCATCGCCCCCGGTATCGCCCTCGCCCAGGCCTGCGGCCGCTGGGGCAACTGGTTCAACCAGGAGCTGTACGGCCGCGAGACCCATCTGCCGTGGGCCCTGCACATCACCTCCTCCGAGGGCGGCCGGGTCCCGGGCTACTACCACCCCACGTTCCTGTACGAGTCGCTGTGGTGCATCGGCGTCGCCTTCCTCGTGATGTGGGCCGACCGCCGCTTCACCCTCGGACACGGCCGGGCCTTCGCCCTGTACGTCGCCGCGTACTGCGTGGGCCGCGGCTGGATCGAGTACATGCGCGTCGACGACGCCCACCACATCCTCGGTCTGCGGCTCAACGACTGGACCGCGATGATCGTGTTCCTGCTCGCGGTGCTGTACATGGTGCTCTCCGCGAAGAAGCGGCCGGGCCGGGAGGCCGTGGTGGAGCCGGGCGCCGCCGACGACGGGACCGACGGAGCCGCTGCGGCCGACGGTGCCGTCGAGACCGGGGAGGCTCCCGAGGCGACGGCTGCCGGGAGCGAGCCGGAAGCGGAGCCCGGAGCGGCGTCGGACGACGCGGCCGAGGACGGGTCCGGCGAGGTCAAGGACGGAGCCGGAGCGGCGCCGACCAAGAAGAGCTGACCTTCGGCAGACGACGAAGAGGGCGCCCGAGACCATCTCGGGCGCCCTCTTCGCATGTCACCTGTGGGTGGCCAGGGACAGGGTTCTGCGGGCCGCCGCCACGACCGCCGCGTCGATGAACCTGCCGTCCGGGAGGGCCTGGGCGCCCTGTTCCGCGGTGGCCGCCTTGGTGATCGTTTCCGCCTGTTCCAGTTCCGCCTCCGTGGGGAGGTAGGCCCGCTCGATGATCGGCAGCTGGCGGGGGTGGATGGCGGCGCGGCCCAGGAAGCCCAGGGCGCGGCCGTGCGCGCAGGAGGCGGCCAGGCCGCCCAGGTCACGGGTGTCGGGGTGTACCGACTGGGGCGGCGGGGCCAGGCCCGCCGCCCGTGCGGCGACCACGATCCGCGAACGGGACCAGTCCAGGCCGACGTCGTCCCGTACGCCGAGGTCGGCCCGTAGGTCCGCCTCGCCCAGGGAGATGCCCCGCAGGGCGGGATGGGCGGCGGCGATGGCGTAGGCGTGTTCGATGCCGAGGGCCGATTCGAGGAGTGCGTACAGCGGCAGGGCGGTGGTCCGGGCGGTGACGTGCTGGATGTCGGCCGGGCCGGTGACCTTGGGCAGCCGCAGGCCGCCGAGGCCGGGGAGGCCGAGCAGGGCCGTCAGGTCGGCCTCGGCCCAGGGGGTGTCCAGGCTGTTGATCCGGACGTGCACCGGGACCGGCTGGCGGTGGGTGAGCAGTTCGGCGGTGGCGGCGCGGGCGTAGTCCTTGCGGTCGGGGGCGACCGCGTCCTCCAGGTCGATCACCACCACGTCGGTGCCCGACACCAGCGCCTTGGTGACGACCCGCGGCCGGTCGCCCGGGACGTACAGCCAGGTCAGGGGGAACGCCACCGTGGTCATACGGCGCCCTCCTCGCGCAGGGCCCGCAGCTGTGCCCCGGTCAGGCCGAGCTCGGTGAGGACCGCGTGCGTGTCGGCGCCGTGCGGGCGGCCCGCCCAGCGGATCGCGCCGGGTGTCGAGGAGAGCCGGAAGAGGACGTTCTGCATGCGCAGCGGACCGAGTTCGGGGTCGGGGACGGTGGTGATCGTGTTCAGCGCCTGGTACTGCGGGTCCTCCATGACGTCCCGGACGTCCTGGACGGGCGCCACCGCCGCCTCCGCCTTCTCGAACTCGGCCAGCACCTCGGCACGGGAGCGGGCGGCGACCCAGTCGCCGACGGCCGCGTCGAGGACGTCGGCGTGCGCGGCGCGCTCGGCACCCGTCGCGAACCACGGCTCGTCGATCAGCTCCGGGCGCCCGACCAGCCGCAGCACGCGTTCCGCGACCGACTGGGCCGAGGTGGAGACGGCGACCCAGTCGCCGTCCGCCGTGCGGTAGGTGTTGCGCGGGGCGTTGTTGGCGGAGCGGTTGCCGGTGCGCTCCTGGACGTAGCCGAGCTGGTCGTACCAGGTGGGCTGGGCGCCGAGGACGGTCAGGATCGGCTCGATGATCGCCATGTCGACGACCTGGC
Source organism: Streptomyces sp. NPDC020958 (assembly GCF_055562175.1). Classification (NCBI taxonomy): domain Bacteria; kingdom Bacillati; phylum Actinomycetota; class Actinomycetes; order Kitasatosporales; family Streptomycetaceae; genus Streptomyces; species Streptomyces sp. NPDC020958. The sequence goes on along the minus strand of NZ_JBVHFU010000010.1, from coordinate 179,262 downwards.
CCTCGCCGGTGCGGTCCCGGCCGGCGAGCGCGGTCAGGACCGCGTACGCCGTCGCGAGCGCCGCGATGGAGTCGGCCAGGCCGAACGGCGGCAGCGTGGGCGGGGCGTCGGGTTCGCCGGTGATCGCCGCGAACCCGCTCATCGCCTCGGCGAGGGTGCCGAAGCCGGGGCGGTGGGCGTAGGGGCCGAACTGGCCGAAGGCGGTGACCCGGGTCAGGATCAGGCGCGGGTTCGCCGCGGACAGCTCCTCCCATCCCAGGTCCCACTTCTCCAGCGTGCCGGGGCGGAAGTTCTCGATGACCACGTCGGCGGTCGCGGCGAGCTTCAGCAGCGTGGCGCGGCCCCCGGGCTTGGACAGGTCGAGGGTGATGGCGCGCTTGTTGCGGCCGAGCACCTTCCACCACAGGCCGACGCCCTCCTTGGCCGGGCCGTGCCCCCGGGAGGGGTCGGGCTTGGCGGGGTGCTCGACCTTGACGACATCGGCACCGAAGTCACCGAGCAGGGTGGCGGCGAGGGGCCCGGCGAAGAGGGTGGCGAGATCCAGGACGCGCAGCCCGCCGAGGGGCCCGGGCGGTGTCGTCGTCCTCATGCCGTGTACTGGGCGTCGATCTCCGGGCGGTACGGCATCGATGTCGACGCCCCCTCCCGCTGGACGGCGAGCGCGGCCGCGGCGGCGGCCCAGGACAGGGCCTCGCGGACCGGTTTCTCCTCGGCCAGGGCCACCGCGAGCGTCCCGACGAAGGTGTCGCCGGCCCCCGTCGAGTCGACGGCGGTCACCCGGGGCGCGGGAATCACCAGGGGCGCGGCGTCACGGGTGAGGTAGAGGCTGCCGGCCGCGCCGAGCGTGACGACGACCTGGGGCACCAGGCCGAGCAGGGCGGCGGCGGCATCACGCGGGTCGGTCCGGTCGGTGAGGGCGGCCGCCTCCCGTTCGTTGGCCACCAACAAGTCGATGTTCTCCAGGAGTTCGGGGGGCAGGGGGCGGACGGGGGAGGGGGTCAGGACGGTGCGGACACCGTGCCTGCGGGCGGCCTGGGCACCGGCGACGACCGCGGGGAGCGGGATCTCCAGCTGGAGGAGCAGGGTGTCCGCGGAGGCGATGACGCCCTCGTCGCCCGGGGCGAGATGGTCGACGGTGCCGTTCGCGCCGGGGACCACGACGATCGCGTTGCCGCCCTCGTCGTCCACGACGATGTGCGCGGTACCGGAGGGGCACTCGATCGTGCGCAGCGAGTCGGTGTCCACACCGGAGTGTTCGAGGGTCTCGCGCAGCCGGGCGCCGTAGGAGTCGTGGCCGACCGCGCCGATCATCGAGACGGTGGCGCCGGCGCGGGCGGCGGCGATCGCCTGGTTGGCGCCCTTGCCACCGGGGATCGTACGGAACTCCCGTCCCGGCACGGTCTCGCCGAGCCGGGGGGCCTTCTCGGCGTACGCGACGAGGTCCATGTTGGTGCTGCCGAGTACGGCGATATGGGTCATGGGCGGGTCGCCTCCAGGTGGGTGAGGTGGGCGAGGGCGTCGAAGCCGGTGCCGTCGAAGCCGGCGACGGAGGTGGCGAGTCGGTTCTTGAGCGGGGTGGTCCAGCGGTCCGGGAGGGCGTCGGGGTCGCCCGCGAGCAGCCCGGCGACGGAGCCGGCGGTCGCGCCGTTCGAGTCGGTGTCCCAGCCGCCGCTCACCGCACGGGTGACGGAGCCGCTGAAGTCGCCGTCGGCGTGGGTGAGCGCGGCGGTGAGCAGAGCGGTGTTGGGGATGGCGTGCACCCAGTGGTGGGTGGGGGAGTGGACGGCGTGGAGTGCGTCGACGACGGTGTCGAAGTCGGCGTGGCGTTCGGCGAGCCGGATCGCGTGGTCGATCGCCATCGCCAGCCGGGAGTGGGGCGGGACGACGGACCGGCCGGAGCGCAGACAGGCGTGGACGTCGTGGGTGCCGGTGGCGGCGGTCGCGATGACGGCCGCCGTGAACATCGCCGCGTAGACGCCGTTGGCCGTGTGGGTGAGGGTGGCGTCGCGATGGGCCTGTTCGGCGGCGGCGGCCGGGTCGCCGGGGTTGGTCCAGCCGTGCACGTCGGCGCGGATCAGGGCGCCGATCCACTCCCGGAAGGGGTTGCGGTGGCGGGCGGTGCCCGGGGGTTCGACGCCACTGAGCAGGTTGCGGTAGGCGACGCGTTCGGCGGTGAAGGTGCGGCCGGCGGGGAGTTCGTCGAGCCAGAGGGCGGCCACGTCGGAGGTGGTGAAGTCCTTCGTGTGGCGTTGGAGCAGGAGGAGGTTGAGGAGGGGGTAGTTGAGGTCGTCGTCCTCGGGCATGCCGTCGATGTTCTCGGCGAGGGAGGTGGGTGCCGAGCGGCGGTTCCAGGGGTGGGCCAAGAGGAGTTCGGCGGGGACGCCCCGGGCGGTGAAGTAGCGGTTCAGGGGCCAGTTGCCGGTGGCGCGGGCGAGGTCGCGGACGGCGTGCAGGGGGAGCTTCTCGACGGGTTTCCCGAGCAGACACCCGACGGCACGGCCGAGCCAGGCGGCGTGGTAGGCGCGGGCGGGCGGGGGCTGGGGGGTCCCCCACGCTCGGCTTCGCTCGCGCGGGGGGACCCCCATCGCCCCGGCGGCACGACTGCCCGCGGGCAGCGCCCCGGCAGGGGCGCGGGGAACTGCGCGATCGGCCACATCGCACCCGCAGTCGCACGACGGCCCGCACCGCCCTCCCCGTGGCGCGTCCGGCCACTCAGGACACAGCGCCTTGATCGCGGCCAGATCCGTCGGCTCGTTCAACCGACTGGGCAGGTCCGCGAGTTCGTCGAGCAGGTCCTCCGCCAGCTGGCGCAGGTAGCGGGACGCCCGGTCCGGTGACGCCCCGGCTCGCGCGGGCGCGTCCCCACCCCCCGCCGCCCGCCAGCGCGCAGCGATCGCCGACGGCTCCCGTCCGTCCTGCCGGGCCTGGCGCAGCTCGTGGCCCAGCAGGTCCTCCGGCTGGACCCAGGTCAGTCGGAGCAACTCGGGCCTCCGAGGCGGGAGAAGGACTGCTCGTGGGCGCGGCGGCGTCCGACGTCACGGGCGAAGACCTCCCGGGCCACCCCGGCCAGGACGCGCGGCGGCTCCCAGAGGTCGAGACGGCTCGCCTCCGCCACCCGCTTCGACCACTCCTGCGGCACCGGCGAGCCGAGCGCCCCGGCGACCGCGCCCGCCATCGTCGCGATGGAGTCGCAGTCCCGGCCGTAGTTGACGGAACCGAGCACGGCCCGCCGGTAGTCGCCGTCCGCCACCAGCACCATGCCCAGTGCGACGGGGAGTTCCTCGATGGCGTGCAGCCGGGAGGGGCGGCGGGCGCCGAGCGAGGGGGACCGGTAGTCGGGGCCCACCGTGTCGTACGGGGCGACCGCCTCCCGCAGGGGGGTGAGCGCCGACTCGAAGTCGGAGTGGCGCGCGGCCACTTCACAGACCCGTTCGACGGCCTCGCGCGTGCCGTCCTTCGCCAGCGACAGGCAGGTGCCGACGACCGAGTCCGGGGTCGCCCCCGGCGAGGCCGCCGCCGCCACCGCCGCCGCGAAGACGCCCGCCGCCTCCCTGCCGTACGACGACTGGTGGGCGCCCGCGACGTCCAGCGCCTCGTGGTACGCGGCCCGCGGGTCGGCCGCGTTGACCAGGCCGACCGGGGCCATGTACATCGCCGCACCGCAGTTGACGATGTTGCCGACGCCTGCCTCCCGTGGGTCGACGTGGCCGTAGTGCAGGCGCGCCGCCAGCCATTTCTCGGCGAGGAAGACACGGTGCAGGGGGAGGGTCTCCGTCTCCAGCTCGGGGATCCAGCGCGGGGTGGTCATCAGGTCCGGGACCAGGTGCTCGGCGATCGCGTACGCGTCGAGGTGGTCGCGGACGCGGTCGTACACCCGTACCAGCGCATGGGTCATCAAGGTGTCGTCGGTGACGTGCCCGTCGCCCTTGTGGTACGGCGCGACGGGGCGGGCGGTGCGCCACTGATCGCCGTGCCAGGGGCCGACGATGCCGTGCACGCGGCCGCCGTGGCGTTCGAGGATCTGGTCGGGGGAGTAGCCCTCGACCGGGCCGCCGAGGGCGTCACCGACGGCGGCGCCGACCAGGGCCCCGGCGATCCGTTCGTCGAGGGAAGCGCCGGTGCTTTCTTCTCCTATGGGCGTCATGCACCGAATCATCCACCTGGACGGGCCGGTTGTGTGGCTTCCAGGAGTTCGGCGAGTTCCACGAGGTCGGTGCCGGTGAGGCGGGGGAGGGCGCAGCCGGAGAGGGTGCGGCAGGCGTCCCGCCAGGACGCCGGGATCGACTCGGCCCCGCCGAGGGCGCCGGTGAGCGCGCCGGCCAGGGCCGGGGCCGAGTCGGCGACCCGCGACAGGCAGGCGGCGGCGGGTACGGCCTCGGCGATCCGGCCGCGCGCGGCGGTGGCGAGGGCGAGGGCGACGGGGACGGTCTCGGCGGCGGCGATGCCGTAGCTGTAGACGTGGTCGACGATTTCGTGTTCGAGGAGGGGGATCAGGGCGAACGCGGTGTCGGTGGTGCCCGCGAGGGTGAGGGCGTGACGGGCGTTGCGGCCGATCTCGGTGGGTTCGGGGAGTTCGGCGAGGGCCGCGGCCACGCAGGTCTCCACCTCGGCACCGGCGAGGGCGAGGGCAAGGGCGGCGGCCATGGCGCGGGCGCCGTGCACCCCGTCGCCGTCCTGCGTGTAGCGGGCGTCGAACTCGGCGAGGTCGGCGGCGCGCCGGGGGTCGCCGGGATGGGCGACGGCGAGCGCGCAGGCGCGGACGCAGGCGGCGTCGTCGAAGTAGTGCGGGTTGTCGTGGCCGGTGGCGGGCGGGCGCAGGCCGGTGGCGAGGTTGCCGAGACCGGCACGCACCGAGATGCGGGCGCGCAGGGGGAGCACGGCGGACTCGATCTCGGGGGCGCGTTCCGCCGCGGCGGCGACCTCGGAGGCCACGGCGGTCCAGGTGAGGTCGATGGCGGCGCGGGTACGGAGCTCACGGCTGAGGTCGGCCAGGGCGGTGTCGTCGCCGGCGCGCAGCACGGCTTCCGCGGCGAAGGCCGCCCACTCGGCGTCGTCGGAGGGGCCGAGGCGCAGGGGCTCGGGGGGCTGGTTCAGGGCGATGGGGACGGGGAGGGTGGTGGTCGCGTTCTGCTCGGCGAAGGTGTCCAGTTCGCGGGTGAGGCGGCGGGTCCACTCCGGCATCCGGGCGGCGCGGTGCCGGGCGGCGGGCCAGCCGGCGGCGTCACCCGCGGCGAGCCCGAGAAAGAGCCCCTCGATGCGGCGCCGCCTCACGGCTGGACCTCGCTGAGGACAGCCTCGGCGAGGGGGGTGGTGGGGGTGTGGGGCGGCCGTGCCGGCGTGGTGGTCGGGTCGGGGGGCGGCTGTGTCTCCAGGGGCGTCCTGTCGTGCGGCGATTGCGTGCGTGGACCCGCGGAGTCGTGGTGCGTCGGCGTTCGCCGAGCCGCTGACGCCGTCAGCAGTTCCGCCACCTCCAGCACGTGCTGTCCCGCCATCGACGGCAGGCAGCTCCCCCGGGCCGGGCCGATCGCCGCGGCCCACTCCGCCGGGATCGCCCCCTCGCCCCGCGTCGCCCCGGCCAGCGCGCCCGCCACGGCCGCCGTCGTGTCCGCGTCCCGGCCCATGTTGACGGCCGTCAACACCGACTCCCGGAAGTCGCCGTCCGCCGACGCGTACGCCCCGAAGGCCAGGGCCACCGCCTCGGGGGCCAGGTCGGTCCACGGGTAGCCGCCGATCACCACCGCCGAGCGGACCGCCCGCTCCCCGCGGTGGGCCACCGACACCCCCCGGCGCAGCGAACGCGCCGTCCAGGAGTCGTCCGGGATCACCGCGAGCGCGGCCGCGACCACCGCCGTGGGAGGAGCCCCCGCCATCGCCGCCGCCACGCCCGCCGCCACCGCCTGGCCGCCGTAGATGCCCTCGCCCTCGTGGCTCACGGAGCCGTCGATGGCGACCAGGCGGGCCGCTTCCGCGGGCCGGCCGGCCGCGAAGACCCCGAAGGGCGCCGCCCGCATGGCCAGCCCGTCGCTCCAGGCGTGCCGGTGCTGGGCGGAGATCGGAGCGGCGAGGCCGCGGCGGAGGTTCTCCAGCGTGCCGCGTTCGCTGAAGCCCGCGCCCTTGAAGGGGCCCTCGGCGCGGCTGGCGATCCACTCGTGCCAGGCCGCCTCGACATGGGCGGGGGTGAGCGCCGAGCCGTGGCGGGCGAGGAGCAGACCGGAGAAGATCGCGTACTCGGTGTCGTCCGTGCCCGCCGGCTTGTCGGTGACGTATCCCGTGACGCGGCCCCAGCGGGCCCGGATCTCGGAGGGCTTCATGTTCTCCGCCGGCGCCCCGAGCGCGTCCCCCACGGCCAGGCCCAGCAGCGCGCCCCGTGCCCGGTCGTGCGGTGCGGGCGCGGGTCCGTCGGGAGCGGGGACCGACGGGGCGCAGGCGATCGATGACATGGGCGGGCCTCTCCGGGAGGGGCTTCGCGCGCGGGCGCGGAACCGTTTGCGGATGTGTCCCACCAACGGCGGTTGACCGCAGCCTCGGAGGCGTTCACATCACCCGGTCGACATCTGCGCGGCTCGACGCACGGCTGAGCACAGAAGGGTAAAGCCGCAGGTTAGCCGAGCCTTTCCTTGCTGGCGGCGGGGAATGTGGCGACGTAATGTTGCTGTTGTCGAAAGATAGAACTTGTCCAAAGTTAGCTTTGCCTCAGCTTATTCGAGGCTTCTTCACGCGACTCCAGGGGGACCCCTCATGGCCATCATCGACACCGAGGCGACGCTCCACGAGGCCCACCGCGACAACCACACCCACCGGGACGTCAACGGGGGCTGGCTGCGGCCCGCCGTCTTCGGTGCCATGGACGGGCTGGTCTCCAACCTCGCCCTGATGACCGGTGTGGCCGGTGGCGCCGTCGGGCACCAGACCATCGTCATCACCGGTCTCGCGGGTCTCGCCGCCGGCGCCTTCTCCATGGCGGCCGGCGAGTACACCTCCGTCGCCTCGCAGCGTGAGCTGGTCGAGGCGGAGCTGGACGTCGAGCGCCGGGAGCTGCGCCGGCATCCGCAGGACGAGGAGGCCGAGCTGGCCGCGCTGTACGAGGCGCGCGGCGTCGAGCCCGCGCTCGCGCGCGAGGTCGCCCGGCAGCTGTCCGCCGACCCCGAGCAGGCGCTGGAGATACACGCCCGCGAGGAACTGGGCATCGACCCCGGGGATCTGCCCTCGCCGCTGGTCGCCGCGGTGTCGTCCTTCGGCTCGTTCGCGCTCGGCGCCCTTCTTCCCGTCCTGCCGTTCCTGCTCGGCGCCACCGCGCTGTGGCCCGCCCTGCTGCTGGCGCTCGCCGGGCTGTTCGGCTGTGGTGCCGTGGTGGCCAAGGTGACCGCGCGCAGCTGGTGGTTCAGCGGACTTCGGCAGCTGGCGCTGGGCGGCGCCGCGGCCGGTGTGACGTACGCCCTGGGCACGCTGTTCGGAACGGCCGTAGGATAGGTGAACCGCTACTTATGCGTTGGGCCGCATAAGTAGCCGTTACTCGCTGGTTTCGAATGCTTAACCACTGGGCATGAGCCGTAAGCGCCGCAGGCAATGACGCCTGTCGTGCACCCTTGGGGTGACACGACGCTCAACCCCGCCCCCTCGGACCGATGGACACGGATCTGTCCCGATCGGTCCCCCTCGCCTTCACCGCCCAGCGCGGTACCCCGCCGCAAACCCCTGTGGCGTCCGCATGTTGGAACGGAGTATCCGGTTCCCGAGAACCGCTCCATCATGTAACCTGCGTGAAATTTCGCAACAAAAACGCAGAGGGCCAGCGTCGTCCCTCGGCACCTGCTATATGCCACTGACGACGACGGGAGAGCCGATGCGTACGCCGCGCCAGCCGTCCCAGCACTCCGCGAATGGCCAGAACTGGTCCTTCATGGATGCTCGCCCTGCTGCGCAGGGTATGTACGACCCCCGCAACGAGCACGACGCCTGTGGCGTCGGCTTCGTGGCCACCCTCACCGGCGAGGCGAGCCACGCGCTGGTCGAGCAGGCGCTCACGGTGCTGCGCAACCTGGAGCACCGCGGCGCCACCGGTTCCGAGCCGGACTCCGGCGACGGCGCGGGCCTGCTCTCCCAGGTGCCCGACACCTTCTTCCGCGAGGTGGCCGGATTCGAGCTGCCGACGGCCGGTTCCTACGCCGTCGGTATCGCCTTCCTCCCCGAGGACGGCACCCAGGACGCCGTCTCGCGGATCGAGACGATCGCGGGCGAGGAGGGCCTCACCGTCCTCGGTTGGCGCGAGGTTCCGGTCGCCCCGGAGCTGCTCGGCGCCACCGCCCGCTCCACCATGCCGGTCTTCCGGCAGGTCTTCGTCACCGACCACGCCAGCGAGGGCATCGCGCTGGACCGCAAGGCGTTCGTGCTGCGCAAGCGCGCCGAGCGCGAGGCGGGCGTCTACTTCCCGTCGCTGTCCGCGCGGACCATCGTCTACAAGGGCATGCTGACCACCGGCCAGCTGGAGCCCTTCTTCCCGGACCTGTCCGACCGCCGCTTCGCGTCCGCGATCGCGCTCGTGCACTCCCGGTTCTCCACGAACACCTTCCCGTCGTGGCCGCTCGCCCACCCGTACCGGTTCGTCGCCCACAACGGTGAGATCAACACCGTCAAGGGCAACCGCAACTGGATGCGCGCCCGCGAGTCCCAGCTGGTCTCCGACCTGTTCGGCCCGCAGGACAAGCTCGACCGCATCTTCCCGATCTGCACGCCCGACGCCTCCGACTCGGCGTCCTTCGACGAGGTGCTCGAACTCCTGCACCTGGGCGGGCGTTCGCTGCCGCACTCCGTGCTGATGATGATCCCGGAGGCGTGGGAGAACCACGCCTCCATGGACGAGGCCCGGCGCGCCTTCTACGGCTTCCACGCCACGATGATGGAGCCCTGGGACGGCCCCGCCTGCGTCACCTTCACCGACGGCTCCCAGGTCGGCGCCGTTCTCGACCGCAACGGCCTGCGTCCCGGCCGCTACTGGGTCACCGACGAGGGTCTGGTCGTCCTCGGCTCCGAGGTCGGCGTCCTCGACATCGACCCCGCCAAGGTCGTCCGCAAGGGCCGGCTGCAGCCCGGCAGGATGTTCCTCGTCGACACCGTCGAGCACCGCATCATCGAGGACGACGAGATCAAGGCGACCCTCGCCGCCGCACAGCCGTACGCGGAGTGGCTGGAGGCCGGCGAGATCGAGCTGAGCGACCTGCCCGAGCGCGAGCACATCGTGCACACCCACGCCTCGGTCACCCGCCGCCAGCAGACCTTCGGCTACACCGAGGAGGAGCTGCGCGTCATCCTGGCGCCGATGGCCAAGGCCGGCGCCGAGCCGATCGGCTCCATGGGCACCGACTCGCCGATCGCCGCGCTGTCCGCCCGCCCGCGGCTGCTCTTCGACTACTTCACCCAGCTGTTCGCGCAGGTCACCAACCCGCCGCTGGACGCGATCCGCGAGGAGCTGGTCACCTCCCTGCGCTCGTCGCTCGGCCCCTCCGGCAACCTGCTCGAGCCGACCGCCGCGTCCTGCCGCAGCGTCGTGCTGCCCTTCCCGGTGATCGACAACGACGAGCTGGCCAAGCTCATCCACATCAACGCCGACGGCGACATGCCCGGCTTCAAGGCCGCGACCCTGTCCGGTCTGTACCGGGTCTCCGGCGGCGGCGACGCCCTCGCCGCGCGCCTCGAGGAGATCTGCGCCGAGGCCGACGCCGCCATCGAGAACGGCGCCCGTCTCATCGTCCTGTCGGACCGCCACTCCGACGCCGAGCACGCGCCGATCCCCTCGCTGCTGCTCACCGCGGCCGTCCACCACCACCTCATCCGCACCAAGCAGCGCACCCGCGTGGGCCTGCTCGTCGAGGCCGGTGACGTCCGCGAGGTCCACCACGTCGCCCTGCTGATCGGCTTCGGCGCCGCCGCGGTCAACCCGTACCTGGCCATGGAGTCCGTCGAGGACCTGGTCCGCGCGGGCACCTTCCTGCCGGGCATCGAGGCCGAGACGGCCATCCGCAACCTGATCTACGCCCTGGGCAAGGGCGTCCTGAAGGTCATGTCCAAGATGGGCATCTCGACGGTCGCCTCCTACCGCGGCGCCCAGGTCTTCGAGGCCGTCGGTCTCGAAGAGGGCTTCGTCGAGAAGTACTTCAACGGCACCGCCTCCAAGATCGGTGGCGTCGGCATCGACGTCATCGCCCAGGAGGTCGCCGCCCGGCACGCCAAGGCCTACCCGGCCTCCGGCATCGCGCCGGCCCACCGCGCCCTGGACATAGGGGGCGAGTACCAGTGGCGCCGCGAGGGCGAGCCGCACCTGTTCGACCCGGAGACGGTCTTCCGCCTCCAGCACTCCACGCGTTCCGGCCGCTACGACATCTTCAAGAAGTACACGGACCGCGTGAACGAGCAGTCCGAGCGCCTCATGACGCTCCGCGGCCTGTTCGGCTTCAAGAGCGACCGCCCGTCGATCTCCGTCGACGAGGTCGAGCCGGTCTCCGAGATCGTCAAGCGCTTCTCCACCGGCGCCATGTCGTACGGCTCCATCTCGCGCGAGGCCCACGAGACCCTCGCCATCGCCATGAACCAGCTGGGCGGCAAGTCCAACACCGGTGAGGGCGGCGAGGACCCGGACCGCCTCTACGACCCGGCGCGGCGCAGCGCGATCAAGCAGGTCGCCTCCGGCCGCTTCGGCGTGACCTCCGAGTACCTGGTCAACGCGGACGACATCCAGATCAAGATGGCCCAGGGTGCCAAGCCCGGCGAGGGCGGCCAGCTGCCCGGCCACAAGGTGTACCCCTGGGTCGCCAAGACCCGGCACAGCACCCCCGGCGTCGGCCTGATCTCCCCGCCGCCGCACCACGACATCTACTCCATCGAAGACCTCGCGCAGCTGATCCACGACCTCAAGAACGCCAACCCGAAGGCCCGCATCCACGTCAAGCTGGTCTCCGAGGTCGGCGTCGGCACGGTCGCCGCGGGTGTCTCCAAGGCGCACGCGGACGTGGTCCTGATCTCCGGCCACGACGGCGGCACCGGTGCCTCGCCGCTGACCTCGCTGAAGCACGCGGGCGGCCCCTGGGAGCTCGGCCTCGCCGAGACCCAGCAGACCCTCCTGCTCAACGGCCTGCGCGACCGCATCGTCGTGCAGACCGACGGCCAGCTGAAGACCGGCCGTGACGTGGTGATCGCCGCGCTGCTCGGCGCCGAGGAGTTCGGTTTCGCGACCGCGCCGCTCGTCGTCTCCGGCTGCATCATGATGCGTGTCTGCCACCTCGACACCTGCCCGGTCGGCGTCGCCACCCAGAACCCGGTGCTGCGCGACCGCTTCACCGGCAAGGCCGAGTACGTGGTCAACTTCTTCCGGTTCATCGCCGAGGAGGTCCGCGAGATCCTCGCCGAGCTGGGCTTCCGCTCCATCGAGGAGGCCGTCGGCCACGCCGAGGCGCTCGACGTCACCCGTGCCGTGAACCACTGGAAGGCGCAGGGCCTGGACCTGGCCCCGCTCTTCCACGTGCCCGAGCTGCCCGAGGGCGCCGCCCTGCACCAGACGGTCGCCCAGGACCACGGCCTGGAGAAGGCCCTGGACAACGAGCTGATCAAGCTCGCCGCGGACGCCCTGGCCGCCTCCAGCGCCACCGACGCCCACCCGGTGCGCGCCCAGGTGAAGGTGCGCAACATCAACCGCACGGTCGGCACCATGCTCGGCCACGAGGTGACGAAGAAGTTCGGCGGCGCGGGCCTGCCCGACGACACCATCGACATCACCTTCACCGGTTCGGCGGGCCAGTCCTTCGGCGCCTTCCTGCCGCGCGGTGTCACGCTCCGCCTGGAGGGCGACGCCAACGACTACGTCGGCAAGGGTCTGTCGGGCGGCCGGGTGATCGTGCGTCCCGACCGCGACGCCGACCACCTCGCCGAGTACTCCACCATCGCGGGCAACACCATCGCGTACGGCGCGACCGGCGGCGAGCTGTTCCTGCGCGGCCGGACCGGCGAGCGGTTCTGCGTCCGCAACTCCGGCGCGACGGTCGTCTCGGAGGGCGTGGGCGACCACGGCTGCGAGTACATGACCGGTGGGCACGCGGTGGTCCTCGGCGAGACGGGGCGCAACTTCGCGGCCGGCATGTCCGGCGGCATCGCCTACGTCATCGACCTCGACGTCGACAACGTCAACGTCGGCAACGTGGACGCCGTCGAGGCCCTCGACGACACCGACAAGCAGTGGCTGCACGACGTGGTGCGCCGGCACGCCGAGGAGACCGGCTCCACGGTCGCCGAGAAGCTGCTCGCCGACTGGGACGTGGCCGTGCAGCGGTTCAGCAAGATCATTCCCGGCACTTTCAAGGCAGTGCTCGCCGCCAAGGACGCCGCCGAGCGAGCGGGTCTCTCCGAGACCGAGACCCACGAGAAGATGATGGAGGCGGCGATCAATGGCTGACCCGAAGGGCTTCCTGAACCACGGCCGTGAGGTCGCCGAGACCCGTCCCGTCGCCGAACGTGTCAGGGACTGGAACGAGGTCTACGTCCCCGGCTCCCTGCTGCCGATCATCAGCAAGCAGGCCAGCCGGTGCATGGACTGCGGCATCCCGTTCTGCCACAACGGCTGTCCGCTCGGGAACCTGATCCCCGAGTGGAACGACTACGCCTACCGCGAGGACTGGACGGCGGCGTCCGAGCGCCTGCACGCCACGAACAACTTCCCGGAGTTCACCGGCCGCCTGTGCCCGGCCCCGTGCGAGTCGGCGTGCGTGCTCGGCATCAACCAGCCGCCCGTCACCATCAAGAACGTCGAGGTCTCCATCATCGACAAGGCGTGGGACGCGGGCACCGTCGCCCCGCAGGCCCCCGAGCGCCTGTCGGGCAAGACCGTCGCCGTCATCGGCTCCGGCCCCGCCGGCCTGGCCGCCGCCCAGCAGCTGACCCGGGCCGGCCACACGGTCGCCGTCTACGAGCGCGCCGACCGCATCGGCGGCCTGCTCCGCTACGGCATCCCCGAGTTCAAGATGGAGAAGCGGCACATCAACCGCCGTATCGAGCAGATGCGCGCGGAGGGCACCCGCTTCCGTACCGGCATCGAGATCGGCGTCGACCTCAAGGCGACCGACCTGAAGAAGCGGTACGACGCGGTCGTCATCGCCGCCGGCGCCACCACGGCCCGTGACCTCCCGGTCCCCGGTCGTGAACTCAAGGGCATTCACCAGGCGATGGAGTACCTGCCGCTGTCCAACAAGGTCCAGGAGGGCGACTACGTCACCTCCCCGATCACGGCCGAGGGCAAGCACGTGGTCGTGATCGGCGGCGGCGACACCGGCGCGGACTGCGTGGGCACCGCCCACCGCCAGGGCGCGGCCTCCGTCACCCAGCTGGAGATCATGCCCCGGCCGGGCGAGGACCGCGCGCCGCACCAGCCGTGGCCGACCTTCCCGATGCTCTACAAGGTCACCTCGGCGCACGAGGAGGGCGGCGAGCGGGTCTACTCCGTCTCCACCACCCACTTCGAGGGCGACGAGGACGGCAACGTCCAGTGGCTCCACCTCACCGAGGTGGAGTTCGTCGACGGCAAGCTGACCCCGAAGCCGGGCACCGAGCGGAAGATCCCCGCCCAGCTGGTCACCCTCGCCATGGGCTTCACCGGCACCGACCGGGTCAACGGCCTGGTCGAGCAGTTCGGCGTCGACCTCGACGAGCGTGGCAACATCGCCCGCGACGCGGACTTCCAGACCAGCGTCCCCGGTGTCTTCGTCGCCGGTGACGCGGGCCGCGGCCAGTCCCTGATCGTCTGGGCGATCGCCGAGGGCCGCTCCGCCGCCAAGGGCGTCGACCGCTTCCTCACCGGAGCGAGCGACCTCCCGGCCCCGATCCGCCCGACGGACCGCTCGCTGATGGTCTGACGCACCCCGAGGAACGTCCCGTACAAAGGCGTACGGAACACTGACGGCGCCTGCCCCACAGTCCCCGACCGGACGACCGGGCAGGCGCCGCCGCATGTCAGCCGATCAAGTAACCTCGGCCTTCCGACCGGGGGCGAGGGGAGCGGACGATGGCGGCGATCAGTCTCAGCAAGGTGGAGCAGACCGCGCCCGCGTTGTGGTAGTTTCCCTTTGCCCATATAGGGTCGGTTCGGGCTGGACCGCAACTCCCTGAGTTGGAAGCCCCCTTACGTCGGTCGTGGGGAGCGGAGTCACGAAGCCGTACTACGCGGACGGCAGTATGCAGGTGTTGGTCGACCGGATGCTCGGCCTCTCCACGCACCTGGACGACGACGGCCGGGTGCCCGTGGTCTTCTTCTCCACCGACATCGACGCGGTCACCGACATCGCACTGGCCGAGCACACGGGCCGGATCGAGAAGATCGCGGCCGGCCTCGGGCACATGGGGAAGACCAGCTACCACCTCGCCATGGACGCCGTCATCGACCACTACCTCGACAGCGGCGCCACCGACCCCGCCCTGGTCGTCTTCCAGACCGACGGCGGCCCGATCAACAAGCTCGCCGCGGAACGCTACCTGTGCAAGGCGGCGAAACTGCCGCTGTTCTGGCAGTTCGTCGGCTTCGGCGACCCGCACAGCAAACAGTTCGACTTCCTGCGCAAGCTCGACGACCTGGCGGTGCCGGGGAAGCGGGTGGTGGACAACGCGGGCTTCTTCCACGCCGGTTCGGACCCGCGGCAGGTCCCGGACGGCGAGCTGTACGACCGTCTCGTCGGCGAGTTCCCGCAGTGGCTGGCGGCGGCGCGGGCGGCCGGCATCGTCGGAACGGGCGTCCCGGCGGCCTGAGTTCTCGACGCCCCGTTGGCTGCGGCGCTCCGGCGTGCCACCCTGAGGGGTGATCCGGCGGGGAGGCGGGCGACGTATGGACGACGGCGCACGAACGGTGAACGGGCAGGCACCACGGGGGAGTTCGGCGGACCGAGCGGCGCCGCCCGGCAAGGGTGAGAAGCTCGCGGACTGGGCCGACGGAAGGCTCGGACTGTACTCCCTTGCCAAGGCCAACATGCGCAAGGTGTTCCCGGACCACTGGTCCTTCATGCTGGGGGAGATCTGCCTCTACAGCTTCCTCATCCTGATCCTCACGGGCGTCTACCTCACGCTCTTCTTCGAGCCCAGCGGCGCCGAGGTCGTCTACCACGGCAGCTACGGGCCGATGAACGGCATCGTCATGACCAAGGCGTACGAGTCGACGCTGCACATCAGCTTCGACGTGCGCGGCGGACTGCTGATCCGGCAGATCCACCACTGGGCGGCGCTGGTCTTCGTGGCCGGGATGGTCGTCCACATGATGCGGGTCTTCTTCACCGGCGCCTTCCGCAAGCCCCGCGAGGTCAACTGGCTGCTCGGCTGGACCCTGCTGTTCCTCGCCATCCTCACCGGTCTGACCGGCTACTCGCTCCCGGACGACCTGCTCTCCGGCACCGGCGTCCGGTTCGCCGACGGCGCGATCCTGTCGATCCCGATCGTCGGGTCGTACATCTCGATGTTCCTGTTCGGCGGGGAGTTCCCCGGGCACGACATCATCTCGCGGTTCTTCCCGATCCACGTGCTGCTGCTGCCGGGGATCATGCTGGGGCTGGTCGTCGCCCACCTGATCCTGGTCTTCTACCACAAGCACACCCAGTACCCGGCGCCCGGACGCGACCAGAAGAGCGTTGTCGGCATGCCCTTCCTGCCGGTCTACATGGCCAAGGCCGGCGGCTTCTTCTTCCTTGTCTTCGGCGTCCTCGCGGTCATCGGCGGCATCGCCACCATCAACCCGGTGTGGGCCTTCGGTCCCTACCGTCCGGACCTGGTGACCACCGGCGCCCAGCCCGACTGGTACCTCGGCTTCTCCGAAGGGCTGATCCGGGTCATGCCCGGCTGGGAGATCAACGCCTGGGGCCACACCCTGGAGCTGGGCGTCTTCATCCCCTTCTCGCTCTTCCCGCTCTTCCTCCTCGCCATCGGCGTCTACCCCTTCATCGAGGCGTGGATCACCGGCGACAGACGCGAACACCACATCCTCGACCGGCCGCGCAACGCCCCCGTCCGCACCGCCCTCGGAGTCGCCTGGCTCACCGTCTACTTCGTCCTGCTGGTCGGCGGCGGCAACGACGTGGTGGCCACCCACCTCCATCTCTCCATCAACTCGATCACCTGGTTCGTGCGGATCTCCGTCTTCGTCGCCCCCGTCCTCGCCTTCGTCGTCACCAAGCGGATCTGCCTCGGTCTGCAGCGCCGGGACCGCGACAAGGTGCTGCACGGCAGGGAGACCGGCCTCATCAAGATGCTTCCGCACGGCGAGTACATCGAGGTCCACGAACCCCTCAGCCAGGCACACCTGTTCACCCTCACCCAGCACGAACAGAACCCGCCGTACGAACTGGGCCCCCTGGAGGACGCGAACGGGGTACGGCGCAAGGTCACGCTCTCGCAGCGGGTGCGCGCGAGCCTGGCCAGGGGAATGTTCGGCCCGGACACCCACATCCCCAAACCGACCCAGGAGGAGTACCGGGAACTGACAAGAGGCGATCACTGAAACGCGCGCCCCGAAGGGGCGCTGGGGGTACCCCCGGCCGAAGGCTGGGGGAGGAACTGCGCGACCATCCCCCACCGGCCCGCAGCCTAAAGAAGACCGAGAACCACTCCTCTGCACTCCTCCGGCGTCCCCCAAGCCCCCAGTAGCGCCCGCGCCTTGGTCAGCCACAGCGACAGGTCGTACTCCGCCGTGTACCCGATCGCCCCGTGCAACTGCAACGCCGCCCGCGCCGCCGCATACCCCGCCTCGCACGCGCTCAGCTTCGCCGCGGCCACATCCGCCGGACTCATCGTCACCGCCGCCCCGAAGACCAGCGGCCGGGCGAACTCCAGCGCGATCCGCACATCGGCCAGCCGGTGCCCGACCGCCTGGAACGACCCGATGGGCACGCCGAACTGGGTGCGCTGCCGCACGTACTCCACCGTCCGCTCGAGCAGCGCGACCCCCACCCCCAGCGCCTGCGCCGCCGTCGCCAGCCGCGCCCAGAGCAGCGCCCGCCCCCACGGCGGCTCCGCGCCGACCAGCTCACCGACGGGCGGCAGCGGCGTGAGCCGGCGCGCCGGATCCAGCGACCGGCGCACCGCACCGGCACCGGGCGACAACCGCAGTCCCTCCGGTGTGGCGGCCAGCCGCACCTGTGCCGCGTCCCCGTCCAGCGCGGGTCCGTACCCGTGCCGCGCGAAGGACATCGTCACCGTCGCCATCGCGCCGCCCGACACGATCTCCGGCAGGAACCGCTTCGCCAGATCGGGCCGCTCACCGAGCAGCACGGCGGCCGCCACCGTCTCCACCAGCGGCCCGGGCACCGCGTACCGCCCCAGCTCCACGAAGGCGACGGCGAGTTCGACGGGCCGGTACCCCGCCCCGCCGTACTCCTCCGGCACCGCCAGCCCGAACACCCCCGCCTCGGCGAGACGACCCCACAGGGCACGCCCGCTCGCATGCTCCCCGCGGCTCCAGTCCCGTACCACCGTCGGTGTGTCCGCCGCCGCGAGCAGGCCCCGCACGGCGTCCGCGAAGTCCCGCTGCTCCGTGTCGAGGAGGAAGCGCATGTCAGCGGCGTCCCTTCGGCAGGCCGAGCAGGCGCTCGGCGATGATGTCGCGCTGGATCTCGTTGGTGCCCGCGTAGACGGGACCGGCCAGCGAGAAGACGTACCCCTCGGACCACGCCGTGTCCGCCGACTCGCCCTCCTCGCCGAGCAGATCGAGCGCCGTCTCGTGCAGTGCGAGGTCGAGCTCGGACCAGAACACCTTGTTGAGACTGGACTCCGGGCCCAGCGCCTCGCCGTCCAGGACGCGCGCGGCCGCCGCATAGGTGAACAGCTGGTAGGCGCGGGCCCGGACGACGGCGTCGGCCACCCGGGCCGTGGCGGACTCCGGGGCGCCCCGCTCCCGCCAGAGCCGCACCAGCCGGTCCGCGGAGGCGAGGAACCGGCCCGGTGAGCGCAGGGTCAGCCCCCGCTCGTTCCCCGCTGTCGACATGGCGATCCGCCAGCCCTGCCCCGGCTCGCCGATCACGTCCTCGTCCGGCACGAACACCTGGTCCAGGAACAGCTCGGCGAAGGCCGGCTTCCCGTCGAGGCGGCCGATCGGCCGGACCGTCACGCCTGGCGCGCGCAGGTCGAACATCAGGTAGGTGAGCCCCTGGTGGGGTCTCGGGGTGTCCGGCTCGCTGCGGAACAGGCCGAAGGCGCGGTCGGCGAAGGCGGCCCGCGACGACCAGGTCTTCTGGCCGGTCAGCAGCCAGCCCCCGGCCGTCCGCACCGCCCTGGACCTCAGGGCGGCCAGGTCGGACCCGGCCTCGGGTTCCGACCAGGCCTGTGCCCAGACCACCTTCCCGGTGGCCATCGGCGGCAGCACGCGGGCGCGCTGCTCCTCGGTGCCGTGCTCGAAGAGGGTCGGCGCGAGCAGGCTGACGCCGTTCTGGCCGACCCGGCCCGGCGCACCCGCCGCGTAGTACTCCTCCTCGAAGACCAGCCAGCGCAGCAGCCCCGCGTCCCGGCCGCCGTACCGCTCGGGCCAGGACACCACCGACCAGCGGTCGGCGGCCAGTTCCGCCTCCCAGGCGCGGTGCGCCGCGAAGCCCTCCGCGGTCTCCAGGGAGGGCAGCGGGCGGGACGGCACGTGCGCCGTCAGCCAGGCGCGGGCCTCGGCGCGGAACTCCTCGTCCGCCGGGGTGTGGGTCAGGTCCACTGCCTCCGTCACCGTCCTTCCCTAACAATTGTTTGGTAGGTTAGCGTGGCCCCATGACAGGCGTCGAGACTCCGGAGTACGTGCCCGGGCACGGTCTGCTCGCGGGCCGCACCGCCGTCATCACCGCCGCGGCCGGGGCGGGGATCGGCGGGTCGACCGCACGGCGCTTCCTCGAGGAGGGCGCACGCGTACTCATCAGCGACGCGCACACCCGGCGGCTCGAGGAGCACGAGGCCGCACTCGCCCGTGAGTTCCCCGGGGCGGTGAGCGCCGTCCCGTGCGACGTGACCGACGAGGCGCAGGTGGCGGCCCTGTTCGAGACCGCCGTCCGCGCGCACGGGCGGCTGGACGTCGTCGTCAACAACGCCGGTCTCGGCGGGACTTCGGCGCTCGTCGACATGAGCGACGCACAGTGGTCGCGGGTCCTCGACGTCACCCTGGGCGGTACCTTCCGGTGCACCCGTGCCGCGCTGCGGCACTTCCGCGACGGCGGGCACGGCGGAGTGATCGTCAACAACTCCTCCGTCGTCGGCTGGCGGGCCCAGGCCGGACAGGCGCACTACGCCGCGGCCAAGGCCGGGGTGATGGCGCTGACCCGGTGCGCGGCGATCGAGGCGGCCGAGTACGGGGTGCGGGTCAACGCGGTGGCGCCGAGCCTCGCCATGCACCCCCACCTGGCGAAGGTGACCTCCGCCGAACTGCTGGCGGACCTCACCGCCCGTGAGGCCTTCGGCCGCCACGCCGAACCCTGGGAGGTCGCCAACGCCATCGTCTTCCTGGCGTCCGGCTACTCCTCGTACCTCACCGGAGAGGTCGTCTCCGTCAGCAGCCAGCACCCGTAGGACGAGAATGTATCCGTGCCGACCAAGAAGAAGCATCAGGTGACCGCCGCCCCCGCCCGGCGGCGTGAACTCCTCGACACCGCCGCCGAGGTCTTCGCCGAGCAGGGCTACAACGCCACCACCGTACGCAAGATCGCGGACCACGCGGGCATGCTCGCGGGCAGCCTCTACTACCACTTCGACTCGAAGGAATCGATGCTGGAGGAGATCCTGCGGACCTTCCTCGACGAGCTGTGGGACGGCTACGACACCGTCCTGGACGCCGGGCTCGGTCCGCGCGAGACCCTCGAAGCCCTGGTCACCGAGTCCTTCCGGGAGATCGACCGGCACCGCGCCGCCGTCGCGATCTACCAGAAGGAGAGCAAGCAGCTGGTCGCGCAGGACAGGTTCACCTTCCTCGCCGAGTCCCAGCGCAGGTTCGAGAAGGCGTGGCTGGCCACGCTGGAGCGCGGGGTCGCCGCGCACGTCTTCCGCGCCGACCTCGACGTCCGCCTCACCTACCGGTTCGTGCGCGACACGGTCTGGGTCGCCGCCTCCTGGTACCGGCCGGGCGGACAGCACAGCCCGGAGGAGATCGCCCGGCAGTACCTGTCGATGGTGCTGGACGGGATCGCCGTCCGCGAGTAGCTCACCCATTGGTTGAGAACCCCTTTCTGGGCAGGGAGTCGATGACATGGCCGAGGCCTACATAGTCGAAGCGGTGCGCACGCCGGTCGGGCGGCGCCGGGGCGGACTGAGCGGGGTCCATCCGGCCGACCTGGGCGCCCATGTGCTGACCGCCCTGGTCGAGCGCTCGGGCGTGGACCCGGCCGCCGTCGAGGACGTCGTCTTCGGCTGCCTCGACGCGGTGGGACCGCAGGCCGGTGACATCGCCCGCACCAGCTGGCTGGCGGCCGGGCTGCCCGAGGAGGTGCCGGGGGTGACCGTCGACCGGCAGTGCGGTTCCTCGCAGCAGGCCGTGCACTTCGCCGCGCAGGCCGTCCTCTCCGGCACCCAGGACCTGGTGGTCGCCGGCGGCGTCCAGAACATGTCCCAGATCCCCATCGCCTTCGCCTCCCGGCAGGCCGCCGAGCCGCTCGGACTGACCGAGGGCCCCTTCCTGGGCAGCGCCGGCTGGCGCGCCCGCTACGGCCGGCAATCCGTCAACCAGTTCGCCGGCGCCGAGATGATCGCCGCCAAGTGGGGCATCAGCCGCCAGGACCAGGAGGAGTTCGCCCTGCGCTCCCACCGGCGGGCGCTGAGCGCCATCGACGAGGGCCGCTTCGAGCGCGAGACGGTCCCCTACGGCCATGTCACGGTCGACGAGGGCCCGCGCCGGGACACCTCACTGGAGAAGATGGCCGCGCTCGCGCCGGTCCTCGACGGCGGGACCATCACCGCCGCATGCTCCTCCCAGGTCTCCGACGGCGCCGCCGCCCTGCTCCTCGCCTCCGAACGGGCCGTCCGCGAACACGGACTGCGCCCCCGCGCCCGCGTCCACCACCTCTCCGTACGCGGCGAGGACCCCATCCGGATGCTCTCCGCCCCGATCCCGGCCACCGCCCACGCGCTGAAGAAGACCGGCCTCACCATCGACGCCGTCGACCTGGTCGAGATCAACGAGGCGTTCGCCCCGGTCGTCCTCGCCTGGCTCAAGGAGACCGGCGCCGACCCCGCCAGGGTCAACGTCAACGGCGGTGCCATCGCCCTCGGCCACCCCCTCGGCGCGACCGGCGTCAGGCTGATGACGACCCTCCTGCACGAACTGGAACGCACCGGCGGCCGCTTCGGCCTCCAGACGATGTGCGAGGGCGGCGGTCAGGCCAATGTGACGATCGTCGAGCGGCTGTGACCGGAGTGGGCAGGGCGTGGCCATGACTTCGGCGGACGGAGTCCGGCGCAGGCCGCCGAAGCCTGGGAGGCCCCCTGGGGCCGAGCGGTGCGAGGGGGTCGTCGGGGGTGGTGTCGATGTGCGAGGGCGGCGGTCAGGCCAATGTGACGATCGTCGAGCGGCTGTGACCGGAGTGGGCAGGGCGTGGCCATGACTTCGGCGGACGGAGT
>NZ_JBVHFU010000010.1:0-157575 GCF_055562175.1 Streptomyces sp. NPDC020958 | reverse complement strand
TCCGGCGCAGGCCGCCGAAGCCTGGGAGGCCCCCTGGGGCCGAGCGGTGCGAGGGGGTCGTCGGGGATGGTGCCGATGTGCGAGGGCGGCGGTCAGGCCAATGTGACGATCATCGAGCGGCTGTGACCGGCACGTTCATCGAGCGGCTGTGAGACGTGCCCTGACCTCCTCCGCCTCCTTCATGACCCGTGCCACCAGTTCCGCGCACGACGGCAGGTCGTCGATCACCCCGGCGACCTGCCCCGCCGCCATCACCCCGAGATCCGTACGCCCGTCCACCATCGCCGACCTGAGCAGCATGGGTGTGTTCGCCGCCAGCAGTACCTGACTCCACGACAACTCCTTGCCGTGCCGCAGCGCCAGGCCGTCCCGGACGAGGTGCCCCCAGGTGAGTCCGGACACTCTCCGGAACCCCGCCGCCCGCCGTATCGCGTGCAGCAGACGCCGGGCCCCGCCCGAACGCTCCAGCGCGGTGACCAGATCGGACCGCAGCATCCGGTGCGGCAACCCGTCGACCGCCCGGGTCACGGTGACGTCCTTGACCGTCGCCGCCAGGTACCTCGCCTTCACCGCGTCCGGCACCGTCGAGTCCGAGGTCAGCAGGAACCGCGTGCCCATCGCCACCCCCGCCGCGCCGTACGCCAGCGCCGCCACCAGCCCCCGGCCGTCGAAGAAACCCCCCGCCGCCACCACCGGTATCCGCACCGCGTCCACCACCTGGGGCAGCAGCACGCTCGTCGCCACCTCACCGGTGTGCCCGCCACCCTCGCCGCCCTGCACGATCACCGCGTCCGCGCCCCACGCCGCCACCTTCTCGGCGTGCCGCCGCGCCCCGACGGACGGGATCACCACCACGCCCGCCGCCTTCAGCTCGGTGATCAGCTCGGGGGAGGGGGCCAGCGCGAACGACGCCACCCGCACGCCCCCGTCGACGATCAGCCGCACCCGGTCACCCGCGTCGGCCGCGTCCGCCCGCAGGTTCACCCCGAACGGCGCGTCCGTACGGCACCGCACCTCCGCTATCGCGGCCCGCAGCTGGTCCAGGGTCATGGTGGCCGAGGCCAGGATGCCGAGGGCTCCGGCGTTGGCCGTGGCCGAGACCAGCCGGGGGCCCGCCACCCACCCCATCCCCGTCTGCACGATCGGATGCCGGATCCCGACCAGCCGGGTCAGCGCCGTCTCCATCAGCCGGCGACCTCCCTCGTCCGCGCGCCACCGGGATCCAGAACCTCGCGGATCAGCCGCAGCTCCTCCTCGTCCGGCTCACGGGTGAACGGCACCTCGTCCGGCACCACGAGAGCGAAGTCCGTCGCCTCCCGGACCTGGTCCACGCTCACCCCCGGATGCAGCGCAGCCAGCCGCATCGAGTGGTCCGGGGTCTCGAAGTCGAGGACGCCGAGGTCGGTGACGACCCTGGGGATCCGGTGGAAGCGTTCCGTGCCCGGGTGCCGGGCCACCCGGTCGTACCCCACCCCGCACACCATGTCGACCCGCTCCACGAACACCCGCCTGGAGTGCTTCGGCACCCAGTAACTCGTCGGGTTGTTCAGTGTGTTCAGCGACGCCCCGCGCACCCCGAGCAGCTGCCGCCGGGGCCGTGTCCAGTCGCCGACGCACGAGATGTTCTGGTTGCCGTACCGGTCGAGCTGGCTCGCGCCCATCATCACGTGCCGCCGCCCGCCGGCCACCAGCTCCAGATGCTGCCGGTAGGGCAGCCAGCCCTCGGGCGTCCCGTCCGGGCGGACGAGCGTCGCCTCGCCGTCGGTCAGCAGCAGGTCCGGTGCGAAGGTGAGCCGGGCCAGCCGTGCGCCCAGGGAGGGGATCAGACCCATCGGGCTCGCCAGGATCTCACCCGAGCCGCGCCAGGCCTCGGCGCAGGCGATCACGCAGTACTCGGAGCGGAGAACGTTCATCGGACCTGCTCCTCCCGCCAGTCGCGCACCGCCGACCGGTACGCCTGCTCGTCACCGGCCAGGAAGCGTGCCGAGAACTCCTCCCACGGGGTGCTCGCGTACAGCTTCTGGAAGTCCTCGTCCCGGCCGTGGTCCGGTGCGCAGGACGTGAAGTGCGCGCCCCCCGGGGCCTCCACCACCCCCGTCACGTCCAGCCGTTTCAGCAGCAGCGACTGCGGGGGCGCCGCCTTCGTCAGCTCCGCGGTGTCCACCAGCCGTTCGCAGGAGACGTAGGCGCGGTCCGCCGCCGCGCAGAACAGGTCGTCGAAGTACGGGTCCGGGCCCAGGTACTGCCCGTTGCCGAGCCGGTCGGCGCGGTTGACGTGGACCAGGGCCGCGTCCAGCCGGAGAGCGGGCATCGCCACGAACGTCTCCCCGTCGTCGTACGGCGAAGTGACGGTCCGCAGCTCCGGGTTGACCCGCATGACGTCCGAGCCGAGGCCGGCCCGCACCGGGAGGAACGGCAGCCGGTTCGCCGCCGCGCGCAGACCCCACAGGAACATGCCCTCGTCGACCTCGGTCAGTTCCAGGTCGCCGCGTTCGCGGGCCGCGCGGAAGTGCGGTTCCAGCGGGACGGAGTCGAGGGTGACGAAGGCCGTCACCAGCCTGCGCACCCGGCCGGCCGCGACCAGCATCCCCACGTCCGGACCGCCGTACGAGACCAGGGTCAGATTGTCGATTCCGCTCCGGAGCAACGCCCTGACCAGGGACATCGGCTTGCGGCGGGAACCCCAGCCGCCGATGCCGAGGGTCATGCCACTGGTCAGCCGGGCCACTACCTCGTCGGCGGTCATCGTCTTGTCAGTCACTTGCCGCACCCTCCTTCCCGAAGGTGTCACGGACCCGGCCGCCCACCCCGCTGAGGGCGGCCTCGAAGGTGAAGCCCTGTTCGAAGCGGTAGCTCCGCCGTACGTCGACCGGGTCGATGCCGTTGATGGCGGCCTTGGCGAGCCGCAGCAGCCGGCCGTCCTTCGCGGCGATCTCCCGTGCCAGCTCCAGCGCGGCGGACCCGAGTTCCTCGCGTGCCACGACCCGCCACACCGATCCGTGCGCGTGCAGCTCGGCCGCGGTCGCCGTGCGCGAGGTGTAGTACAGCGTCCGCATCAGGTGCGGCGGGACCAGCCGGGACAGCTGGGTGGCCGCGCCCAGGGCGCCCCGGTCCAGCTCGGGCAGGCCGAACACGGCGTCCTCGCTCGCCACGATCGCGTCCGCGTTGCCCACCAGGCCTATCCCGCCGCCCAGGCAGAAACCGTGCACCGCGGCCACCACCGGGGTCTCGCACTCGTACACTGCCGCGAAGGCCTCCGCGCAGCCCCGGTTGACGCCGATCAGCGCCTCGTTCCCCTCGGCCTGTATCTCCTTGATGTCCACGCCCGCGTTGAAGCCCCGGCCCTCGGCGGCCAGCACCACACAGCGCACCGCCGGGTCACGGCCGGCGGCGCGCACGGCGTCGGCCAGCTCGAACCAGCCGCGCACCGGCAGGGCGTTCACCGGCGGGAAGCCGACCGTGACGAGCGAGATTCCCTTTTCCGGGGACGAGGTGGAGACACCCATGGACGCATCAGCTACCTTCGCACTCAGCTGCCTTTCCACCAAACATTTGTTAGGTGTGAGGCTTCGAAGCTAGCAGCCGGTACCGACGAGCGGGAGGCCCTGTGGATAACTCGCCGAGCGGCAGGACCGTGGTCGTCACCGGCGGCACCAGGGGCGTGGGCGCCGGGATCGCCCGCGCCTTCGCCGAGGCCGGCGCCCGCGTCCTCGCCTGCGCCCGCCGGCCGCCCCGACACCCCCTGGACGGCGTGGAGTACGCCCCTCTCGACCTGCGGGACGCGCCCGCCGTCCGCGCCTTCTTCGACGCCCTGCCCCGGGTCGACGTGCTGGTCAACAACGCGGGCGGCACCCCCTACCGGCAGCTCGCCGACGCCGACGCCGAGCGGCACGCCCGGGTGATCGAGCTCAACCTCGTCGCCCCGCTGACCGCCTCGCTCGCCGCATACCAGCGGCTCAGACGGGCCCAGGGAGCGGTGGTGATGGTCGGCAGCGTCAGCGGCGCCCGGCCCTCGCCGGGCTCGGCCGCCTACGGCGCGGCCAAGGCGGGACTGGAGAACCTCGCCCGGTCCATGGCGGTGGAGTGGGCGCCGGAGGTCCGGGTCAACACCCTCGTCGTCGGCATGGTCCGCACCGAACTGGCCCACCTGCACTACGGCGGGCAGGAAGGCGTCGACGCCGTCTCCCGGACCGTCCCGCTCGGGCGCCTCGCCGCCCCGTCCGACGTCGGCGCCGCCGCCGTCTTCCTGGCCTCCGACGCGGCCGCCTACATCACCGGGGCCAGCCTGCTCGTGCACGGCGGCGGGGAGCGGCCGGCCTTCCTCGACGCCGCGACCGCCAACAAGGACCACCAAGTCAGGGAGGACTGAGATGAGCCAGATCTGCGCGGGCCGGGTCGTGATCGTCACCGGCGCCGGTCGCGGTCTCGGCCGGGCGCACGCGCTCGCCTTCGCCGCCGAGGGCGCCCGGGTCGTCGTCAACGACCTCGGCGTCGGCCTCGACGGCGTGCCCGGCCAGGCAGGCCCGGCCGACCAGGCAGGCCCCGCCGAGGCCGTCGTGGCCGAGATACGGGCGGCCGGCGGCGAGGCGGTGGCGCACGGCGGTGACATCGCGACCGACGCCGGCGCCGAGTCCCTGGTCGCGACGGCCCTGGACGCGTACGGCCGCCTGGACACCCTCGTCAACAACGCGGGGTTCCTGCGCGACCGGATGCTGGTCAGTCTCGCCGAGGACGACTGGGACGCGGTGATGAGGGTCCACCTCAAGGGCCACTTCCTGCCGCTGCGGCACGCCGCCGCGCACTGGCGGGCCGAGGCCAAGGCGGGGCGGACGCCGGTGGCGCGGATCGTCAACACCAGCAGTGGGGCCGGTCTGCTGGGCTCGGTCGGGCAGGGCAACTACAGCGCCGCGAAGGCCGGGATCGTGGGCCTCACCCTGGTCGCGGCGGCCGAACTGGCCCGCTACGGCGTACAGGTCAACGCCATCGCCCCGGCCGCCCGCACCCGGATGACCGAGCGTGTGTTCGCCGCCACCATGGCCGACCCCGGCGCGGGCTTCGACGCGATGGCCCCCGAGAACGTCTCCCCGCTCGTGGTCTGGCTGGGCTCCGCCGCGAGCGCCGGGGTCACCGGGCGGGTGTTCGAGACGGAGGGCGGCCGGATCACCGTGATGGAGGGGTGGCGGCCCGGCCCGACCGTCGACAAGGGGGCCCGGTGGACACCGGCCGAGGCGGGGGAGACGGCACTGAAGCTGCTGGCGGAGGCGGCACCGCCGGGAGCGGTGTACGGGACGTGACAGACCGGGGGCTGCGGCCGGGGGCGCGGCCTACGTGTCGCACTCCAGCACCGTCCGGCACAGCGAGCAGCGTGCCCTGAGCCGGCCCCGGACCGGCACCCGGATCCGCTGGTGGCAGGTCGGGCACGGGAACGAGACCCGCAGCCGCCCGCTGCCGTCGGGGGTGAAGGCGTAGGGGGCGCCGGTCTGCTGGGCGAGGGCGGCGGGCGCGGCGGGGGCGTGGCGGCGGTCGCGCGCATAGCGGCGGCGACCCGCCCAGCCCGCCGCGGTCAGCGGCGGCTGCTCCTCGTCCTCGCGGGCCCGCGCCATCCCCTTCCGGTACGCCGTGTAGGCCTGCGGGCTGGTGAACCACACCGACGGGTCCTCGTGGAAGACCAGGGCCCGCTTGGCGAGGACGTAGCCGAACTCCTCCGGGGTGAGGTAGCCGAGCTTCTGGGACGCCTCCCCGTGCTCCCGGTACGCGTCGAGCAGCAGCCAGCCCGCGCCGAGGTACGTGGCCGCGGTGTCCGTGAGGATCTCGTTCTCCCCGGTGCTCGGGAAGGACAGGTCCAGACGGTGCAGGTAGACGTGCGTCACCTCGTGGGCGAGGGCCGCGCCGATGTCCCCGCGGTGGCTGCGGAAACGGTCGTTCAGCTCGACGAAGTACTCGGGGCCCGCGGTCAGTTCGACGTTCGCCGCGTGCGTCATGTCCCTGAAACCGACGATCATGCGGGCGTCGGGGAGGCGGAAGTGCCGGACGATCTCGTGGGCGACGCGCTGGGCGCCGAGGTGGAGGTCGTCGGTGTCGCAGAACGCGACGTCGGCGGGGGCGACGCTGGTGGCGAAGGTCTGCACGGTGTCGTACGACAGACGCCGGTACAACGCCGTGATGGCGGCCCGCACGGTGTCCAGGTGCGGGTAGCCGTGTTCCACCGGGCCGCCGTTCGCCACGTCCCTACCCCCACAGAGGCTGCCGGAGCTTCCTTCACAGTATGCGGGGGACAGGGAGGATCGGGCCCCTAAACGGACGCCAGCCGCACCGTTGCCCGGTTCGTCTCCTGGAGCTCCAGGATCCAGATCTCGTTCTCGCCCTCCTTCAGGACCGGACCGGGGACGTACAGCGACTCCTGCGGTCCCGCCGACCAGTAGCGGCCCAGGTTGAAACCGTTGATCCAGACGAAGCCGCGGGTCCAGCCGGGGAGTTCCACGCGCGCGTCCCCGACGCCGGGCACCGTGACCGTGCCCCGGTACAGACCCGGGGCGCCGTCCTCCGGAAGGACACCGAACGGCACCGCGTCCACACCGTCCTCGAAGGCGTCGAGATCCAGGCCGCGCGCGCGTACCCCGTGCAGGAACTGGCGTTCGTGCAGGAGGCCACCGGTGATGCCCTTCGTCTCGCCCGAGCGGGGGCCGTAGTTGACCCGGCCCAGGGACTCCACCCACAGCTCCACGCGCGCGGGGCCCGCGATCGGCTCCTTGAGCTGGGGCTCCTCCTCGGTGAGGACCCCGGACCGCGCCCCGTCGACGTACACCACCGCCAGGTCGCGCAGGCCCCGCGCGGTCAGCGGGTACGGCTGACGCGGACCGGGGACGTCCGCCACGTAGCGGACCAGGCCACGGGCGATGCCCAGATCCTCGAAGGCCGGCGGGACGGCGTGGACGCGCTCCGGGGTGCCCAGGGTCTCCAGCACGGCGGCCAGGGGAGCCCAGCCGGTCACCTCGGCGTCCGCCGCCGCGCCCAGCACGGCCGGTGCGGGCGGCAGCTGCGGCAGCGGGCCGTCGTGGTGGGCGGCGAGCACCTCGCGCAAGCGCCAGAACTTCTCCGTGGGGCGCCCGTACTCGTCGATCGGCGCGTCGTAGTCGTACGACGTCACGTCCGCCTCCAGCGGCCCCTCGTGCAGGTCGCCGCCGGGCCGGTTGGCGCCCGCCCAGCCGGCGAAGTTGGTGCCGCCGTGCGCCATGTAGACGTTGACCGACGCGCCGCAGTCCAGGATCTCCCGCAGCGCGTCCGCCGCGTCACCTGCGTCCCGTACGACGTGCTCGCCGCCCCAGTGGTCGAACCAGCCGCACCAGAACTCCATGCACATCAGCGGACCGGCGGGCTGGTGGCGGCGCAGCGTCTCGAAGGCCGCGCGCGCGTGGGAGCCGAAGTTCACCGTCGCGAGCAGCCCGGGCACCGAACCGCCGGTGAGCATGTGGTCCTCGGGGCCGTCCGAGGTGACCAGCGGCACCGTGACGCCCTTCGCGCGCAGCAGGTCGGTCAGATGGGCCAGGTAGGCGGCGTCGGAGCCGTAGCTGCCGTACTCGTTCTCCACCTGCACCATGATCACCGGGCCGCCGCGGTCCAGCTGCCGGGGGACGACCTCGGGCAGCAGCCGGCCGAACCAGCTGTCCACGTACTGGAGGAAACGCTCGTCACGCGTGCGCGCGCGTGCGCCCAGCTCGCCCGTCACCCAGTGCGGCAGACCGCCGTTCTCCCACTCCGCGCAGATGTAAGGACCCGGCCGCACGATCGCCCACAGGCCCGCCTCCCGCGCCGCGTCCAGGAAACGGCCGAGTGCCCCGACGTCCCGGAAGTCACCCGGACGCGGCTCGTGCAGGTTCCACGGCACGTACGTCTCCACGCAGTTCAGTCCCATGGCACGCAGCAGCGCCAGCCGGTGGCGCCACTGCTCCTCGTGCACCCGGAAGTAGTGCAGCGCGCCGGACAGCAGCCGTACCGGCCGCCCGTCCAGCAGGAAATCGGTTTCGCCCACCGTGAAGTCACTCATGGGTTCACTCTGGCCTGCTGGCGGGCGCCCGGACCATGGACAAAGATCGGCAGCACTTGGACGAAAGAGCCGACAGCGAGGAGCGCGCAGTGCCGGGCGGACCGCCGACCTTCCACACCTGGATGCGGTTCTTCACACCCGGCGCCGTACACCGCCGGCTCGGTCTGGTCTGCTGGGGCGTAGGCCTCCAGTACGGGGCGGTGCCCGCCGTGGGACCGCGCCTGCTGGAGCACCACGTCGCCGTGGTGATCAGCTCGGGCCGGGGCTGGTACCGCACGCCCGACGGTCGCGGCACCGCCGTCGTCGCGCCCGCGCTGGTGTGGCTCACGCCCGGTGTCCCGCACCACTACGGACCCGACCCGGACACCGGCTGGGACGAGGCCTTCGTGACCTTCACCGGCCCCGACACCGCGACCTACACGGAACTCGGCTACATCGAGCCCGAGCGGCCCGTGGTGCCCCTCGCGGACGCCGCCGGGCCCCGGGACGTCATCACCCGCATCGCCCGCGCCGCCCGCCAGGGCAACCCCCTCCTGGAGGTCGAGACCGGCGCCGCCGTGCACGAGCTCCTCGTCGCCCTGCGTCGCGCGCGCGCCGACCTCGCCCCCGACGGCGACCCGGTGCTGCACGCGCTCGCCCGGGACGCCTGCACCGGCATGACCGTCGCCGACCACGCGGCCCGGCACGGCATGACCCCCGCCGAGCTGCGCACCGCCGTCCGCCGGGTCGCCGGCTGCAGCCCCAAGGACTACCTGATCGGCATCCGGCTCGGCCGGGCCCAGGAACTCCTCGCGACCACCGCACTGTCCGTCGCCGCCGTCGCCCGCCGCGTCGGCTACGACGACCCGGCCTACTTCTCCCGGCTGTTCACCCGCCGCGTCGGCACCGCCCCCGTGCGCTTCCGCGCCCAGCAGAGCCGGGCCGTGCCCGAGGACCGGACCGACGCCCTAGGGGATCACCCGGCCGACCCCCCTTAGGGTTGACGTCCATGACCACCAGCAACACCGGTACCGGTGACGTCGACCCCGCCGTCCGCGCGGAGCTCGGCCGGCTGCGCGACAGCATCGACAACATCGACGCGGCCGTCGTCCACATGCTCGCAGAGCGTTTCAAGGCCACCCAGCAGGTCGGGCACCTGAAGGCGGTCCACCGGCTGCCCCCGGCCGACCCGGCCCGCGAGGCCCGGCAGATCGCCCGGCTGCGCGCCCTCGCCGAGAACGCGAAACTCGACCCGGCCTTCGCGGAGAAGTTCCTCAACTTCATCATCGCCGAAGTGATCAGACACCACGAGTCCATCGCCGAGTACACCGTCAACAGCCGGACAGGCGACACACCCTGACCACGGGACGCGGGGGTGTGCCCGAGGACCGCACGGCCCGTCCACACCCGCCGCCACCCCCGCACACCGCCCACCAGCGCCGTCGTACGGCACCATCCGGCCCCGGGACGGACATAAGCCGCACACCGCCCCCGCCCCTGTGCGTCGCCGGTGTCATCGGGCAGCATGGCCCGCATGTCCGTACTGACTCGCGACGAAGCGCAGAGCCGCGCCGAGCTCCTCGACGTCCACCGCTACACGATCGACCTCGACCTGACCACCGGGGACGAGACCTTCGACTCCCGCACCGTGATCCGGTTCACGGCCCGATCCGACGGCGACACCTTCGTCGAGATGAAGCCCGCCGAACTGCGCGCCGTCACCCTCGACGGACACTCCCTCGACCCCGACATGCTGGACCGGGACCGGCTGCCGCTGAGGAACCTCACCGCGGGCGAGCACGAGCTGCGCGTCGAGGCCACCATGCGCTACTCGCGCACCGGCGAGGGCATGCACCGCTTCACCGACCCCGCGGACGACCTGACGTACGTCTACACGCAGGTGTTCATGGACGACGTGCAGCGGGTCTTCGCCGCCTTCGACCAGCCCGACCTGAAGGCCGTCTTCGAGCTGTCCGTGACCGCGCCCGAAGGCTGGACCGTCCTCGCCAACGGGGTCACCGAGGACCTCGGCGAGGGCCGCTGGCGGGCCGCCGCCACCCCGCTGATCTCCACCTACCTGGTCGCCGTCGCCGCCGGCCCCTGGCACTCGGTGCGCACCGAGCACCGCGGACTGCCCTTCGGCATCCACTGCCGCCGCTCCCTCGCACCGCACCTCGACGCCGACGCCGACGAGATCCTCGACATCACGCGCGCGTGCTACGACCGCTACCACGAGAAGTTCGAGGAGCCGTACCCCTTCGACTCCTACGACCAGGCGTTCGTCCCCGAGTTCAACGCCGGCGCCATGGAGAACCCGGGCCTGGTCACCTTCCGCGACGAGTTCGTCTACCGCTCCGCCGTCACCGACACCGAACGGCAGACCCGCGCGATGGTCGTCGCCCACGAGATGGCCCACATGTGGTTCGGCGACCTCGTCACCCTCAGGTGGTGGGACGACATCTGGCTGAACGAGTCCTTCGCCGAGTACATGGGCTACCAGACCCTCACCGAGGCCACCCGCTTCACCGACACCTGGGTCGACTTCGGCGTCGCCCGCAAGGCCTGGGGCTACGACGCCGACCAGCGCCCCTCCACCCACCCCGTCGCCCCCGAGGCCGTCGACGACACCGCCGCCGCGCTGCTCAACTTCGACGGCATCTCCTACGCCAAGGGCGCCTCCGCACTGCGCCAACTGGTCGCCTGGATGGGCGAGAAGGACTTCCTCGCCGGCATCAACATCCACTTCCGGCGGCACCGGTTCGGCAACGCCACCCTCGCCGACTTCATCGACTCCCTGGCCGCCGCCACCGACCGCGACGTGCACGCCTGGGCCGACGCCTGGCTGCGCACCACCGGCGTCGACACCCTCACCCCGGTCCTCGCCACCGCCGCCGACGGCACCCGCACCCTCACCGTCGAGCGCACCGGCAGCCGCCCGCACCGCGTCTGCGTCGGCGTCTACGACCAGGACCTCGCCGACGACGGCCGGCTCACCCTGCGCGAGCGCATCGACCTCGACATCCCGGGGACCGCGCCGCAGCCCCTCGGCAAGCGTCCCGCGCTGCTCCTGCTCAACGACGGCGACCTGACCTACGCCAAGGTCCGCTTCGACGCCGCCTCCGCCGCCACGGTCCGCGCCCACCTGTCGGGCCTGCCCGACCCGCTCTCCCGCGCGGTGGTGTGGAACGCCCTGCGGGACGCCGTCCGCGACGGCGAACTGCCGCCCGCCGTCTACCTGGAGACCGCCCGCACACACCTCCCGCACGAGACCGACCTCGCCCTCGTCCAGGGCGTGCTGGCGTTCGCCGCCGTCCACGTCGTCGACCGTTACCTCACGCCCGAGGAACGCCCGGCCGCTCTCGCGACCCTGTCCGCCCTGTGCCGGGACCTCATCCGGCGCACCGAGGACGGCGACAACCCCGGTCTGCGCCTGATCGCCGTACGGCACTTCATCCGCGCCGCCGCCCAGCCCGACACCATCGCCGCCTGGCTCGCCGAGGGCACCGTGCCCGGTGGCCCCGAACTCGACCCCGAGCTGCGCTGGCGCATCATGGGCCGGCTCGCCGTCCTCGGCGCCGTCGACGAGGCCCGGATCGCCGCCGAGCTGGCCCGCGACCCCAGCGCCAGCGGCCAGGAGGGCGCCGCCCGCTGCCGGGCCGCGCTGCCCGACCCGGAGGCCAAGCGCGCCGCCTGGGAGGCCATGTTCAGCGGCGACGACCTGTCCAACTACCTGTTCTCGGCCACCGCCCAGGGCTTCTGGCACCCCGAACAGGCCGACCTGGTCCGGGAGTACGTGCCGCGCTACTACCAGGACGCGGTCGCCGTCGCCGCCCGGCGCGGGCCCGCCATCGCCGGCGTCGTCGGCCGCGAGGCCTTCCCCGCGCACGCCGTCGACTCCGGGAACCTCGCCCTCGGCCAGGACTGCCTGCGCGACGCCGACCCGGTCACCGCCCTGCGCCGCCGCCTGACCGACGAACTGGACGACCTGCAAAGAGCCCTGCGGATCCGCGGCGCGTAGGCCACCGGGGCGACCGGTACGCAGCCCCGGCCCAGAGACTCCCCGGCGAACACGACACCGGCCCCGGGACGCCGTGGCCTCACTCTGGGCCTGGGACGCCGTGGCCGTGGCCGGGCTCACTCTGGGCCTGGGACGCTGTGGCCGTGGCCGGGCTCACTCTGGGCCTGGGACGCTGTGGCCGTGGCCGGGCTCACTCTGGGCCTGGGACGCCGTGGCCGTGGCCGGGCTCACACCGGCCCCGGGCCGCTGTGGCCGCAGTCGGGCTCGTACCGGGTCCGGGACACGGTCGTCCTGCCGGGGGTCGGCCAGCCCGTGGCTGGTGGTGTGCCGCGGTCGTCCTGCCCGTACTTGGTTCGGGGCGGGTGGGTGCCGCGGTTGTTCCGGCGGGGGTGGCCTCTGGCTCGGGGTGTGCCGCGGTCGTCCTGCCGGGGGCGGCCCGTGGGTCGTCGTGTGCCGTGGCCCCTCAGGCCCCGGCCGGCCGTAGCTCCGCCCGGCGTACGCCGCCCTCGCGGGGGCCCGCGCGGCGGTTGCCCACCTCGGCCGTGCCGGGCGTCTCGGCGCCCAGCGTGAAGCCGAGACGCTCCAGGAACCGCTCCCCGGCGCGCCAGCCCGGCGGCACCGTCGCCGTCACCAGGACCACCCCCTCGGCACGCGCGAGCAACGACTCGGCCAGCGCCCGCCCGAGACCCCGGCCCCGCGCCCACGGCGCCAGCAGGAACAGGCCCACCGCCACCGCGCCGGGCGCCGGATGGTTCCGCACCGCGTCCACCAGGCCCGAGACGACCCCGTCCCGCTCCAGCACCAGCAGCACCTTGTCGTCGGGGTCGGCCCCCTCCGGCAGCCCGTAGAACAGGCTCTGCACGTCACCCGGCCCCGACGGCAGCCCCGTCGCCGCCACGAACCAGTCCTCGCAGGCCTCGAAGAGGTCCAGCAGCGGCGCCTCGTCCGAGGGCAGCGGCTCCCGCACCAGCACCCGCTCACCGGGCACGTCGATCATCCACGCGTCAACCATCCGACCGACGTTAACCCCGCTCAGCCCTCGCCCTCAACGCCCCTGCCCCGCTTGGTCCGGCGCCCGGCACAGCACCCCCGGCCGACCGTCCCGACAGGTTTTCCCCGCACGGCAGTACCCACTTTCGGGTTTCGATCGTTGAGCTTTATGGGCGCGCAGACCCAATCCCGTACAAGCTGGAACTCCCCCCGCGGACCACCCCCTTCGGCCAGCGACCCGAGGAGAGCCCATGGGCATGCCGCCCCTCGCATCAGGACCACACGACCCCGACGCGTTGCGGCCCCTGCTGGACACCGTGCTCGGCGCCCTGCGCGAGGGCGGCCGGGCACGCGGTGGGCCACTGCCCGCGGGCGGCCCGGAAGCGGTCGCCGAACGCGTCGCGGGCGCCGTGGGCGACGTCCTCCCCGACGACGGTGATCCCGACGCCCTGCGCACCCTGGTGACCGCCCTCGCCGAAGGCGCCGCCGACCCCGCCGACCCGCTGTGCGCGGCACACCTGCACTGCCCGCCGCTCGCCGTCGCCACCGCCGCCGACCTCGCCGTCAGCGCCCTCAACCCCTCCCTCGACTCCTGGGACCAGGCCCCGGCCGCCGCCGCCCTGGAAGCCATGGTCACCCGTACCCTCGCCCACACCATCGGCCTCGCCGACGCCGTGGTCACCAGCGGGGGTACCGAGTCCAACCAACTCGCCCTCCTCCTCGCCCGCGAGGCCCGCGGCAGCGGTGTCCGGCTGGTCCTCGGAGCCAACGCCCACCACTCGCTGCCCCGCGCCGCCTGGCTGCTCGGCCTGCCCGACCCGGTCGTCATCCCCACCCCGAACGGCACCCTCGACCCGGCCGCTCTCCACGACGCCCTCACCCACCTGCCCCGGCCCTGCCTCGTCGCCGCCACCGCCGGCACCACCGACGCCGGTCTCATCGACCCGCTCCCCGAGATCGCCGGCCTCTGCGCCGCCCACGGCGCCCGGCTCCACATCGACGCGGCCTACGGCGGCGGCCTCGTCTTCAGCGACCGGCACCGGGACAAGCTGGCCGGCCTGGAGCGGGCCCACACCGTCACCCTCGACCTGCACAAACTCGGCTGGCAGCC
Organism: Streptomyces sp. NPDC020958; assembly: GCF_055562175.1. Lineage (NCBI taxonomy): Bacteria > Bacillati > Actinomycetota > Actinomycetes > Kitasatosporales > Streptomycetaceae > Streptomyces > Streptomyces sp. NPDC020958. Next base: position 143,433 of record NZ_JBVHFU010000010.1, on the reverse strand, counting down.
GGTCGCCGCCGGCCTCCTCGCCGTCGCCCGCCCCACCGAGTTCGGCGTCCTGCACCACCGCGCCGACTACCTCAACGCCGACGACGACACCGAGTCCGGCTACCCGGACCTGCTCGGCCGGTCGCTGCGCACCACCCGCCGCCCCGACGTCCTCAAGATCGCGGTCACCCTCAGGACCCTGGGCCGCTCAGGACTCGGCGCCCTCGTCGACCAGGTGTGCGCACGCGCCCGCGAGTTCGCGTCCCTGGTCCGCGAACACCCCGGATTCGAGCTCTACGACCGGCCGGACATCAGCACCGTGCTGTTCCGCCCCACCGGAGCCACCGACGAGGCCGTCGCCGGCATACGGCGCAGCCTCCTGCACGACGGCCGGGCCGTCCTCGGCCGGGCCCGGCTCGACGGCCGGCTCTGGCTCAAGGCCACCCTCCTCAACCCCCACACCCGGCCGGACGACCTGGCCCTCCTCCTGAAACTCGTGGAAGGAACGACCCCCAGATGACCCACCCCCCACACCACGAGCCCGAAGCACCCCGCGACCTGGTCGGCATCGGCATCGGACCGTTCAACCTCTCCCTCGCCGCGCTCGCCCACCCGCTCGCCGAACTCGACACCGTCTTCTACGAACAGCGCCCCGGCTTCGACTGGCACCCCGGACTGCTGATCGACGGCGCCACCATCCAGGTGCCCTTCCTCGCCGACCTCGTGACCCTCGCCGACCCCACCAGCCCCTGGTCGTTCCTCAACTACCTCAAGGACCGCGAGCGGCTCTTCCCGTTCTACTTCGCCGAGCGCTTCCACGTCCGGCGCGCCGAGTACGACGCCTACTGCCGCTGGGTCGCCGAAAGCCTGCCGGGACTGCGCTTCTCCCACCAGGTGGACGCCGTCCGCTGGAACTCCGAACGCGACCTGTTCGAGGTCGACTACACCCAGCTCGACGCCGACGGGGAGGCCGAGGCCCTCGGCCGTACCTACACGAAGAACGTCGTGCTCGGCGTCGGCACCGTGCCCTACGTGCCCGACCCGCTCAAGCCGCTGGTGGAGTCACCGGGCGTACCCGTCGTCCACGCGGCCGACTACCTCGACCACCGCGAGGCCTTCCTCGCGGCCGAGCACGTCACCGTCGTCGGCTCCGGCCAGTCCGGCGCCGAGGTCTTCCTCGACCTGCTGCGGAACCGGCCGGCCGGCCGCGAGAAGCTGCACTGGATCGGCCGCAGCGAGGCGTTCGCGCCCATGGAGTACTCCAAGCTCGGACTGGAGCACTTCACCCCCGACTACACCCGCTACTTCCACGCTCTCGGCGAACCCGTCCGGGACCGGCTCGTGGCCTCCCAGTGGCAGCTCCACAAGGGCATCGACGCCGACACCATGGCCGCCATCCACGACGAGCTCTACCGCCGCACCCTGCACGGCGGCTGGCCCGACGCCGTCCTCACCCCCGGAGTCCAGGTCCGTACGGCCGGACGCATCGCCACCACCAAGGTCGAACTCCACCTCGAACACGTCCAGCAGGGCGGCCGCTCCCGGCTCACCACCGACGCCGTGGTCCTCGCCACCGGCTACCGTGAGCGCCCCCTCGGCCGCCTGCTCGCCGGACTCGACCCCTATCTGCGCCGTGACAGCAGCGAACGCCCGCGCGTGGACGAGCGGTTCCGGATGGTTCTCGACCCCGTGGTGACCGGAGCGGCGTACGTCCAGAACGCCGAACTGCACACCCACGGCGTCGGCGCCCCCGACCTGGGCCTCGCCGCCTGGCGCAGTGCCACCATCCTCAACTCCCTGACCGGCAAGGACCCCTACCCGCTGCCCGCGCGCACGGCCTTCACCAGCTTCGGCCTGGAGGGGCCGGAGGACAGGGTTCCGGCCCAGCAGCAGCCCAGGCAGCTCACCCCGCTCGTCGACTGAGACCGGGCGCACGGCGCCGGCCCGCACCGGCCGGCGCCGCCCACCTCTCAGAACACCGGCGTGCCGTCACGGGTCAGCCGCCAGTCCACCGAGGCGAAGTCCTTCGGGTCCAGGACACCCTTGGCGGTCACCCACTCCGCGATCCGGGTACGGATCTCCGTCGACTCCGACCACAGCTCCTTGGCCGAGGCGACGTACGGGAACGCTCCGCCGCCGTTGGCACGGTAGTTGTTCACCGCGAGCACGAACTGCCGGGCGTCGTCCAGGGCGGCCCCGTCGTAGGTCAGGTTCCTGATCCGGGACCCGGCCGGCTGCGCGATGTCGATGTCGTAGCGCAGCCCCGACACGTAGTCGTAGTTGTAGTCGGGACGGTTGCCGGAGTTCGTCAGCTTCTCCACGTCGACGGGCGCACCGGCGGCCGTCTGGACGTAGTACTCCGCCGAGTACTCCAGGTACGCGCGGAGCTGGGCCCCCGTCATCAACTTGGCGACCAGCGTGTTGTCGTACACGTAGAGGCTCGACAGGTCCCGGACGGTCACCTTGCCGGCCGGGATCTCGGACGTCCGCGAGAACGGCGAGGCCTGCGCGACCACCGGCAGCGCTGCGTACTCCGTACCCGCCAGGGCCGCCTTGACCACGTCCTCCTGCACTTTGGTGATCAGGTCGATGATCGGGGTGTCGCGGTACCGGGCCTCGACCGTGGTGAGCGTCTCGGTGGCGGTACCGACGACCTGGTTGACGTACGCGACGACCTTCGCGTGCTCGTCCGAGAGCAGCCTGGTGATCTTCGGGTCGTCGGCGACCGCGTTGGAGTTGCGCAGCGAGGCCGCGACCGACTCCACCGTCCACGCGCCCCTGCTGAACACCAGCTCGATGTCGAAGAGGGTGAGGCGCTCCGCGTAGCACAGCGGCTCGGAGAGCACGACGGTCTTCCCGGTCGCCTCGTTGGTGACCTTCAGCTCCGGGATCTCCAGGTGCGCGTGGCCGACCAGGATGGCGTCGATGCCCGGCACCTGCCGGGCCACGTTCGCCGCCGCGTTCTCGACGTACGGCACCTGGTCGCCGTAGGACGAGGTGCCCGACGAGCCGGAGTGGGCCGAGACCACGACCACGTCCGCGCCCATCGCACGCAGCTTGGGCACCCACTTCGCGGCCTGCTCCTCAAGACCGGGAAACGCCAGCCTGCCCTGGACGTAGGCCTTGTCCCAGATGGCGATGCCCGGGTTGGTCAGGCCCAGGACGGCGACCTTGACCGGCGGGGCGCCCGGGACGTGGAACTTCTTGACGAAGTACGGCGGGAAGGCGGGCCTCAGGGTCTTCGCGTCGACCGCGTTGGCGCCGAGCAGCGGGAAGTCCAGCTGCTCCTCGAACCTGCGCAGGGTCTCGATGCCGTAGTTGAACTCGTGGTTGCCGAGCGCCGCCGCGTCGTACCCGATCGCGTTCATGGCCTGCGCCATCGGGTGCACGGGGCCGCCCTCGGCGGTGATCGGGTCGACCTTGGCGTAGTAGTACGTCAGCGGGGTGCCCTGGATGGTGTCACCGGCGTCCAGCAGCAAGGTGTTGCGGCGGCCCTTCTCCTTGCGCACCTGGTCCACCAGCGTCGAGATGCGCGCCAGGCCCATCGCGTTGCCGGCCTTGTCGGAGTACTCCGCGTCCTTGAAGTAGTCCCAGTTGAAGACGTGCCCGTGCAGGTCGGTGGTGCCCATCACGGTCAGCGAGTACCGCTTGGGGCGCCCGGCGGGCCGCACCGACGCCTGCGCCGGAGCCGCCGCCGCACCGGCGATCGCCACCCCCGCGCCGGTGGCGGCGGACTTCTTCAGGAACTTCCGGCGGTTCAAGGGCATGTCTCGATCTCCTCGGGAAACGGTCAACGACGCGCGTAGATTGTGTCCTGTGCATGCCTTACGGCAACAGGTGCCGAAGGTTGCGATCCGGTGACCTGATCCCGGGCTGCGATGCCGACGCGTTCAACACCTGCGAGATGCTCATAGGAGCGGACTCCCGCACATTCAACACTTGTCAACGGGCCTTCATCCAAAGGTTGTTGGGTCGTCATGCAGGCCCGATTCTCTACCCGTCGGTAAGGCCTAGGCTCGAACCATGCGCCGAGCAAAGATCGTTTGTACTCTGGGGCCCGCCACCGACTCGTACGACCAGATCAAGGCCCTGGTCGAGGCCGGCATGGACGTCGCCCGCTTCAACCTCAGCCACGGCGACCACGCCGAGCACGAGGAGCGCTACCGGCGGGTGCGCAAGGCCTCCGACGAGAGCGGCCGCAGCGTCGGGGTCCTCGCCGACCTTCAAGGCCCGAAGATCCGGCTCGGCACCTTCACCGAAGGCCCGGTACTCCTCGAACGCGGTGACACCTTCACCCTCACGGTCGAGGAAGGCGCCGAGGGCGACCGCCGGCAGTGCGGGACGACGTACGCGGGCCTCGCCGGCGACGTCACCCCCGGCGAGCGCGTCCTCGTCGACGACGGCAAGGTCTGCCTGGAGGTCACCCACGTCGACGGGCCCCGGGTGCACACCAGGGTCGTCGAGGGCGGCATGGTCTCCGACCACAAGGGACTCAACCTGCCCGGGGTCGCCGTCTCCGTCCCGGCCCTCTCCGACAAGGACGAGGCCGACCTGCGGTGGGCGCTGCGCACCGGCTGCGACGTGATCGCGCTGTCCTTCGTGCGCAGCGGCGAGGACATCCGCGACGTCCACCGCATCATGGACGAGGAGGGCCGCCGCCTCCCCGTGATCGCCAAGGTCGAGAAGCCGCAGGCCGTCGAGAACATCGACTCCATCGTGGCCGCCTTCGACGGCATCATGGTGGCCCGCGGCGACCTCGGCGTGGAGATGCCGCTGGAGCAGGTGCCGATCGTCCAGAAGCGCGCCGTGAAACTGGCCAGGCGCAACGCCAAGCCGGTCATCGTCGCCACCCAGATGCTCGACTCGATGATCGACAACTCCCGCCCCACCCGCGCCGAGGCCTCCGACGTCGCCAACGCGGTCATCGACGGCACGGACGCGGTGATGCTCTCCGGCGAGACCAGCGTCGGCAAGTACCCGATCGAGACCGTGCGCACCATGGCGAAGATCGTCGAGGCGGCCGAGGAGGACATCCTCGCCAAGGGGCTGTCGCCGCTGACCGAGAGCAACAAGCCCCGTACCCAGGGCGGCGCGGTCGCCCGGGCCGCCGCCGAGATGGGCGACTTCCTGGGCGCGAAGTTCCTGGTCGCGTTCACCCAGTCCGGGGACACCGTCCGCCGGCTGTCCCGCTACCGCTCGCCGATCCCGCTGCTGGCCTTCACCCCGGAACCGGCCACCCGCTCGCAGCTCAGCCTCACCTGGGGCGTCGAGACCTTCCTCGGCCCGCACGTCGACTCGACGGACAAGATGGTCGACCAGGTCGACGAACTCCTGCTGAAGTACGGGCGCTGCCAGAAGGGCGACGTCGTGGTCATCACGGCGGGCTCCCCGCCCGGCGTCTCCGGCTCCACCAACATGGTCCGCGTCCACCACATCGGCGAGGACGACAGCCCGAAGTGACACCGGAGGGCCCCTTCGTCCGGGTGGAGGGGCCCCTCGCTCACGTGACGTGATGCGACCTTGGAATCCAAGGAAAAGTGCCCCGGGTCGGACTCGAACCGACACTGTACGGGTTTTGAATCCGTTGCCTGCTGCCAATTGGGCTACCGGGGCTCGAAGAATCCAAGGTTATCCCCGACCCTCCGCGCGTCCACCATACCGTAGCTAGGTAGGCTCTTGTCAGCAGTACCCCTGCCCTGAACGAGGAGCCCCCGTGACCGCCGCCGAGTCGCCCCAGCCAGTCGACGCACCCGACGACGACAAGTCGCACGTGCCTCCGCTGACGACCCGTGTCGTCATCGCCGAGGACGAGGCCCTGATCCGGCTCGACCTCAAAGAGATGCTGGAGGAGGAGGGGTACACGGTCGTCGGCGAGGCAGGTGACGGCGAGCAGGCCGTCGAGCTGGCCCGCGAGCACCGCCCCGACCTGGTCATCCTCGACGTCAAGATGCCCAAGCTGGACGGCATCTCGGCCGCCGAGAAGATCGCCGCGGAGTCCATCGCCCCGGTCCTGATGCTCACCGCGTTCTCCCAGCGCGACCTGGTCGAGCGGGCCCGGGACGCCGGTGCCATGGCGTACCTGGTCAAGCCGTTCAGCAAGAGCGACGTCGTCCCGGCGATCGAGATGGCCGTCTCCCGGTTCAGCGAGCTGAAGCAGCTGGAGTCGGAGATCGCCGACCTCACCCAGCGCCTGGAGACCCGCAAGCTGGTCGACCGCGCGAAGTCCGTCCTCCAGACCGAGTACGGCCTGACCGAACCGGCCGCGTTCCGCTGGATCCAGAAGACGTCGATGGACCGCCGCATGTCGATGCAGCAGGTCGCGGAGGCGGTCATCGCGGACAGCGAGGAGAAGAAGGCCGGCAAGGGCTGACCCCGCACGTACGACAAGGCCCGCGCCCCGGAGAAGGGGACGCGGGCCTTTGTGCCGCCTGCTGCGGTCAGCGCCCTGAAGGGGCGCGGGGAACGGCGCGACCAGCCCCCCGCGCACCCGCAGCCGATCGACTACGCCTAGTCCTCGCCCAGGTAGGCCTTGCGGACCGACTCGTCGTGCAGCAGATCCTGTCCGCTGCCCGACAGGACGATGTTGCCGACCTCCATGACGTGCCCCTGGTCGGCCAGCGACAGCGCCGCCTGGGCGTTCTGCTCGACGAGCAGGATCGTGGTGCCCTGCGACTTCAGCTCGGCGATCGTCGCCATGATCTTCTGCATCATGATCGGTGAAAGCCCCATCGAGGGCTCGTCCAGCATCAGCAGCTTCGGCTGGGACATCAGCGCCCGGCCCATGGCCAGCATCTGCTGCTCGCCGCCCGAGAGGGTGCCCGCGGCCTGCTTGCGCCGCTCGCCCAGGATCGGGAAGAGGTCGTACGCCCGCAGGATGTCCTTCTCGATGCCCGGCTTGTCGCTGCGCAGGAACGCCCCGAGGCGCAGGTTGTCCTCGATGGTCATGCGCGGGAAGATGTGCCGCCCCTCGGGGGAGTGGGCGAGGCCCAGCGAGACCACCTGGTGGGCCGGGATCTTCTTCAGCGACCTGCCGTTGAACCGGATCTGCCCGCCGACCGGCTTGAGCAGTCCGGACAGCGTGCGCAGGGTCGTCGTCTTGCCGGCTCCGTTGGTGCCGATCAGGGTGACGACCTGGCCGGCCTCGACCTTGAAGGAGATGCCCTTGACGGCTTCGATCTTGCCGTAGGCGACCCGCAGGTCCTCTACTTCGAGCAGTGCGGTCATCGGTCGTTCTCCTTGCCGGGCGCGGCGTCGGTCGGGGTGTCGGCCTCGGCTGCGGCTTCCGCCGCCTCGACCTCGGCGGCCTCCTCGTCGCCGGGCGCGTTCTCGAACGGCTCGCCCAGATACGCGGCGACGACCCGCTCGTCGCCCTGCACGGTCGCGCTGTCGCCCTCGATGAGTTTCTCGCCCTGCACGAGGACGGCGACGCGGTCGCAGAGGTTGAAGATGAACCGCATGTCGTGCTCGATGACGAGGACGGCGATGCCCTTGTCGCGGATCGCGAAGACCAGCTCCTCGGTGGCGCGGGTCTCCTGCGGGTTCATGCCGGCCGTCGGCTCGTCCAGGAGCAGCAGCCCCGGCTCGCTGGCCAGCGCCCGTGCGATCTCCAGCTTGCGCTGCTCGCCGTAGGGCAGGTTGCGGGCGAGGTGCTCGGCCTTCTCCGCCAGGCCCACGAACTCCAGGAGTTCCATGGCCCGGGCCCGGGAGGCGGCCTCGGCCTTGTGGAAGCCGGGGCCGCGCAGCAAGGCGGACCAGAGGCCCTCCTTGGTGCGGGTGTGCCGGCCGACCAGCACGTTCTCCAGGACCGTCATGTTGGCGAACAGCCGGATGTTCTGGAAGGTGCGGGCGATGCCGGCCGCCGTGACCTTGAAGGACTTCGGCGGCAGGACCTCGCCCTTGTACCGGACTTCGCCCTCGGTGGGGATGTACAGACCGGTGAGGCAGTTGAAGAAGGTGGTCTTGCCGGCGCCGTTGGGGCCGATCAGACCGACGATCTCGCCGCTCCTGACGGTGAAGTCGACACCGCGCACGGCGGTGAGGCCGCCGAAGCGCATGGTCACGCCGCGTGCGTCGAGCACGACCTCGCCGGGGGCGGCTTCTTTGACGGTGGTTTCCGTGGTCATCGTGGTCAGGCCCCTGCCTTGGTGAGGACGGCGGGCGCTTCGGCTTCTTCGTGGAACTCGAGCTGGCGGCGCCGGTTGGGGATGAGGCCCTCCGGGCGGAAGCGCATCAGCAGGATGAGCGTGACGCCGAAGGCGAAGAGCTGGTAGTCGCCGAGGAACTGCAGCTTGGCCGGGATCAGGTAGAGCAGGGACGCGCCGACCAGCGGGCCGGAGATGGTGCCCATGCCGCCGAGGACCACCGCGGCCAGCAGGAACGCCGAGTTGGGCGGGACCACGTAGGCGAACTGGTACTGCTCCGGGGTCACCGTGTAGGTGACGTGGGCCTGGACCGAGCCGGACAGGCCGGCCAGGCAGGCGCCCAGGGCGAAGGCGATCAGCTTGACGCGGAAGCCGTTGATGCCCATGGCGAGCGCGGCGGTCTCGTCCTCGCGGATGGCGACCCAGGCGCGGCCGATACGGGAGTCGCTGCTGCGCCGGAAGACGATGACCACGATGAACGTGATGATCAGCATCAGCAGCAGGTAGTTGGCGAACCGCCCGATGGTGGTGCCGAGGATCTGGTGCTCGGCGCCGAAGTCGAAGCCGAGGATGTTCAGGTTCGGGATCGAGGAGATGCCGTTGGAGCCGTTGGTGACGTCGGGGCCCGAGGTGCCGTCCAGGTTGAGGACGGTGATCCGGAAGATCTCACCGAAGCCGAGGGTCACGATGGCCAGGTAGTCGCCGCGCAGTCGCAGGGTCGGGGCGCCGATGACGACACCGAAGATCATGGCGACGACCGCGCCCAGCAGCGCCGACGCCCAGAACGGCCACTGCACGTGCAGCGGCGAGGACGGCGAGCCGGAGACCAGGGCCGCGGTGTAGGCGCCGACACCGAGGAAGGCGACGTAACCGAGGTCGAGGAGGCCGGCGAGGCCGACGACGATGTTCAGCCCGAGCGCGACGGTCGCGAAGATCAGGATGTAGACGCCGATCGTCGCGTACTGGTCGTTGGACTGGGTGAACGGGAAGGCCGCGGCGGCGACGAAGGCGCCGGTCATGGTGATGTTCCGGTGCTTCCCCGTGATCGCCGAGACCCGGGCCACGATCCCGGCCTTGGAGAGGGAGGCGAAACCGAAGCCGGCGATGATCAGGAAGCCGATGAACAGCTGGTCGTACGACGTGCCGATGCCGTAGCTGAAGACGATCAGGCCCACGGCCATGGCCGCGATGATGACCAGGATCTCGGCCCAGGACGGCAGCGGGGCCGCGGGAGGCGGGGTCTTGGCGGCGAAGGCGGCGCGGAAGGTGTTCCAGTTCTGCCGGGCGTTGTGCTTGAACAGCTCCCAGCCGGTGTCGTCCGGGTCGACCGGGTCGGGCTCCGGCCGCTCGAACGGCAGGGCGAGCGCGCCGATCACGGAGACCAGGGTGGCGATCGCGACGAGGAAGCCGCCCGGGTCCAGGTTGACCAGGCCGCCGAGTTTCACGCTGATGGCGATCACGGTGTACCAGGCGGTGCCGAAGGTGCCGAGCGCGGCCATCTTCAGCGCGCTGTCGGCGCTGCCCGGGGTCAGCCAGGACAGGCCCTTGACGCCGTAGGAGGACAGGCCGAACAGGGTGGTGAGGATGCCGCCGATCAGCACCAGGACCTGCAGGCCGCCCGGGTAACCGTAGACGGTGAGGTCACCGGGGAAGTCGGAGGTCCAGGTCCACGACATGAACGTGGAGACGATGGCGAGGACGCCGCCGCCGGTGGCGAGGGCGCGGCCGAGCGGGGCCGGCAGACCGATCAGACCGGACGCGGCGGGCGCCGGGGCGCTCGTGGTCCCGGGGGTCTCGGGGGTCTCGGATGCGGTGGTCTCTGTGGTCATCGGTGTCACGCCCTGTCCGCGACGCGTTCGCCGAGCAGACCCTGTGGCCTGAACAGCAGTACGAGGATGAGGAGTACGAACGCCCAGACATCGGCCCAGGACTGGCTGCCGAACTGGCCCATGCCGGGGATGTCCGAGATGTAGGCGGTCGACAGGGCCTCGGCGACGCCGAGGACGAGGCCGCCGAGCATGGCGCCGTAGATGTTGCCGATACCGCCGAGGACGGCCGCGGTGAAGGCCTTCAGACCGAGCAGGAAGCCCATCTTGAAGTCGATCTGGCCGTATTTGAGGCCGTAGGCGACACCGCCGACGGCGGCGAAGGCGGCACCGAGGGCGAACGCGATCACGATGATGCGGTCGGTGTTGACGCCCATCAGCTTCGCGGTGTCCGGATCCTGGGCGGTCGCCTGCATACCGCGGCCGGTGCGGGTGCGCATCACGAAGTAGGCGAGGAAGGCCATGCTGAGCGGGGCCACGATCACCAGGAAGATGTCACCGGTCTGGATCGTGACGTTGCCGATGGTGAAGGGACCGCCCGGGATGGTGGGGAAGGTACGGGCGGACTTGGCCTCGGGGTACCAGGCCCACACCGCCTGCTGCAGGGCCAGCGAGAGGCCGATGGCGGTGATGAGGGGGGCGAGGCGCGGGGCGGTGCGCAGGGGGCGGTAGGCGAACCGTTCCGCTCCGACGGCGACCAGGACGGCGACGATGATGGCGCCCACCAGCATCAGCGGGAGGGCTATCCACATCGAGGTGCCGTCCGGCAGTACGTACGCGTAGACCGTGAGCGCGCCGAAGGCGCCGGTCATGAAGATCTCGCCGTGGGCGAAGTTGATGAGCTGGACGATGCCATAGACCATCGTGTAGCCGATGGCGACCAGCCCGTACATGGATCCCAGTAGCAGGCCGTTGACCAGCTGCTGCGGCAGTTCGTTCACCGCATGTCCTCCGAGACGTTCGGAAAGTTCGACGAATGAGGTCGGATGCGAGTCCGCGCGGGGCGCCAGTGGAACAGCGCCCCGCGCGGCTCGGTTCTGCGTGCGGGTGTGGGTCAGCTGCTCGGCGTGAACGTGCCCGAGGTGGCAGCCTTCCAGGCCCCGCCGTCGACCTTGTAGACGGTGAGCTGCTTGTTGGTCGCGTCACCGAACTCGTCGAAGGAGACCTTGCCGGTCACACCGTCGAAGGAGACGTTCTGGACCGCGGCGGTGATCTTCGCGCGGGCGTCGGACGGCAGCTTGCCGCCGTTGTCGTCGACGACCTTCTTCACGGCCTCGATGATCGACCAGGCCGAGTCGTAGGAGTAGCCGCCGTAGGCGCCGTAGGCCTCCTTGTAGCCGGCCGCCTTGTAGTTGGCGACGAACTCCTTGGCGGAGGCCAGGGTCTCGACCGGGGCGCCGACCGAGGTGGCCAGATCGCCGGTGGCGGCGGAGCCCGCCAGCTTGAGGTAGTCGTCGGCGTAGATGCCGTCACCGCCGACCAGCGGGACCTTGGCGCCGGCGGCCTTGAGCTGCTTGCTCAGCGGACCGGCCTGCGGGTACTCGCCGCCGTAGTAGACCACGGTGGCGCCCGAGTTCTTCACCTTGGTGACGACCGCGGAGTAGTCCTTGGAGTCGGGGTTGATGTGCTCGGTGCCGACCACCTTGCCGCCGAGCTTCTTGAACTCCCCGGTGAAGGTGGCGGCGAGGCCCGCGCCATAGGTCTTCTTGTCATCGATGATGAAGGCCTTGGTCAGCTTCGCCGTGTTGTACACGTACTGCGCGGCGTACGGGCCCTGGATGGCGTCCGTGGTCGCGGTACGGAAGTACGACTTGTACGGACGCGACTTCGACGTCTGCCAGTTGTCGCCCTGGGTCAGCGCCGGGTTGGTGTTGGCCGGCGAGACCTCGACCAGCTTGGCGTCGTCGAAGACCTTCTGCATCGACTGGGCCACGGAGGAGTTCAGCGGGCCGACAACGCCGTAGACGCTGTTGTCACCGACGAACGCGGTGGCGTTCGCCTGGCCGGAGGACGGCTGAGCCTGGTCGTCCTTGGCCGCGATCTTGAACGTGACGCCCTTGACGTAGTTCTTCTTGTTGGCCTGGTTGACCGCCAGGTCGACCGAGTTCTTGATGCCCAGGCCGAGCGCGGACAGGTCGCCGGTCAGCGGGGCGTCGACGCCGATGGTGACGGTGGTGCCGCCGTTGCCGGAGTCGGAGCCCTTGTCGCCGCTGTCTCGCGAACCGCAGGCGGTGAGGGTGAGTGCTCCCGCTGCCAGCGCGGCGGTGATGGCGATGAGCGAACGTTGACGCACGATCAGTCCTTTCCCCTGAACAACCGCATCCCCGTGGAAACGGTCGAGTCGCGCGACCGACCGAAGAGAGAATCCGACGGCGCCGTGACTGGCCGTGACTCTAGGCGGGTGTAGGGAACGTGTAGGAGGGTCTGGCCGATGCTGTGACGCTCTTGTTATGACACGAGGTAATGCAGAGCGGTACACGGTGCGGAGAACGGAGGAATTCCAGCCGATTCGCCCTGTCCGCATGGTGAGAACCCGCAGGACCGGCTGTGATGGGATCAGGAGTCTCAAGCCTTTTGGTGGTTACTCCACGCCGTCGCTAACTGTTGCTGCAGGCGACTTTCAGGGCGTGTGAGAGATGCCGTGCGTAGCGGGATCCCAGGATGAAACTCTGTACCTGTATTGCGCGCGTATTACGTAGAGTTACGTCGAGGAAAGGGAGTCCGGCATCCTTCGGGACTGTTCGGCAATCGGTCACATGCATGGTGATCGTGATCTCTCGGGGTGAGCCCGGTTTTGTCCGGAAGGGTGCGCGTGGCGCCTCGGACAGCGTGAGGCCGGCGTAGGGCTGCGTCATCCGGGGCACGGTGACCGGCGGCCCGTCCATGACGGTCATCCGTACCGCGAAGCTGAAGCTGCGGGGCGGCGCATCCGGCGGCGTGGACCGGCCGCCCACGAAGGAGAACGCCACCGTCTGCGCGGGGTAGGGGACTTCGGGCGGCGGCGGCCGATGCGGGCGGGTCGCGACGAGGTAGCCGCCGCCCGCGAGGAGCACCGCCGCGGTGCCGAGGAGGAGGGCGGCGCGACGGCGGGCGGGGCGCGCGGGAGCAGGGGCGGCCGCCCCGGGGGTGTCCCAGGCGTGGGTGCCGTCACCGGGTTCGACGGGACCGATGCCGCTCGTCCCGCTCATCGCCAGGGACCTCCGCTCGGCGCGCCGTGGCGGTACCGGTCGGCGCAGGCGGACCGCGACCGACGGTCGATCAACCGGTCGGCGGCGGCGGCGCCGTGACGCCGTGCCACGTCCCGCGCCGCGTCCACGACGTCCCGGAGGATCTCGTACTGCCCGTTGGACAGCCCCATCGACTGGTAGTCGCCGTAGGTGCCGTCGTCGAGCGCTTCGCGCGACCAGTGCGCGACGATCGTGGCGCACAGGGTCGCGTCCGAGACCGCCGTCGACGGAGGACCGGTCGGGGTGTGCCGCGCGGCAGTGGGCGCCGTGGCGGCGCCGCAGGCCGTCAGCAGCGCGAGCCCGAGCCCCAGTGCGGTCACCCCCGCCAGGGGGCCTCCTCGCCGTCCCATGCGCCGACGTTACGGGCGCCGACGGCGGGGGGCAATGGATGCGCCGCCGGTGGGTCAGCCCTGGGCGGCCGAGGGCAGCGCCGAGCCCTCCAGGTCGCGCAGCAGACAGGTCAGCCGGGCGGTGCACACCCGGCGGCCCTCCTCATCGCTGATCACGATCTCGTACGTGGCCGTGGAGCGCCCCCGGTGCACCGGCGTGGCCACGCCGGTGACCAGGCCGGAGCGGGCGCCCCGGTGGTGCGTGCAGTTCAGGTCGACGCCGACCGCGATCTTCGAGCTGCCGCCGTGCAGCATCGACCCGACCGAGCCCAGGGTCTCCGCCAGCACCGCGCTGGCCCCGCCGTGCAGCAGCCCGTACGGCTGGGTGTTGCCCTCCACCGGCATGGTGCCGACGACGCGGTCCGCGGAGGCCTCGACGATCTGCACGCCCATCCGGGTGCCGAGGTGCCCCGCGGAGAACAGGGCCGGCAGGTCGACGCCGAGCGAGGCGTACTCGTCGATGACCTCCTGCGGGAACTTCACGTGCTGCTGCTCGCCCATGGGGCCGGCTCCGATCGTCGTGCGGCTGTCTCTCTCCGCTGAGCAAACGCTCAGTCGGTCGCCGATTGTTCCAGACGGATCACGACCGACTTGCTGGCCGGGGTGTTGCTGGTGTCCGCGGTGGCGTCGAGCGGCACCAGCACGTTGGTCTCGGGGTAGTACGCCGCCGCGCAGTTGCGCGCGGTCGGGTAGTGCACGACCCGGAAGCCCGGAGCCCGGCGTTCCACGCCGTCCTTCCACTCGCTCACCAGGTCCACGTACGACCCGTCGGCGACCCCCAGCCGCCGCGCGTCCTGCGGGTTCACCAGGACCACCCGGCGGCCGTTCCTGATTCCCCGGTAGCGGTCGTCCAGGCCGTAGATCGTGGTGTTGTACTGGTCGTGCGAGCGCAGGGTCTGCAACAGCAGGCGGCCCTCGGGCAGTTCGGGGAACTCGACGGGGGCCGCCGTGAAGTTCGCCTTGCCGGTGGCCGTCGGGAACCGCCGTTCGTCGCGCGGGGCGTGCGGGAGGGCGAAGCCGCCCGGGTGCGCCACGCGCGCGTTGAAGTCCTGGAAGCCGGGGATCACGCGCGCGATGCGGTCGCGGATCGTCGCGTAGTCCTTCTCGAACTCCTCCCAGGGCGTGCGGCTGTCCGCCCCGAGCACCCGGCGGGCCAGCCGGCACACGATCGCCGGCTCCGACAGCAGGTGCGGGCTCGCGGGCTCCAGCCGGCCGCGCGAGGCGTGCACCATGCCCATGGAGTCCTCCACGGTCACGAACTGCTCGCCGCCGCGCTGCAGATCGCGTTCGGTGCGGCCGAGCGTCGGCAGGATCAGCGCCCGCGCGCCGGTGACGACATGCGAGCGGTTGAGCTTCGTCGACACGTGCACCGTCAGCCGCGCGCGCCGCATGGCCGCCTCGGTGACGTCCGTGTCGGGGGTGGCGGAGACGAAGTTGCCGCCCATCGCGAAGAAGACCTTCGCCTGGCCGTCGCGCAGCGCGCGGATGGCCCGCACGACGTCGAAACCGTGCTCGCGCGGGGGCACGAAGCCGAACTCCTTCTCCAGGGCGTCCAGGAAGGCCGGGGCGGGGCGTTCGAAGATGCCCATCGTGCGGTCGCCCTGCACGTTCGAGTGGCCGCGGACCGGGCAGACGCCCGCGCCGGGGCGGCCGATGTTGCCGCGCAGCAGGAGGAAGTTGACGACCTCGCGGATGGTCGGCACCGAGTGCTTGTGCTGGGTGAGGCCCATCGCCCAGCACACGATGGTGCGTTTCGAGGCGAGCACCATGCGCAGCGCTTCCTCGATCTCCGCGCGGGACAGCCCGGTCGCCGCCAGCGTCTCGTCCCAGTCGGCGGCGCGGGCGGCCTTCGCGAACTCCTCGAACCCTGAGGTGTACTCGCGTACGAACTCCTCGTCGACCGCGCCGTCCGTCTCCAGGACCAGCTTGTTCAGGAGGCGGAACAGGGCCTGGTCGCCACCGATGCGGATCTGCAGGAACAGGTCGGTGAGCGCGGCGCCCCGGAGCATCCCCTGGGCGGTCTGCGGGTTCTTGAACCGCTCCAGACCGGCCTCCGGGAGCGGATTGACGCTGATGATCCGCGCGCCGCCGGCCTTGGCCTTCTCCAGGGCGGAGAGCATCCGGGGGTGGTTCGTCCCCGGGTTCTGCCCGGCGACGATGATCAGGTCGGCCTGGTGGAGGTCCTCCAGCAGGACACTGCCCTTGCCGATGCCGATGGTCTCGCTCAGTGCCGAGCCCGACGACTCGTGGCACATGTTGGAGCAGTCCGGCAGGTTGTTGGTGCCGAGCTCGCGCGCGAAGAGCTGGTACAGGAACGCAGCCTCGTTGCTGGTCCGGCCAGAGGTGTAGAAGACGGCCTCGTCGGGGGAGCCGAGGGCGGCGATCTCCGCGCCGATGATGTCGAAGGCGCGTTCCCAGCTGACCGGCTCGTAGTGCTCGGCGCCCTCCGCCAGGTACATGGGGTGGGTGAGCCGGCCCTGCTGACCCAGCCAGTAGCCACTGCGGCCGTGCAGGTCGGTCAGGGTGTGCGCGGCGAAGAACTCCGGCGTCACCCGCCGCAGGGTGGCCTCCTCGGCGACCGCCTTCGCGCCGTTCTCGCAGAACTCGGCGGTGTGCCGGTGCTCCGGCTCCGGCCAGGCACAGCCCGGGCAGTCGAAGCCGTCCTTCTGGTTGACCCGCAGCAGCGTCAGTGCGGTACGCCTCACACCCATCTGCTGCTGGGCGATGCGCAGCGTGTGCCCGACGGCGGGCAGCCCCGCGGCCGCGTGCTTGGGCTCCGCGACCCGCGGCGCGTCCTGAACGGGATCCCCCTGGGGCGGCTTCGTCGCCATCGCACGCTCTCCTCTATGCCGGCACCACTGCCCTGCACACCAGATCCTCGCACGTACCACCGACAGCCATCGAGGACGGGCACCGGGCGGCTCCCGTCTCCTCGCCGCCCTGACTGTCAGTGCGGCGTGGCAGGATCGGGGGCGTGGCAGAGACAGCATCGAAGAAGACCGACAAGACCCCCGGCGGCACCCGTCCCCGGCTGATGCTCATGGACGGGCACTCGCTGGCGTACCGCGCGTTCTTCGCGCTGCCCGCGGAGAACTTCACGACCGCGACGGGCCAGCCGACGAACGCGATCTACGGCTTCGCCTCGATGCTGGCCAACACCCTGCGTGACGAGGCGCCCACGCACTTCGCGGTGGCGTTCGACGTCTCCCGCAAGACCTGGCGCTCGGCGGAGTTCACGGAGTACAAGGCGAACCGCTCGAAGACCCCGGACGAGTTCAAGGGCCAGGTCGAGCTGATCGGCGAGCTGCTCGACGCCATGCACGCGCAGCGCTTCGCCGTCGAGGGCTTCGAGGCCGACGACATCATCGCCACCCTCGCCACCCAGGCCGAGGCCGAGGGCTTCGAGGTCCTCATCGTCACCGGCGACCGCGACTCCTTCCAGCTGGTCACCGAGCACACCACGGTCCTCTACCCCACCAAGGGCGTCTCCGAGCTGACCCGGTTCACCCCGGAGAAGGTTTTCGAGAAGTACGGCTTGACGCCCGCCCAGTACCCCGACTTCGCGGCCCTGCGCGGCGACCCGTCCGACAACCTGCCCGGCATCCCCGGCGTCGGCGAGAAGACCGCGGCGAAGTGGATCAACCAGTTCGGGTCCTTCGCCGAACTGGTCGAACGCGTCGACGAGGTCAAGGGCAAGGCCGGTCAGAACCTCCGCGACCACCTGGAATCGGTCAAGCTGAACCGCCGGCTCACCGAGCTGGACCGCGGCGTCGAGCTGCCGAAGGCGGTCGCCGACCTGGAGCGCGCGCCGTACGACCGCAAGAGCGTCGCGATGATCCTGGACACCCTGGAGATCCGTAACCCCTCGCTGCGCGAGCGGCTCTACGCCGTCGACCCCGGCGCCGAGCAGGCCGAGTCCACCCCGGTCGCCGAGGCGGGCGTGGAGGTCGACGCCACCGTCCTCGGCACCGGCGAACTCGCCGGCTGGCTCGCCGAGCACGGCACCGCCGCACTGGGCGTCGCCACCCTCGACGCCTGGGCCCTCGGCGCCGGCTCGGTCGCCGAGGTCGCCCTCGCCACCGGAGGCGGCCCGGCCGCCTGGTTCGACCCCGCCCAGCTCGACGAGTCCGACGAGAACGCGTGGGCGGCCTGGCTCGCCGACGCCACCAGGCCCAAGGTCTTCCACAACGCCAAGGGGGCGATGCGGGTCTTCGCCGAGCACGGCTGGCGCATCGAAGGCGTCACCATGGACACCGCGCTCGCCGCGTACCTGGTCAAGCCCGGCCGTCGCTCCTTCGACCTGGACGCGCTGTCCCTGGAGTACCTGCACCGCGAGCTGGCCCCCGCCGCGGCGGCCGACGGTCAGCTGGCCTTCGGCGCGGACGACGGTGCGGAGGCCGAGGCCCTGATGATCCAGGCCCGCGCGATCCTCGACCTCGGCGAGGCCTTCGAGAGCCTGCTGGAGGAGGTCGGCGCGGCGGACCTGCTGCGCGACATGGAACTGCCCACCTCGATCCTCCTCGCCCGCATGGAGCGGCACGGCATCGCGGCCGACCGCCCGCACCTCGAGGCGATGGAGCAGATGTTCGCGGGCGCGGTGCAGCAGGCTGTGAAGGAGGCGCACGCGGCGGCCGGGCACGAGTTCAACCTGGGCTCGCCCAAGCAGCTCCAGGAGGTCCTCTTCGGCGAGCTGGCGCTCCCGAAGACGAAGAAGACCAAGACCGGCTACACCACCGACGCGGACGCGCTCGCCTGGCTCGCCGGCCAGACCGAGAACGAACTGCCGGTGATCATGCTCCGGCACCGTGAGCAGGCCAAGCTGCGGGTCACGGTCGAGGGCCTGATCAAGACCGTCGCCGCCGACGGCCGTATCCACACCACCTTCAACCAGACCGTCGCCGCGACCGGCCGGCTCTCCTCCACGGACCCGAACCTCCAGAACATCCCGGTCCGCACGGACGAGGGCCGGGCGATCCGCCGCGGCTTCGTGGTCGGCGAGGGCTACGAGTCGCTCATGACGGCCGACTACAGCCAGATCGAGCTGCGCGTGATGGCCCACCTCTCCGAGGACGAGGGCCTGATCGAGGCCTTCACCTCCGGGGAGGACCTGCACAACACGGTCGCCTCCCAGGTGTTCGACGTCGACCGCTCGGCCGTCGACGCGGAGATGCGCCGCAAGATCAAGGCGATGTCCTACGGCCTCGCGTACGGTCTCTCGGCCTTCGGCCTCTCCCAGCAGCTGAACATCGACGCGGGCGAGGCCAGGGCCCTCATGGACACGTACTTCGAGCGGTTCGGCGGGGTGCGCGACTACCTGCGCCGGGTGGTCGACGAGGCCCGGGCCACCGGCTACACGGCGACCCTGTTCGGCCGCCGCCGCTACCTCCCCGACCTCAACAGCGACAACCGCCAGCGCCGGGAGGCCGCCGAGCGGATGGCCCTCAACGCGCCCATCCAGGGCACGGCGGCGGACATCGTCAAGATCGCCATGCTCCGGGTGGACGGCGCCCTGCGCGAGGCGGACCTGAGGTCCCGCATGCTCCTCCAGGTCCACGACGAAATCGTCCTGGAGATCGCCCCCGGCGAGCGCGCCGAGGTCGAGTCCCTCCTGCGCGCCCAGATGGCCGGCGCGGTCCACCTCAGGGCCCCGCTGGACGTGTCGGTGGGCGTCGGCCCGGACTGGGAGTCGGCAGCACACTGAGTTCCGTCGCCCCTGGCCCGCCGCCGTGGTCGGCGCTCAGCCGTCGCGGCGGGCCAGGGGGCGGCGGGCCCAGTGCCGTCGCCCCGGCCCTGCGGGCCCGCGGAGCCCGTCACTCACCTGGACCCCGCCAGAACGCCCTAGCCATCGCCACCGGCAAGGATGCGGCCATGGGTATACGCATGGTTCACCGCCGGACGCCCCAGAGCAGGCCCCCGGCCAAGGCCCGCTCCGCCGCGGCACAGGTCACGGCAGTTCCGTCGGCCCCGGCCCAGGCGGCCGACGCCAGCTCCGCCCGCATCCCCGCCGACCTCGCCGCCACCGCGCGTCGCACGGTCACCCGCCTCCGCCGGCGGCTCCGCGCCCGTCCCGGCCCGCGTCAGTGGCTCGACCTCGGCCGCGGCTACCTGGCGCTGGTCCTCACCGCGCTCCCCGGCCCGCGCCGCCCCCGCACCATGACCGTGTTCGTGGCCACCCTCATCGAACGGCGGCCCGGCTCCGCCGCACCTCGGCCACCGGAACCGGACGCCACACCCTGACGGCCACGGCGTATCCGACGACCCCCAGCAGCAGCCCCGCGCCCGCTCCGAACAGCACGGTCGGCAACAGCTCCCAGGGCTTCGCCGTGGCCCCCCAGTACTCCCACCACCGCGTCGCCCGCTGCACCGCCGCCAGCAGGGCGCAGCCCGCCAGCGCGGCCCCGGCCCACCACCGGTCCCGTACCGACAACTGCGGCACCCCCACCGGCTCCCCGTCCGGCGCCCGCCGTACCGCGCGTACCAGGAACACGGCGAGAACGGCCGCCCCCACCGCCGAACTGCCGTACTGGAGCAGGGTGTACAGCGGCACTCCGGCGACGTTCCGGCCGATCGCGGGGACGAGCCGACTGCCCCAGCGGTCGTGGTGCGTGAAGGCGTCCCAGACGACATGGGTGAGACCGCCGAGCACGGCGCAGACGTACCACCGGGCCGTCAGCCGCAGCCCGGCACGCGCGCGTGGCGCACCGCAGTGGAGCAGAGCAGAGAGCCGCCCCTGCCGAGCCCGGGGGAGGAGCGCCACCAGCGGCTCCCGTACCAGCAGCCACAGCGCCACCAGCGCCCAGGAGAACAGCACGTCCACGGTGAGGACCCCGGTGAAGGAGTGCGTGAAGCCGCCGAACGCCATCGCGTCCGGCACCGCGCTCGCCGCGTAGAAGGTGAGATCGGGAGCGAACGACCCCGCGACGAGCACCGCCGGCACCAGCCGCCCGCGGCCGGTCCCGTCACCGCGCACGGCGGGCAGCACGGCGGCGGCGTGGCTGAGAGTGAACGGCACCGGTCCCCCTGGAGCAGTCGTCGGCCGGAGCGCCGAACAGTGATCGCGTACGACAAGTATCCGTGACACCACCGTCGTTCAACGGCGGATGGCCAACTGGTGAAAAACGGGCACCGGCGGGTGTCGGTGGAAAGCAAGTTGTCGTAGGGTCGCCTGGGTCGCAGCCCGGGGCGCGTACGGCCGGGTGCACGACCTCACAACCCGAAAGAGGCAACGGGGGCAACCACAGCACCGGGTCCATCGTCACACCAGGGCGAGCAGGCAGACGGAGACGGGCGCCCAGAAGGCGTCCAGGGGAGGGGTTCACCACTATGGCGGCGCAATTCGGCAGGCGGCTGCGCAAGGGGGCGGCGACCACCGCCGCGGCCGCGTTGGCGGTGGCGGCTCTGTCCGCGTCCCAGGCTCCCGGTGTCACGAACGCGGACACGGGCAGACAGGCCAACGCCGGCGCCAGCACCACCGCTGCCGGGGACGGCGGAGCGGCCGGCGGCGCCACCGGCAACTCGCCCTACTACACGGACCTGCCGCCGCTGAACAGCCCCAACCCCAGTGCCAGTCCGACCGCCTCCTCGTCGAGCATCGGCACCGCCGTCTCCCGGGGCGCGGCCGAAGCCGGCATACCCGCCACGGTCCTGGACGCCTACCAGAAGGCAGAGGCGGAACTGCGCGCCTCCAAGCCCGGCTGCAACCTGCCCTGGCAACTGCTCGCCGCCATCGGCAAGGTGGAGTCCGGCCAGGCCCGCGGCGGTGACGTCGACGCCGAGGGCAACACGCTGCACCGGATCCTCGGCCCCGAACTCGACGGCAACGGCTTCGCGCTCATCAAGGACACCGACGGCGGCAAGTACGACGGCAACAGTCAGTACGACCAGGCCGTCGGCCCGATGCAGTTCATCCCGTCGACGTGGGCGTGGGCGGGCCGCGACGGCAACGGCGACGGCGTCAAGGACCCGAACAACGTCTACGACGCGGCGCTCGCCGCCGGGCACTACCTGTGCCGCAACGGCTGGGACCTGTCCGTCCAGGCCGACATGAACAGCGCGATCCTCAGCTACAACAACTCACAGGACTACCTGAATCTGGTCCTGTCCTGGTACGAGTTCTACCGCAAGGGCACCCACTCGGTCCCGAACGGCACCGGCACCGTGCCCTCCCACCGCAGCGGCTCCGGCTCGGGTGTCGGCTCGGGCTCGAGTTCGGGCTCGGGCTCAGGTGGCTCGGGCGGCGCGACCACCTCCCCGTCGCCCAGTGCGCCCGGCACGCCGGGGACCTCCACGCCGCACCCCGGCGAGCCCGCCCCGGGCACCCCGAGCACGCCCCCGAGCCTGCCGCCCACGGCCACCGACAGCGTGGACCACCTGGAGGACGCGGGCACCGCCAAACTCACCGCGACGGCCGGTGACGCGTTCGCCAAGAGGATCAGCACGCGCGCGGAGACCAAGGTCGGCCGTACCGTCGCCAAGGTGCGCGTCCGCTTCACCATCGTCGGGGACACGGACACGACCTTCACCGGCGGCGAGAACACCGCCACGGTCGTCACCGACAGCAAGGGAGTCGCCGTCGCGCCGGCGCTCCAGGCGGGCGAGAAGACCGGCGACTTCACGGTCCGCGCCAGTGTGGTCGGCCGTACGGTGAAGGGCGTCGACTACGCCGCGACCGTCACCGCGCGCACCGCGGACACCCTCGCCCGCACCAGCGACACCGCGCTGACCTGCACCCCCGGTGGCGAGTTCGCCGACCAGGTCCAGGTGAAGGCCACCTACAAGGGCGCCGTCGCCGGCAAGGTCGCCGCCACCGCCACACTGATCAAGTCCGCGGACGACCCGAGCACCGACGACAAGGGTCCGTACTTCAAGGACGCCGACGGCAACGCCGTACGTACCCTCACGAGCCTCCAGACGGACGCGAACGGTCTGCTCACGCTGCCCAAGCTGTACGCGGACGACACCACCGGCACGTTCCTGCTGCGCATCACCACCACCGGCGGCGCGACGCTCACCGTGGAACTGACGGTGGCCGCGGCGGACGCCTCGCCGAGCCCGTCGCCGACCGCCTCCGCGTCGGCCTCCGCCTCGGCTTCGGCGAGTCCGTCCGCCTCCGCCACGCCCTGATCCGCCGACCCGGCCGTACGACCACGAGGGCGCCCTCCCGCCGACGCGGGACGGCGCCCTCGCCGTCGTACGGCCGTGTGCGACGTGTTCTCATCTCGTCCTCCCGTTGCTACCGTGCCCAGACCTGACGAACCATCAGGAAACCGTCCGCAGGGAGGTCTCGCATGCGCGCCCTGATCGCCGCCGCGACCGGCCTCGTTCTCGCGGTGGTCCTGGTGGTGACCGTCAGTGCCATGGGAGCGCCGACCGGAAAGACGTCCCCCGAGCCGCTGCTCACGACGGTGCCCGCACACCCGTAACCGCCGCCCCGGGAGGCCGAGATGCGCCGCACGGCCAGTCTGGTCCTGCTCGCCTGCGCCGTGTTCTTCGCGGCGCTGTCCCCGCTGCTGCGCTGGTACGCCTTTCCGCGCCTGGCCAAGATCCCGGCGAACCAGTACCAGGCCGTGGTCATGGTGGCGCAGAACGCCACGCTGCTCGACTACGGCACCATGAAGGCGAAGAAGGTCCCCCGGGTCACCATCGTGCAGACCCTCAAGGGCGACGTGGCGGCCGCGAAGCGGATCGAGAAGACGGCCGGGCGGGACGTCGTCGTCTGGGACGGCCTGTCCTACGTCCAGGGACCCGACGGCAAGATGGTCTCCGAGATCCCCGAGCGGTACATCTTCGACGCCCACAGCCAGGAACCCGTCCACGCCACCGGCGAGATGGTCGACGGCGACCCGGTGAAACGGGACGGCATCGAGTTCAAGTGGCCCTTCCTGACGGAGAAACGGGACTACGAGTACTTCGACGCGCAGACCCGCACCACCAACCCCATCCACTACAAGGGCACGCGGACCTTCCGTGGCGTCAAGGTCTACTACTTCGAACAGACCGTCCCGTGGACCCGGGTCGCCCTGCCCAAGAAGATGCCGGTGCAGGGCATCACCCCCGAGTCGGTCGCCAGGACCGGCACCACCCGCTGGTACACCACGGTCCGCAAGTTCTGGGTGGAACCTGTCACCGGCGCACCCGTCAACGGCGAGGAGATCCACCAGGAGGAACTGCGCGGCGGCACCCTGCTCGGCGGGCGCGCCAAGGTGACCGCCTTCGCCGGTGACGTGAAGATGCGCGAGGACTACGTCGAGCACACGGTCGCCCTGGTCAAGCACAACCGCACCATCGTCCTGCTGCTGACCTCCTACCTCCCCTGGGGCTTCCTCTCCCTCGGTATCGCGCTGCTCGCGCTCGCCCTGTACCTGGAGGCAGTCGGCCGCCGTCCCGCCGACCCGCGGCCGTCGCCGGCCGACGTCCCCGAACCGGTCAGCGCCTGAGCCGCGCGTTGGTGTGCCGGGTGGGTTCGGCGCCCGCGGGGTCCTCGGGCCAGGGGTGCTTCGGGTAGCGCCCCCGCAGTTCGGCCCGTACGCCCTGGTAGCCGTCCCGCCAGAAGGAGGCGAGGTCGGCGGTGACGGCGGCGGGCCGCCCGGCCGGCGACAGCAGATGCACCAGCACCGGCACCCCTGCCACGGCGGGCGACTCCTGCAACCCGAACATCTCCTGCAACTTCACTGCGAGCACCGGCTGTTCGGGGTTCCCGTAATCGACCCGGATCCGCGACCCACTGGGTACGGCGATCCGCTCCGGCGCCAGCTCGTCCAGCCGCCCCGCCTCCCCGCTCGCCCACGGCAGCAGCCGCCGCAGCGCCTCCCCGGCGTCGAGGCGCCCGAGATCGGCCCGCCGCCGGGCCCTGCTCAGCTCCGGTTCCAGCCACTCGGCCACGCGCGCGTGCAGCGCGTCGTCGCCGACATCGGGCCAGGGCTCCCCGACCCGCAGCCGGAGAAACGCGAGCCGCTGCCGCAGTGCGACGCCGTCCGCCGTCCACCGCAACAGGCCGAGCCCTTCCTGTCGCAGCCCGTCGAGCAGCGCGTCGCGTACGAGGGCGGGGTCGGCGTCCCGCAGCGGCCGCACCGCCAGCTCGATCGCCCCGAGCCGGGCCACCCGCCGCGCGACCACGTCCCCGTCCGCCCAGCGGACCTCGTCCCGGGTGTCGAGCAGGGGACCGGCCGCGCTACGCGCGGTCTCCTCGTCCACCGTCGCCGCGAGCTGCACGCGCGCGTGCCCCTTCCCCACGGGCCGGTCGGCCACGGCTACGGCGAGCCAGGGCGCGGAGCGCAGCGGTGATCCCTCGCGGGGCTCGGCACGGGTCCCGGAGGCCATGAGATGAGAGCCGCCGTCGGCCCGGGCGATCCGCTCAGGAAAGGCGAGCGCAACGACGAGCCCGGCAACGTGATCCCCAGAACCCCCCTCTCCGGCCCCGGTCCCGCCTCCGGCCCCGGTCCCGCCTCCGGCCCCGGCGCCGCCTCCGGCCCCGGCGCCGCCTCCGGCCCCGGCGCCGCCTCCGGCCCCGGTCCCGCCTCCGGCCCCGGTCCCGCCTCCGGCCCCGGTCCCGCCTCCGGCCCCGGCGCCGCCTCCGGCCCGGACCCCGCCTGCTGCCCCGGCACCGGTCCCTGTCCCGGTCCCGGCCCCGGCCTGGGTCCCGCCACCGGCCTCGCCCTCCGGGGATGAGGCGCGGCCCGTCGGGCGGGCGAGTTCGGTGAAGGCGCCCCGGAGGCGCCGGACCTCCGCACGCCACCTCCCGGCGTAGGCGTCGCCCCCGCGCCGCGCGCGCCGCAGGGCGGCCCCGAGGTCGTCCCCGTACTCCCGAGGCACCTCCTCGCTCAACAGCGCCACCACCTCCGCGGCCGGCTCCGCCCCCACCGCCGCGGCTCCGTCCACCAGGGCCCGCCCCAGCCGGGGGTGCAGACCCAGCCGGGCCAACCGTGCCCCCCGCTCCGTGGCCCGCCCGGCGGTGTCCACCGCCCCGATCGCCGTCAGCAGGGCCCGCGCCGCCGCCATCGCCCCGCCCGGCGGCGGATCCAGCAAGGCCAGCCCGGTGGCCTCGGGATCGCCCCAGCAGGCCGCCTGAAGGGCGAACGCGGTCAGGTCGGCCACCCTGATCTCCGGCGCCGGAAAGGCCGTCAGACGCACGTCCTCGGCCTCGGACCAGCAGCGGTACACCGCCCCCGGCGCCTCACGCCCGGCTCGCCCCGCCCGCTGCCGCCCGGCCGCACGGGACGCCCGTACCGTCGCCAGCGCGCCCAGCCCGCGCGCGTGGTCGACCCGCGGCTCCCGCGCGAGCCCGGAATCGACGACCACCCGTACCCCGGGGACGGTCAGCGAGGACTCGGCGACCGCCGTCGCCAGCACCACCCGACGCCGCTCCCCGGGCGCCAGCACCGCGTCCTGCACCGCGGCCGGCGCCCTGCCGTGCACCTGGAGCACCTCGGTGTCCCCGAGGTGCTCCAGGTGCCCCGCCACGCGCGCGATCTCGCCCACACCCGGCAGGAAGCACAGCACGTCCCCGTCCCGCTCGGCCAGCGCCCGCCGCACCACCGACGCCACATGCGTCAGCAGCGCCGGGTCGACCCGCATCCCGTGCGGCGGCCGCACCGCCCGCACCGGCGGCGCCCACACCACGTCCACGGGGTACGAGACGCCGCGCGCCTCGACCACCGGCGCGCCGCCCAGCAGCCCGGCCCAGCCCTCGGCGTCCGTGGTCGCCGAAGCGGCCACCAGGCGCAGCTCCGGCCGCAGCGTCTCCCGTACGTCCCAGAGGAAGGCCGCCACCGTGTCGGCGTCCAGATGCCGCTCGTGGCACTCGTCGAGGACGACGACGTCGACACCGGACAGCTCCTGGTCGCGTTGCAGGCGCTGCAGGAGCACACCGGTCGTGACGACCTCCACGCGCGCGCGTGGCCCGACGACCCGCTCGCCGCGCACGGTGTAGCCGACACTCCGCCCGACCTGCTCACCCAGCAGCCACGCCATCCGCCGAGCCGCCGCGCGGGCGGCGATCCGGCGCGGTTCGGCCACCACCACCCGCCGCGCCGGTCCCTGGTCCAGCAGCCCGGCCAGCGCCAGTGGCACCAGCGTCGTCTTCCCGGTGCCGGGCGGCGCCACCAGGACGGCGGTGCCGTGCCCGGCCAGTGCGTCGTCCAGACCGGGCAGGGCCTGTCGTACGGGCAGGGCGTCCAAGGCGTCGTAACGGATCACGCCCCTAGTGTCGTACGCCCTCGTGAACGCCCTTCACGCCGCGCGTGCGCGCCGGCTGGGCGGAGGGCTCCGTCACGCACGCTCGCACACGAAGATCGCCGTGCCCGGGACGAGACCGCCCCGCAGCGGGGACCAGCCGCCCCATTCGGAGGTGTTCCAGGCCGGCCACTCCGGCTCGACCAGGTCGACGAGCCGGAAGCCCGCGGAGACGATGTCACGGACGCGGTCGCCGAGCGTGCGGTGGTGCTCGACGTACACCGCGCGACCGTCCTCGTCCTGCTCGACGTACGGGGTGCGGTCGAAGTAGGAGCTCGCGACCGTGAGGCCCTCGGGTCCCGGCTCGTCCGGGAACGCCCAGCGGATCGGGTGGGTGACCGAGAAGACGAAACGGCCGCCGGGACGCAGCACCCGGTGCACCTCGCGCAACACCTGACGCGGGTCGGCGACGAAGGGGAGCGCGCCGTACGCCGAGCAGGCCAGGTCGAAGGAGGCGTCCGCGAAGGGCAGCGCGCCCGCGTCCGCGCAGACGAGCGGAAACGATCCGCCGATGCGCAGCGCGTGCTGGAGCTGGCGGTGCGAGAGGTCCAGGGCGACCGGCCGCGCACCCTGGGCGGCCAGCCAGCGCGCGCACTGGGCCGCGCCGGCGCCGATCTCCAGGACGTCCTTGTCCTTCAGCTCCTCCGGCGGGCCGAGCAGCTCCGCCTCCACCTCGTCGAGGCCTTCCGGACACCACACGAAACGGTCGTCGCCGAGGAACGTGCCGTGTTCGATCTGGTACTCGTCGGCGTTGCGGTCCCACCAGCCCCGGTTGGCCCTGCTGCTCTCGGCGGCCCCGGCGGTCCGCCGGGTGGCTTCCGGTTCGAGGTCGAACGAATCGGGCTCTTGGATGATCGGCTCCCTCGTCGTACTCTTCCCTGCAACCCGTCGGCGGGGCGTCGCGGAAGAGGTTTTCCGGACCTGCGTGGCCTCGCGGGACGGTTCTTGTGCCGGGTATGCGGCGATCCGCCCCGGGTGTGCGCCTTCGCGCATTGACCCTGCCCGGCTGCCCCCGTATGCTACAAGTTGCGCTGCGGGCCTGCGCACCTCAGACGTAGCAGGCTGCGCTCGCATCTGTTGTATGTCCCCTCGGTTTTCGAGGCGCCACCAGCGGTTTTGTGTGGCGCTTCCTTGGCTGTCCGGTCTTCATCAGAGCGAAACGGGCTCCCGGCGTAAGCAGTACCTACGACTTCAATGTCCGTACCGGAGCCCTTTCCCACATGACGAGCAGCACCGAGACCACCGCCACCACCCCGCAGGTAGCGGTCAACGACATCGGTAACGAGGAAGCCTTCCTCGCCGCGATCGACGAGACGATCAAGTACTTCAACGACGGCGACATCGTCGACGGCGTCATCGTGAAGGTCGACCGGGACGAGGTCCTGCTCGACATCGGTTACAAGACCGAAGGTGTCATCCCGAGCCGAGAGCTCTCGATCAAGCACGACGTCGACCCGAACGAGGTCGTCGCCGTCGGTGACGAGATCGAGGCCCTGGTCCTCCAGAAGGAGGACAAGGAAGGCCGCCTGATCCTCTCGAAGAAGCGCGCCCAGTACGAGCGTGCCTGGGGCACCATCGAGAAGATCAAGGAAGAGGACGGCATCGTCACCGGTACCGTCATCGAGGTCGTCAAGGGTGGTCTCATCCTCGACATCGGCCTCCGTGGCTTCCTCCCGGCCTCCCTGGTCGAGATGCGCCGCGTCCGCGACCTCCAGCCCTACGTGGGCAAGGAGCTCGAGGCGAAGATCATCGAGCTGGACAAGAACCGCAACAACGTGGTCCTGTCCCGCCGTGCCTGGCTGGAGCAGACCCAGTCCGAGGTCCGCCAGACGTTCCTCACGACCCTCCAGAAGGGTCAGGTCCGTTCCGGTGTGGTCTCCTCGATCGTCAACTTCGGTGCCTTCGTGGACCTGGGTGGCGTCGACGGTCTGGTCCACGTCTCCGAGCTGTCCTGGAAGCACATCGACCACCCGTCCGAGGTCGTCGAGGTCGGCCAGGAGGTCACCGTCGAGGTCCTCGACGTCGACATGGACCGCGAGCGTGTCTCCCTGTCGCTGAAGGCGACCCAGGAAGACCCGTGGCAGCAGTTCGCCCGCACCCACCAGATCGGCCAGGTCGTGCCCGGCAAGGTCACGAAGCTGGTTCCGTTCGGTGCGTTCGTCCGCGTGGACGAGGGCATCGAGGGTCTGGTCCACATCTCCGAGCTGGCCGAGCGCCACGTGGAGATCCCGGAGCAGGTCGTCCAGGTCAACGACGAGATCTTCGTCAAGGTCATCGACATCGACCTCGAGCGCCGCCGCATCAGCCTCTCGCTGAAGCAGGCCAACGAGGCCTTCGGTGCCGACCCGGCCACGGTCGAGTTCGACCCGACCCTGTACGGCATGGCCGCGTCCTACGACGACCAGGGCAACTACATCTACCCCGAGGGCTTCGACCCCGAGACCAACGACTGGCTCGAGGGCTACGAGACCCAGCGCGAGGCGTGGGAGCACCAGTACGCCGAGGCGCAGCAGCGCTTCGAGCAGCACCAGCAGCAGGTCATCAAGAGCCGCGAGGCCGACGCCGCTGCCGCCGCCGAGGGTGGCGACGCCGCGGGTGCCGCTCCGGCCGCGGGTGGCGGTTCGTACTCCTCCGAGGGTGCGGACACCTCCGGCGCGCTCGCTTCGGACGAGGCGCTCGCCGCGCTCCGCGAGAAGCTGGCCGGCGGCCAGAGCTGACGCCGGCCCCCTGGGCTTAGCCGCTTCACCGAGGGCCCGCACCTTTCGAGGTGCGGGCCCTTCGGCGTGTTCCGAGGCATCGCACGGGTGTGTCCCGGGAACTTCCCGGCAGCCCCCGGTAGTTGCCCTGCTGCCCCAGTGGGAAAAGGCCACGGGAGGCCGGCTGATCAGGAATGCCCGCGTCGGACGGTGCGTTGTCACGTACGAACACGAGGAGGAGCGGTCACAGTGCTTGATCCGCAGGGTTTGTACGCATGGGAGCCGAAGGGCCTGGCCGTCGTCGACATGGCGCTCGCCCAGGAGTCGGCCGGTCTGGTCATGCTCTACCACTTCGACGGATACATCGACGCGGGTGAGACCGGCGACCAGATCGTCGACCGGATCCTCGACTCGCTGCCCCACCAGGTCGTCGCCCGCTTCGACCACGACCGGCTCGTGGACTACCGGGCGC
Source organism: Streptomyces sp. NPDC020958 (assembly GCF_055562175.1). Classification (NCBI taxonomy): domain Bacteria; kingdom Bacillati; phylum Actinomycetota; class Actinomycetes; order Kitasatosporales; family Streptomycetaceae; genus Streptomyces; species Streptomyces sp. NPDC020958. The sequence goes on along the minus strand of NZ_JBVHFU010000010.1, from coordinate 113,473 downwards.
GTCGCCCGCTGCTGACCTTCAAGCGGGACCGCTGGACCGAGTACGAGGAGCCCGGCATCGAGGTCCGGCTGGTCCAGGACGCCACGGGCGCGCCGTTCCTGCTGCTCTCCGGCCCCGAGCCGGACGTCGAGTGGGAGCGCTTCGCCGCGGCCGTGCGGCAGATCGTGGAACGGCTCGGCGTGCGCCTGTCGGTGAACTTCCACGGCATCCCGATGGGCGTGCCGCACACCCGCCCGGTGGGTCTCACCCCGCACGGCAACCGCACCGACCTCGTCCCCGGCCACCGCAGCCCCTTCGACGAGGCCCAGGTGCCCGGCAGCGCCGAGGCGCTGCTCGAGTACCGCCTCATGGAGGCGGGCCACGACGTCCTGGGCGTCGCCGCGCACGTCCCGCACTACATCGCCCGCTCGCCCTACCCGGACGCCGCCCTGACCGTCCTGGAGGCCGTCACCGGCGCCACCGGACTCGTGCTCCCCGGCATCGCCCACGGCCTGCGCACGGACGCGCACCGCACGCAGACGGAGATCGAACGCCAGGTCCAGGAGGGCGACGAGGAGCTCACCGCGCTCGTGCAGGGCCTTGAGCACCAGTACGACGCGGCCGCGGGCGCCGAGACCCGGGGCAACATGCTCGCCGAGCCGGTGGAGATCCCCTCGGCGGACGAGATCGGCCTGGAGTTCGAACGCTTCCTCGCGGAGCGAGAGGGCGACAACTAGGGCTTCCCCGGATCCGGGCCCTGTCCAAGGCGGTGTCGGTGGCAGGCCCTAAGCTTCGGGGCATGCTGAAAGTTGGCCTCACCGGCGGGATCGGCGCCGGCAAGAGCGAGGTGTCACGGCTGCTGGTCGGGCACGGCGCCGTCCTGATCGACGCCGACCGCATCGCGCGTGAGGTCGTCGCGCCCGGCACCCCCGGCCTGAGGGCCGTCGTCGACGCCTTCGGTCCGGACGTGCTGGCCGCCGACGGCAGCCTGGACCGGCCGAAGCTGGGCGCGATCGTCTTCGCCGACCCCGAGCGGCTCGCCGTACTCAACTCGATCGTGCACCCCCTCGTGGGCGCCTGCTCCCGAGAGCTGGAGCAGGCGGCCGCCGACGACGCGGTGGTGATCCACGACGTCCCGCTCCTCGCGGAGAACGGCCTCGCCACGCTCTACGACCTCGTGGTGGTCGTGGACGCCGCCCCCGAGACCCAGCTCGACCGGCTCACCCGGCTGCGAGGCATGACAGAGCAGGACGCACGCGCGCGCATGTCCGCGCAGGCGACCCGGGAGAAGCGTCTGGAGATCGCCGACATCGTCATCGACAACGACGTGCCGCTGGACGCGCTGCGGCAGCGCGTCGCGCAGGTGTGGGCGGACCTCGTGCGCCGCGCACGGCAGGCGGCTCCGAGCTAGGACCTGTCGTCACATTCCCGCCTGCTCCGCGACGCCATGCACGCTCCCCCAGCCTCCGGCCGGGGGGACCCCCACTCGCCGCACCGGGCCCAGACCCAAGTACATCCAGTACGTGGGCCAGGGCCCGGCAGTCCCCCAGCCTTCGGCCGGGGGGACCCCCAGAGCACGCACCTGACGCCGCAGGGCCGCCCTCCGGGCGACGACGGGAATGTGACGACAGGCCCTAGCGGGAAGCGGGCCACGAAATAGCGGACACCCGTCCGCGCGTTGAACCGCTTCAGCGAGGGAAGGACTTTGCCGTGCCCGAGACCAGCGGTTCGACCGGACGTACTCCGGAGACGCATGTCATCGACTTCCGTGCCGCCGAGCAGCTGCTCAACGCACGGGACCCGCGGGGCGCGGTGAAACTCCTCGACGGAGTGATCGCCGCGCACCCCGAGAACACCGCCGCCCGGCTGCTGCGCGCGCGTGCGTTCTTCGCCGCCGCGCAACTGCGGCCCGCCGAGCTGGAGTTCACCATCGTCCTGGAGCGGGAGCCGGACAACGCGTTCGCCCACTTCGCGCTCGCCCGCACCTATGAACGCCAGGGCCGTTCCGACCTCGCGATACGTCACTTCCGACTGGCGGCCGCGCTGGACCCGAACCCGGAGTACCTGAAGGCGGCCCGATTCGACAGCGGTACGTGAGCGGACGTTCGCGCACGGCTCATCGCGGCGGCCGGCCGCTCACCGCCGACCGCGCAGGACACGTGCTCAGGGGTGCCGATGCCGCGGCGGGCGCCGCAACGGCGGGGCGTCCACCGGCCGGTACGGCGGCACATCACGGCCCGGCTGGTAGTGCGGCCCCTGCCGCAGGTGCCTGACGATCAGAGCCAGGTCGACGCTGGCCACCAGCCACAGCACCCCGCAGGCCGCCGCCCAGCCGGGACGTCCGACGACCGCGAACACCGCCGTGCCGAAGACCGCCCAGACGATTCCCCACACGCTCAGCCACAACCGCGCCCGCAGCGGACTGCGCGCGGTGACCGGTTCACTGCCTGTACGCATCGCGGATCACCACTCCTCCCAGCAACGTACTCTTCGACGAGGACGTTCACCAAAGGGGGGAAGGGGAACCTCGTGCTGCCGGACGCCGACGACCTGCCCGACCTGCTCCTCGACCTCGCCGTGCCGCACGAGGACATCAACGAGGTGACCGCGCGCCTGCGGACCGTGACCGCCGATCCCGGCGTACGACGGCTCCTGGACGAGTGCGCCGAGGACGTGACCAGCGTCGTCCGGGAGGCCGACGACCCGGCCGGGCTCGGGGACCGGGCCGCCCACGCCCCGGCCGCCCTCGGCGAGTACTTCCTCGTGTACGCCTTCCTCGTCGCGGTGCCCCACGTGCGCGCCGCGCACCGGGAACTCGGCATCCCCGGCGACATCACCCGAATGACGCTCACCGACCTCGGCCGCGGCATGGCACTGCACCGCAGACGGTACGGCCGAGGCGGGCTGGGCGTCCGCCAGGCCCACTGGCTCACCCGCCACTTCTGCGGCAGGCTCTATCAGCTGGGGCGGCTGCAGTACGAGCGGGCGGGCCTCGGCACCCGTACGGCACAGGCGATCACCAGCGCCGGAACCCCGGTCGTCGCCGCCGCTCCCAGTCTGAACCTGCACATCCCCGACTTCCTCGGACCGCTCACCCCGGCCGCCTGCGACCGTTCCGTGCTCCGGGCCCGGGAGTTCTTCGCCCGGTACTTCCCGGACGAGAAGCCGGTCGTCGCGACCTGCCACTCCTGGCTGCTCGATCCGCAGCTGCGGCGGCACCTCCCGGCGGACTCCAACATCATCCGGTTCCAGGAGCGGTTCCGGCCCGGCTGGGACGACCGGGAACCGGCCGACACCACGCCGGTCGCCTTCGTCTTCGGTGACCCCGACCTACCGGCCTCTGACCTGCCCCGGCGTACGTCGTTGGAGCGGGCGGTCGGCGACCGGCTGCGGGCCGGCGGCCACTGGTACATCGGGCACGGATGGTTCCCGTGGGAACGGTGACGGCGCACGGCGTGATCCGACCGGCCGTCAGCCTCCCGGTGCCGCGGGAAAGTTCCCGTCGGACACCGAACGACTCGAACGAGTGAACCGCCGGTGCCCGGGAACGGCCGCATGGTGCCCGGCCGTTCTTCGGGCATGACGGTCGACATGCGTGAGGGTTACGAGGGGACGGGTCCGGGCGCGATCACCCCGGACGGCTGTGCGGTGGAGCTCTACTCGCGGCTGGCCGTGGGGAGCGAGCCGGACGTCATCGAGGCGGCGGTACCGGCCGGCGCCCGCATCCTGGAGCTGGGCTGCGGGGTGGGACGGATGACGCACCCGCTCCTGGAGCGCGGGTTCACGGTCACCGCGGTCGACGAGTCGCAGGAGATGCTGGAACGCGTCCGTGGGGCGCGCACGATACGCAGCACCATCGAAGCGCTCGACCTGGGCGAGAGGTTCGACGTGGTGCTGCTCGCGTCGTTCCTGGTGCACGCCGGCGACGTGGCGGTACGCCAGGGCATGCTGCGGACCTGCGCGTCCCATGTGGCGGACGGCGGCTGTGTCCTCATCCAGCGGGAGGGCGCGGACCACCACGCCGACCTGCCCAGGGAGCGGGTCGACCCCAGCGGCTGCACCGTGCGGATCGTGTCGGCCGAGCCGGTCGGTGACGGGGTGAACTCGGTACACGTGGAGTACGACTTCCCGGACGCGGCCTGGACGCAGACGTTCCTGGCCAGGCCGCTCACGAGGCAGCAGTTCGAGGACGCGCTGGCGGAGGCCGGACTGGAGGTGGCCGAGTATCTGACGGAGGACGGGACCTGGGTACGGGCGATACCCGCGGCCCGGCAGGCCCCGGCGGCCTGAGGCGTGTTGCGAAAGTCCCGCCTGCCGCGCGACGCCATGCACGCTCCCCCCGGCCTCCGGCCGGGGGGACCCCCGGAGCACGCACCTGACGCCGCGCGGCCCGCCCTCCGGGCGGACGACGGGACTTTCACAACACGCCCTAGCCTGCCCCCGGACGTAGCCGGCCCCGGCCCCCGGGCGCGGGCCGCGCTCAGCTCGCCGGGGCGTTCGGGAGCGGGAACAGCTGCGAGATCTTGTCGCTGGCGCGGTAGTCGTCGGGTACTCCCTCGACCAGGGCGACCATCGAGGTCGCGCGCTCCGTGCGGAGCGGCAGGATCGCCTGGTAGTCAGGCGATTCGTACCACTCCTGGGCACGGGCCGTATCGGGGAACTCGAGTATCACGATGTCGCCGTTCCAGGTGCCCTCGTGCTCGACGAGCCGTCCGCCGTGCACGAGGAAGCGACCGCCGTACGGTGCCATCGTGGCCTCGATCCGCTCGATGTACTCCGCGATCTCCGGGCCGAGGTCGACGTTCCGCAGGTATCCCACCACGTAACCGAGCGGCGCCGTCATGCCGGCACCTTGTCCAGGAAGCCGTGCACGTCCTGGATGCGGCCCGACTCGTCCAGCACCAGGACGTCGAAACCGATCACCAGCGGCTCGGCTCCCTCCGGACCCAGGCCCCACTGGAACCGCACCTGGCGGTGGTGGGCGTCTGCCTCACCGACCTGGGTGAACACGAACCCCGGAAACTGCGCCTGGACCCCGTCGACGACCGCGGTGATCCCCTCGTGACCGCGGACCTCGGCCAGCGGGTCCGTGTAGGTCGCCTCGGTCGACCAGTGCTCGGAGAGCAATGCCGCCCGCTCCTCACCGGTCGCGTTCCAGGTGGCCAGGTACTGCTGGACGATGCCCTTCATGTTCGTCTCTCCGTTCGTCTCGATCGGCTGATGTCCCACATCCTGATCCCCGGCCGCTCATCCGATCCATGACCTCACAGGTCATGGCGGCCCGGACACGGCGCCCTAGACTCGCGGACATGAGCCTCGCGGACATGAGCGTTGCGACCGAAGTCCCGCCCGTCGGTGCACTGCTGCGGACCTGGCGTGAACGACGCCGGTTCAGCCAGCAGGAGCTGTCGAACCGTTCGCGGGTCTCCACCCGGCACCTGAGCCGGGTGGAGACCGGCAAGGCCCACCCGACACCGGAGATGCTCATGCACCTCTCCGACAACCTGGACGTGCCGCTGCGCGATCGCAACCAGCTCCTGCTGGCCGCCGGTTACGCACCGCGCTACCAGGACCACCAACTGGACGACGCGTCGGTCGCGGTGGTGATGGACGGCCTGCGCCGGCTCCTCGACGCTCATCTGCCCTACCCCGCCCTGCTGTTGGACGAGCACTGGGACATCGTCGACGCCAACGCCGCCGTCGATCAGCTGCTGGCCGGCTGCGCGCCGGAACTGCTGGAGCCACCGGTCAACGTGGTCCGGGTCTGTCTGCATCCCGACGGGCTGGCCGACCGGATCGGCAACCTCGCGCAGTGGGGCGGCCATCTGCTCCAGCAGGTGCGCCACCGTGCCGAACGCACCCACGACCAGCGTCTCCACGAGCTGGCCGGGGAGATCGCCGGGTACCTCGGCACATCCGATGCCGCCGTCACCGGCACGGGACCGGTCATCACCCTGGAAATCGACGTGGACGGCAGCCCGCTCCGGTTCTTCAGCACCTCCGCCACGCTCAGCACCGCCACCGACGCGGCCCTCGAAGGGCTGCACCTGGAGACGTTCCTGCCTGCCGACGAGGAGACCCGTCGCCGGTTCGGCGCGGCATAGCGGAAACCTGGAAATCGACGGCGGCAGCGATGAGTTCTCCGCAGCGGGCGGGTCTACCTCTGTGACAGCAGCAGAGACCGTTGCCCCAGGAGAACCTCATGTCCGAGACCGCCGCTCCCGCCGCCCTCGCCCCGTCCGCCGCCCCCGTGCCCTCCACCGTCACCGGAGCCGCGAAGCCGGGCCCACGCCGTGCCGCCCGCCTCGCCCTGCGGGCGCTGCAGGTGCTGCTCGCCCTGTTCTACGCCGTCGCGAGCGCACTGCCCAAGCTGATCGCGTATCCGGCCGCCGTGGAGTCCTTCGACAGGATCGGCTGGGGCAGCGCGGGCATGTACGCCATCGGCGCGCTCGAACTGGCGGGTGCGATCGCCCTGTTGACACCGGTGCTGCAGTCCGTGGCGGGGATGGCGCTCAGTGGGCTCATGGTGGGCGCGTTCATCGTCCAGCTGACCGTGTTCGACGGGCAGAACGCGGCGACCCCGCTGATCCTGCTGGTGCCGCTGGTCCTGATCGCGTGGGCCCGGCGGGAACAGAACGCGCGCCTGTGGGGACTGGTGCGGGGACGGATGTGAGGGTCCGGAGCCGGACCCTCCCTGGCCCTGGCCGAGCCTGGTGGCGCCCCGGTGGATCACCGACCGCCGGGGCGCCCACCGCTCGCCGGGCCCGTGCCTCCCGGCCTGCCCAGGCCCCCTGCCGGCCCGGCGAGGCCGCGGAGCCGTTCGAGCTCGCGACGGTCGCGTTTGGTGGGGCGGCCGGTGCCGCGATCGCGCAGACCGATGGGGGCGACCGCCTCGCGGGGCGGGGGCGGCGGGGAGTTGTCGACGTAGCACTGGGCGGCGACCGGGGCGCCGACCCGCTTGCGGATCAGCCGCTTCACGATGACGACGCGTTCCCGCCCCTCCTGGCGCAGCCGGACCTCGTCACCGACGCGCACGGAGTGGGCGGGTTTGACCCGCTCACCGTTCACCTGGACATGCCCGCCCCGGCAGGCGGTGGCTCCCATGGAGCGGGTCTTGATCAGACGCACCGCCCAGATCCAGCTGTCGATCCGCACGGTCTCCCCGGGCCCCGGCGCGGCGGCCTCGGCGGCGGCGACCGCCGCGGCGACGGCGGCGGGATCGAGAGCCTCGGCGCCCTGTGCCTGCTCGGCGGGGCCGGGGCTGTCGTGCACGTCCTGAGAAGACATGTCCCGACCTTAACGCGCCCCGAGGAGCCGCGGGGAACGCACGATCAGTCACCCCCCGTCCCCGATCCGGACCCGGCGGAAGCACGCCCCCACCCCGGCGGCCCTACCGTTGAAGCATGCAGCGCTCCCCTCTCGCCGACCTCGATCACCGGGTCAGCGCCTGTCGTGCCTGTCCCAGGCTGGTCGCCTGGCGGGAGGACGTGGCGCGTACCAAGCGCGCGGCGTTCGCCGACTGGACGTACTGGGGCCGACCCGTCCCCGGCTTCGGACCGCCCGACGCCCGGCTGTTGATCATCGGCCTCGCCCCGGCCGCGCACGGAGGCAACCGCACCGGCCGGATGTTCACCGGCGACCGCTCCGGTGACGTCCTGTACCAGGCGCTGTACGACGTCGGGCTCGCCTCGCAGCCGACGGCGGTCAGTGCCGACGACGGTCTGCGGCTGTACGGCGTGCGGATCACCTCGCCGGTGCACTGCGCGCCGCCCGACAACAAGCCGACCCCCGCGGAGCGGGACACCTGCCGCCCCTGGCTGGTGGAAGAGCTGGCACTGTTGCGGCCGACACTGCGGGCCACGGTCGTGCTCGGCGCCTTCGGCTGGCAGGCCGCGCTGCCGGCGTTCGCCGCGGCGGGCTGGACCGTGCCGAGGCCCCGCCCGCGCTTCGCCCACGGCACCCGGGTCGACCTGGGCGGCCTGGAGCTCTTCGGCTGCTTCCACGTCAGCCAGCGCAACACCTTCACGGGTCTCCTCACCCCCGAGATGCTCCGTGGAGTACTCCGGACGGCGGCGCAGACAGCCGGCCTGCTCTGACCCGGGCGACCGGAGGGGCCTGGGTGCGGCCGGGGACGACCCGAGCCCGCCCCCACCGGCCACCGCACCGTCGCCCTCGCCCACGTGCGGGCCCTCCGCCACCGTCCCGCCGACCCCGAACCCCACCGGCCTGCTGCTCACCGTCCCGCCGGCCCCGAGCCCGCCGCCCCCCGGCCCCGGCCCGAGCTGGCGCCCCGGGGCGGCGACCGTGTCGGTGCGACCGGGCGACTGCCACCCCCGGCACGGTCAGTGGCCGGTCTCCTCGCCGAACAGGTGCCGCACCGTCGAGCGGTGGTTGGCCCGCACGTGGGCGAGGGCGACGGTGCGGGCGCGGTCCGGGTCGCCGGAGGCGATCGCGTCGTACAACTCGCGGTGCTCGGTGAGGAGCTGGGGCCATTCCTCGTTGCGTCGGGTGAGCCAGCGGAGCCGGCCGTCGACCGGTTCCATGACCGAGATGAGCAGACTGTTGCCCGCCAGGCCCAGGATCCGGTCGTGGAAGCGGGTGTTGACGTCGGTGATCGTCTCGGCGTCGTCGGAATCGGTCGCCGTGGCCGCCTGGTCGAGCAGTTCCCGCAGCTCGGCCAGCGCCTCGGGCGTCGCCCGCGAGGCCGCGAGACCGGCCGCGTAGACCTCCAACGCCTCGCGCAGTTCGAAGAGTTCCTTGACGTCGGCCGGGGTCAGCCGGCGCACCACCGTACGGCGGGCCGACTCGAAGAGCACGAACCCCTCGGCGACCAGGGCCCGGATCGCCTCCCTGACCGGCACCCGGGACACCCCGAACCGTTCGGCGAGTTCCCGCTCGACCAGCCGGTCACCCGGTGCCAGTCGGCCCTCGATGATGTCCTGCCGCAGGGTGGCGAGGACGCGTTCGCGTACCGCGCCCAGGGGTTCGGTCTTCGTCGTGGGGGAGCCCATGAGGTCATTTTCGCCGACCCGAGGGGGCTTTCACGGAGCCGTAACGGGACGGACATCGGTCGGGACGCTTGACGGGAGGACCATGACGGCAGTTTGGTATACCAAACGCACGCAGCAGCCCATGCAGCCCACCCCGGCACCCGACGGCGGCACCCCGCGGCCGTCCCTCCCTCCCCGCCCCGAAGTCCTGGAGGCTCCGTGTCCCTGGCCGACCGCGCCGAAGCCACCGGCGCACCCGCGTTCGTCCCCGACCCCCGGCTCACCAACGACGACCTCGCCCCCGCCGAGCAGCGGAACTGGAAGGTCTTCGACCTGTTCGCCATGTGGATGTCCGACGTCCACAACCTCGGCAACTACACCTTCGCCGCCGGCCTGCTGGTCCTCGGCATGAACGTCTGGCAGGTCTTCACCTCCCTCCTCGTCGGCTTCGTGCTCATCTACGTCGGCATGAACTGGATGGGCAGGATCGGCCAGCGCCACGGAGTGCCGTTCCCGGTGGTCAGCCGGATCAGTTTCGGCGTCTGGGGCGCCAACATCCCCGCGCTGATCAGGGCCGTCATCGCCATCATGTGGTACGGCATCCAGACCTACCTGGCGTCCGTCGCCGTCAACGTGATGCTGCTGGCGGCCTGGCCCGGCCTGAAGTCCCTGACGGAGACCTCCTTCCTGGGCCTGGACACGCTGGGCTGGATCTCGTTCGTCTCGCTCTGGCTGATCCAGGCGGCGATCATCAGCCGGGGCATGGAGTCGGTCCGCAAGTTCCAGGACTTCTGCGGCCCGGCGATCTGGCTGGTCATGATCGCCCTCGCCGTCTGGATCCTCGCCAAGGCCCACTGGACCATCTCGCTCACCTCCACCCCGCACCCGGTCTCCACCGGCGAGCAGTGGCGCCAGTGGTTCGGCGCGATCGGCCTGATCCTCGCCACGTACGGCACGCTGATGCTCAACTTCTGCGACTTCTCCCGCTTCGCCCCCGACTACCGGACCGTGCGCCGCGGGAACTTCTGGGGGCTGCCGGTCAACTCCACGGCGTTCGTGGTCGTCTCGGTGATCGTGACGGCGGGTTCGCTGGAGGTCTTCGGCGAGGCCATCACCGACCCCGCCGAACTGGTCGCCAAGGTCGGCAACACCTGGGTCCTGGTCGTGGCGGCCCTGACCTTCGCGGTCGCCACCATGGGCGTCAACATCGTCGCCAACTTCGTCTCACCGGCGTACGACCTGGCCAACGTCTGGCCGCAGAAGATCACCTTCAAGGTCGGCGGCCTGATCAGCACGGTCGCGGCGCTCCTCGTCACCCCCTGGAACCTCTTCTCCAACCCCTCCGTCGTCAACTACTTCCTGGGCGGCCTCGGAGCCTTCCTGGGACCCCTGTTCGGCGTGATCATGGTCGACTACTACGCGATCAAGCGCGGCAGGGTCGACGTGCGACAGCTCTTCGACGCGACGCCCGGGTCCCCGTACCACTACCGCAAGGGCGTCAACCCCAAGGCGCTGTGGGCGTTCCTGCCGTCGGCGGCGGTCGCCGGCGTGTTCGCGCTGGTGAAGACCTTCAGCGATGTGGCGCCCTACTCCTGGTTCATCGGCACCGCCCTGTCCGCGGGCCTGTACCTGGCGCTGTGCCGGGGCGACCGGACCCCCGAGACCGAGGAGGCCTGACGGACGTGCGGATCGTCGTCACCAACTGCAACACCACGCAGGAGATGACCGAGGAGATCGTGCGAGGTGCCCGGGCCGCCGCAGGCCCGGGCACCGCCGTGACCGGGCTGACCCCGAGCTGGGGCCCCGAGTCGGCGGAGGGCTGGCTGGACAGCTACCTGTCGGCGGCGGCGGTCCTGGACGCCCTGCGGACCTACCCGGGCCCGCCGTACGACGCGGTGGTCATGGCCGGTTTCGGCGAGCACGGACGGGAGGGCGCACGGGAGTTGCTGGACGTCCCGGTCGTCGACATCACCGAGGCCGCGGCCCATCTGGCCTGCCTGCTGGGCCGCCGCTACGGCGTCGTCACCACGCTGGACCGCTCGCGCGGGCAGATCGAGGACAGCCTGGAGACGGCGGGGGTCGCCCGCAACTGCGTGGCCGTGGCCGGAACGGGGCTGGGGGTCCTGGACCTCGCCGGTGACCCCGGACGGACGGAGGCCGCGTTCCTGGCGGCGGCCGAACGGGTCCGCGACGCCGGCGCCGAGGTCCTCGTCCTCGGCTGCGCCGGGATGACGGGGTTGCAGCGGACGGTGGGGGAGAAGCTCGGGGTTCCGGTCGTGGACGGGGTCGGCGCCGCGGTGAAGCTGGCGGAGTCGCTGGTGACGCTGGGGCTCACCACCAGCCGGGCGGGGAGCTACCGGAAGCCGCTGACGAAGCGCCGAATGTGGGGATCTGGTTAGAAGTGTCCGCATAAGGGCGAAGGGCGCGGGAACCCGGAGACCGTGGACGCGTGGCGCCGCCGGCCCCCGTGGTGTCCGGGACGGACTCACGTCCTCGTGAGGCACACCGCCTAGGCACACCGCCTGAGGAGGCGCAGATGAGCACCCCTAGCACCGACACCGGAACCGTCGCGGACCCCGGCCCGCTCGGCCTCGGTGCCTTCGCGGCGACGACCTTCGTCCTCCCGCTCGCCCTGTTCTACGGCGGACTGGCCCAGCTGCTCGCGGCCATGTGGGAGTTCCGCAAGGGCAACACCTTCGGCGCCACCGCCTTCGGGTCGTACGCCGCCTTCTGGCTCGCCTACGCCGCCTACGCGAGGTTCGTCGCGGGCAGCCTGCCGCCCGCCACCGTGCACCAGGCGACCGGCCTGTTCCTGCTGGTGTTCGCGGTCTTCACGGTCTACATGACCGTCGCCGCCACCCGCACCACGGGCGCCCTGCTGGCCGTGCTGGTCACCCTGTCGGCGACGTTCATCGTGCTGTGCGTCGGCGAGTTCGCGCAGTCGCCCGGCACCGTCGAGGCCGGCGGCTGGCTCGGCCTGGTCACCGCGGTGTGCGCCTGGTACGCGTCGTTCGCCGGCGTCACCAACTCCACCTTCCACCGTGCCGTCCTGCCCGTCTTCCCGGACATCGGCGAGCACCTGCGCCCGCACCGCGGCCACCGCCACGGGCCGTTCGGGGTCCACGCATGACCGACAGCGGCGGCGGGACGCTCTCCAACCTGCTGCACGAGGAGCGCCGCTTCCCGCCGCCCCCGGAGCTGGCCGCAGTGGCCAACGCCACCGCGGAGGACTACGCACGGGCCGACGCCGACCGCCTCGCCTTCTGGGCCGCGGCGGCCGGCCGGCTCGACTGGGAGCAGCCCTGGGACCAGGTGCTGGACTGGAGCCGTGCCCCGTTCGCCCGCTGGTTCACCGGCGGCCGCCTGAACGCGGCGTACAACTGCCTGGACCGGCATGTCGCCGCCGGCCTCGGCGACCGGGTCGCCTTCCACTGGGAGGGCGAGCCCGGCGACACCCGCACCCTCACCTACGCCCAGCTGACGACGGAGGTCCGCAAGGCCGCCCACGCCCTGCGGGTGCTCGGCGTCACCGCGGGCGACCGGGTCGCCGTCTACATGCCGATGATCCCGGAGACCGTGGTGGCGATGCTGGCCTGTGCCCGCATCGGCGCCCCGCACACCGTCGTCTTCGGCGGCTTCTCCGCGGAGGCGCTGCGCGGCCGGATCCTCGACTGCGACGCCCGCTTGGTGATCACCGCGGACGGCGGCTACCGCCGCGGCCACCCCTCCGCCCTGAAACCGGCCGTCGACGAGGCACTCCGCGGCTGCCCCGAGGTCCGCCACGTGCTGGTCGTCCGGCGTACCGGGCAGCCGGTGGACTGGCTCCCCGGCCGGGACCTGTGGTGGCACGAGACGGTCGACGGACAGCCGGCCGAGCACCGGGCGGAGGCGTTCGACAGCGAACACCCCCTGTACATCATGTACACCTCCGGCACCACCGCCCGCCCCAAGGGCATCCTGCACACCACCGGCGGCTATCTCACCCAGGTCGCCTGGTCGCACTGGGCGGTCTTCGACGTCAAACCGGACCGGGACGTCTTCTGGACGGCGGCCGACATCGGGTGGGTCACCGGCCACTCGTACATCGTCTACGGCCCGCTGGCCAACGGCGTCACCTCCCTGCTGTACGAGGGGGCGCCGGACACCCCGCACCGGGGCCGCTGGTGGGAACTGGTGGAGAAGTACCGGGTGTCCATCCTCTACTGCGCCCCGACCGCGATCCGCACCTTCATGAAATGGGGCGCCGACATCCCGGCCGAGTTCGACCTGACGTCGCTGCGCCTCCTCGGCTCGGTCGGCGAGCCGATCAACCCCGAGGCGTGGATCTGGTACCGCGAGGTCATCGGCTCCGGCGACTGCCCGGTCGTCGACACGTGGTGGCAGACCGAGACCGGAGCCCAGATGATCAGCCCGCTGCCCGGCGTGAGCGTCTGCAAGCCGGGCTCCGCCCTGCGCCCGCTGCCCGGTGTCGCGGCCGACGTCGTCGACGACACAGGCCGGCCGGTACCCGACGGCTCCGGCGGCTATCTGGTCCTCACCCAGCCGTGGCCCGCGATGCTCCGCACCATCTGGGGCGACGAACAGCGGTACCTCGACACCTACTGGTCGCGTTTCCCCGGCACCTACTTCGCGGGGGACGGCGCGAAGAAGGACGACGACGGCGACATCTGGCTGCTCGGCCGCGTCGACGACGTCATGAACGTCTCCGGGCACCGCATCTCCACCACGGAGGTCGAGTCGGCCCTCGTCTCCCACCCGCTGGTCGCGGAGGCGGCGGTGGTCGGCGCGACCGACGCGACGACCGGACAGGGCGTGGTCGCCTTCGTCATCCTGCGTGGCGACGTGCAGGCGGGCGCGGCCGGGGCCGAGGAGGTGGCGGCGCAGCTGCGCACCCACGTCACCACGGAGATCGGCCCGATCGCCCGCCCCCGGGAGATCCTGGTCGTCACCGAACTCCCCAAGACCCGCTCCGGGAAGATCATGCGCCGGCTGCTGCGGGACGTCGCCGAACACCGTGCGCTCGGCGACGTGACGACCCTGACCGACTCGTCGGTCATGGACGAGATCAGACACCGCCTGCCGCCGGACCGGCCGACGGCAGGCGAGGAGACGTAGGCCAGAGGAGTCCGGGGGACGGCCCCGGCGGTGGCGGCGGCGGTCGTCCCGGGGAGCCGCGCCGGGGATCAGGGCTGCCAGACGTAGCGGACGTCCGGCTCCCGCTCCTCGTTCCCGCTTCCGTCCGTGGACTCGACGGCGACGAAGCCGTGCCGCTCGTAGAACCGGCGGGCGGGCTCGTTGACCTGGAACGTCCACAGCGTGAGGCCTCGCGGCGAGCGTTCCTTCGCCAGCGCGACGAACCGGTCGCCGAGACCCCGCCCCCGCCATCCGGGGTCCAGGTACAACTGCGACAACAGATCCCCCGCGAGCACCATCACCCCCACGACGAGCCCGGCCGCCTCCGCGAGCCAGGTCTCCCGCTCCGGCACCACGACGTCCCGGAAGTACGCCCGCACCTCGTCGTCCGAGTGCGCCCGCACGACGGTGGGCAGCGCGGCACGGTACGACCGCAGCCAGACGTCGGCCACCGCTCCGGCATCCGCCCCACCGGCCCGCCGCAGCACCACTTCAGCGCCCACGCCCTCCACCCCTCGGGTGATCAGATCGACCAACTGATGATCCACCCCCTGCACACGCGACGCATCCTGTTTTGTCAGCCGCCGATCACCGGGATCGACCGCGCCTCCCAGCACGCTCGATCGGGGCCGCGCGGAATTGCGTTCATAAAGAACTCGGTCCTTCGGGACACTTGTCACACCAGCGCAATGCAATCGAACCTTTTCGTACGGGAACCCGATCTACCGTTGGCCAACGAAGCCGACAGCGCCCGGCCACCGTCGTCCGAAGGCACACCCCGCCCTCGCCCGGACAGGAGCCCCGTGTCCCGCCGTATCACCCTGCCCCCGTGGCTCGCCCACGCCCTGCGCGCCCAGCGCGGACCCGTGCCCTGGAGCGCGGTGACCAGAGGGGCGCTGGCCGCCGGGCCGTTGCTGCTCGCGGCGGTCCTGGCCCAGCGCACCTCCCTCGGTGTGGTCGCCGCCATCGCCGCCATGCTCGCCGGGATCAACGACCGGCCCGGCAGCCGGCGGGCCGCCGTGCGGCGGCTCGGGGCGCCCGCGGCGGCCGGTGCGGTGGGGCTGCTGGCCGGGACGTACGGCGGCGCGCACCTCACCGCCGTCCCCCTCACCCTGCTGCTCACGGGGCTCGGCCTGGCCGCCGGGGGCATCAGCGCCGTCGGGCCCGTCGCGTCCGGCGCCGGAACGCAGTTGCTGGTCGCCGCCGCCATCGGCGCCGGGATGCCGGTGGCCGAGGCGGGCTGGCAGCGGGCCCTCGCCTTCCTCGCCGGCGCCGGATGGCTGCTGGCGCTGCGGCTCGCCCTGCCCACGCCCGGCGCGCTCGCCGGTGACTACCGCTTCGACGGGGAGCGGGACGCCGTCGCCGGTGTGTACGACGCCATCGCCGACCTCCTGGAGGCCGTCGCGGGCGAGGCCGCGCTCAGCCGGCGCAAGGCGCTGAGCACGGCACTCGACCACGCCCAGGACGCGCTCACCGGGCCCCGGCTGCGACGCTACGCCAGTTCCGCCACCGAGCGCCGGCTGCACGCGCAGTACGCCGCCGCGCTGCCCCTCGCCGAGGCGGCCACCGCCCTCGCCTGGGCGGGCGAACCGATATCCGAGCGGGCCGCGGAGGGGCCCCGCCGACTGGCCGCCGCCGTCCGGGAGAACGCCGGCACCGGACCGCTGCCCGCGCCGTCCCGAGCGGTGCCCGCCCTGCGCGCCCTCGACGACGCCCTGCTGCGGGCCGCCGAGGCCTTCGACCGGTCCGAGGGCGCGGAACAGCGGCCGCCCGCCCGGCGCCGCGGCCCGAAGGAGGTCCTGCGAGCCGCGTTCGGCAGCGGCGGACGGGAGTACGGGCTGCGGGTCGCCCTCTGCTTCGGCGTCAGCGCCGCCATCGCGCAGGCCCTGCACCACACCCGCTGGTACGGCACTCACCAGCACTGGTACTGGCTGCCGGCCACCGCCGTCTTCCTCGTCAAGCCCGACCTCGGTCCGCTCGCCTCCCGGGTGCTGTGCCGGGCCGCCGGGACAGTGCTCGGCGCCCTCGTCTTCGCGGGCTTCGCCGCCGTCCTGCCCCGGCCCGAGGGACTCATCGCCCTGGTGGCCGTCTGCGGCGCCCTCGTCCCGGTGGCCACCAGGCACTTCGCCGCACAGACCGCCGTCGTCACCGTCCTGGTGCTCGCCCTGGTCATGGTCGGGGGCGAACCGCAGGCCTCGGTCAGCCGGATCGGCGAGACCCTGCTGGCCTGCGCGCTGGTCCTGCTCGTCGGGCACCTGCCGATGCCGGGGAAGCGCGGTGGCGGCGTCCGGGGCCGGCTGGCGACGGCCGGGCGGGCCGCGCACACCTACCTCGCCCACGTACTGAGCGAGTCCGGCGACCGCGACGAACGCTGGGCACTGCGCCGCGAGGCCTACCGCACCCTGACCGAGGCACGCTCCGCCATCGCCCTCGCCGCCGCCGAACTCCCGGCTCTCGCCCGGCACACCGAGGGCACCGACGCGGTGGCCGCCGTACTCGAACGGCTCGTGGACACCACCACCGCGTGCGCCGTGCACCTCGACGAGACCGGTCGGCTCACCGCCCGCCACACCCGGCAGCTCGAAGACCTGGCAGCCGAGTTGACGCAGGGCGGGCAGCGGTACGGGGTCGCCGTGCCGCGGATGCCGGTCGCCGCGCGGCTCGCCGGCTGACGGCGACGCAGAAGAATTCTTCGGCCGCGCCGATGAGTTCTGCGTCCTCCCACGGTCACCACCCGGAACCGACCGCCGTACAGGAGGACCCATGTCGCTTCCGGAGATCGTCTCGCGTGAGCGCTGGCGTGCCGCTCGCGAGGAGCTACTGCTGAAGGAGGAGGCGCTCACGCGCGCGCGGGACGCGCTCAGCGCCGAGCGGCGCCGGCTGCCCATGGTCGAGGTGGACCCCGAGTACGTCTTCGTGGGCGGCGACGGCAAGGCGAACCTGCTCGACCTCTTCGACGGACGTACCCAACTGGTGGTCCACCACTTCATGTTCGCCCCCGAGTGGGAGGCCGGCTGCCCCGGCTGCGCCGCCTTCCTGGACCAGATCGGCCACCTCGCGCATCTGCGGGCACGCGGCACCTCGTTCGCGGCGGTCTCCCGGGCACCGTTCACCCGGATCCTGCCGTTCAAGGCACGGATGGGCTGGACGGTCCCCTGGTACTCCTCCTGCCACAGCGACGTCGGCCGCGACTTCAACCGCGACTTCGAGGCGACCATCGTGGTGGACGACGAACCGGTGGAACGTCCCGGGATCAGCTGCTTCCTGCGGGAGTCGGACCGGGTCTTCCACACGTACTCGGTGTACGACCACGGACTCGACGGGCTCGGCTCGGTCGCCTCCCTGCTCGACCTGACGGCCCTGGGCCGGACCCCCGCGGGCAGCGACCGCGTGCGCTATCACGACGAGTACGAGGACTGACACAAGCGGTCGCGAAGGTGGCCGAAAGTCAACGGACTCTCACCCTCCGCGCCGACAGGGTGTCGGCTGTGTCTCAGTACGGTCACCGGGCGAGCCATTCACGTTCTCCAGAGCGTTAACTCCTACACGTACGACGCAGCTCTGGAGGTGCAGGATGGTGAACGGGCGAACCGTGCTCGAACGCTTTCCCGCAGGCGGACCGCGAGGATCATGGCCTGCAGAGGAGTTCGCACAGGCCCGGCGGCTGGAAGGGCTGCCCGCGGAGGTGGTGATGGACCTGGCGACCGACACCTTCCTGGTCATCGTGCGCGCCGGCGAGAGCGTCGAGAACTAGCCCGCCTTCCGGGCGGGCACCGCGGCCGTGAACTGGTTCGCCTGGAGCCCGTACAGCTCCGCGTAGACACCGCCGCTCGCCAGGAGCTCGTCCGGAGTCCCGGACTCCACCACCCGGCCCTGGTCGAGGACGTGCACCAGATCCGCGTGCCGGACCGACGCGAGCCGGTGGGTGATCAGTACGACCGTCTGCCCGCTGCCCGCCAGCGCCCGGATCTTCTCGAAGACCTCCAGTTCGGCCCGGGCGTCCAGGGCGGCCGTGGGCTCGTCCACGATCAGGATGTGCCCGCGCCGGTAGGCGGCCCGCGCGATGCCGAGGCGCTGCCACTGACCGCCGGACAGCTCGTGCCCGCCGCTGAAGCTGCGCGCCAGCAGCGTCTCCAGGCCGCGCGGCAGGTCCTGGACCACCTCCTGAGCGCCCGCCTCCGCGACCGACGCGGCCAGCCGCTCCTCGGTGAGCGGCGCCGACGAGCGGCCGACGGCCACATTGACCTTGGCGGTGAACGGCCAGCGCTTGAAGTCCTGGGCCACCATCGCGATGCGTTCGGCGAGCCGGTGCCGGTCGGCCCGCGCCGCGTCGACGCCGTCCCACAGGATGCGGCCCCGGTCCGGCTGGTACAGCCCGGCCAGCAGCTTGACCAGGGTGGTCTTGCCGGAACCGTTCTCGCCGACCAGGGCGATGATCCGGCCGAGGGGGAGGGAGAGGGTCACGTCGTCCAGGGCGGGGCGCGGGGCGGAACCCGGACCGTCGCCCGGGTCGTCACTCGGATAGGTGAAGGTGACGTTCTCGAAGCGGATCTCCTGCGGATCCTCCGGCAGGAGGTCCCCGCCGACCGGGATCGCCCGCTCGGCGGCCTCCACGTACAGCCGCTCCAGATCGCCGACGAACAGCGCCTCCTCGTGCAGGGTGTTGATCTCCAGAACGAGCGTGTCGAGGCTCGACGAGCCGGTGCGGATCGCGATCACCGCCGTCCCGGCCACCGACAGGGCCATCGCACCGCTCAGCAGCAGTGCGCCCAGCGTGGCGTAGGTCGCGACGGTCGCGAAGCCGGTCCAGGCCGCCGCGATCAGACCGGTACGGGCCGCGAGCCGCGCCAGCCGGGCCTGCTCGGCCTCCGCCGTCTCCGACATCGACCGGAAGTGCCGCAGCAGGAACGGGCCGACCCCGTGCACCCGGATCTCCGGCGCCGCCTCCGGCTCCGTGAGCAGGCTGCTGATCAGGTGGCCCGCGCGGGCGTGCTGCACCCAGGTGTGGAACGACTCGTAGCGGCGCCGGGCGTTGGTCAGGGCGCCCCAGGCGCTCGGGATCGTCATCGTGATCAGCAGCGGGAGCAGGGCCGGGTGCAGCACGGTCAGCACGCCGGCCGCCGCGATCAGCGAGATCATCGCGTTCACCACGCGGGTGCCGTAACTGATCATGCGGCGGGCCGACGAGGCGCCGTACTGCGCGGTGTCCAGCAGCTTGTGGAAGGCGTGGTCCTCGATCGCGGCGAGTTCGACGGCCGCCGCCCGCTCCAGGTACAGCTCCGTCGCCACCCGCTCGACCTTCGGTTCCAGGCGGCCCGTGGCGTAGGTCGACGCGGCGCGCAGCAGCGCGCCCAGGAACATGACGGCAGCCATGGTGACCAGGACGGGGGCGGCGTCGCGCAGCCGCTCCTCGATGGCGCCGGTGCCGATCAGCCGGCCCAGCACACTGTTCACGGCCAGCAGGCTCACGGCCTGGGTCGCGCCGACGCCCAACTGGGCCAGCAGCACGGTCCGCGCGTCCCGGGCGTCCGCCTGCCGGGCCAGCCGCAGGCTGGACGCGAGCATGCCGGGCAGCCGGGTCATCATGGCGCGGAAGTCCAGCTCCAGGAAGGCGTCCCCGTGCTGGTTCCAGCCCATGTCGTAGCGGAGCGGCCCCCCGAACAGCAGCCGCTCCGACTCGGACACCTCTGGCGCCGCCGCATCCCGCCGCTTCCTCACCACGATCCTCCCCGGAGCCGCCGACGAACGGCCACTATCGCGGGCCCCGACAGCCGCCGGGCAGGGCGCGCGACGGGGCTCGGGAGGCACGGGGGAGTGTGCTGGGGGTGCGGTGCGGCGAGGCGAGGGGAAGGGCCGGGTTCGCCTGGCGGCCGGCTCGCGCAGCGGTCACGCGCTCAGCCGGCGGGACCATTCCGGGGTCGTCCCCGTCACCCGGCACAGGGCGAGGTACAGGGGTATGGGCGGGGTGTACGGCAGCGTCCCCCGGGGGCGGTGGATCAGCCGGGCGTCGCCGGGGAGCGCGGCGCCGGGGCTGTAGAGGGCGGGGGCGGGCCAGCCGAGGGCGTCGTCGGAGTCCGCCGGAACGATCCACCACCAGTGCGTGCCATCGGCGTACACGCACCCCACCCGAGGCAGCCGGGGCGCGACCAGCGGCCCGAGCCCCGCCGGTACGGCCACCGCGTCGCTGCCCAGCGGTGCCGTCATGCCCTCGGGCACCGGCAGCCTGCGGGGGCCGGTCCCGGATCCCGGCCGTCGGGCCCGCTGCAGGCGGACCAGGGTGTCGAGGCCGAGCGGCAGCCCCGGGCCGGGAACGGCGGTCACGCCTGCCCCCGCCTCGGGAACGGGCGCCGGGCCTCCGGCACCGTGTACCGGGCCTCCGGTTGTGCCTCCTCGCCGGTACCCGGCGAAGGGCGGTGCACCGGATCACGTCGGGTCCCGCGGGACGAGTCGCGCGTCGGACCCGGGTCCGGAGGGGCGCCCCAGCCGAGGTCGTCGCTGGGTTTGAGGGTGTCCGCGGCGGCGTCGGTCCGGCGCGGCAGCTCCGCCCAGACCAGCAGGCCGGGCCCGTGCTCCTGGGCCCCCCAGGCCAGGCACAGCGCTTCGACGAGGAGCAGTCCCCTCCCGTGCTCCTCCTCGGGACGCTGCGGGGACGGATGCGGTTCGTCGGGCGCACAGCCCTCGTCGTGCACGGCTATGCGCACGGTGTCGTCGCCATCGCGCAACTCGCACACCACCCGAGTGCTCGCGGTGTGCACGATCGCGTTGGTCACCAGCTCGGACAGGACGAGCAGCGCGGTGTCACAGGTGTCCGCGCAGAGCGACCAACCGGTCAGCCGGGCCCGTGCCAGACGCCTGGCCTGGGCCGGGGAGCCCGGATGAGCGGCCAGCTCGAACCGGAACCGGCGCTCGGCGCCGCCCCCACCTGGGGCGACTCCCGCGGTGGCGCCGAGACCAAGACGGTCCCGGACGGCGTCTGTTCCTAAGGGCGCGGACGGAATCACGCTTGCCACTATCGCCCCGCCTCGAACACTTGGCAAGTGTCACTCTGAAAAATGCAGAGTGCTGTGTGACGGAGTGAAAGGCCGTGGCACACTGCTCGCAACGGCATGTCGAGCGACGCCGGTTGGGATCAGTGAGGATCCTGCGGACCGATCCGGCCCATGCGACCGAGGGTGCCGAACAGGTGAATTCCGGCTGTTTCGGGTGCCCGGGCGCAGCCGGGTCGTCGGCAGGCCGGGTGACACCTGTAGGCGGCCGTCCGGCGCGCCCGGGGCGGCCCGGTCAGGGAACTTCATGGAGGTGGGTGGAGCGTGAGCGAGCCGCGGTCCGCGCCGACGGTGGGCCAGGTGGTCCTCGGCCGGCGCCTCCTCGACCTGCGGGAACGCGCGGGACTCAAGCGGGAGGAGGCCGCCCGGGTGCTCCGCGTGGCGCCCGCCACCGTCCGCCGCATGGAGACGGCCGAGGTCGCCCTCAAGATTCCCTACCTCCAACTCCTCCTGAAGGCCTACGGAGTGGCCGACGACGAGGCCGACCTCTTCGTCCGGCTCGCCGAGGACGCCAACAAGCCGGGCTGGTGGCAGCGGTTCCACGACATCCTCCCCGGCTGGTTCTCCATGTACGTCAGCCTGGAGGGCGCGGCGAGCCTGATCCGTTCCTACGAACCGCACTTCGTCCCCGGCCTGATGCAGACCGAGGACTACGCGCGCGGGGTGCTGCGGTCCGGTGCCATCGGGCAGACCCGGCCCGAGGACATCGAGGGGCATGTCGCCCTGCGCATGCAACGCCAGGACCTGCTCACCCGTCCCGACGCGCCCCGTTTCTGGGCGGTGCTGGACGAGACCGTGCTGCGCCGCCCCGTCGGCGGCCCGGAGGTGATGCGTGCGCAGATCGACCGTCTGCTCGAGGTCACGGACCTGCCCAATGTGACGCTCCAGGTCGTCCCGTTCGCGAGCGGGCCGCACCCGGGGACGTACGGGCCCTTCGTACTCTTCCGGTTCGCCATGCCCGAACTGCCGGACATGGTCTACAGCGAGTACCTGACCGGCGCCGTCTACCTGGACGCGCGCACCGAGGTGGCCACCCACCTGGAGGTCATGGACCGCATGGCGGCGCAGGCCGCCACGGCACAACGCACGAAGGAGATCCTCCGGGATCTCCGCAAGGAGCTGTGAATGGATCGCATCAAACACCAGTCCGGGCCGCGCAACCGCGCGGGGCGGATCTACAACGGCATGCCCGCGGGGGAACTGGGCAGCGAGGGCTGGCACAAGCCGTGGAGCGGCGGCAACGGAGGCAACTGCCTGGAGGCGATGAAACTGGCCGACGGCCGGATCGCCGTCCGGCAGTCGACCGACCCGGACGGACCGGCGCTGATCTACACCACCGACGAGATGACGGCCTTCATCGAGGGCGCCAAGGCGGGGGAGGCCGACTTCCTGCTCTCCTGACCCTGTACTGCTGAAGCTGCTCCGCATCTCGTTCAAGCCCTTTGCTGTTCGCTCGTTCACCTTCTTTCTCTTGGTAATCAATTGATCTGCGACCGCGTTCGACGCTTATGGAGTGCCTCATGACTGGGCAGGACCGCACCGTGATCGACACCGGCAAGCCGCACCCGGCCCGCATGTACGACTGGTATCTCGGCGGCAAGGACAACTACCCCGTCGACGAGGAGATGGGTCGGCAGATGCTGGCCCTCGACCCCCGGGTGCCGGTGATGGCCCGGGTGAACCGCGCCTTCATGCACCGCGCCACGCGCTGGCTGGCCGAGCACGGCGTCCGGCAGTTCCTGGACATCGGCACGGGCATCCCGACCGAGCCGAACCTGCACCAGATCGCCCAGGGCATCGCACCCGAGGCCCGGATCGTGTACTGCGACAACGACCCCATCGTGCTGGCCCACGCGGCGGCCCTGCTGCGCAGCACGCCCGAGGGCGCGACCGAGTACCTCCAGGCCGATGTGCGCGACCCGGCGGCGATCATCGCCGGCGCGCGCGAGGTCCTGGACCTCGACCGCCCCGTCGCGCTGTCGCTGGTCGCCCTGCTCCACTTCGTCTCGGACGAGGACGGGGCGCACGAACTGGTCGGCAGACTGCTGTCCGAACTGCCGTCCGGCAGCTACCTGGTGATGACCCACGCCACCGCCGACTTCACCCCGGAGGAGTCGGCGGCGGCCACCGCGAAACTCAGGGCGGCCGGGGTCACGCTGGCGCTGCGCTCGCGCAAGGAGTTCGGCAGCTTCTTCGACGGGCTGGAACTCGTCGAGCCCGGGGTGTCGGTGGTCCACCACTGGCACCCGGAACTGGGCGAGCCGGTGCCGGGACAGGACGACGGGGTGATCCCTGGCTACGGGGCACTGGGCCGTAAGCCGTAAGCGCTGAACGACCTTCGGTTATACGACCATCGGCCGGTCGTACGGTGATATTGGTGCCGGCAGCTGTGAACTGCCCATGAGATACCGGTCGACAGCCGCCGCCACCGCCCGTCCCTCCGCGATCGCCCATACGATCAGCGACTGCCCGCGCGCCGCGTCCCCCGCGGCGAACACCCCGGGCACGTTCGTCGCGAACCCGGCGTCCCTGCTGATCGTCCCGCGCGGCTCCGTCGCCACCGCCAGCTGGTCGAGGAGGCCGTCCGCGCGGTCCGGTCCGGAGAAACCGAGCGCCAGCAGCACCATGTCCACGGGCAGCGTCCGCCCGCTTTCCGGCACCGGCCGGCGGGCCGCGTCCACCTCCACCAGGTGCAACGACCGCACATGCCCGCTCCCGTCGCCCGCGAAGTGCAGCGTCGACGCCGCGAACAACCGCGCGTCCGCGTCAGCCGCGGGCGCCGTCTCCAGGTCCCGCGCCTCCTCGTGCGCCGCGGACAGCCGGTAGACCTTCGGATACGTCGGCCACGGCTCGAGGTCCTCGTCCCGCTCCGCACCCGGCTGTGCGTAGATGTCCAGCTGGGTCACCGAAGCGGCCCGCTCCCGCACCGCCGTCCCCAGGCAGTCCGCCCCCGTGTCACCCCCGCCCACGATCACCACATGCTTCCCGGCCGCCGACATCGGCGACTCGGGCAGATCGCCCTCGCACACCCGGTTGGCCAGCGGCAGATACTCCATCGCCTGGTGTATCCCCTCCAACTCCCTTCCCGGCACCTCAAGTTCCCGCCACGCCGTCGCACCGGTCGCGATCACCACCGCGTCGTACCGGGCCCGCAGCTCCGCCGCCCCCACGTCCCGTCCGACCGTCACCGACGTACGGAACTTCGTCCCCTCCGCCCGCATCTGCTCCAGCCGCCGCTCCAGATGGTGCTTCTCCATCTTGAACGCGGGGATGCCGTACCGCATCAGCCCCCCGAGCCGGTCGTCCTTCTCGTACACGGCGACCGTGTGCCCGGCCCGGGTCAGCTGCTGCGCCGCCGCGAGCCCGGTCGGTCCCGACCCGATCACCGCGACCGTCCGCCCGGACAGCCGCTCCGGCGGCATCGGCGCGGTGAACCCCTCCGCCCAGGCCCGGTCGGCGATCGCGCACTCGACGTTCTTGATCGTGACGGCCGGCTGGTTGATCGCGAGCACGCAGCCCGCCTCGCACGGCGCCGGGCACAACCGTCCGGTGAATTCGGGGAAGTTGTTCGTCGCGTGCAGCCGGTCGCTCGCCGCCCGCCAGTCTTCCCGCGACACCAGGTCGTTCCACTCCGGGATCAGATTGCCGAGCGGACACGCGTCGTGGCAGAACGGCACCCCGCAGTCCATGCAGCGGTCCGCCTGCCTGCTGATGATCGGCAGCAGCGCCCCGGGGACGTAGACCTCGTCCCAGTCGCGTACCCGCTCCTCGACCGGCCGCCGCCGCCACTCCTCGCGCTGCGTGGTCATGAACCCCTTGGGATCGGCCATGGTCGTCTTCCTCGCGTACGTTCACCCCAGGCCGTGCCTCGTCGGGCGGCACTCTTGCGGCCACGATACGTCCGCCCGAAGCCGCCCGCAGAGTGGCCGGCGACCCCGCGAACACCGGCATGAACGTCATACGGTCCGTCGATCACGACCACCACACCCCACCCACGCCCGACAACCTCCGCCGCTCAGGTCAGTGCCCACCAGCCGCCCCCTCCCGCGACCGGGACGGGCGTCCACGGACACCCACGTACGCGATCATCCGGTCAACCGCACCTCCACCCCTGCCTCCCACGTCCGCAGCACCGCCTCCACCGTCCCCGCGATCCGCCGTCGCGCCTCGTACCGCGGGACCCCGCTCATCAGCAGCTGGTCGTACGGCGTGTCCACATGCCGCACCCCCGCCACCACCGCCGAGACCACCGCCCCCTCCGCCAGCGACCGCCCGGCCGCGCTACGCCCCACCCGCCCGCTGCCCCGCACCGAGGCGTGGGTCGCGATCGCCAGGGCCCGCTCCGCCGGGCAGCCCGGGAACAGCCGAAGGATCTCCGCCGCGAAGGCCCGCGTGAACCGCACGTCCTGCGCCGCCCGGAGCTTCGCGTCCCGTGCCCGCCGGCGCCGCCGCGCCTCGGCGTCCGCCAGACACCGCGCCTCGGCCCGGGCCAGCGCGGCCTCCTCCACCAGGACGCCCTGCCGTTCGTACCTGGCCTTGCGCCGGTTGAACCGCACCACCACCGCCGACAGCGTGCTCTCCTCCCGCGACCGCCGGGTCAGCGCGGTGTCGCCCCGCGGCAGGAACACCAGGTGCCCGAGATCAGCGCACTGAAGACACCGCGGCGCCCCGTCCTCCAGCACCAGCAACGACAACGGTCCCCGCCGGCACGCCGCACACCGCCGGTGCCGAAGTGGCTGCACGACCAGAAGTCCGCCGTGATGAGGGGGAGTTGCGAGACGCGTCATACGCGGTTCTTTCCCCCCGCTCCGGGGCCTGACCACACGTCCTTCGCCTCCGCCCCCGCGGGCCGGGCACCGCCCCGGCGGCGCACCGTGCGGTCGCCTCGGCCGTCGCCTCGGCCGTGGCAGGCCGGTGCCTAGAGACGTCTCCCGGGGCAGGCCCCCGGCATGCCCGGTGGTCCCGCCCGGCGAGGCATCATGGCCCCGTGCGACTCGAAGCGATCACCTGGGACCGGCTCGCCGAGCGCCTCGCCGAGCGGCTGGCCGACCTCACGCCCGCCGACGGTGGCGCCTGGCCGCGTGTCGCCTTCGACGGCGCCCCGGCGGCCCGGCCCGGCGACCTCGCGCAACGCGTCGGCGAGGCGCTGCGGGTCCGGGGCCGGCCGTCGCTCGTCGTGGACACCGAGGGCTTCCTGCGCCCCGCCTCACTGCGCCTGGAGCACGGTCACCGGGACGCGGAGTCGTACTACGGCGGCTGGTTCGACACCAACGCCCTGTGGCGTGAGGTCTTCGGCCCCCTCGACCCCGGCGGCACCGGCCGCGTCCTGCCCGACCTCTGGGACCCCGCCACCGACCGCGCCACCCGCAGCCCCTACGTCTCCCTCCCGCCCGGCGGCCTGCTGCTGCTGCACGGACCGCTCCTGCTGCGGCACTGGTTCCCGTTCGACCTGACCGTCCACCTCCTGCTGACTCCCGGCGCCCTGCGCCGCCGTACCCCCGAGAGCGAGCACTGGACCCTGCCCGCCTTCGAGCGCTACACGGCCGAGACCGACCCCGTCGGCACGGCCGACGTCCTGGTCCGCGCCGACGACCCCCGTCATCCGGCGTGGAGCGGCTGAGCGTCCCGGCGAGCCCGACCCCGCACGAGCGCGGCGGCCTCGGGTGTCAGAGCCAGCCGTTGCGCCTGAACCCCCGGTACAGGGCCAGACACGCCGCGGATATGACCCCGAGGACGAGCGGATAGCCGAACCGCCAGTGCAGCTCCGGCATGTGATCGAAGTTCATTCCGTACACGCCGCACACCATCGTCGGCACGGCGATCACCGCGGCCCAGGCCGTGATCTTCCGCATGTCCTCGTTCTGCGCGACCGTCACCTGCGCCAGATGCGCCTGGAGGATGGAGTTGAGCAACTCGTCGAAGGACGCGATCTGCTCCTTCGCCCGCATCAGGTGGTCGAGCACGTCCCGGAAGTACGTCTGTATCTCCGGCGGGATCACCCGGGACGGCCGGGTGGTCAGCTCCTCCATCGGCCGGGCGAGCGGCACCACCGCCCGTTTCAGCTCCAGGAGTTCACGCTTCATCTGGTAGATCCGCCCCGGGTCGGCCCGGGCACCGTCCGGCGCGAACACGTCCGCCTCGACCTGGTCGATGTCGGCCTGCACGGAGTCCGTGACGTTCAGGTAGTCGTCCACCACATGGTCCGCGATCGCGTGCAGCACCGCGGCCGGTCCCTTGGCCAACTGCCCCGGTGCGGCCTCCAACTCCTCCCGCAGCGGCCCCAGCGAGCCGTGCCTGCCGTGCCTGACCGTGATCACGAAGTCCGCACCGACGAACACCATGATCTCGCCGGTGTTCACCACCTCGCTGGTCGCGGTCAGCTTCTCGTGCTCGACGTAGCAGACCGTCTTGAACACCGCGAACAGCGTCTCGCCGTACCGCTCCACCTTGGGGCGCTGATGGGCCTCGACCGCGTCCTCGACGGCCAGCGGGTGCAGGTCGAAGAGTTCCGCGATGCCCGCGAACTCGCTGTCCGTGGGCTCGTGCAGCCCCAGCCAGACGAACCCCTCACCCTTCTTGCGTACCCGCTCCACGGCCGAGTACAGATCGCTGCGCTCCGGGACGCGCACGCCGTCCTCGTACGTCACGCAGTTCACCACCGAGGAGCCCAGCGGGGACCGCGCGTGATGGTTCAGGTCGACGCGGGGCCGCCGCCGGGCCAACCGCGCCACCTTGCGCAGGCCGCCGGCCCTGCCCAGCCCTGTGACCTTCCGCAGATTCCCTGCCATCGTCATCCGGAACTCCTTGCGTGGATCCCCTCGCACAACCCTTCCGCGCCTTGCCGGGCAAGTCTGCCAGCCCGGTGTGAGACGCGGGTAAGCCTGTGGGAACAGCGGGTTCCGGTTGGTTCCCGGCTGTGGACGACCGGCTCCCCGGCGCCGACCCTCCAGGACAAGCCGGGCAACTGGGATCATCCCTTCATGACACAAGCCGACGGATACCTGCTCGACAACCGCCAGAGCGAGGCCGGACAGCGCTTCGACGCCTTCGCCCGGCTCTTCGACCCGACCACCTTCCGGCACCTCGAGGCGTCCGGTCTCACGACGGGCTGGCGCTGCTGGGAGGTAGGGGCGGGCGGCACCTCCGTGGTCTCCTGGCTGGCCGCGAAGGTGGGACCGGCCGGCCAGGTCGTCGCCACCGACATCGACACCTCGCTGCTCGCCGCGGCCGCCCACCCGCCGGTCGAGGTCCGCACCCACGACGTCGGCGCCGACGAACCCCCGGGAGAGGGGTTCGACCTGGTGCACGCCCGGCTGGTCCTGGTCCATGTGCCGGACCGCGAACGGGCGTTGCGTTCCATGATCAAGGCCCTGCGCCCCGGCGGACGGCTGCTGATCGAGGATGCCGACCCCGCCCTCCAGCCCCTCACCTCCCCCTACGAGTACGGCCCCGAGCAGCGGCTCGCCAACCGCCTGCGCCAGGGCTTCCGCAAGCTCCTCGCGGAACGGGGCGCCGACCTGTCGTACGGCCGCAAGCTTCCGCGGCTGCTCCGCGAGGCAGGACTGCGCGAGGTGGAGGCCGACGCCTACTTCCCGGTCGCCTCACCCGCGTGCACCGCGCTGGAGGCGGCCACGGTCCGGCAGATCCGCGACCGGCTCGTCGCGGCCGGTCTCGCCACGGACGCGGACGTCGACCAGCACCTGGCCAACGTGGAGGCGGGCGCCATGGATCTCGCCACCGCCCCGATGATCTCGGCCTGGGGCCGCAAGGAGTAGCCCCCACGGCCGCGCCGTGTCAGCCGTGGGCCGGCGGTCTCGCCCCCACGTGTCCCACCGCCCGCGCGCCCGCCCGGCAGCCCCACGCCGCGGCCTCCTCGGCATCGGTGCCGGCGACCAGCGCGGCGAGGAACGCCCCGGTGAAGGCGTCCCCGGCTCCCGTGGTGTCCCGGGGCGTCGCCGGTACGGCCGGGATCCGCGCCACCACACGGCCGGCCCGGGCCACCAGCGCGCCCTGAGCCCCCGCCTTGGCCACCACCAGCGGCACCCGGCGGCTCAACTCGGCCGCCGCGTCCGCCGGATCCGGCAGCCCCGTCAGCAGACAGGCCTCGTCCCGGCTCGGCAACAGGACGTCCACGCCCTCGACGAGCGCCGCGAAGCGGTCCACGCCCAGCGCCACGAGGAACCCGGCCGACGCCGGATCCAGGCTCACCGGCACACCACGCGCGCGTGCCGCCGCCAGGGCCACTCCCACCAGGGCCCGGCTCGGCGCCGAGAACAGCAGGTAGCCGGAGAGATGCAGCCGAACGACCCCGTCGAGCAGCACGTCCGACCAGTCGGCCGGTTCCAGCCGCAGGGACGCTCCGCTGTCCGTGAGGAAGGTGCGCTCCGCCGAGGCACCGCCGTCCACCAGGCAGACGACCGTCCCCGTCGCGGCCTCCGGATCCACCACCAGCCGGGGCCGCACCCCCGAGGCGACCAGTTCCCGCTCGTGCCAGCCGGCCGCGTCCGCGCCGACCCGCCCCAGCAGCCGTACGTCCGCACAGCCCGCGTGAGCGGCCCAGCAGGCGACGTTGGCGCCCGCCCCGCCGGGCAGCGTCCGGATCACGGCGGCCGTGTCGGTGCCCGCCGCCAGCGGCCCCCGGTGCCGCGCGACGACATCGGTGACCACGTCCCCGACGACGAGCAGCGCGCCGCCCCCGCCCCCGCCCGGCGCCCCCTGCGCGCACGGCGCCGCGCCCCCGACCGCCGCCCGGCCCGCTGTCTCGGCGACGCCCCGGGTGAGCCGCAGGTTCGCTTCCGCATCCGTGCTCGGCGGCGTCTCCCGCCGCGTCGTCACCCCCTGGCCCACGCCGAGGCGATCCCGGCCGCCAGTCTGACGTTGCCGCGCACGGCCGCCAGGTTGGCCTCCAGGGACGCCCCGTCGGTGTGCCGGACCAGGTAGCCGAGCAGGAACGGGGTGACCGCCTGCCCGGTGATCCCCTCCGCCTCGCACGCGTGCAGGGCGTCGGCGAGCACGCGCGCGTGCAGGTCCGGATCGAGCTGGTCCGCCTCCGGCACGGGATTGGCGACGATCAGGGCCGTGTCAGCCGCGGCGAGCGCGTCCTGGGCCCGCATGACGTCCGCCACCTGCTCCGGGGTCCGGAGGGTCCAGTCGACCGTGTGCCCGGAGTCGGACAGGTAGAAGCCGGGGAAGCGGTCGGTACCGTACCCGGCCACCGCCACACCCAGGGTCTCCAGGCGCTGGAGAGTCGCCGGCACGTCCAGGATCGACTTCACACCGGCGCACACCACCGTGATCCGGGTGCGGGCCAGCAGCCCCAGGTCGGCCGACTCGTCCTGGGTCACCGTCCACTCCCGGTGCACCCCGCCGAGCCCTCCCGTGGCGAACACCCGGATGCCGGCCAGCGCCGCCAGCTGCGCCGTCGCCGACACGGTGGTCGCCCCGCTCGCCTCCGCCGCCAGGGCGAACGGCAGGTCACGGTGGCCCAGCTTGCGGATCCCGTCCCCGCTCGCCACGCGTTCCAACTGGTCCTTGGCCAGACCGACACGGGGCCGCCCGTCGAGCACCGCGATGGTCGCGGGCACCGCACCCGCCCGCCGTACCTCGTCCTCCAGCTCCAGCGCCACCTGGAGGTTGCGCGGGCGCGGCAGCCCGTGCGCGATGATCGTCGACTCCAGAGCCACCACCGCCCGGCCCGCGTCGAGCGCCTCCCGGACCTCTTCCGACACCACCAGCACCACGCGCCCGCCTCCTGTCCGTCGGTCTTCCCTCAATCCCTGGCGGGCGGCACACCCCGCTAAACGCTTGCGGCGCGTGCGGGACGCCACCAGCCTGGAGCGCATGACGAATCACCCGGTACGTCTGGACCATGTGGTCCTGTGGGTCGCCGACCCGGTCGCCGCGGCCGCCTTCTACGAGCGGACGGTGGGCCTGCAGCCGCTGAGGGTCGCCGAGTTCGCCGCGGGCGAGGTGCCCTTCCCCTCCCTGCGGGTGGACGAGGGGAGCATCATCGACCTCGCACCGCTCTCCCTCGCCGACCGCATGCCCGCGCTCCCCGGCTCCGCCGCCGACAGCACGGGCCACCCCGTGAACCACATCTGTCTGGCCCTGCCGTCCGACGCCTTCGACGCCCTGCGCACCCGCCTGGCCCAGCACGCCGTCCCCATGACCGGCATCGGACACGACTCCTACGGCGCCCGCGGGAAGGCCCCGCGGAACTTCTACTTCCGCGACCCGGACGGCAACGTCGTCGAGGCACGCCACTACGCCTGACCGCCCCCGCAGGAGCGCCTCAGAACAAGGGTTCCGGCAGCACACCTTCCAGGGCGAGCAGCTTCCGCTTGGTCTCCAGGCCACCCCCGAACCCGCCGATGCCGCCGTCGCTCTCCACCACCCGATGGCACGGCACCACCACCGGCAGCGGATTGGCCCCCATCGCCGCACCCACCGCCTGCGCCCCGCCGGGCTGCCCGACCCGGCGGGCCAGATCGCCGTATCCGACCACCGTGCCGTACGGGACACCCGCGGCCAGCTCGCGCAGCACCTGGCGGTTGAAGCCGGAGATCAGCGACCAGTCCAGCGGCAGGTCGAAGTCCCGTCGGTCGCCCGCGAAGTACGCCCGCAGCTGGCGTATCGCCTCGGCCAGCACCGGCGCCCCGGGCTCCTCGACCGGCACGGTGCCCAGCCGGGCCGTCAGCCGCTCGAGAGTTTGCTCGCGCACCGCGTCCGTGGCATGGAACACCACGTTGACCAGGCCCTCGCGGGTCGCCGCCAGCAGCAGCGGACCGATGCCGGTGTCCACGACGGCCCACACCGCCCGCTGCTCGAACTGCCCTTCGCTGTCCATGCGCCCCACCGTACGGCCCGGCACTGACAACGCCCGCTCGTCCGGCCCGGGTCAGCTCGCACGCAGCGCGGCCCGCACCACGTCGGGCTTGTTGCTGATGACCCCGTCGACGCCGTACCCGACGGCCTTCCACGCCGTGACCGCGTCGTCCACGGTCCAGGTGAGGACACGCAGCGGCCGGCCGTGCGGTCCGTCGACGGAGTGCACGCTGCGCACGTAACCGGCGGAGATCGACCCCACCGACGGGTTGATCAGATCGGCGAAGCCCGCGTACCGCGGCAGCGTCGCCGCGGACGGCGTGCCGAGATAACCGGTGGTCACGGCAGGCCGCAGCCGGTGCACGAGCCGCAGGCTGTCCGCGCTGAAACTCTGCACCACGAGCCGGCCGCGATGGCGGCGGTCCAGCCACCCCTCGTCGCCCAGCTGCTCGAGGATCTGCCGCTCGACGCCCGGGTACAGCTCGGGGTTCTTGATCTCCAGGAGGAGCTTCTCGTGGTGGTGCTCGACCTCGCGCATGTACTGCGCCAGCGTCGGCACGCGCGTGCCCGTGTACGCACGGGAGAACCAGCTGCCCGCGTCCAGCCGGGCGATCTCGGCGGTGGTGAAGTCCTTCACCTTCCAGGGGGCCCGGCCGGGGAAGACCTGTTCCACGTTCGTGGTGCGCCGGAGACTGTCGTCGTGGATGACGACGAGCCGGCCGTCCCTGGTGCGCTGGACGTCGTTCTCGACCCAGGTGAAGCCCAGGGCGGCCGCCTTGTCGACGGCGGCCAGGGTGTTCTCGGGTGCGTAGGCGCTGGCGCCCCGGTGGGCCAGCACCGTCAGCTGGCCCGCGTCGCCGGCCCTGGCGGCGGGCACGGGGCTCAGCAGGGCGGCCGTCCCCAGGAGCGCGGTGGTCGTGGCGGCAACTGCGCGCGCGTGCATGCGTACACCTCACGTCGGACGAACACGGACAGCACAAGACTGACAGCAGTGAGTCAACGGCGGGCGGGTACGGGACGACCACAGATCGAACGGAGTCGGCCACGCCCGCTCACCGGTGCCGCACAAGTGAGGCAAGGCCGTGTTTCTTTGCCGGAAAATCGTTCGACCTTTCCGGGCCGGGTCATACTCTCTGCGTCAACCCTGACCGCTCGGGCGGTCCTGGGACGGGGGCGCATTGCACATATTCCGGGACGCAAAGGGTGAAGGGCAGCTGCACATGCAGGGCACGGTCGACGGATTCAGCTATGGGGTCGTCACCCCGCTGGTGGCCTATCTGATGGCCTGCCTCGGCGGCGCCCTGGGGCTGCGCTGCACGACCCGGGCGATGCTGGTGGCCCACACATGGCGGCCCGCCTGGCTCGCGCTCGGCTCCGCGGCGATCGGCTCCGGCATCTGGACCATGCACTTCGTCGCCATGATGGGGTTCAGCGTCAAGGAGACGCCGATCCACTACGACAAACCGCTCACCTATGCGAGCCTCGGCCTGGCCATCGTCATGGTGGGCATCGGGATCTTCATAGTCGGCTACCGGGGTGCCACCGGCGCCGCGCTCTTCACCGGCGGCACGATCACCGGACTGGGCATCGCCTCGATGCACTACCTCGGCATGGCCGGCCTGCGCCTGAACGGCACCCTGCAGTACGACACCGTCACCGTGGCCGCGTCGGTCCTGATAGGGGTGGTGGCCGCCACCTCGGCCCTGTGGGCGGCCGGGCAGATCCGCGGTTTCCTGTGGAGCGTCGGCGCGAGCCTGGTCATGGGGCTCGCCGTCAGCGGCATGCACTACACCGGCATGGCCGCCCTCTCCGTCCATCTCCACAGCGCCGGCGTGGCGTCCCCCGGCGACTCCCCGGCCTCCCTGCTCGCGCCCATGCTGATCGGCCCGCTGGCCTTCCTCTGCCTCGCCGCCGTCGTCGTGATCTTCGACCCGTTGCTGGTCACGGGCAGGCCCGATCGGCGTCGCGTCGAGCACAAGCCGGGCGTCCCGGCGGCCGAG
Source organism: Streptomyces sp. NPDC020958 (assembly GCF_055562175.1). Classification (NCBI taxonomy): domain Bacteria; kingdom Bacillati; phylum Actinomycetota; class Actinomycetes; order Kitasatosporales; family Streptomycetaceae; genus Streptomyces; species Streptomyces sp. NPDC020958. The sequence continues at coordinate 79,501 of NZ_JBVHFU010000010.1, read as the reverse complement.
GTCACCCACCACCCGGGCCGCAGCCGGTCCCTCCGCGCCAGCCGCGGGCCCAGCCACCGGGAACACGGCGTGCGCGCTCCCCAGAACCGCTGATCAGAACCGGTTGTCAGTGCGGGGTCGTACGGTGGAACCCATGCGGCCCGTTTCCCACATCGAACGCACGGTGGCGCCCATCGAGGTCGTCAGCCCGTACCAGCCCAGCGGCGACCAGCCGGCGGCCATCGCCGAGCTGGCCAGGCGCGTAGGCTCCGGCGAGAAGGACGTCGTCCTCCTCGGCGCGACCGGCACCGGCAAGTCGGCCACCACCGCGTGGATGATCGAGAAGCTCCAGCGCCCCACCCTGGTGATGGCGCCGAACAAGACGCTGGCCGCGCAGCTGGCCAACGAGTTCCGAGAGCTCCTCCCGAACAACGCGGTCGAGTACTTCGTCTCGTACTACGACTACTACCAGCCCGAGGCGTACGTCCCCCAGTCCGACACCTACATCGAGAAGGACTCCTCGATCAACGAGGAGGTCGAGCGGCTGCGCCACTCGGCCACCAACTCGCTGCTCACCCGCCGTGACGTCGTCGTGGTCGCCTCGGTCTCGTGCATCTACGGCCTCGGCACCCCGCAGGAGTACGTCGACCGGATGGTCCCGCTGCGGGTCGGCGACGAGATCGACCGGGACGACCTGCTGCGCCGGTTCGTCGACATCCAGTACACGCGCAACGACATGGCGTTCAGCCGTGGCACGTTCCGCGTACGCGGCGACACCATCGAGATCTTCCCGGTGTACGAGGAGCTCGCCGTGCGCATCGAGATGTTCGGCGACGAGATCGAGGCGCTGTCCACCCTCCACCCGGTCACCGGCGAGATCATCAGCGACGACCGGCAGCTGTACGTCTTCCCGGCCTCCCACTACGTCGCGGGCCCCGAGCGCATGGAGCGGGCCGTCAACGACATCGAGAAGGAACTGGGGGAGCGCCTGGCCGAGCTGGAGAAGCAGGGCAAGCTGCTGGAGGCCCAGCGGCTGCGGATGCGTACCACGTACGACATCGAGATGCTCCGCCAGATCGGCACCTGCTCCGGCGTGGAGAACTACTCGATGCACTTCGACGGCCGTGCGCCCGGCTCCCCACCCAACACCCTGCTCGACTACTTCCCGGACGACTTCCTGCTCGTCATCGACGAGTCGCATGTCACCGTTCCCCAGATCGGCGCGATGTACGAGGGTGACGCCTCCCGCAAGCGGACCCTCGTGGAGCACGGTTTCCGGCTGCCCTCAGCCCTGGACAACCGGCCCCTGAAGTGGGAGGAGTTCCAGGAGCGGATCGGGCAGGCCGTGTATCTGTCGGCGACCCCCGGCCCGTACGAGCTCTCCCGCGGGGACGGCGTTGTCGAGCAGATCATCCGCCCCACGGGCCTCGTCGACCCCGAGGTCGTCGTCAAGCCCACCGAGGGCCAGATCGACGACCTGGTGCACGAGATCCGCAAGCGCACCGAGAAGGACGAGCGCGTCCTGGTCACCACGCTCACCAAGAAGATGGCCGAGGACCTCACCGACTACTTCCTGGAGCTCGGCATCCAGGTGCGCTACCTGCACAGCGACGTCGACACCCTGCGCCGCGTCGAGCTGCTGCGCGAGCTGCGGTCCGGCGAGTTCGACGTGCTGGTCGGCATCAACCTCCTCCGTGAGGGACTCGACCTGCCCGAGGTGTCCCTGGTGGCGATCCTCGACGCCGACAAGGAGGGCTTCCTGCGCTCCGGCACCTCGCTGATCCAGACCATCGGCCGTGCGGCGCGCAATGTCTCCGGCGAGGTCCACATGTACGCCGACAAGATCACCCCGGCGATGGAGAAGGCCATCGACGAGACCAACCGGCGCCGGGAGAAGCAGGTCGCGTACAACAAGGCCAACGGCATCGATCCGCAGCCGCTGCGCAAGAAGATCAACGACATCGTGGCGCAGATCGCCCGTGAAGAGGTCGACACCGAACAGCTGCTGGGCTCGGGCTACCGCAAGCTGAAGGACGGCAAGGGAGCCAAGGCGCCCGTCCCGGCCCTGGGTGACAAGGCGGCCAAGGGCGCGAAGGCGGGCAAGGCGGCCAAGGGCAAGGCCAGGGAGACGGTGCCCACCGACCGTCCCGCGGCGGAACTCGCCGAGCAGATCGAGCAGATGACCGAGCGGATGCGTGCCGCCGCGGCCGATCTGCAGTTCGAGATCGCGGCCCGGCTGCGCGACGAGGTGTCCGAGATGAAGAAGGAACTGCGCCAGATGAAGGAGGCGGGCCTGGCCTGATCCCGCAGTCGCCACCGGACCCCGGCAAGGGCGCGAAGTGTTGCAACACCGACACAAACCGCGGGCCGGGGTTCGGCACTGTCAGTAGCGCTGCATAGGGTTTTGGACAGCCGCGCACGCCGCGGTGACCGGGGACATCCGACGAGGGGAACGCAGCCGTGACCGTCAACATGACCAAGGGTCAGGCCATCAGCCTGGAGAAGAAGGACGGGGGCTCCCTGAGCGCGGTCCGCATGGGCCTTGGCTGGAAGGCGGCACCCCGCCGCGGACTGTTCGGATCGCGTACCCGGGAGATCGACCTGGACGCCTCGGCGGTGCTGTTCGCCGACAAGCAGCCTGTCGACGTGGTGTTCTTCCGTCATCTGGTGAGCGACGACGGCTCCGTCCGCCACACGGGTGACAATCTCGTCGGCGGTGCCGGCCAGGGCGGCGACGACGAGGCGATCCTCGTCGACCTGGCTCGCGTCCCGGTCCACGTCGACCAGATCGTCTTCACCGTCAACTCGTTCACCGGCCAGACCTTCCAAGAGGTGCAGAACGCCTTCTGCCGGCTCGTCGACGAGACCAACGGACAGGAACTCGCCCGTTACACGCTCGACGGCGGCGGCGAGTACACCGCCCAGATCATGGCGAAGGTGCACCGGTCCGGCTCGGGCTGGACCATGACCGCTCTCGGCGTCCCGGCCAGGGGCCGCACCTTCCAGGACCTGGTGCCCACGATCCTGCCGGTCCTCTAGGAGCGGCCCGGGGCGCACGGCGACACGACACACAGGGGGACACGGGACATGGCGGCCGAGTTGGTGCGCGGGCAGAACCATCCGCTCTCACGGAACCGGATCGAGATCCGGATCTCGGCCGACGTGCCCGTGGTCGCCGGGGCCACCCTCGCCGACGAGAGCGGCCGGGTACAGGGCGCCGACCGGGTGGCCCATCCGGGCGCGCCCCGCCTGCCAGGGCTGGAGGTCTCCCGGCAGGCGGCCGCCGGGCACCGGATCGCCGTCGACCTCGACGCCCTGCCTGAGGCCGTGCACCGGCTCGGCGTCCTGATCGCCCTGCCCGCGACACCCGGCGGTCCGCCCCGCTTCGGTGCCGTCCCCGCTCCCCGTGCCTCGGTCACCGGCCTCGACGGCACCGAGATCGCCGCGTACACCCTTGTGGGCCTGGACGTCGAGTCCGCCGTCGTGGTTCTCGAGGTCTACCGGCGGCAGGGCGCCTGGAAGGTCCGGGCGGTGGGCCAGGGCTACGCGGACGGTCTCACCGCGCTCCTCACCGACCAGGGGGTGCCTCAGGCCGCCGAACTCGCCCGCGGGATCGAGGAAGCGGTGGCTCAGGGCATGACCCGCTCGGTCCCGGTGCCTTCGGCGGACGCCGGCCGCTCCCGCCACACGGCCGCCTCCGTCACCGGTCCCGACCTGCCGGGTGCCGCCTCCGTCGCCGGGCCCGACCTGCCCGACGGCGCGGGCGGGTCTTCGTACGACTCCCAAGCGTCTGGTGCCGCAGAGGCCGCCACTTCGAGCGCCGGTGGCGCCATCGACTACACGCACCCCGGGCGCCGCCGGGCTCCCCGGCCCGCGGCACCGGAAGCTCCGGTCCCGGCGGACGGCTCCGCGCCGCCCGTCGCCGGTGACGCGGTGGGCTGGTCCCTGGAGGAGCGGCTCTACAACCAGGTCTGGGGCATGTTCGAGGACCTGGCACGAGCCACCGCCGCCTACCGCAGCGCCGTCGACTTCGCCGAGTCGCGCCTGGAGAGGGAGTTGGACCAGGCCCTTTCCGATCCGCGCAGCCGCCTGGGCTCCGTGGGCGACGCCGCTCGCGAGGCCGCCCGGGCCCGTCAGGAGGAGCTGGTCGGCCAGGCGCGGGCGGTCCTCGACCGGGACGTCGCCCAGCTCACCGCCGAGTCCGAGGTCGTCGAGCCCGCACTGCCTCCCGCGTACGCCCGCTGGGACAACCCCGTCTGGCACGGCTATCGGGTGCCGCTCCAGCCGCCCATGGCCGTCCGGCTGGGCGACCTCCACCTCCCGGAGAGTCCCGCGCTGCGCATCCCGTTGCTGGTCAGGCTGCCGCTGGAGCGGGGGCTGTGGATCGACAGCGGCTCCCACGACGGATCCGCGGCCGACACCGGTGAGCTGCGACACCTGGCCGTACAGACGGCGGTGGCGCTCGCGGCCCGGCTGCTCGCCGTTCATCCGGCGGGTGAGTTCGCAGTGCAAGTGATCGATCCGGCCGGTTCCGGCGCGTCCGCGCTCGCGCCGCTGACCGGGACCGGCGCGCTGACGGCACCGCCCGCGAGAGGCGCCGCCGGTGTGGCGGACACGCTGGGGCGGCTCACCGAGCGTGTCGACCTGGTGCAGATGGCGGTGCGCGGTGGGGTGCCCGACGCCCTGCCGCCCGGTCTGGACACGTCGCGCCAGCTGCTGATCGTCCACGACTTCCCGCACGGCTTCGACGACCGTGCCGTCAACCAGCTGCGCTACCTCGCGGACGAGGGCCCGGACGCCGGGGTCCACCTCCTGCTGGTCGCCGACCGGGAGGACGCCACCGCCCACGGCCCGTTGCTCGACCCGCTCTGGCGTTCACTGATGCGACTCACCCCGGCACCGGACGACCACCTGGCCGATCCCTGGGTGGGGCATGCCTGGACGTACGAACCCTGCCTCGTACCGGCCGGCAGCCAGGTGCTCCAGCAGGTGCTCACCCAGGTCGCGACGGCCCGCACCAAGCGCATGTAAACTCCCCTGACCTGGGTATTTGGTCTTTCTTTTGCCAATCGCTTTACCTTTCCTTGGTGATTGGGGTACTGTTTTCCCCACGGAGGGGAGTACTCCCTGTCTGCTGCGGCGTACCCGTCAATACGGATCCGACCGGATCCCGGGGCGTCGGCCCGTCTCGGGTGGAAGAGACCTCCGGCAGCGATGACGCTGGCACTTTGCCCGTTCACGAACCGGAGGCGCAGTGGATGTGTCCGTGACCCTGTGGGTCCTCACCGTCCTGGGGTTGGCCGCCCTGATCGCGGTCGACTTCTTCATCGGCCGTAAACCGCACGACGTGTCCATCAGGGAAGCCGGGATCTGGACCGTCGTCTGGATCGCCCTGGCCGGACTCTTCGGCCTCGGTCTGCTGCTGTTCTCCGGTGGCCGGCCCGCAGGAGAGTTCTTCGCCGGCTTCATCACCGAGAAGTCGCTCAGCGTCGACAACCTCTTCGTCTTCGTCCTGATCATGGCGAAGTTCGCCGTGCCCTCGCGGTACCAGCAGCGGGTGCTGCTCGTCGGCGTCCTCATAGCCCTGGTGCTGCGCGCGATCTTCATCGCCGCGGGCGCCGCGATCCTCGCCAGCTTCTCGTGGGTCTTCTACCTCTTCGGTGCTTTCCTGATCTGGACCGCCTGGAAGCTGATCCAGGAGGCCCGCGCCGACGAGGAGGAAGCGGAGTTCGAGGAGAACAAGCTGCTCAAGGCCGTCGAGCGCAAGTTCGGTGTGGCCGACCGCTACCACGGCACCAAGCTGTGGATCCAGCAGAACGGCAAGCGGGTCATGACCCCGATGCTGGTCGTGATGCTCGCGATCGGCACGACCGACGTCCTGTTCGCGCTGGACTCCATCCCCGCGATCTTCGGCCTGACGCAGGACCCGTACATCGTCTTCACGGCCAATGCCTTCGCACTGATGGGTCTGCGACAGCTGTACTTCCTCATCGGCGGACTGCTGAAGAAGCTCGTCCACCTCTCGTACGGCCTGTCGATCATCCTCGGCTTCATCGGCGTGAAGCTGGTACTGCACGCCCTGCACGAGTCCGGCGTCCACGTTCCGGAGATCAGCATCCCGGTCTCCCTCGGCGTCATCTGCGCGGTCCTGATCGTCACCACGATCACCAGCCTCAGGGCTTCCGCGAAGCAGGCGGCCGCCGAGCCGGCGCAGACCACGGGCGAGGGCGCTCCGAAGGACAGCGTCGACGCCTGACACGCCATACACGCCTGACACTCCTGACACGACCGACCGCACCGTACGACCCGGGGGCCGCGCCGCGCCGACGGTGGGCCCCCGGCCCCCGAAAGGACAGGAAATGCGAACGATGTACGCCTCTGCCACCATCGCTGCATGATCATTCGGCTCAGGTCGCTCACCACTCAGTGGACGTTCCTCGTGCCGGTGCTCGCGGTCGTCCTCCTCGCCCTCACCTGGGGACGTGATCTGCCCGGCTGGGTCGTGGCGCTGGTGACGCTGGTCCTCGCCGGATCGGTCCTGGCGGCGGTCCACCACGCCGAGGTCGTGGCCCACCGGGTCGGCGAACCCTTCGGCTCCCTCGTCCTCGCCGTCGCCGTCACGATCATCGAAGTAGCCCTGATCGTCACCCTGATGGCCGACGGCGGCGACAAGAGTGCGACCCTGGCCCGGGACACCGTCTTCGCCGCCGTCATGATCACCTGCAACGGCATCGTCGGCCTCTGCCTCCTCGTCGCCTCGCTGCGGCACGGTACGGCGGTCTTCAATCCGGAGGGCACCGGAGCCGCCCTCGCGACCGTGGCCACCCTCGCCACGCTCAGCCTGGTGCTGCCGACGTTCACCACCACCAAGCCGGGCCCGGAGTTCTCGGGCGTACAGCTCACCTTCGCCGCCCTGACCTCACTGATCCTGTACGGCCTGTTCGTCGCGACGCAGACCGTACGGCACCGCGACTACTTCCTGCCGATCACCCGGCAGGGCGAGGTGATGGCGGTCGACGACCACGCCGCGGCCCCCTCCGCGCACACGGCCTGGATCAGCCTCGGACTGCTCGGCCTGGCCCTGATCGGTGTCGTCGGACTCGCCAAGGGGGTGTCCCCGACGATCGAGGCCGGTGTCCAGGCCGCCGGTCTGCACCAGGCCGTCGTCGGCGTGATCATCGCCCTGCTGGTGCTGCTGCCCGAGACCATCGCGGCCCTGCGCTCAGCCCGCCGCGACCGCGTGCAGACCAGCCTCAACCTGGCGCTCGGCTCCGCCATGGCCAGCATCGGCCTGACCATACCCGCGGTGGCCCTCGCCTCCATCTGGCTCTCCGGACCCCTCGTCCTCGGCCTCGGCGCCACCCACATGCTGCTGCTCGCGCTGACCGTGGTGGTCAGCTCCCTGACGGTGGTGCCGGGCCGGGCCACACCGCTGCAGGGCGGTGTCCATCTGGTGCTGTTCGCCGTCTACCTGGAACTGGCGATCAACCCATAGACCGCGCGCGGCCGGTGACCGGCTCGACCGCCGCCACCGGCGCCGGGCCCGTCTCGGGCAACAGGGCGAAGCAGCCCAGACTCAGCAGCGCGACCCCCGCCAGATACGCGCCCACACCCCACGGCACCCGCCCGTCGTGCTGCGCCAGCGCCGTCGCCACGATCGGCGTGAGCGCGCCCCCGACGACCCCGCCCAGGTTGTAGCCCACCGCGGCGCCGGTGCAGCGCACCCGCGGCTCGTACAGCTCCGGCAGATAGGCGGCGACCACGGAGAACATCGTGACGAAGGCGACCAGAGCCCCCGTGAACCCGATGAACATCAACAGGGGCTGCCCGGTCGCCAGCAACGCGACCATCGGGAACGACCACAGCGCCGAGACCGTACACCCCACCAGGCACAGCGGGCGCCGCCCGTAACGGTCGCCGAGCAGGGCCATCACTGGTGTGAGCGAGCCCTTCACCACCACGGCGGCCATGATGCAGACCAGCATGACGGTACGGCTCACCCCGAGCCGCTCCGTCCCGTACGCCAGCGACCAGGTCGTCACCGCGTAGAACACCGCGTACCCGACCGCGAGCGCGCCCGCCGTCAGCAGCACCAGCCGCCAGTGGTGCCGTACGACCTCGGCGAGCGGCACGCGCGCGTGTTCGTCGAGCTCCAGGAAGCGCGGGCTCTCCGGGAGCGACGAGCGCACCCACAGACCGCTCAGCGCCAGCGCTCCCGCCGCCCAGAACGGCACCCGCCACCCCCACTGCGCGAACTGCGGGTCCGAGAGGGTCGCCGACAGGGCCAGCATCACGCCGTTGGCGAGCAGAAAGCCGACGGCCGGCCCGATCTGCGGAAGGCTCGACCACAGGGCGCGCCGTCCGGCAGGCGCGTGCTCCGCGGTCAGCAGCACCGCCCCGCCCCACTCCCCACCGAGCCCCAGACCCTGCAGGAACCGCAGCGCCAGCAACAGGACGGGAGCGCCGACTCCGATCGTGCCGTACGAGGGCACGCACCCGACCGCGACCGTCGAGACGCCGGTCAGCAGCAGGGACAGGACCAGAACGGGCCGCCGGCCCCGCCGGTCCCCGATGTGCCCGAACAGCGCCGAGCCCAGCGGCCGGGCGACGAAGCCCACCCCGAACGTCCCGAACGCCGCCAGCGTCCCCGCGACCGTCGAGAACGTCGGGAAGAACAGCGGCCCCAGGACGAGGGCCGCGGCCGTCCCGTAGACGAAGAAGTCGTAGAACTCGATCGCGGTCCCGACGAGCGAGGCCGCGGCCAGCCGCAGCATCGAGGGAGGAGTCACGGTGCGTACATCATGCATGCCGGGTCAACTACCCACGGTGATCGCGGGTTACGGGGGCGCACGGCGTCCTTCGCGGGCGCTCCGGCGCACCGTGATAAACCGGTCTGAGCCGCGGTCCCACCAGGGCCGTTCACCCGTCAGACGTACCCGGAGGAACAGTGCCCCGCACCCTGACCGACGCCCCGATCATGATCCTCAACGGGCCCAACCTGAACCTGCTCGGCAGACGCCAGCCGGAGATCTACGGTTCCGACACGCTCGCCGACGTCGAGGCCCTGTGCGTCAGGGCGGCGGCCGCACACGGCGGCACCGTCGACTTCAGGCAGTCCAACCACGAGGGCGAACTGGTCGACTGGATCCATGAGGCGCGCCTCGGCCACTGCGGGATCGTCATCAACCCGGGCGCCTACTCGCACACCTCGGTCGCGATCCTGGACGCCCTCCACACCTGCGACGGGCTGCCCGTCCTGGAGGTCCACATCTCCAACATCCACAAGCGCGAGTCGTTCCGCCACCACTCGTACGTCTCGCTGCGCGCGGACGGTGTGATCGCCGGATGCGGTGTCCAGGGCTACGTGTTCGGAGTGGAGCGGGTGGCGGCGCTGGTCGGCGCCGCCACCGTCGAGACCTGACCGCTGCCTCAGAGGCGCCCGGCCTCCACGATCCGCCGCAGGAAGCGCCGGGTGCGCTCCTGCCGCGGGTCGCCGAACACCTGGTCGGCCGTGCCACGTTCGAGGACGACACCGCCGTCGAGGAAGCAGACCTGGTCGGCGACGTCCCGGGCGAAGCCCATCTCGTGCGTCGCCAGCACCATGGTCATGCCCTCGTCCTTCAGATCACGGACCACGGTGAGCACCTCGCCGACCAGCTCCGGGTCGAGGGCGGCGGTGATCTCGTCGAGCAGGAGCAGCCGCGGCCGCACCGCCAGGGCGCGCACGATGGCCACCCGCTGCTGCTGACCGCCGCTCAGCCGGTCGGGGTAGGCATCCGCCTTCCCGCCCAGCCCGAGGCGCTCCAGCAGCTCCCTGGCCCGTTCCTCGGCCTCGGCGCGGGGGACACCGTGCACCCGGCGGGGGGCCAGGGTGATGTTGTCCAGCACGGTCATGTGCGGGAAGAGGTTGTACGCCTGGAAGACCACGCCGATACGGCGCCGGACCGCGTCCTGGTCGGTACGCGGATCGGTGATCTCCTGGTCGTCCAGCCAGATCGCGCCGTCGTCGATCTCCTCGAGGAGGTTGGCGCAGCGCAGCAGCGTCGACTTGCCGGAGCCGGAGGCGCCGATCAGCGCGGTCACGGTGTGCGGGGCGACCTCCAGGTCCACGTCCCGCAGGACGACCGAGTCCCCGAACGTCTTGCGGACGGACTCCATGCGCAGGACAGGCGCCTCACTCATATGGATCCTCCCTGGGCCCGCTGCCGGTCCGTCCTGGCCGTCACCCAGTCCGTGAAGCGCGTCATGGGGATGGTCAGCGCCACGAACACCAGTCCCGCGACGATGTACGGCGTGTAGTTGAGGCTGCGCTGGGCGATGATGTCGGACGCCCGTACGGCGTCGATCGCGCCGCCGATCGACACGAGCCCGGTGTCCTTCTGCAACGACACCAGGTCGTTGAGCAGGGGCGGCACCTGGCGGCGCACCGCCTGGGGCAGCACCACGTGGCGCAGTGCCTGCCGGTTGGTCAGCCCCAGCGAGCGGGCCGCCGCGCGCTGCGAGGGGTGCACGGACTCGATGCCCGCGCGGAACACCTCGGCGACGTAAGCGGAGTACGTCAACGTCAGCGCCGTACCGCCCAGCAGCACGGGATCGACGGTCACGCCCTGGAGCCGCAGCGCGGGCACCCCGAACACCACGATCATCAGATTGATGATCAGCGGCAGACCGCGGAAGAAGTCCGTGTACGCCGCCGCAAGCGCCCGCAACGGGAAGAACACGGGTCCCGGCAGCGTGCGCGCGATGGCGATCAGCATGCCCAGGACGAGCACCAGCACGCCGCAGATCAGCAGCAGCCGGATGTTGAGCCACAGGCCGTCGAGCACCTTGGGCAGAGCCTCGCGTGCGTACCGCCCGTCGAAGAAGGTCTCCTTGGTGCGCTCCCAGCCCGGCGCGCTGACCACGATCAAGTACAGAACCACGGCCGTGACCAGGGTGGACAGCGCGGCGATCGCGGTCGCGCGACGCGCCCTGACGCGCTTGTGGCGCTCGCGGTCCAGGCGCCGCTGCGAGGGGACGTAGGCGTCGCGCATTCCGTCCTCGCCGGAGTCCTCCCCGGTCTCGGCCTTCGTGACCGTCACTTGAGCACCGGAGCGTCGACGGCGTCGGACAGCCACTGCTTCTCCAGCTTCGCCAGCGTGCCGTCCTCGCGCAGGGCGTCCACGGCCGAGGTCACGCAGGAGGTGAGGGCGCTGCCCTTGTCCAGGACGAGGCCGAACTGCTCGGGCGTACCGCCCTGGTTCTCGAACTGGCCGACGATCTTGGCGTTCGTCACCTGGGCCGCGGTCACGTAGAAGGCGGTCGGCAGGTCGGTCACGATCGCGTCCACCTGGCCGTTCTTGAGCGCCGAGATGGCCTGGTCGTTCTTGGAGTAGGCGGCCGCCTGCTGGGAGGGCTTCACCACGTCACTGATGTAGTCGAGGCTCGTCGTGCCCACCTGGGCGCCCAGCTTGAGACCCTTGAGGTCGGCGACGCTCCTGGCCTTCGCGGCCTTGGTGCCCTTGAGCGCGATGACCGCCTGGCGCACGTCGTAGTAGCCGGAGGAGAAGTCCACGGCCTTCTTGCGCTCGGCGCTGATGGAGACCTGGTTGATGTCGAAGTCGAACGTCTTCACCCCGGGGGCGAACGCCTTGTTGAACGGCACGCTCTGCCAGACGACCGCGCTCCTGCCGTACCCCAGCTGCTTCGCCACGGCGTACGCGACCGCCGACTCGTAGCCCTCGCCGTTGGCCGGCTTGTCGTCCTTGAACCACGGCTCGTACGCGGGTTCGTCCGTCGCGATCGTCAGTTTGCCGGTGGTCCGGGTGGCCAACTTGCCCTTGGCGCAGGTGGTTCCGGTCGACGAGGAGGACGCGCCGGACGCCTTGTCGTCCGGCTGCGGAGCACAGCCGACAGCGGTGGCGAGCAGGGCTATGGTGGCGGCGGCGGCAGCGCGACGCGGCGCGCTCGGGGCAGGGTGCATGGCGGGAGAGTGACAGCGAACACCGCGTTTGTCCAGGTCAAGCGGGTATTTGTCCGCATGCTGGGAACGGGTGTTGCGGTTCTGTGAACGCGACCGCTCACGAGGCGGGCGGACGCGCCGGGGCCGCCGGCCGAGGGCGGGGAATGATGACCGGCGGCCCGTACCGCGCAGGAGCCGTCATCCTGTGCGGGGCTGCCACCAGTTGACCGCGCAACCACACGCGCCGGGAGCGTGCGCTGGGCTCCGGCGCGTGCGAACTGTTCACACGGGGCGCGCGATTGGTGATGCGCGCCTCGTACTCACCACCCGCGTGCGTGCCACTCCGGCAGGTGCGGGCGCTCCGCACCCAGCGTGGTGTCGTTGCCGTGTCCCGGATACACCCAGGTCTCGTCCGGCAGGACCGCGAAGATCTTCGTCTCGACGTCGTGGATCAGGCTGGCGAAGGCCTCCGGGTCCTTGCGCGTGTTGCCGACCCCGCCGGGGAAGAGGCAGTCGCCCGTGAAGACGTGCGGATGGCCGTGCGGGTCGTCGTAGACCAGGGCGATCGAGCCGGGGGTGTGGCCGACGAGGTGGCGGGCGGTCAGTTCGACCTGGCCGACCCGGATGACGTCGCCGTCGTCGACGAGGACGTCGGTGGTGACCGGGATGCCGGTGGCGTCCTCACGGCCCGCGTACGTGCGCGCGCCGGTGGCGGCGACGACCTCGGCCAGCGCCTGCCAGTGGTCGCCGTGCTGGTGCGTGGTGACGACGGACGCGATGCCGTCGTCACCGATCGTGCCCAGGAGCGTCTCCGCATCGTTGGCCGCGTCGATCAGCAACTGCTCGTCGGTGGCGCGGCAGCGCAGCAGATAGGCGTTGTTGTTCATCGGCCCGACCGCGATCTTGGTGATCATCAGGTCCTTGAGCTCGTGCACGTCCGCCGGCCCGCCGACCGAGACCTCTCCGCTGTACGTCATGGCGGTCAGCCTATAGCGGGCACGGCCCCGCGGGGCGGTTCGCCCGCTAGAGCGGCGGCAGCTTCGGCAGCTCCCCGCCGGACAGCTCCAGCGCGGTTCCGTCGCGGCGTCCGCAGAGCCAGCCGAGCAGGTCCGCGGGCCGGCCCTGGACGGTGACCTCCGTCTGCGGCGCCTGCCTCCCCGTGCGCCACGCGCGCGTGCCGTCCGTGATCCGGGTCGCCGGCACATCGGGGCTCCCCAGGAAGCGGTCGGCGAGGAAGTCGATCTCCCGCTCGGTGAACTCCTCCGGCAGGTCCTCCAGCTCGTACCCGGCCCCGAGGTCGACATGGTGCAGCTCGACCTCGGCCCAGCGCCGGAACGGCACCCGGCCCGCCGTGTCGGTCACGCCGTTGCGCAGCTCCACCGTGCGCGTCCAGTCCGCGGGCACCTCCGCCTGGGCCCGGAACGCGGCGTGGCTCGCGCGCAGGTCCTCCAGCTGCACATCGAGCGGGCGCGGCGCGTCCCGCTCGATGTCGGAGTCCCGCGCCTCGGCGGAGGCGTACATGGGGCGGCCGTCCAGGACGTTCACGAGCGCGTCCGCGTTGCGGGCGAGATGGGACAGGACATGGCCGACCGTCCAGCCGGGCAGCCGTGACGGTCGCGCGACGGCCGCGTTGTCCAGGGCGGCGACTGCGCTGAGGAGCCGGTCCGTCGCATTCTGTACAGCCGCCAGGTCATGAGCGTGATCAATCATGAGGCTGACAGTAGTCCGGCCACACCTTCGGGTGAAGGTTTCCGTCGGGCTCCGTAAATCGAATGCGCGTGCTATATCGTCGTTGACGGCGTCGGGCATGCTGGATGGTCCGGGATTGTTTACGCATCCAGGAATCCGTCCGGCGTTGTCAGTGGCTCCCCCTAGTCTGAAGAAGCACGGGGCCCTGCCCCTGTCACTTCTCTCAAGAAAGGTGCGGACCGGCTGTGGCCGACCGTCTCATCGTCCGTGGCGCGCGCGAGCACAATCTGAAGAACGTCTCGCTCGACCTGCCTCGTGACTCGCTCATCGTCTTCACGGGGCTGTCCGGGTCGGGCAAGTCCTCCCTGGCCTTCGACACGATCTTCGCCGAGGGCCAGCGTCGCTACGTGGAGTCGCTCTCCTCGTACGCCCGCCAGTTCCTCGGGCAGATGGACAAGCCGGACGTGGACTTCATCGAGGGCCTGTCCCCGGCGGTGTCCATCGACCAGAAGTCGACCTCGCGCAACCCGCGCTCGACGGTCGGCACCATCACCGAGGTCTACGACTACCTCCGGCTGCTCTTCGCGCGCATCGGCAAGCCGCACTGTCCCGAGTGCGGCCGCCCGATCTCGCGCCAGTCGCCGCAGGCCATCGTGGACAAGGTGCTGGAGCTGCCGGAGGGCAGCCGCTTCCAGGTGCTCTCGCCGCTGGTGCGCGAGCGCAAGGGCGAGTTCGTCGATCTCTTCGCCGACCTCCAGACCAAGGGCTACAGCCGCGCGCGCGTGGACGGCGAGACCGTCCAGCTGTCCGACCCGCCGACGCTGAAGAAGCAGGAGAAGCACACCATCGAGGTGGTCATCGACCGCCTCACGGTGAAGGGCACCGCCAAGCGCCGTCTCACCGACTCCGTGGAGACCGCCCTCGGCCTGTCCGGCGGCATGGTCGTGCTCGACTTCGTCGACCTCCCCGAGGACGACCCGGAGCGCGAGCGCATGTACTCGGAGCACCTGTACTGCCCCTACGACGACCTCTCCTTCGAAGAGCTGGAGCCCCGCTCCTTCTCCTTCAACTCGCCCTTCGGTGCCTGCCCCGAGTGCACCGGCATCGGCACGCGCATGGAGGTCGACCCGGAGCTGATCGTCCCGGACGAGGACAAGTCCCTCGACGAGGGCGCCATCCACCCCTGGTCGCACGGTCACACCAAGGACTACTTCGGCCGCCTGATCGGTGCCCTCGCGGACGCGCTGGGCTTCCGCACCGACATCCCCTTCGCCGGTCTGCCGCAGCGTGCCAAGAAGGCCCTGCTCTACGGTCACAAGACCCAGATCGAGGTCCGCTACCGCAACCGGTACGGCCGCGAGCGCGTGTACACCACGCCCTTCGAGGGCGCCGTGCCGTTCGTCAAGCGCCGGCACAGCGAGGCCGAGAGCGACGCCAGCCGTGAGCGCTTCGAGGGCTACATGCGCGAGGTGCCCTGCCCGACCTGTCAGGGCACCCGCCTGAAGCCGATCGTCCTCGCCGTCACCATCATGGAGAAGTCGATCGCCGAGGTCTCAGCGATGTCGATCAGCGACTGCGCGGACTTCCTGGGTGAGCTCAAGCTCAACGCGCGCGACAAGAAGATCGCCGAGCGCGTACTCAAGGAGGTCAACGAGCGGCTGCGCTTCCTCGTGGACGTCGGCCTCGACTACCTCTCGCTGAACCGCGCGGCAGGCACCCTCTCCGGCGGTGAGGCCCAGCGCATCCGCCTGGCCACCCAGATCGGCTCCGGCCTCGTCGGCGTCCTGTACGTCCTGGACGAGCCGTCGATCGGTCTGCACCAGCGCGACAACCACCGGCTGATCGAGACCCTGGTCCGGCTCCGCGACATGGGCAACACGCTCATCGTCGTCGAGCACGACGAGGACACGATCAAGGTTGCCGACTGGGTCGTGGACATCGGTCCCGGCGCCGGCGAGCACGGCGGCAAGGTCGTGCACAGCGGATCCCTCAAGGAACTGCTCGCCAACGCCGAGTCGCAGACCGGCCAGTACCTGTCGGGCAAGAAGTCGATCCCGCTGCCCGACATCCGCCGCCCGCAGGACCCGTCCCGCCGGCTCACCGTGCACGGCGCCCGGGAGAACAACCTCCAGGACATCGACGTGTCCTTCCCGCTGGGTGTCTTCACCGCCGTCACAGGCGTGTCCGGCTCCGGCAAGTCGACGCTGGTCAACGACATCCTCTACACCCACCTGGCCCGCGAGCTGAACGGCGCGCGCAACGTCCCGGGCCGGCACACGCGCGTGGACGGCGACGACCTCGTCGACAAGGTCGTGCACGTCGACCAGTCGCCCATCGGCCGCACCCCGCGGTCGAACCCGGCGACCTACACCGGCGTCTTCGACCACATCCGCAAGCTGTTCGCCGAGACCACCGAGGCGAAGGTCCGCGGCTACCTGCCGGGCCGCTTCTCCTTCAACGTCAAGGGCGGCCGCTGCGAGAACTGCGCGGGCGACGGCACCATCAAGATCGAGATGAACTTCCTCCCGGACGTCTACGTCCCCTGCGAGGTCTGCCACGGCGCCCGGTACAACCGGGAGACCCTGGAGGTCCACTACAAGGGCAAGTCCATCGCCGAGGTCCTGAACATGCCGATCGAGGAGGCCACGGAGTTCTTCGAGGCCGTCCCGTCGATCGCCCGCCACCTGAACACGCTCAAGGACGTCGGCCTCGGCTACGTCCGCCTGGGCCAGTCCGCGACCACGCTGTCCGGCGGTGAGGCGCAGCGGGTGAAGCTCGCCAGCGAGCTGCAGCGCCGCTCCACAGGACGGACCGTCTACGTCCTCGACGAGCCGACCACCGGTCTGCACTTCGAGGACATCAGCAAGCTGCTGAAGGTCCTGTCCGGTCTCGTCGACAAGGGCAACACGGTCATCGTCATCGAGCACAACCTCGACGTGATCAAGACCGCGGACTGGGTCGTCGACATGGGCCCGGAGGGCGGCGCCGGCGGCGGACTCGTCGTCGCCGAGGGCACTCCCGAGGAGGTCGCCGGCGTCCCGGCCAGCCACACCGGCAAGTTCCTGCGCGAGATCCTCGGCGCCGACCGCATCAGCGACGCCAGCTCGGTGAAGGCACCGCGCAGGCAGGCGGCGAAGCAGACGGCCGGGGTCACGAAGAAGGCGGCGCCCGCGAAGAAGACGACGCGGGCCCGCAAGGCGTGACCCTCCACGGGGTCACCGGATTCGACAAATCCAGACATGTGCGGCGCCCCGCGGGAACTTCCCGCGGGGCGCCGCACGTTGCATCATCAGCCGCCCGATCTCCGCGGGCAGGACGAACCTTGACTCCTCAACAGCGGAAACGAAGCCGAACCGGCAAGGCCGACGACAGCGACCGAAAACGCCGACCGTCCCTCAGAGAGCCGCGAGTTCGGCAGCGTACGGCGGCTCCGCGCCCGCCCGGGAACAGGTGATCGCGGCCGCCCGGGCCGCGAAGCGCAGCAGCGTCGTCCAGCCGTCTGCGTCCAGCTCCAGGAGCGCCTCGGCGGACAGCGCGTCCTGAGCCGCGAGACCGTGCAGCAAAGCCGCGTTCACGGTGTCACCGGCGCCGATCGTGTCCACGACGGCGACCTCCTCACCCGGGACGGAGTACACGGTGCCGTCACGGGTGAAGGCGCTGAGTCCGTCACCACCATGGGTGACCACGACCGCCGACGGCCCCGATGCCAGCCACTCGTGCGGGGTGCCGCCCAGCCACAGCGCGTCCTCCTCCGAGAGCTTCAGAAGCGTCACCGACGGCAGCCAGCTCTTGAACCGCGCCCGGTAGGCGTCCGGATCGGGGATCAGAGCCGTCCGGATGTTCGGGTCGAGGGCGATGAACAGGCCCTGCCCGGCCGCGCCGCGCATCAGCTCCTCGTAGGCGCTCGCGCCCGGTTCCAGGACGAGCGAGAGGGTCCCGAAGGAGACCGCACGGGTGGCTGCGGGGAGGGCGGCCGGGGCGGTGAACAGGCGGTCGGCGGTGCCGTCGACGTAGAAGGAGTAGGAGGCGGAGCCGTGCGGGTCGACGGTGGCGACCGCCAGGGTGGTCGGCTCCGCACCGCGTGCCACGAGGGAGACGTCCACCTCCGCCCGCCGCAGCCCGTCCAGCAGGGCCTCGCCGAACGTGTCGTTCGAGGCGCGGGAGCAGAACGCGGTCGGGGAGCCCAGGCGCCCGAGGGCCACGGCCGTGTTGTACGGGCCGCCGCCGAGCGCCGGCCGCAGGGCGGCGAGGGCGCCCGTGCCCTGCGGTACCAAATCGATCAACGCTTCACCGGCGACGACGATCACGAGAGGGTTCCTTCCCTGGAGGGCTCGGGATGCTCGGGTTGCTCCGGACACCCGCACGAGGTCCGGTGCGCGAAGGTGCAGGGGAGCCGTACGGTGCGGGCGGGCCGGTCGGGTGCGGCCAGTCGCTCCAGGAGCACCCGGACCGCTTCGGCGCCGATCTCCCTGCTGGGCTGGGCGACGGCGGTGAGCCGGGGCGAGAACAGATCGGCCCAGGCGAAGTCGTCGAAGCAGCACAGGGCGATGTCGTCGGGCACGGAGCGGCCGTGGGTCCGCAGGGCGCGCAGCGCGCCGATGGTCATCGCGTTGTTGGCGGTGACGAGCGCGGTGGGCGGCGCCGCGAGCGCCATCAGGACGGCGACGGCCCGCTCGGCACCGGTGGACTCGGAGTTGCCTGAGACGACCAGGTCCTCGTCCGGGGCCAGCCCGGCGGCGGCGAGCCCCCGCCGGTACCCGGTGATCCGCTCGTCGGTGGTGCTCAGCCCGGGCAGCCCCGCGACCAGGCCGATCCGTCGGTGCCCCCGGGCGGCCAGATGGGTGACGAGCCGGGCGGTCGGCCCGGTGTTCTCGGCGCAGACCTGGTCGAAGCGCGGGGCGGGGTCCGCGCGGCAGTCGATCACCCGGTCGAGCAGGACGGTCGGCACGGCATGGCGGCCGAGGTAGGCGAGAAGTCCGCCCGGGGCGGCGGAAGGAGCGACGATCATGCCGTCGACACGGCGTTCGTGGAGGAGCTGGGCGACCTTGCGTTCGTGTTCGGGGTCGTCGTGGGGGTCGGCGATGAGCAGGCTGTAGCCGTGCTCCAGGGCGGCGGCCTCGACACCCTGGAGGATCTCGGTGAAGTACGGGTTGCTGATCGCCGAGACCGCGAGCCCGATGGAGCGGGTGCGGGAGGTCACCAGGGAGCGGGCGAGAGTGTTCGGGGTGTAGCCCAGTTCCTCGACGGCGTCGAGGACGGCCTGGCGGGTGTGCGGCAGCACCGGACGGGTCTCGTTCAGCACATGGGAGACGGTCGCCACGGAGACACCCGCACTCCGCGCCACGTCGGCCATGGTGGGCATGGGTTCCCCTTCTCCGCTTCCCCGCCTGGGCAAGGCTCCCCATGTCGCGCCGGGGCTGCCGCGGGCCTCCGGCCGGGAAGCTACCCCATCCGACGTCATCGCGTAAACGCTTGCGCAAGCGTTTACGTCCGGCTTGGGCGAGCTGCGCCCGAGCGCCGACCCGCCCGAAGCGGGACAGACCGACCCGGGTATCGTCGCCCTGCGCGATTCCGGGCGGCCGTTCCGTGACGGCGCTCCCGCTGCCGCGGTCCCCCCGGTGACGTACACCAGACGCCTGCGCAGACCGCGCCCTCGACCCCTGGGAGAACCTCATGACCGCCCGTCCCTCCGCGAGCCGTCGTACCGTCCTGCGCGGGACGGCGGCCGTACCGGTCGCCGGACTGGGGCTGGCGGCCTGCTCGGCGCCCGGTGGGGGAGCCGCGGCGGACGCGACACCGACCGCGCCCGTCGACCTCGGGGCCGAGGGCGAGGTCGTCAAGGGCGGTGCCAAGCTCTACCGGGAGCACAACGTCGTCGTGAGCCGGTCCGGCGACGGCACCCTTAAGGCGTACAGCACGATCTGCACGCACGCGGGGTGTCCGATCAACGAGCTCCAGGGGACGACGCTGGTCTGCCCCTGCCACGGCA
This sequence comes from Streptomyces sp. NPDC020958, assembly GCF_055562175.1. Classification (NCBI taxonomy): domain Bacteria; kingdom Bacillati; phylum Actinomycetota; class Actinomycetes; order Kitasatosporales; family Streptomycetaceae; genus Streptomyces; species Streptomyces sp. NPDC020958. The sequence continues at coordinate 59,903 of NZ_JBVHFU010000010.1, read as the reverse complement.
GCGAGTTCGATGCCGTGACCGGGAAGGTGGTGCGGTCGCCGGCCACCGAGCCGCTGAGCGAACTGCCGGTCAAGGCGGCGAACGGCCGGATCGTGGCCGGCCCGGGCGCCTGAGACCGCGGGCTGTCTCCGCGGGTCGGCCCGCCCGACCGGGTCAGCCCGGCCGTGCGGGGCGTTCCCAGTCGCTCGGGTCAGTCCCAATCCCAGCCGATGCCGAGCAGACCCGGCCGTACCCGGGGCTCGACCAGGTGGACGGAGCGGTGCAGCCCGCTCAGCGGCAGGTTCTGCCGGCCGCTGCGCGGGGCCGCGGCCGAGTGCTGGGCGAACCGTTGACACCGGGCCGGCAGCGCGTCGGCGGCGAAGCGCACCTGGAGGGTGTACTGACCGCCGGGAAAGCCGAAACCGCGCACGTACTCGCGGGAGACACCGGCCGTGCCGTCCTCGACCGCGTAACGGAAGAGGAAGGTGTCGCCGGAGCGCAGCTGGGTGTCGAAGAGCAGCTCGGCCACCAGCAGGCCGGTCTCCTGGTCCGAACGGACGCGCCCTGTACGGCAGTTCTCCAGCGCGTGCACGCTCATGTGCTGCGGGGCACAGCCCGGGTCGCCGTGGTGGACGGCCACGAAGCGGTCGATGCCGTCCCGGTGGGCGCGCACGATGTGCTGCGACTCGCGGCCGGCCAGTTCACGCCGGGCGCCGATCCGCACCCGCTCGTGGTGCCCCAGGGTGTGCAGGCCGCCGTCGAGGGACCAGCCGAGCTCGGCCTGGAGCCGGTCGATGACGTCGGAGGCCTCGATCAACGAGCGGTAGGAGCGGGCCGCGGGACGGCGCACGGCAGCACCCTGCTCGGTCTCGGCCAGGAGACGTATCAGGGACTCGTCCGGGAGTTGCAGGATCTCCTCCAGCGCGCGGACGGCCCGCAGCGACTCCGGACGCTGGGGGCGGCGGGCGCCCTGCTGCCAGTAACTCAGGCTGGTGACGCCCACCTTGACCCCGTGACGCGACAGATGGTGCTGCACGCGCTGGAGGGGCAGCCCGCGGGCGGCGATCGCGGCGCGCAGTGCCACATGGAAGGGGCCGCCGCGCAGGACCGAGTCCAGTTCCGCGATGGCGACGTCCGCGTGCTGTGTGCCGTGCCGCATGCAGGGGGCCTTTCTCTTGGGGGGTTCTCAACGGCTGGTCAGGCCGTTGGCGCGGTCCGGGGCCACCCCGTCGGTGCCGGGGCGGCCGCGCTTGGGTACGCCGCGTCCGCGGGCCGTCGCTCGCGGCCCCGAGTTCCCCCGCATTGAAGCGTGTTGACCAATCCCCGACAACACCTTGGGCGGGCCGAGGGCGTCCACCTGGCCGAGGCGTGACCCCGGTGCGGGGGGATCGAGCGGGCTCGGTGGCGCCGGAGGTGTCCCGTCGAGCGAAGATCGTCAGAAGGAGAGGTGAGGAAGGGGGGGAGAAGCCGCGCACGCCCCGTCGTGACCGGCTCGGCGGCAGCACAGGGGCCCGGCACGGGACGCCGACCGGCCTCTCGCACGTGCCGCGCCTCAGCCGTTCGCGGCGGCGCCGACGTGGCCGATTCCAAGACCGGGACGGGCTTCCGGGTGGACCGGGACGACCGCCGACCGCGGACCGCGAACGAACGTCACCGCACGGTTACCCGCCTCGCCCCGCACCCGCCACCGGCCGCCGCCGCGTGGGCCTCCGATGGGCTCCCGGACCGGCGTGCCGTCCCGGCTCCCGGCCGTCCCGGATGCCCGCCGGGGGGCCACAGGGCGTCGCGGTGTCGGCGCTCGCCAGTAGGGTGTGAGACATGGCCGACCCCTCCAGCTACCGCCCCAAGCCGGGACAGATCCCGGACTCTCCCGGGGTGTACAGGTTCCGTGACGAGCACCGCCGGGTGATCTACGTCGGAAAGGCGAAGAGCCTGCGCCAGCGCCTGGCGAACTACTTCCAGGACCTGGCGAGCCTGCACCCCCGCACCCGGACGATGGTCACCACCGCCGCGTCCGTGGAGTGGACCGTGGTGTCCACGGAGGTCGAGGCGCTCCAGCTGGAGTACTCCTGGATCAAGGAGTACGACCCCCGGTTCAACGTCAAGTACCGCGACGACAAGAGCTACCCGTACCTCGCGGTGACGATGAACGAGGAGTTCCCGCGCGTCCAGGTGATGCGCGGTCACAAGAAGAAGGGCGTGCGCTACTTCGGCCCGTACGGCCACGCCTGGGCCATCCGGGACACCGTCGACCTGCTGCTGCGCGTGTTCCCGGTGCGCACCTGCTCCGCCGGGGTGTTCAAGAACGCCGCCCGTACCGGCCGCCCCTGCCTGCTCGGCTACATCGGCAAGTGCTCGGCGCCCTGCGTCGGCCGGATCGACCCCGAGGACCACCGCGAACTGGCAGAAGAGTTCTGCGACTTCATGGCCGGCCGCACCGGCACCTACCTCCGCCGTCTGGAGAACCGGATGACGGAGGCGGCCGAGGAGATGGAGTACGAGCGGGCCGCCCGCCTCCGTGACGACATCGGGGCCCTCAAGAAGGCCATGGAGAAGAACGCGGTCGTGCTCGCCGACGCGACCGACGCCGACCTCGTCGCCGTCGCCGAGGACGAGCTGGAGGCGGCCGTCCAGATCTTCCACGTGCGCGGCGGACGGGTGCGCGGCCAGCGTGGCTGGGTGACGGACAAGGTGGAGGAGATCACCACCGCCGCTCTCGTCGAGCACGCCCTTCAGCAGCTCTACGGCGAGGAGACCGGGGACGCCGTTCCCAAGGAGGTGCTGGTCCCGGCCCTGCCCGACCCGCTGGAGCCGGTCCAGGAGTGGCTCACCGGCCGCCGCGGGTCGAACGTCTCGTTGCGGATTCCGCAGCGCGGCGACAAGAAGGCCCTGATGGAGACCGTGGCGCGCAACGCCCAGCAGGCGCTCGCCCTGCACAAGACCAAGCGTGCCTCCGACCTCACCACGCGTTCGCGCGCGCTGGAGGAGATCGCCGAGGCCCTCGACCTGGACAGCGCCCCGCTGCGCATCGAGTGCTATGACATCTCCCACCTCCAGGGCGACGACGTGGTGGCCTCCATGGTCGTCTTCGAGGACGGTCTCCAGCGCAAGAACGAGTACCGCCGCTTCCAGATCAAGGGCTTCGCCGGGCAGGACGACGTGCGCTCCATGCACGAGGTGATCACCCGCCGCTTCCGCCGCTACCTCGCCGAGAAGGAGAAGACGGGGGAGTGGGTCGAGGACGGCGACACCGCAAGCCCCCTCGCGGACGCCGACGCCGCCACGAACGCCGCCCTCGGGGGCGCCGACATCCACCCCGACGGCGCCCCGGTCAACGGCTTCAAGGAGGAGGACGGCCGCCCCAAGAAGTTCGCGTACCCGCCCCAGCTCGTGGTCGTCGACGGCGGCCGGCCGCAGGTCGCCGCCGCCAAACGCGCACTCGACGAGCTGGGCATCGACGACATCGCCGTCTGTGGTCTCGCCAAGCGCCTCGAAGAGGTCTGGCTGCCCGAGGACGAGGACCCCGTGGTCCTGCCCCGCACCAGTGAGGGTCTCTACCTGCTCCAGCGCGTCCGCGACGAGGCGCACCGTTTCGCCATCACCTACCAGCGCACCAAGCGGGCCAAGCGGTTCCGCGCCGGCCCCCTGGACGAGGTACCGGGCCTCGGGGAGACCCGCAAACAGGCGTTGATCAAGCATTTCGGCTCGGTGAAGAAGCTGCGGTCCGCCACAATCGAACAGATCCAGGAAGTCCCCGGGATAGGCCGCAAGACGGCCGAGACCATCGCCGCGGCCCTCGCCCAGGCGGCCCCGGCCGCACCCGCCGTGAACACGGCGACGGGAGAGATCATGGATGACAGGGAAGACGAGGCGCCCGGGACGACGGCGGACGCCTCGGGGGAGCCCGTACCCGCGGGCGCCCCGGACGATCGACGGGGGCAGGAGAGATGACCGAGCGAGACGCACAGGGCACGGCCGGGCGAGATCCGGCGTTCGGTGAGACACAGGGCGACCCCGGGCGGACGCCCGGCGAGGCGCGCCGGGATCAGCCGCAGCAAGCGGAAGCGGTCCAGGAAAACGGAGCAGAAGTGAGCACGGACGTCACCCCGGCCGGGGCTGCCGAGGCGGCCATCCCCGAGCTGGTGATCATCTCCGGCATGTCGGGAGCCGGTCGTTCGACGGCGGCGAAGTGTCTGGAGGACCTCGGCTGGTTCGTCGTCGACAACCTACCGCCGGCCCTGATCCCCACCATGGTGGAGCTGGGTGCCCGCTCGCAGGGCAACGTGGCCCGGATCGCGGTCGTCGTGGACGTGCGCGGCCGGCGCTTCTTCGACAACCTGCGGGAGTCCCTCGCGGACCTGGACAGCCGGGGCGTCACCCGTCGGATCGTCTTCCTGGAGTCGTCCGACGACGCTCTGGTCCGCCGCTTCGAGTCGGTGCGCCGTCCGCACCCCCTTCAGGGGGACGGCCGGATCGTCGACGGCATCGCCGCCGAGCGGGAACTGCTGCGCGAGCTGCGCGGTGACGCCGACCTGGTGATCGACACCTCCAGCCTCAACGTGCACGAGCTGCGCGCCAAGATGGACGCCCAGTTCGCCGGCGAGGAGGAGCCGGAGCTGCGGGCGACGGTGATGTCGTTCGGGTTCAAGTACGGCCTGCCGGTCGACGCCGACCTGGTCGCCGACATGCGGTTCCTGCCCAACCCGCACTGGGTTCCGGAGCTGCGCCCGTACACCGGGCTCAACGAGGAGGTGTCGGCGTACGTCTTCAACCAGCCGGGCGCCAAGGAGTTCCTCGACCGGTACGCCGAGCTGCTGCGGCTGATCGCGGCCGGGTACCGGCGCGAGGGCAAGCGTTACGTGACCATCGCCATCGGCTGCACGGGCGGCAAGCACCGCTCGGTCGCCGTGTCGGAGAAGCTCGCCGCCCGTCTGGCCGCCGAGGGAGTGGAGACCGTAGTCGTGCACCGGGACATGGGGCGCGAGTGACCGGACGTTCTCCTCGGCTGGGCAGGCTGCGCCGGATGGTGCCGGAGAGCCGCGCGGGCCGTCCCGTCGAGGTCCGTGGCGCCCGGCCGCGCCGCCGGGGTACCCAGCCCAAGGTGGTCGCCCTGGGCGGCGGCATGGGCCTGTCCGCCTCGCTCGCCGCGCTGCGCCGGATCACCGGCGACCTCACCGCCGTCGTCACCGTCGCCGACGACGGCGGCTCCAGCGGGCGGCTCCGCGACGAGCTGGGTGTGCTCCCCCCGGGTGATCTTCGCAAGGCGCTCGCCGCGCTGTGCGGGGACGACGACTGGGGCCAGACCTGGGCCCGGGTCATCCAGCACCGCTTCCAGTCCAAGGGCGACCTGCACGAGCACGCGGTCGGCAACCTGCTGATCGTCGCCCTGTGGGAACAGCTCGGCGACCATGTCCAGGCCCTGGACCTGGTCGGCAAGCTGCTCGGCGCGCACGGACGGGTGCTGCCCATGTCCGCCGTGCCGTTGGAGCTGCAGGCCCTGGTCAAGGGGCATGATCCACAGCGGCCGGACGAGGTGGACATCGTCCGGGGCCAGGCCACCGTGGCCCTGACGCCGGGTGAGGTGCAGTCCGTGCACCTGGTGCCGCACGACCCGCCGGCCGTGCCGGAGGCCGTCGAGGCGGTCCTGGACGCGGACTGGGTGGTGCTCGGCCCCGGCTCCTGGTTCTCCTCGGTGATCCCGCACCTGCTCGTCCCGGAGCTGAGTGACGCGCTCACCGAGACGAAAGCCCGTAAGGTCCTGTCCCTGAACCTGGCACCGCAGCCGGGAGAAACCGAAGGCTTCTCCCCGCAGCGTCATTTGGAGGTTTTGGGGCGACACGCCCCTAAACTCGCCCTGGACGTGGTGCTGGCCGACGAGGCCGCTGTGCCCGACCGCGACTCGCTCACCGAAGCCGCCAAGCGGCTGGGAGCCGCGGTCGAGCTGGGCCCCGTGGCCCGGACCGACGGTTCACCCCGGCATGACCCGGAGCTGTTGGCCGCCGCGTACGACCGTATTTTTCGGATGCATGGAAGGATCGGCCCATGGCGATGACGGCAGCGGTGAAGGACGAGATCTCCCGGCTACCCGTCACCCGGACCTGCTGCCGGAAGGCGGAGGTCAGCGCCATTCTGCGGTTCGCGGGCGGCCTCCACCTGGTGAGCGGGCGCATCGTGATCGAGGCGGAGCTGGACACCGCGATGGCCGCCCGGCGCCTCAAGCGGGACATCCTGGAGATCTTCGGCCACTCCTCCGAGCTGATCGTGATGGCGCCCGGCGGACTGCGCCGCGGCTCGCGCTACGTCGTACGGGTGGTGGCCGGCGGCGACCAGCTGGCCCGCCAGACCGGGCTCGTGGACGGCCGGGGCAGGCCGATCCGGGGCCTGCCCCCGCAGGTGGTCTCCGGGGCCACCTGTGACGCCGAGGCGGCCTGGCGCGGCGCCTTCCTGGCGCACGGCTCGCTGACGGAGCCCGGCCGTTCCTCCTCCCTGGAGGTCACCTGCCCCGGCCCGGAGGCCGCCCTCGCGCTGGTCGGCGCGGCCCGCCGGCTGTCCATCGCCGCGAAGGCCCGCGAGGTACGCGGGGTGGACCGGGTGGTCGTCCGTGACGGTGACGCGATCGGTGCCCTGCTGACGCGGCTCGGCGCGCACGAGTCGGTGCTGGCCTGGGAGGAGCGCCGGATGCGCCGCGAGGTGCGCGCCACCGCGAACCGCCTCGCCAACTTCGACGACGCCAACCTGCGCCGCTCCGCCCGCGCGGCCGTCGCCGCCGGCGCCCGGGTGCAGCGTGCCCTGGAGATCCTCGGTGACGAGGTCCCCGAGCACCTCGCCGCGGCCGGCCGGCTGCGCATGGAGCACAAGCAGGCCTCCCTGGAGGAGCTGGGCGCGCTCGCCGACCCGCCGCTGACGAAGGACGCGGTGGCGGGCCGGATCCGCCGGCTGCTCGCGATGGCCGACAAGCGCGCCTCGGATCTGGGCATCCCGGGCACCGAGGCCAACCTCTCCGAGGAACTGGCCGACAACCTCGCGGTCTGAGAGAGCGTCGAGACGCCGGTGCCGAGGTGGTCGTCGGCACCGGCGTTTGCGAGCCCGTGGTCCGCTTGTGTACTCCCGGTGGGCTGTCCGTGAGTCGCCCTTGACTCGATCATGAAGTGTCATGAGCCTGGCATGAGTTCGCCGCCGTGGCGGACCACTGCTAGGGGGGTACATGAGACACAGAGCGAGATCGATCCTCGCTGTCGGCGCGCTCCTGATCGGCGGAGCCGCGCTCGCACCCATGGCCCAGGCGCAGACCGCGGGTTCGGGCACCACCGGCCCGGACGAGGTGAAGGTCTTCCACGCCGACGTCACCAAGAAGCAGATTCCCCTGTTGCTCGAGGCCGGCCAGGACGGCAACGAGCTCGGCGACCAGGTCACCGGATCCGGGAAGACGGAAGTCGAGCTCTACCTCACCGACCAGCAGGCCGGGAAGCTGCGGAAGCAGGGTGTCGCCCTCACCGAGCACACACTCTCCGCCAGGGCCGAGGCGCGGGTCGACCACGCCGCCCAGGGCGTCTTCCGCCCCTACAGCGGCAGCGGCGGGCTGAAGGAGGAGATCCTCCGCACCGCCCAGGCCAACCCCGGCCTCACCAAGGTCGAGTCCATCGGGAAGACGATCGGCGGCCAGGACATCCTCGCGCTCAAACTGACCAAGGGCGCGAAGAAGTCGAAGGACGGCTCCAAGCCGTCCGTGCTGTACGTGTCCAACCAGCACGCGCGGGAGTGGATCACGCCGGAGATGACCCGCCGGCTGATGCACTACTACCTGGACAACTACCGCACCGACAAACGCATCAAGAAGATCGTCGACTCGACCGAGCTGTGGTTCGTCCTCTCGGCCAACCCCGACGGCTACGACTACACCTTCCGGAGCCCCGACACCCGCCTGTGGCGCAAGAACCTGCGGGACGTCAACGGCGACGGGGTCATCGGCACCGGTGACGGCGTCGACCTCAACCGCAACTTCGGCTACAAGTGGGGCTACGACGACGAGGGTTCGTCCCCCAACCCCACCAGCGAGACCTACCGCGGCGCGAGCCCCGAGTCCGAGCCGGAGACCAAGGCGCTGGACGGGTTCGAGAAGCGGATCGGGTTCACGTACGGCATCAACTACCACTCGGCCGCCGAACTGCTCCTCTACGGCGTCGGCTGGCAGGTGGCCACCCCCACCCCGGACGACGTGCTCTACAAGGCGCTCGCCGGCACCCCGGACAACCCGGCGATCCCCGGCTACCACTCACAGGTCTCCTCGGAGCTGTACACCACCAACGGCGAGGCGGACGGCCACGCCTCGAACGTCAACGGCATGGCGATGTTCACCCCGGAGATGTCGACCTGCCAGACGGCCTCCGACATCGACCCGAACGACGCCTGGAACGCCGCCGACTGCCAGTCGGTCTTCAACTTCCCGGACGACGAGAAGCTGATTCAGGACGAGTTCGCGAAGAACGTCCCGTTCGCGCTCTCCGTCGCCGAGACTGCCGCCCACCCCGACCGGCCGAGCTCCTCGGTCGGGCTGAGCGCCGCCGACTTCACCCCGGCGACGTTCACCACCTCGTACGCGCGCGGCGCCGACCAGGAGGTCTCCGTCGTCGTCCGCAAGGCGGTCCGTGACAAGAAGCTCAGGTACCGCGTCAACGGCGGCCGGACGCACGACACGGCGCTCAGGCACTGGAAGGGCGGCGAGACCTACGGCGGCGCGGACGACCTCTACTTCGACGAGTACCGGGCCAGGGTGAAGGGCGGCGCGCCGGGCGACAAGGTCGAGGTGTGGTTCACCGGCGAGAGCAGGGGCGGCAAGAAGGTCTCCAGCAGCCACTTCACGTACACCGTGGCGCGGCGACCCGCGGCGGACACCCTGGTGGTCGCCGAGGAGGGGGCCAAGGCGGCCCAGGCGGGCACCTACGTCGACGCGCTGAAGGCCGCCGGGCACAAGGCGCTCGTCTGGGACGTCGCCACCCAGGGCGCGCCCGACGCGCTCGGCGTGCTGGCGCACTTCAGGACGGTCGTGCACTACTCCGGCACGAGCGGCCCCGGCAACGACACCCAGCTCCAGCTGCGCGCCTACCTCAACGAGGGCGGCAAGCTGATCGAGGCCGGCGAGCTGGCCGGCGGCAGCGTCAACCTGGGTGACGGCACCCCGTCGGACGACTTCAGCCAGTACTACCTGGGCGCCTACTCCCGTACCTCGACGCCGGGGGCCACCGGCTTCACCGGCTCCGGCGCGCTGGGCGGCTTCTCCGGCCCGCTGAGCGGCACCGCCGCCAACCCCCTCGACAAGGCCGGCACCTACTCCGTCACCTCGGACGAGCTCGCCGCCGACACCCATCCCCAGTTCGCCGGCGCGGGCGCGGGACAGTTCGCCGGGACCGTCAACCCGTACGGGCCGTACTCCGGGTCGTACATGGCCGCGGCCGTCCACACCGACGACGCCTACAAGCGCCTCACCCGCACCGTCGACCTCACCGGTGTCACCGCGGCCGACCGGCCGACCCTCAGCACCAAGCTGCTGTGGGACACCGAACCGGGCTACGACCACGCGATCGTCGAGGTTCACACGGTCGGCGCCGACGACTGGACGACCCTGCCCGACAAGGAGGGCGCCGCCAAGGACGTCGTACCGTCCGAGTGCGGAGCGGGCTTCCTGATCGCCGAGCACCCGTGGCTCAAGCACTACCTGACCATCGGGGACGGAACGTGTGCCGCGACCGGCACCAGCGGCGCCTGGCACAGCTTCACCGGCAGTTCGGCGGGCTGGCAGACCGCGAGTTTCGACCTGAGCGCGTACGCCGGCAGGTCCGTCGAGGTCTCCGTCTCCTACGTCACCGACCCGGGCACCGGCGGGCACGGCGTCCTCCTCGACGACGCCTCGCTCGTGCTCGACGGCAAGGCGGCCGAGACGGAGGGCTTCGAGACGTCCCTCGGCCCCTGGAGAGCCGCCGCGCCGCCCGCGGGCAGCCCGGCCGTCCTCAAGGACTGGACGCGCACGGGAGCCCTGTTCCGGACGTACGGCGCGGTCACCACGGACCGCAGCGTGCTGCTCGGCTTCGGTCTGGAACAGGTCACCTCGGCCGCCGATCGTGCCGCTCTGGTGAAGAAGGCGTTGACGGCACTCGACAAGTGAGCCGACCCGCTCACGAACGAGTGAAAGAAGGGTGAGCGCAGGTCGGCATTCCCGGTCAGAACCGGGCAATTCGATCCGCGATCCGAGGTGGTCCGTACCCCTACTGGCGGGTACGGACCGCCTCGCCGTGTATGGGGCATCTGGATGTCACCACGGGAGCCTCAGGGAGGTAGGGTCGTGGGTGGTCGGGGACATCCCAAATACAGCTCGCCGGCACCGCATGGCCGGCGTACCAACGAGGAGATCGGTTCGTGACGATCCGCGTAGGCATCAACGGCTTCGGTCGTATCGGTCGCAACTACTTCCGCGCGCTGCTGGAGCAGGGCGCTGACATCGAGATCGTGGCTGTCAACGACCTGGGTGACACTGCGACCACCGCGCACCTGCTGAAGTACGACACGATCCTGGGCCGCCTCAAGGCCGAGGTGTCGCACACCGCCGACACGATCACCGTCGACGGCCACACCATCAAGGTGCTGTCCGAGCGCAACCCCGCCGACATCCCCTGGGGCGAGCTGGGCGTCGACATCGTCATCGAGTCGACGGGCATCTTCACGAAGAAGGCCGACGCCGAGAAGCACATCGCCGGCGGCGCCAAGAAGGTCCTCATCTCGGCTCCGGCCAAGGACGAGGACATCACCATCGTGATGGGCGTCAACCAGGACAAGTACGACCCGGCGAACCACCACGTCATCTCCAACGCCTCCTGCACCACCAACTGTGTGGCGCCGATGGCGAAGGTCCTCGACGAGAACTTCGGCATCGTCAAGGGCCTGATGACGACGGTGCACGCGTACACCAACGACCAGCGCATCCTGGACTTCCCGCACAAGGACCTGCGCCGTGCGCGGGCCGCCGCCGAGAACATCATCCCGACCACCACGGGTGCCGCGAAGGCCACCGCGCTGGTCCTCCCGCAGCTCAAGGGCAAGCTGGACGGCATCGCCATGCGCGTCCCGGTCCCGACCGGCTCCGCCACCGACCTGGTCGTGACGCTGCAGCGCGAGGTCACCAAGGACGAGGTCAACGCCGCGTTCAAGAAGGCCGCCGAGGACGGCGACCTGAAGGGCTACCTGGCGTACACCGAGGACGAGATCGTCTCCTCGGACATCGTCAGCGACCCGGCCTCCTGCACCTTCGACTCCTCCCTGACCATGGTCCAGGAGGGCAACACGGTGAAGGTCCTCGGCTGGTACGACAACGAGTGGGGCTACTCGAACCGCCTCGTCGACCTCACGGTCTTCGTCGGCGGCCAGCTCTGATCGACCGAGCACGCACCTCGATGCGGTAGCAGGGCTCGGGCAGCGCACCGTCGCGCCGCCCGAGCCCTGACGCGCGTAAGGATCGACCCGCCGTCTACGGTTCGATCAGCCCTCGTACGATCAAGAGCCCTCCAGTAGGAGTCCCCAACCATGAAGACGATCGACGAACTCCTCGCCGAAGGCGTCGACGGCAAGCGGGTCTTCGTCCGCGCCGACCTCAACGTGCCGATGGCCGACGGCCTCATCACCGACGACGGCCGCATCCGCGCCGTACTGCCCACCGTCAAGGCCCTCGCCGACGCGGGCGCCAAGGTGGTCGTCGCCTCCCACCTGGGCCGCCCCAAGGGCGCCCCGGACCCGCAGTTCTCCCTGCTGCAGGCCGCCGAGCGGCTCGGTGAACTCCTCGCCGCCCCGGTCGCGTTCGCCCAGGACACCGTCGGCCCCGCCGCCCACGACGCCGTGAACGGCCTCGAGCCCGGCCAGGTCGCGGTCATCGAGAACCTGCGTTTCAACGCCGGCGAGACCTCCAAGGACGACACCGAGCGCGGCGAGTTCGCCGACCGGCTCGCCGCCCTCGCGGACGTCTACGTCGGTGACGGCTTCGGTGCCGTGCACCGCAAGCACGCCTCCGTCTACGACCTCCCGGCCCGGCTGCCGCACTACGCCGGCTACCTCATCGCCACCGAGGTCGGCGTCCTGAAGAAGCTCACCGAGGACGTCCAGCGGCCCTACGCCGTCGTGCTGGGCGGCGCCAAGGTCTCCGACAAGCTCGCCGTGATCGACCAGCTGCTCGGCAAGGCCGACCGCATCCTCGTCGGCGGCGGCATGGTCTACACCTTCCTCAAGGCCAAGGGGTACGAGGTCGGCAGCTCCCTCCTCCAGGAGGACCAGCTCGCGACCGTCACCGAGTACCTCGAGCGCGCCGAGAAGACCGGCGTCGAGATCGTGCTGCCCGTCGACACCGTGGTCGCCCCTGAGTTCCCGGACCTGTCGGCCAAGGCTCCCACCCACCCCGCCACGGTCCCCGCGGACGCCATGCCGGCCGGGCAGATGGGTCTGGACATCGGCCCGGAGACCAGCAAGCTGTACGCCTCGAAGCTCGCCGACGCCGCCACCGTCTTCTGGAACGGCCCCATGGGCGTCTTCGAGCACCCCGACTACGCCGCGGGCACCCGGGCGGTCGCCCAGGCCCTCGTCGAGTCCAAGGGCTTCACCGTCGTCGGCGGCGGGGACTCCGCAGCCGCCGTGCGCATCCTCGGCTTCGACGAGAACGCGTTCGGACACATCTCGACCGGTGGCGGCGCCTCCCTCGAATACCTCGAGGGCAAGACGCTCCCCGGCCTCGCCGCACTGGAGGACTGACCCCGTTATGACCACCCGCACGCCGATCATGGCGGGCAACTGGAAGATGAACCTCAACCACCTCGAGGCCATCGCGCACGTCCAGAAGCTCGCCTTCGCCCTGGCCGACAAGGACTACGAGGCCGTCGAGGTCGCCGTCCTGCCGCCCTTCACCGACCTGCGCTCCGTGCAGACCCTGGTCGACGGCGACAAGCTCAAGATCAAGTACGGCGCCCAGGACATCTCGGCGCACGACTCCGGCGCCTACACCGGAGAGATCTCCGGCCCGATGCTGGCCAAGCTGAAGTGCACGTACGTGGTCATCGGCCACTCCGAGCGCCGCCAGTACCACCACGAGACCGACGAGACGGTGAACGCCAAGGTCAAGGCCGCCTACAAGCACGGCCTGACCCCGATCCTGTGCGTCGGCGAGGAGCTGGACGTCCGCGAGGCGGGCAACCACGTCTCCCACACGCTCACCCAGGTCGAGGGCGGCCTCAAGGACCTCCCCGCCGAGCAGGCCGAGTCGATCGTCATCGCCTACGAGCCGGTGTGGGCCATCGGCACCGGCAAGGTCTGCGGCGCCGCGGACGCCCAGGAGGTCTGCGCCGCCATCCGCGGCAAGCTCGCCGAGCTGTACGGCCAGGAGCTGGCCGACCGGGTCCGGATCCAGTACGGCGGTTCCGTCAAGTCCGGCAACGTCGCCGAGATCATGGCCCAGGCCGACATCGACGGCGCCCTGGTCGGCGGTGCCTCGCTGGACACCGACGAATTCGTCAAGATCGTGCGTTTCCGCGATCAGTGAGCACACCCGCGAGTAGGCGCTAGCGACGATCCGTCGTACCCTTGCGGGGCCGAGACCTGAAGGGAAGCCGCTGCACGCTCCGCGTGACGGTCCCGGCCCCGCAGTCCATCCGTATCCGAGGAAGTTGGTCCAGCCGTGGTTTTGGGGTTCTCGATCGCCCTGATCGTCTTCAGCCTGCTGCTGATGCTGCTGGTGCTGATGCACAAGGGCAAGGGCGGCGGCCTCTCCGACATGTTCGGTGGCGGCATGCAGTCCTCCGTCGGCGGCTCCTCGGTCGCCGAGCGGAACCTGGACCGGATCACCGTGGTGATCGGTCTGCTGTGGTTCGCGTGCATCATCGTCCTCGGCCTGCTGATGAAGACGAACAGCTGATCCGCGACTCGCGCACACGCACAATCCGCACGTAAGGCCCCATGTTCGGTACGCGCACCTGAGCGCGGCCTATCATGGGGCTTGCGTCTAGGTGCGGGGACGGTAACTCCCAACACTGGACGCGCGTTGGGCCTTACGTAGACTGAGGCGCTCGCAACGAAGCGACACGCCGACTCGCTTCGCGGCACCATCACGCAGGGAGTTACGACCGTGGCAAGTGGCAACGCGATCCGAGGTAGCCGGGTCGGGGCGGGGCCGATGGGCGAGGCCGAGCGCGGCGAGTCCGCGCCGCGTCTGCGCATCTCCTTCTGGTGCTCCAACGGGCACGAGACGCAGCCGAGCTTCGCCAGCGACGCGCAGGTGCCCGAGACCTGGGACTGCCCGCGCTGTGGCTTCCCGGCCGGTCAGGACCGGGACAACCCGCCGGACCCGCCGCGCACCGAGCCGTACAAGACGCACCTCGCGTACGTACGGGAGCGGCGCAGCGACGCGGACGGCGAGGCGATCCTCGCCGAGGCGCTCGCCAAACTGCGGGGCGAGATCTAGGAGTTGGTACCGGCCGGGAGCCTTCGGGCGTCCGGCCGGAGTCGTCTGCGCGGCCGGTGCCCGGCCCGTTGTCAGTGGTGCCCTCTACGGTTTGCACATCGGCGAATCGTGAGGGGGCGACGGTGACGACGGGGGAGCGGGCGCCCGCGTGGCGCGGGGGATTCGGACGGCTGTGGACGGCCGCCCTGCTGCTCGGCGGTGCCGTCGCGGACCGGGTGGACCAGCGGCGTGCCATGTGGGCCGTGGACACCGTACGGGGGCTGCTCGTCGCCGCCTTCGCGTTCGCCGTGGCGCTGGGGCACGCCTCCATCCTGCTGCTGCTCGCGCTCGCGTTCGCGCTGACCACCCTCCAGACACTCTTCGACAACGCGTCCACGGCCCTGCTGCCCGCCCTGGTGGCGCCAGGCCCTGGGCGCCGCCAACGCCCGCCTGATGACCGGTCAACAGGTCGCCGGCGGCCTGCTCGGAGCGATGAACATGGTGTGGAACGTCAACCAGGTCACGCCGATGCAGCAACGCGCACCCGAGTCGACGACCGGCCGGATCGCCGCCGCCTTCCGCACCTCCTCCACGTCCGGAGCGCCGCTCGGCGCGCTCCTGGGCGGAGCCGTCGCCGGAACGTACGGTCTGAACGGCCCGGCACTCCTCGCAGGCCTCCTCTTCACGCTCGCCGTCGCCTCGTTGATACCGGTGCGCCGACCGGACGTACCTGTTGTTGCGCCGCAGGACAGCGCGACACCAGGCGGCGTCCCGCGCTGATCAACTAGGTTGGGACCGGCAGACGGGGCAGCCGTGCAACAGGACAGGTGCAAGGAAGAAGGCTGAAGTCGCACATGAACGCAGACGGCCGTACCAGGCTCGACCAGACGCCCGAGTGGACCGCGCTCGCCAGGCACCGCGAGGAGCTCGCCGACACCCTTCTGCGGGACCTGTTCGCGGCCGACCCGGGGCGCGGCACGGGCTACACGCTCCAGGTCGGTGACCTCCACATCGACTACTCGAAGCACCTGGTCGCGGACGAGACGCTGCGGCTGCTGCGCGAGCTGGCCGCCGCCACCGACGTGTTCGGGCTGCGGGACGCCATGTTCCGCGGCGAGAAGATCAACATCACCGAGGGCCGCGCGGTGCTGCACACGGCGCTGCGCGCCCCGCGGGACGCGGTGATCGAGGTCGACGGCGAGAACGTGGTACCGCGGGTGCACGCGGTCCTGGACAAGATGAGTGCCTTCGCCGAGCGGGTCCGCTCGGGCGAGTGGACCGGCCACACCGGCAAGCGCATCCGCAACGTCGTCAACATCGGCATCGGCGGCTCCGACCTGGGGCCCGCGATGGCCTACGAGGCCCTGCGCAGCTTCACCGACCGCGACCTCACGGTCCGCTTCGTCTCCAACGTCGACGGCGCCGACCTGCACGAGGCCACCCGTGACCTGGACGCGGCGGAGACCCTGTTCATCGTCGCCTCCAAGACGTTCACCACGATCGAGACGATCACCAACGCCACCTCGGCCCGCAACTGGGTGCTCGGCGAACTGAAGGCCGGTCAGGAGGCCGTCGCCAAGCACTTCGTGGCCCTCTCCACGAACGCCGGCAAGGTGACGGACTTCGGTATCGACCCGGACAACATGTTCGAGTTCTGGGACTGGGTCGGTGGCCGCTACTCCTTCGACTCCGCCATCGGCCTCTCCCTGATGATCGCCATCGGCCCGGACCGCTTCCGCGAGATGCTGGACGGCTTCCACCTGGTCGACGAGCACTTCCGCACCGCGCCCGCCGAGGCCAACGCGCCGCTGCTGCTGGGCCTGCTGGGCATCTGGTACGGCAACTTCTTCGACGCCCAGTCGCACGCGGTGCTGCCGTACTCGCACTACCTGTCCAGGTTCACCGCCTACCTCCAGCAGCTGGACATGGAGTCCAACGGCAAGCACGTGACGCGGGACGGCAAGGACGTCGACTGGACCACCGGCCCGGTCGTCTGGGGCACACCGGGGACCAACGGCCAGCACGCCTACTACCAGTTGATCCACCAGGGCACGAAGCTGATCCCGGCGGACTTCATCGGCTTCGCCGAGCCGGTCGCCGAGCTGAGCGGTGAACTCAGGGCGCAGCACGACCTGCTGATGGCGAACTTCTTCGCGCAGACGCAGGCGCTGGCCTTCGGCAAGACCGCCGACGAGGTCCGCGCGGAAGGCGTCGCCGAGGAACTGGTCCCGCACAAGACCTTCCAGGGCAACCGCCCCACCACGACGATCCTGGCCCGCGAGCTGACCCCGTCGGTCCTCGGCCAGCTGATCGCCCTCTACGAGCACAAGGTGTTCGTCCAGGGCGCCGTCTGGGACATCGACTCCTTCGACCAGTGGGGCGTGGAACTCGGCAAGGTCCTCGCCAAGCGCGTGGAACCGGCCCTGACCGAGGGCGCGGACGTCCCCGGCCTCGACCCGTCGACCAAGGCACTGGTGGCCAAGTACCGGGAGCTGCGCGGCCGGTAGACCCGGAGAGCCCCGGACGTGAGAGAACCCGTACGGCCGACGGCCGTACGGGTTCTCTCAGGCGGCTGTCCTCACGGTGACGCCGGCGGGTACAGCGACCTCGGCAGCTGGGCCGCCGCTGCCGCGTCCAGCAGCCACAGGGTGCGCCTGCGGCCCTTGGCACCCGCCGCCGGGGCCTGGATCTCGCCCGCGCCGGAGAGGGCGATGGCGACGGCCTCGGCCTTGTCCTCGCCCGCCGCCAGCAGCCAGACCTCGCGGGCCGAACGGATGGCGGGCAGGGTCAGGGAGATCCGGGTCGGCGGCGGCTTGGGGGCGCCGTGGACACCCACCACCGTGCGTTCCGTCTCGCGGACCGCGGGCAGCTCCGGGAAGAGCGACGCCACGTGGGTGTCCGGGCCGACGCCCAGCATCAGGACGTCGAAGGTGGGGACCGGGCCGTGGTTCTCGGGGCCGGCGGCCTGCGCCAGCTCCGCCGCGTAGGCCTCGGCCGCCGCGTCCACGTCCGCACCCCAGGGGCCGTCCGACGCGGGCATGGCGTGCACGCGCTTCGGGTCCACCGGGACCTGGTCCAGCAGGGCCTCGCGGGCCTGGGTGACGTTGCGCTCGGGATCACCCTCGGGCAGGTAACGCTCGTCGCCCCACCACAGGTCCAGCCTGCTCCAGTCGACGGCGTCCCGGGCGGGCGCCGCGGCCAGGGCCGCGAGCAGGCCGTTGCCGTTGCGGCCGCCCGTGAGGACCACGGACGCCTCGCCGCGGGAGGCCTGCGCGTCCACGATCTTCGTGATCAGACGGGCCGCGGCGGCCTGCGCCATCAGCTCCTTGTCGTGGTGCACGACCAGCTGGGGGGTGCTCATGTCGCCTTCGCCCTCTTCTTCAGCGGTGCCGGTTGCTGCGGCGCCGCTTCTGTCGTGGGAGCCTCGGCAGCGGCGTCGGGAGCCGCCGCGACGGTGACCGGTTCTCCTTTGGGCGACGGCTCCGGGACCACCGGCGCCGCCGTCGCGGACGCGTTCAGCCGCTCCACGCCGAACCGCAGTGCCGACGCGTAGGTGTCGTCCGGGTCGAGCCGGCGCAGCTCCTCCGCGATCAGCTCGGCCGTGTCCCGCCGCTTCAGCGCCACCGCGCGGTCCGGCTGGCCGTCGATGGACAGGGTGGCGAGGGAGCCGTCCGCGCGGTCCAGCGCGATCGGGCCCTGGGTCGTCTGCATACGGACCGCCGTCAGACCGGGGCCCGCGGAGAGCGACCGCTTGACGGGGACGTCCAGGCGGTCCGCGAGCCACATCGCCAGCAGCTCGCAGCTCGGGTTGAACTCCTCGCCCTCCACCTCGACGGCCCGGACCTCGCAGGCCACCTGGTCCAGGGCCGCCGCCAGCATGGAGCGCCAGGGCGTGATCCGGGTCCAGGACAGGTCCGTGTCACCGGGCGTGTAGGCGTCGGCGCGGGCGGACAGCTCCCGTACCGGCTGCTCGGACGCGTAGGTGTCGGTGACCCGGCGCTGGGCGAGGGCGCCCAGCGGGTCCTTCGCCGGGTCGAGCGGCGCGTTCACCGGCCACCAGACGACGACCGGCGCGTCCGGCAGCAGCAGCGGCAGGACCACCGAGTCGGCGTGGTCGGCGACCTCGCCGTACAGCCGCAGCACCACCGTCTCGCCGGTGCCCGCGTCCGCGCCCACCCGGACCTCGGCGTCCAGCCGGGACGCCGTGCGGTCGCGGGGGGAGCGGGAGACCCGCTTGATGACGACCAGCGTGCGCGAGGGGTGCTCGTGCGAGGCGTCGCTGCCCGCCTTCAGGGCGTCGTACGCGTTCTCCTCGTCGGTGACGATGACGAGGGTCAGCACCATGCCCACGGCGGGCGTGCCGATGGCCCGGCGGCCCTGCACCAGCGCCTTGTTGACCTTGGCGGCCGTGGTGTCCGTGAGGTCTATCTTCATGGCCGGCGCCAGCTCCGTCCGTCTCGTGCGAGCATCTCGTCGGCCTCGACGGGCCCCCAGGTGCCCGACTTGTACTGCGCGGGCCTGCCGTGCTTGTCCCAGTACTCCTCGATCGGGTCGAGGATCTTCCAGGACAGCTCGACCTCCTCCGTGCGCGGGAAGAGGTTGGCGTCGCCCAGCAGCACGTCCAGGATCAGCCGCTCGTAGGCCTCGGGGGACGACTCGGTGAAGGACTCGCCGTAGGCGAAGTCCATCGACACGTCCCGGATCTCCATCGAGGTGCCCGGCACCTTGGAGCCGAAGCGGACCGTGATGCCCTCGTCGGGCTGGACGCGGATGACGATCGCGTTCTGGCCCAGCTCCTCCGTCGCCGTGTGGTCGAAGGGGGAGTGCGGGGCCCGCTGGAAGACGACCGCGATCTCGGTGACGCGACGGCCGAGGCGCTTGCCGGTGCGCAGGTAGAAGGGGACGCCCGCCCAGCGGCGGTTGTCGACCTCGACCTTGACGGCGGCGTAGGTGTCGGTCTTCGACTGGGGGTCGATGCCGTCCTCTTCGAGGTAGCCGGTGACCTTCTCGCCGCCCTGCCAGCCGGCCGCGTACTGGCCGCGCACGGTCGACCTGCCCAGGTCCTTCGGGAGCCGGACCGCGCCGAGCACCTTCTCCTTCTCCGCGGCCAGCGCGTCCGCGTCGAAGGAGGCGGGCTCCTCCATGGCGGTCAGCGCCATCAGCTGGAGGAGGTGGTTCTGGATGACGTCACGGGCGGCGCCGATGCCGTCGTAGTAGCCCGCGCGGCCGCCGATACCGATGTCCTCGGCCATGGTGATCTGCACGTGGTCCACGAAGGACCGGTTCCAGATCGGCTCGAACATGGTGTTGGCGAAGCGCAGCGCCAGTATGTTCTGGACGGTCTCCTTGCCGAGGTAGTGGTCGATCCGGAACACCTGGTCCGGCTCGAACACCTCGTGCACGACCTTGTTGAGCTCCTCGGCCGACTTCAGGTCGTGGCCGAAGGGCTTCTCGATGACCGCGCGCCGCCAGGAGCCGCCGGACTGGTCGGCCAGACCGTGCTTCTTCAGCTGCTGGATGACCACCGGGAAGGAGCGCGGCGGGACCGACAGGTAGAAGGCGAAGTTGCCGCCCGTGCCCTGCGCCTTGTCCAGCTCCTCGATGGTGGAGCGCAGCCGCTCGAACGCGTCGTCGTCGTCGAAGGTGCCCTGGACGAAGCGCATCCCCTGGATGAGCTGCTGCCAGACCTCCTCGCGGAACGGGGTGCGGGCGTGTTCCTTGACCGCGTCGTGGACCTCGGCGGCGAAGTCCTCGTGGGCCCACTCACGGCGGGCGAAGCCGACCAGGGAGAAGCCCGGCGGCAGCAGACCCCGGTTGGCCAGGTCGTACACGGCGGGCATGAGCTTCTTGCGGGAGAGGTCGCCCGTGACGCCGAAGATGACCAGGCCCGACGGCCCCGCGATGCGCGGGAGCCGTCGGTCCGCGGGGTCACGAAGCGGGTTCGCTCCGGAACCGGAAAGGGGTGACAAGTGATCAGCCCTCCGAGGGGGCCAGGCGCTCCAGCTCCGCCTGGGTCGACTTGAGCAGGTCGTTCCAGGACGCCTCGAACTTGTCGACGCCCTCGTCCTCCAGTACCTGGACCACGTCGTCGTACGAGATCCCGAGCGCCTCGACGGCGTCGAGCACGGCGCGGGCCTGCTCGTAGGTGCCGGTGACGGTGTCGCCGGTGATCTCGCCGTGGTCCTCGACCGCGAAGAGGGTGGCCTCCGGCATGGTGTTCACCGTGTTCGGGGCGACCAGGTCGTCGACGTACATGGTGTCCTTGTACTCCGGGTCCTTCACGCCGGTGGAGGCCCACAGCGGACGCTGCTTGCGGGCGCCCGCGGACTCCAGCGCGTTCCAGCGGTCGGAGGAGAAGACCTCCTCGTACGCCTGGTAGGCGAGCCGGGCGTTGGCGACGGCGGCCTTGCCGCGCAGCGCCTTCGCCTCGTCGGTGCCGATGTCGTTCAGGCGCTTGTCGATCTCGGTGTCCACGCGGGACACGAAGAACGACGCCACCGAACGGATCAGCGACAGGTCCAGGCCGCGCTCCTTGGCCTTCTCCAGGCCGGTCAGGTAGGCGTCCATGACCTTGCGGTAGCGCTCCAGCGAGAAGATCAGCGTGACGTTGACGCTGATGCCGAGGCCGATGACCTCCGCGATCGCCGGGATGCCCGCCTCGGTGGCCGGGATCTTGATGAGGGTGTTGGGGCGGTCCACCAGCCAGGCCAGCTGCTTGGCCTCGGCGACGGTCGCCTTGGTGTGGTGCGCCAGGCGCGGGTCGACCTCGATCGACACCCGGCCGTCCTGTCCGTCGGTCGCGTCGAAGACCGGGCGCAGGATGTCGGCGGCGTCGCGGACGTCCGCCGTGGTGATCATGCGGATGGCCTCTTCGACGGTCACCTTGCGGGCGGCGAGGTCCGAGACCTGCTGGTCGTAGCCGTCGCCCTGGGAGATCGCCTTCTGGAAGATCGTCGGGTTGGTGGTGACGCCCACGACGTGCTGCTGGTCGATCAGCTCGGCGAGGTTGCCGGACGTGATCCGCTTGCGCGACAGGTCGTCCAGCCAGATCGCGACGCCCTCCTCGGAGAGGCGCTTGAGTGCGTCTGTCATGGAATTACATCTCCTACGGGTCGTATGTGAGCGTCAGCGCTGGGCGGCGGCGATGGATTCCCGGGCCTTGTCGGCCACGTTCTCGGCAGTGAAGCCGAACTCCTGGAAGAGCACCTTGCCGTCGGCGGAAGCACCGAAGTGCTCCAGGGAAACGATGCGGCCGGCGTCCCCCACGTACTTGTGCCAGGTGAGACCGATGCCGGCCTCCACCGAGACACGAGCCCTGACGGACGGCGGCAGGACGCTGTCCCGGTACCCCTGGTCCTGCTCCTCGAACCACTCCACGCACGGCATGGACACGACGCGGGTGGGCACGCCGTCCGCCTCGAGGCGCTCACGGGCCTCGACGGCGACGTGCACCTCGGAGCCGGTGGCGATGAGGATGACCTCCGGGGTCCCGTTCGACGCCTCGAACAGGACGTAACCGCCCTTGACCGTGTTCTCGTTCGACTCGTACACCGGCACGCCCTGGCGGGTCAGCGCCAGACCGTGCGGGGCGCCCTTGCCGAACACCTTCGTGTAGCGCCTGAGGATCTCGCGCCAGGCGATCGCGGTCTCGTTGGCGTCCGCCGGGCGGACCACGTTCAGGCCGGGGATGGCGCGCAGCGAGGCGAGGTGCTCGACCGGCTGGTGGGTCGGGCCGTCCTCGCCGAGGCCGATGGAGTCGTGGGTCCACACGTACGTCACCGGCAGGTGCATCAGCGCCGAGAGGCGGACGGCGTTGCGCATGTAGTCGGAGAAGACGAGGAACGTACCGCCGTAGACACGGGTGTTGCCGTGCAGGGTGATGCCGTTCAGCTCCGCGCCCATCGAGTGCTCGCGGATGCCGAAGTGGATGGTGCGGCCGTAGGGGTCCGCCTCCGGCAGCGGGTTGCCGGCCGGCAGGAACGAGCTGTGCTTGTCGATGGTCGTGTTGTTCGACCCGGCCAGGTCCGCGGAACCGCCCCACAGCTCGGGGATGACCGCGCCGAGCGCCTGGAGCACCTTGCCGGAGGCGGCCCGGGTCGCGATGCCCTTGCCGGGCTCGAAGACCGGGATCTTCTCCTCCCAGCCGGTGGGCAGCTCGCCCGCGGCGATCCGGTCGAATTCGGCGGCGCGCTCGGCGTTGTTGTCACGCCACAGCTGGAAGGACTTCTCCCACTCGGCCCTGGCGGCGGCACCGCGCTCGCCGGCCCTGCGGGTGTGCGCGATGACCTCGTCGGCCACGTCGAAGGACTTCTCCGGGTCGAAGCCGAGGACGCGCTTGGTGGCCGCGACCTCGTCGTCGCCGAGCGCCGAGCCGTGCGCGGCCTCGGTGTTCTGCGCGTTCGGGGCGGGCCAGGCGATGATCGAGCGCATCGCGATGAACGACGGCCGGTCCGTGACCGCCTTCGCGGCCTCGATCGCGTTGTAGATGGCGTGCGGGTCCAGGTCGCCGTCCGGCTTCGGGGCGATGCGCTGCACGTGCCAGCCGTACGCCTCGTACCGCTTGACGGTGTCCTCGGAGACGGCCGTCTCGGTGTCGCCCTCGATCGAGATGTGGTTGTCGTCCCACAGCAGGATCAGGTTGCCGAGCTTCTGGTGCCCGGCCATCGAGGACGCCTCGGCGGAGATGCCCTCCTGCAGGCAGCCGTCACCGGCGATGCAGAAGATGTAGTGGTCGAACGGGGACTCGCCCTGCGGCGCCTCGGGGTCGAACAGGCCACGCTCGTAGCGGGCGGCCATGGCCATGCCCACCGCGTTGGCGACACCCTGGCCCAGCGGACCGGTGGTGGTCTCCACGCCCCGGGTGTGGCCGTACTCCGGGTGGCCCGGGGTCTTGGAGCCCCAGGTACGGAAGGCTTCGAGGTCTTCCAGCTCCAGGCCGAAGCCGGCCAGGTACAGCTGCGTGTAGAGGGTCAGCGACGAGTGACCTGCGGACAGCACGAAGCGGTCGCGGCCCACCCAGTCGGGGTCGGACGGGTCGTGCCGCATCACCTTCTGGAAGAGGGTGTACGCGGCCGGCGCCAGGCTCATCGCCGTACCCGGATGGCCGTTGCCGACCTTCTGTACGGCATCGGCGGCCAGGACGCGGGCGGTGTCTACGGCCCGCTGGTCCAACTCGGTCCAGTCGAGGTCTGTGGTGGTCGGCTTGGTGCTCACCCTGGGTCAGGGCTCCTCTCCACATGTTCGGTTACCGGTCCACGGGCACACGCCCACACCGGCTGCCGGTGTACCGGGTGCCCACCGGCCGCTGTCGAGCCTACCCCCGTAAGGACGTGCATTTTTTCGAGTGTTTACAGACTGCCGGGCCTGGCGGGGATCCGCCTCCCGACTGGCCGGGAAGGCGTTCGGCACATGAATACGGAGCCGCTCATCTGACTGCTCAATCGAGCCACCCCACCCCTCTGTCGAGTCCCCCGCCAACACGACCCCACCCCCGCGAAGATCGGGGTATGGGCAACGTCTAAAGTGGCGTGGTACGCGCGAGCCTTCACCGTCGGTTCACACGGCGGGCTCGCTGGGAGTCTCTGTCAGGGGTGTGCGTGACGGCCGTCGAATCCCGTCCAGCGGGGGTACTCGGTGCGAGCGAGAGCCCGAGTCACCGGCCGTTCGGGGCCCGTGTCAAAGCTTTCGTGGCGCTGACCAAGCCACGGATCATCGAGCTGCTGCTCATCACCACCGTCCCGGTGATGTTCCTGGCTCAGCAGGGCGTGCCCGACCTGACGCTGGTGCTGCTCACCTGCGTGGGCGGTTATCTCTCCGCGGGCGGCGCGAACGCGCTGAACATGTACATCGACCGGGACATCGACGCGCTGATGGACCGCACCTCGCAGCGGCCCCTGGTGACCGGCATGGTCAGCCCGCGCGAGTGCCTCGCCTTCGGCATCACCCTGGCGGTCGTCTCCACCCTGTTGTTCGGTTTCACCGTCAACTGGCTGAGCGCCTGGCTGTCACTCGGAGCGCTCCTCTTCTACGTCGTCGTCTACACGATGATCCTCAAGCGCCGTACCTCGCAGAACATCGTCTGGGGCGGTATCGCCGGCTGTCTGCCGGTGCTGATCGGCTGGTCGGCCGTCACGGACTCCATGTCGTGGGCACCGATCATCCTGTTCCTCGTCATGTTCTTCTGGACGCCGCCGCACTACTGGCCGCTGTCCATGAAGGTGAAGGACGACTACGCGCGCGTGGGCGTGCCGATGCTGCCCGTGGTCGCCTCCAACAAGGTGGTCGCCAAGCAGATCGTCATCTACAGCTGGGTGATGGTCGCCGTGTCCCTGCTCCTCACCCCGCTCGGCTACACCGGCTGGTTCTACACGCTGGTCGCGCTGGTGGCGGGCGGCTGGTGGCTGTGGGAGGCGCACGCCCTGCAGAACCGCGCCAAGGCCGAGGTGACGGGCGGGAAGCTCAAGGAGATGCGGCTGTTCCACTGGTCCATCACCTACGTCTCGCTGCTCTTCGTGGCCGTGGCGGTCGACCCCTTCCTGAGGTAAGGGTCACTCGGTCCTTCCGTCGCCAATCGATCTACCCGTCGGTAGCATCCTGTCCATGGCAGACACGCAGCAGGTGGACAAGAAGGCCGAGCGCAAGGTCGCGCGCCTCGCCAGGCAGATCGGCACCTTCGCCAGGGCCCACGGCGGCGCCGAGGGCCAGGTGGCCTACATCGGCGAACGCGGCGCCCGCATCGTCCTCGTCGGCGAGGACGGCGGCTGGGGCGACCTGGTGGCCCCGACGTACGAGATCGCCGAGCAGGCGGTCGCCGAGTCCGGCATCACCGCCCACGAGTCCTTCGACGGCGACCTCGCGGCAAAGGTGACGACGGGCCCGTACGAGTGGAAGCGCATGGCCGGCATCCAGATCGGCGGCTGATTCGACGCTCGGGTGTGAGCGCCCCGTCAGAGGCGCGAGGAACTGCGCGGCAAGCCACCCCCGGCCCGCAGCAGCCCCGCGACCCGTACTCCCGAACCGAACCGCGACTTCGGTCCCGTTCACCCGTTAAGACGGTTAAGCAACCGTCGTCCACGGGGAGCCCGGATGATCGACACGCCGTCCCTGGTGGACCAGTACTGCCACGGAGTGCTCCGCACCGAGCTGGGCCTGGGCACCTTCGAGGCCCAGCTCGCCCGCACCGAAGGCCCCCCCGCCCCCGGCACCACCCTCTTCGACACCCAGACCGGTTTCGCGGTACGCCGCTGGTGCCCGCCGCTGCTCGGTCTGGAACCCCACTGCCCGCCCGCCCGCTACCTGGCCCGGCGCCGCGAACTCGGCGTCCTGGAGGCCGGCCGCCGGCTCCTGCGCGGCAGCGGCATCACCACCTACCTCGTCGACACCGGCCTGCCCGGCGACCTCACCGGCCCCATCGAGATGGCCTCCACCGGCGACGCGACCGCCCGTGAGATCGTCCGCCTGGAACTCCTCGCCGAACAGGTCGCGGACACCTCGGGAACCGTCGAGTCGTTCCTCGCCAACCTGGCCGAGTCGGTGCACGGCGCGGCCGCGAACGCGGTCGCCTTCACCTCGGTCGCGGGCCTTCGGCACGGCCTGGCCCTGGCCCCCGAGCCGCCCGGTCCCGGCGAGGTGCGCGGTGCCGCGGGCCGCTGGCTGGCCGGCCGCCGGGTCGGCGGCGAACTGTCCGACCCGGTGCTCCTGCGCCACCTGCTGTGGATCGCGGTGGCCTCCGGACTGCCCCTGCAACTGCACGCGGGCCTCGCCGAGCCCGGTGCCCGGATCGACCGTACGGATCCGGTGCTGCTCACGGACTTCGTCCGGGCCACCGCGGGCCTCGGCACCGACCTGATCCTGCTGCACGGCTACCCGTACCACCGGCACGCGGCCCATCTCGCCGGGGTCTTCCCGCACGTCTTCGCCGACTCCGGCGCGGCCCTGGTCCGCACCGGGGCCCGGGCCGCCACGATCCTCGCCGAGATCCTCGAACTCGCCCCGTTCGGCAAGATCCTGTTCTCCAGCGGCGCGCACGGCCTGCCGGAACTTCACGTCGTCGGTGCCCGCCTCTTCCGCGAGTCCCTCGCCCGGGTCATCGGCGCCTGGGTCGCCGAGGGCGCCTGGTCGCCGGCCGACGCCCAGCGTGTGGCCAGGCTGATCGCGGCGGGGAACGCGCGCCGGGTGTACGGGCTGGAGTGAGCCGTGCCCGGGGACGGCTCCGGGGCTACTCGGCGCGGGCGGCCGACGCGCCCACCGCGTCGTACGACTGGGCGGGCAGCTCGGCGGTGGCCTCGGCGGCGCGTTCCCGCAGGGACAGCAGGACCCGCAGGACACCGATCCACACCAGGCAGGAGCCGAACATGTGGAGGCCCACCAGGACCGTGGGCAGGTGGGTGAAGTACTGGACGTAACCGATCACGCCCTGCCCGAGCAGGATCAGGAACAGGTCGCGGACCCGGTCGCGCGGCCCGCGGGGCGCGTCCACACCCTTGAGGAAGAACCACAGTGCGAAGGTCAGCGACACCACGATCCAGGCGAACACCGCGTGCAGCTCGGCGACGCCCGACCAGCTGACGTCGATGCGCTCGACCTCGCCGGAGTCGCCGGGGTGCGGTCCGGCGCCGGTCACCACCGTGCCCGCGGCGATGAGCAGCAGCGACACGGCCACCAGCGCCCACACCAGCTGCCGCACGGCCTTGCCGACCAGCGGGCGCGGCTCCCCGTCACCCTCACGGGTGCGCTGCCACATCACCGCGGCGACGGTGATGAGGGCCGTCGCCAGCAGGAAGTGAGCGGCGACGGTGTAGGGGTTGAGGCCGACGAGCACCACGATGCCGCCGAGGATCGCGTTGCCCATCACGATCCAGAACTGCGCCCAGCCCAGCCGGGTCAGGCTGCGCCGGTACGGCTGCTCCGACCGGGCGGCGATGATCGCCCAGCCGACCGCCGCGCACAGCACGTACGTCAGCATGCGGTTCGTGAACTCGATGGCGCTGTGGTAGCTCAGCGCGGTCGTCGGGGTCAGCGAGCCGTCGGTGCACTCGGGCCAGGTCGGGCAGCCGAGGCCGGAGCCGGTGAGCCGCACCGCGCCCCCGGTGACCACGATGACCACCGACATGACGAGCGCGGTGAGGGCGGCCCGCCGGACCGTCCGGGGATCCGGGGTCCAGCGGGCGGCGATGAAGGCGAGCGGGTTGCGCAGGGCCGCAACGACGTCGGTGGGGGTCAGCTTTGGCACGGGCACCATGGTAGGGGTCAGCTTGTGCACGCGTTCACGAGGGTCACTCCCAACGGAAGAACCGTCCCGCGGCCGCCAGTCCCAGCACCCCCCACACCGCCAGGATCCCCAGGTCCCCCCACGGCGTTCCCGAGCCGTGCTGGAGCACGCCCCGCAGGCCGTCGGAGAGTGCGGAGACGGGCAGCAGGGCGAGGACGTGCCGGGCGCCGCCGAACTTGTCCAGCGGCACGATCACCCCGCCGCCCACGAGCAGCAGCAGGAACACCAGGTTCGCGGCCGCCAGGGTCGCCTCCGCCCTCAGGGTGCCCGCCATCAGCAGGCCGAGGCCCGAGAACGCGGCGGTGCCGAGGACGAGGAGGAGCAGCACCGCGAAGGGGTTGCCGTGCGGGGACCAGCCGAGGGCGAAGGCGATCACCGTCAGCAGGATCACCTGGAGGACCTCGGTGGCCAGGACCGACGCCGTCTTCGCCGCCATCAGGCCCCAGCGGGGGAGCGGCGAGGAGGCGAGCCGCTTCAGGACGCCGTACCGGCGTTCGAAGCCGGTCGCGATGGCCTGGCCCGTGAAGGCCGTGGACATGACGGCCAGGGCGAGGATGCCGGGGGCGAGGAAGTCGACCGACTTGCCGGCGCCGGTGTCGACGATGTCCACCGAGCTGAACAGGACCAGCAGGAGGGTCGGGATGACGACGGTCAGCAGCAGCTGCTCGCCGTTGCGCAGCAGCATCCGCGTCTCCAGGGCCGCCTGTGCCGCGATCATGCGGGGCAGCGGGGCGGCTCCCGGCCGGGGGGCGTAGGTGCCCGTCGCGGTGGTCATGAGCGCAGCTCCTTGCCGGTCAGTTCGAGGAAGACGTCCTCCAGGGTGTGGCGTTCCACCGAGATCCGGTCCGGCATCACCCCGTGCTGGGCGCACCACGACGTCACCGTGGCCAGCAGCTGCGGATCGACCTTGCCCATGACCCGGTACGACCCCGGGGTCAGTTCGGCCGCCGTCGAGTCCGCCGGGAGCGCCTTGAGCAGGGAGCCGACGTCGAGTCCGGGGCGGCCGGTGAACCGCAGGGTGTTCTCGGCGCCGCCCTTGCACAGCTCCTCGGGGGAGCCCTGGGCGATCACCCGGCCGGCGTCGATGACGGCGACGTCGTCGGCCAGCTGCTCGGCCTCCTCCATGTAGTGCGTGGTGAGGATGACCGAGACGCCGTCGGTGCGCAGGTCCCGCACCAGGTCCCAGGTGGCCCGGCGGGCCTGCGGGTCGAGTCCGGCGGTCGGTTCGTCGAGGAAGACCAGCTCCGGGCGGCCGACCACGGCCATGGCGAGCGCCAGGCGTTGCTGCTGGCCGCCGGAGAGCCGGCGGTACGACGTCCGGCCGCAGCTGCCGAGGCCCAGCCGCTCCATCAGGGCGTCCACGTCCAGCGGGTGCGCGTGCAGCCTGGCCACGTGGCGCAGCATCTCGTCGGCGCGCGCGCCGGAGTAGACACCGCCGGACTGGAGCATGACCCCCACTCTGGGGCGCAGCTCGGCGGACTGCCGTACGGGATCGAGGCCCAGGACGCGCACCGAGCCGGAATCCGGTTCCCGGTACCCCTCGCAGGTCTCGATCGTCGTCGTCTTGCCCGCTCCGTTGGGGCCGAGCACGGCGGTCACGCCCGGCCGGGCCACCAGGTCGAGGCCGTCCACGGCGGTCTTCGTGCCGTACCGCTTCACCAGGTCCCGCACCTGGACCACGGGCTCACTTCGCATGGTGACAGAGTCTAAGGACGTCTGCCGTCACCCGGACGGCCGGGTGCTACATCTCCTCCTCACGGGGACGGTGCACGGCCAGCCACCGTTCGGCGTACGCGACCGCGTCCGCCACCGGGAAGAGCCTGGCCCCGGCCCCGCCGACCGCCCCGCGCAGGACCACCGGGCGGTCGCGTTCGAAGTCGTGCCCCAGTTCGTCGAAGCGGTCGGAGGTGATCGACACCTCGGTCACCTCCTCCCATCCGCCGCCGGCGGCGGGCCGGCCGACCCGGACCCGCGGGGCGGGGATCCGGTACTCGGCGAGGTGGAAGGCGGTGCAGGTGTCGTAGCCGGTGCCGAGCATCAGCACGCGCGCGTGCAGCGCCTCCAGCCGGGCCAGCGGGCTGTGCTCGCCGAGCCGGCAGTCGGAGGCGTGGCCGTCGAGGATCCGGGCGGCGCGCGGGCCGACGGCCGCGAAGGAGGTCTGAGGATGGGCACTGCGCACGGCGCCCGGCCAGTTCCGTACGGTCTCCGGGAGCACCCCGACCCCGCGCGAGGGCGTGGTCCGGGGGTCGTATGCGGGCATGGTCGCGCGGATCCGCGGCCACCATGGCTCGGGCACCGGCGGGTCGCGCCACAGCGCCGGGTCGGAGAGGTCGCCGGTCTGGGTGGGGACCACCAGGGTGCCGTCCGGGCCGAGGGCGTCGAGGAGCGCCTGGACGACGGCCACGGGTCCGCCGTTGACCCAGCCGAGCGAGCTGAGCGAGGTGTGTGCCAGGAGGACCTCGCCGGGCCGGACGCCGAGCGCGCGCAGCTGTCCGGCGAGGCTGTCCCGGGTGACAAGGGGGCCGGTGGGAGGGGGTGTGGGCATGGTCAGGGAGTGTTCCGGAGGGGTGCCGGGCCGCGCCACCGGATTGGCCGAGGGCGATCGATCAGAGATCGTTTCCGCAGGTCGGATTAGGTAGACCTAAGTGACGCAGGGCACCGCGCCGTCCCCCGGACGCGGCTTGCCTGCCCCTGAGGAATTACGCAACAATGGCGTTGTGAAAAACGTCGGCGAGGCTCGGGAGACCCCCATGGGGACCCCGCAGGAAGAGCTCGCGACCGGTGAGCGCTCGACGCGCAACCGGGTCGCGCGGTCGATCCTGGACCACGGCCCGTCGACCGTCACCGAGCTGGCCGGGCGCCTGGGGCTGACCCCGGCGGCCGTGCGCCGGCATCTGGACGCACTGGTCGCCGACGACGTCGTGGAGGCGCGCGAGCAGCGGGTGTACGGCGCGCGGACGCGCGGCCGGCCCGCCAAGGTCTTCGCCCTCACCGACTGCGGCCGCGACGCCTTCGACCAGTCGTACGACAAGCTCGCCGCCGACGCGCTGCGCTGGATCGCCGAGCAGGAGGGCGGCCAGGAGGCGGTCGCCGCCTTCGCGCGGGCCCGGATCACCGCCCAGGCGAGCGCCTACCGCAGGGCGATCGAGGGCGTGAGCCCCGACAAGCGCGCGGAAGCGCTGGCCAAGGCCCTGAGCCAGGACGGGTACGCTGCAACGGCGCGCAGCGCACCGGTCGGCGAACAGCTGTGCCAGCACCACTGCCCGGTCGCCCACGTCGCGGAGCAGTTCCCCCAGCTGTGCGAGGCGGAGACGGAGATCTTCGCCGAGCTGCTGGGTACCCACGTCCAGCGACTGGCGACCATCGCGCACGGCGACGGCGTCTGCACGACGTTCATTCCCAAGATTTCCACGACTTCCACTGACGCATCTGCAAGCACGGCCGGGAGGAACCCCGCATGACTCTCCCCACGGAGACTGCCCACCCTGAGCTCGAAGGCCTGGGCAAGTACGAATACGGCTGGGCCGACTCCGACGTGGCCGGTGCCGCTGCCAGGCGTGGCCTCAGCGAGGAGGTCGTCCTCGACATCTCCGGCAAGAAGTCCGAGCCGGAGTGGATGGCCAAGCTGCGTCTCAAGGGCCTGAAGCTCTTCGAGAAGAAGCCCATGCCGAACTGGGGCTCCGACCTCTCCGGCATCGACTTCGACAACATCAAGTACTTCGTGCGCTCCACGGAGAAGCAGGCGGAGTCCTGGGAGGACCTGCCCGAGGACATCAAGAACACCTACGACAAGCTGGGCATCCCGGAGGCGGAGAAGCAGCGCCTGGTCGCCGGTGTCGCCGCCCAGTACGAGTCGGAGGTCGTCTACCACCAGATCCGCGAGGACCTGGAGGAGCAGGGCGTCATCTTCCTCGACACCGACACCGCCCTGAAGGAGCACCCGGAGCTCTTCAAGGAGTACTTCGGCACCGTCATCCCGGCCGGCGACAACAAGTTCGCCGCGCTGAACACGGCCGTGTGGTCCGGCGGCTCCTTCATCTACGTGCCGAAGGGCGTGCACGTCGAGATCCCGCTCCAGGCCTACTTCCGCATCAACACGGAGAACATGGGCCAGTTCGAGCGGACCCTGATCATCGTCGACGAGGGTGCCTACGTGCACTACGTCGAGGGCTGTACGGCCCCGATCTACAAGTCGGACTCGCTCCACTCCGCGGTCGTCGAGATCATCGTCAAGAAGAACGCCCGCTGCCGCTACACGACCATCCAGAACTGGTCGAACAACGTCTACAACCTGGTCACCAAGCGCGCCGTCGCCTACGAGGGCGCCACCATGGAGTGGGTCGACGGCAACATCGGCTCCAAGGTGACGATGAAGTACCCGGCCGTCTACCTGATGGGCGAGCACGCCAAGGGCGAGACCCTCTCCATCGCCTTCGCGGGCGAGGGCCAGCACCAGGACGCCGGCGCCAAGATGGTCCACATGGCCCCGAACACCTCTTCCAACATCGTCTCCAAGTCGGTGGCGCGGGGCGGTGGCCGTACCTCCTACCGCGGTCTCATCGAGATCGGCGAGGGCGCCCCGGGCTCCAAGTCGAACGTGCTCTGCGACGCGCTGCTCGTCGACACCATCTCCCGCTCGGACACCTACCCGTACGTCGACGTCCGCGAGGACGACGTGTCCATGGGCCACGAGGCGACCGTCTCCAAGGTCTCCGAGGACCAGCTCTTCTACCTGATGAGCCGCGGTCTGAGCGAGGACGAGGCGATGGCGATGATCGTGCGCGGCTTCGTCGAGCCGATCGCCAAGGAACTGCCGATGGAGTACGCCCTCGAACTCAACCGGCTGATCGAGCTCCAGATGGAAGGCGCGGTCGGCTGACGCCGTCCCCCTCCCGTCAAGCCACTTTTACGCAAGAAAGCGAGCAGACCGACAGCCATGGCTGAGGCTCAGAACACCCCGGTGGGCTCCACCACCGCCGGCGCCATCGCGGTGGCCGCCGAGTCGACCGTCGCCACGCGCATGAGCGCGCCGCCGTCCTTCGACGTCGCGGACTTCCCGGTCCCGCACGGCCGCGAGGAGGAGTGGCGGTTCACCCCGCTGGAGCGCCTGCGCGGGCTGCACGACGGCACCGCCGTCGCCACCGGCGAGGGCGTCAAGGTCGCCGTCGAGGCCCCCGAGGGTGTCACCGTCGAGACCGTCGACCGTGACGACCCGCGGCTCGGCAGGGCGGGCACCCCGGTGGACCGCGTCGCCGCCCAGGCGTACTCGGCGTTCGAGAAGGCCGGCGTGGTCACCGTCCCCAAGGAGACGGTGCTCACCGAGCCGATCCGGATCGCCGTGCACGGCGACGGCGGGACCGCCTTCGGCCACCAGGTGATCGAGCTGGGCGCCTTCGCCGAGGCCGTCGTCGTCATCGACCACACCGGTGACGCGGTGCTCGCCGCCAACGTGGACTACCTGCTCGGCGACGGCGCGAAGCTGACCGTCGTCTCCGTCCAGGACTGGGACGACAAGGCCGTGCACGTCGCCCAGCACAACGCCCTGGTCGGCCGGGACGCCACGTTCAAGTCCGTGGTCGTCACCTTCGGCGGCGACGTCGTACGACTGCACCCGCGCGTGTCCTACGCGGGCCCCGGCGGCGAGGCCGAGCTGTACGGCCTGTACTTCACCGACGCCGGCCAGCACCAGGAGCACCGCCTGCTGGTCGACCACAACGCCCCGCACTGCAAGTCCAACGTCGCCTACAAGGGCGCGCTCCAGGGCGAGCAGGCGCACGCCGTCTGGATCGGTGACGTCCTCATCGAGGCCAGGGCCGAGGGCACCGACACCTACGAGATGAACCGCAACCTGGTCCTCACGGACGGCGCGCGCGTCGACTCGGTGCCGAACCTGGAGATCGAGACCGGCGAGATCGTCGGCGCCGGCCACGCCTCCGCCACCGGCCGCTTCGACGACGAGCAGCTCTTCTACCTGATGGCCCGCGGCATCCCGGAGCACGAGGCCCGCCGCCTCGTCGTCCGTGGCTTCTTCGCCGAACTGGTCCAGCAGATCGGTGTCGCCGACATCGAGGAGCGCCTGCTCGCCAAGATCGAGGAGGAGCTGGAGGCCTCGGTCGCATGACAGCCCCGACCGCGTTCGTGCGCGCCTGCGGACTGAGCGAGCTGGAGGAGGACACCCCGAAGCGGGTGGAACTCGACGGCACGCCGGTCTCGCTCGTCCGTACCGAGGGAGAGGTGTTCGCGATCCACGACATCTGCTCCCACGCCAACGTCTCGCTCTCCGAGGGCGAGGTGGAGGACTGCCAGATCGAGTGCTGGCTGCACGGCTCCAGCTTCGACCTGCGCACCGGCAAGCCGTCCGGCCTCCCGGCCACGCGCCCCGTCCCCGTATACCCCGTAAAGATCGAAGGGGACGACGTGCTCGTCTCCCTCACCCAGGAGTCCTGAGGCAATCCATGGCAACGCTTGAAATCCGAGACCTGCACGTCACCGTCGAGGCCGACAACGCCACGAAGGAGATCCTCAAGGGCGTCGACCTCACCGTGAAGCAGGGCGAGACGCACGCCATCATGGGCCCCAACGGCTCCGGCAAGTCGACCCTCGCCTACTCGCTGGCCGGTCACCCCAAGTACACGATCACCGGCGGCACCGTGCTGCTCGACGGCGAGGACGTCCTGGAGATGTCCGTCGACGAGCGCGCCCGCGCGGGCCTGTTCCTGGCGATGCAGTACCCGGTCGAGGTCCCCGGTGTCTCGGTCTCCAACTTCCTGCGCACCTCCGCCACCGCCATCCGCGGCGAGGCCCCCAAGCTGCGCACCTGGGTGAAGGAGGTCCGCGAGGCCATGGAGCGCCTCAGCATCGACCCCTCCTTCGCCGAGCGCAACGTGAACGAGGGCTTCTCCGGCGGTGAGAAGAAGCGCCACGAGATCCTCCAGCTCGAACTGCTCAAGCCGAAGGTCGCGATCCTCGACGAGACCGACTCCGGCCTCGACGTCGACGCCCTGCGCATCGTCTCCGAGGGCGTCAACCGCGTCCGCGAGACCGGCGAGGTCGGCACCCTGCTGATCACGCACTACACGCGCATCCTGCGCTACATCAAGCCCGACCACGTGCACGTGTTCGCCGGTGGCCGGATCGTCGAGTCCGGCGGTCCCGAGCTGGCCGACAAGCTGGAGAACGAGGGCTACGAGGCTTATGCGAAGCAGGACGCAGTCCACACGAAGGGCGGCGCATCCGAGTGACACAGTTGCCGGGCCTCCTCACTGAGTCCAATCTTCTTGGCGAGGCGATCCGCAAGGACTTCCCGATCCTGGACCGGCTGGTCCACGACGACCGGAAGCTCGTCTACCTGGACAACGCGGCGACCTCGCAGAAGCCGCGCCAGGTGCTGGACGCCCTGAGCGAGTACTACGAGCGCTACAACGCCAACGTCCACCGCGGTGTGCATGTGCTCGCCGAGGAGGCCACGGCGCTGTACGAGGGCGCGCGCGACAAGGTCGCCGAGTTCATCAACGCGCCCAGCCGTGACGAGGTGATCTTCACCAAGAACGCCTCCGAGTCGCTGAACCTCGTGGCGAACATGCTGGGCTGGGCCGACGAGCCCTACCGGGTGGACCACGAGACCGAGATCGTCATCACGGAGATGGAACACCACTCCAACATCGTGCCGTGGCAGCTGCTCGCGCAGCGCACGGGCGCGAAGCTGAAGTGGTTCGGCCTCACCGACGACGGCCGTCTCGACCTGTCCAACATCGACGAGGTCATCACGGAGAAGACGAAGATCGTCTCCTTCGTGCTGGTGTCGAACATCCTGGGCACGGTCAACCCGGTCGAGACGATAATCCGGCGCGCGCAGGAGGTCGGCGCGCTCGTCTGCATCGACGCCTCCCAGGCCGCCCCGCACATGCCGCTGGACGTGCAGGCCCTGCAGGCCGACTTCGTGGCCTTCACCGGCCACAAGATGTGCGGCCCGACCGGCATCGGCGTTCTGTGGGGCCGCCAGGAGCTGCTCGAGGACCTGCCCCCGTTCCTCGGCGGCGGCGAGATGATCGAGACGGTGTCGATGCACTCCTCGACCTACGCTCCGGCTCCCCACAAGTTCGAGGCGGGCACCCCCCCGATCGCCCAGGCGGTCGGTCTCGGCGCGGCGATCGACTACCTGACCGCCATCGGCATGGACAAGATCCTCGCCCATGAGCACGCGCTGACGGAGTACGCGGTCAAGCGCCTCACCGAGGTCCCCGACCTGAAGATCATCGGCCCCACCACGGCCGAGGACCGGGGCGCGGCGATCTCCTTCACGCTCGGGGACATCCACCCGCACGACGTGGGCCAGGTCCTCGACGAGCAGGGCATCGCGGTCCGGGTCGGCCACCACTGTGCCCGTCCCGTCTGTCTGCGCTACGGAATTCCTGCGACCACGCGAGCGTCGTTCTACCTGTACTCCACGCCGGCCGAGATCGACGCTCTGGTCGAGGGCCTGGAGCACGTACGGAACTTCTTCGGCTGAAGGGCGTGAGCTGACACCGTGAAGCTGGACTCGATGTACCAGGAAGTCATCCTGGACCACTACAAGAACCCGCACGGGCGTGGTCTCAGGGATGGCGACGCCGAGGTACACCATGTGAACCCGACGTGCGGCGACGAGATCACCCTCCGCGTGAAGTACGACGGCACCACGATCGAGGACGTCTCGTACGAGGGCCAGGGCTGCTCGATCAGCCAGGCGAGCGCCTCCGTACTGAACGAACTCCTCGTGGGCAAGGACCTCGCGGACGCGCAGCAGATCCAGGAGACCTTCCTGGAGCTGATGCAGTCCAAGGGCAGGCTGGAGCCCGACGAGGCGATGGAGGACATCCTGGAGGACGCCGTCGCGTTCGCCGGGGTCTCCAAGTACCCCGCGCGGGTCAAGTGCGCCCTCCTGAGCTGGATGGCGTGGAAGGACGCGACGGCCCAGGCGCTGGCTGGCGCGGCCGACGCCGAAAGGAGGACGGCATGAGCGAGACCGTTGAGATGAAGCCCGCCTCGGAGGAGGAACTCCGTGAGGCGCTGTACGACGTCGTCGACCCCGAGCTGGGCATCGACGTCGTCAACCTCGGCCTGATCTACGGCATCCACATCGACGACGCGAACATCGCGACGATCGACATGACCCTGACCTCGGCGGCCTGCCCGCTGACCGACGTCATCGAGGACCAGGCCAAGTCCGCCACGGACGGCCTCGTCAACGAACTGCGCATCAACTGGGTCTGGATGCCCCCGTGGGGTCCCGACAAGATCACCGACGACGGCCGCGAGCAGCTGCGGGCGCTCGGGTTCAACGTCTGAGCATCCCGCGTACGTGAAGGCGGCGGCACCCGGCTCGGGTAGCCGCCGCTTTTCTGCGTCTCAGCTCAGCCCGTCCACCAGGTCGAAGTAGAAGTCCTGGCGGTTGGCGGTGTTATAGCCGTACGGGTCCAGGTACAGCTGGAAGTTCTTGTGACGCAGGGCGTAATTGGGGTAGTTCACCGACTGGAACAGTACGTCGTTCGAGAACCCCGTCCTCTGGGGGCAGAAGGTGGCGTCCTGCTGGAACAGTCCGCTGCCGTCGTTCCGCTCGGCGCGCAGCACGAAGTTCTGGTGGCGCAGATACAGCCCGTCGTGCGTGGCGAAGGAGTAACAGGAGCTGTTCGCCAGGCCCTTGACCAGCGAGAAAGTGGAGTCCTGCCGGGACTCGGAGCCGCGGGGCTGGTCCAGCTTGACGTAGCTGCCGCTCACGTGCCAGTAGCGGTCCGGGTAGTTGACCGAGCGGACCGAGGTGCCGCCTGAGCCCGTCGACGTACTCGAACCGCCGGAGCTGCTGGAGCCGCCTGAACCGCCGGAGCCGCCCGCGCCGCCGGAACTTCCCCCCGCGGCCGACGACTCGGAGGGCTTCGCGGCGGACGGCGAGGCCTTCGCGCCGCTGGTACCGTGCTTCCCGCCGGTCGCCTCGGGGGACGGGCTGCCGGTCGCGGAGGCCGACGACATGCCCGAGGTGCCCTTCGGCTGGGTGGCCTCGCCCGAGGTCGTCGGCGAGGCGAAGGAGAGCAGACCGGGGCCGTTGTCGAGGGCCGCGCCGGTGACCGGCGGAGTCGACGCCTGGTCAGTGGTGTGGTGGCTGACGGCTATCGCGGTGACACAGGCGACGACCGTGGCGATGGCCAGTGTCCCGGCCAGCCAGAGTCTTCGGGTCCCGGGAGCCCGGGATGTGTCGGGACCCCAGCCGTCCTCCCACTGGGGGTGCGGCGGGGGTTGGGGGGTGGTTTCTGGCATGCGCAATTCCTCCAGCGGCGCCAAGGCAGCGGCAGCCGGGGGTGTGAGGGTGAAGTGGGTGAGGTGTGAAGCAAGGGTGGATCACAGAGGTGCACACACTAGTGGAGCCATGGGGCTGCGGGGAGCCGTTTGAGCGAGCGTTTTCTGTGAGCATTAAACATCCTCGGGTGACGGCAGGGGAGTTCGTGACCCATCCGTAGCCGACTGTCCTGGGGCCTCAACTGCGTGGCTTCTGAACCTACTTGGGGGGTGGGGTGTGCCGCCCGAGTGCCGGACGGCCGGTTGTGTACGGTCGTACACAACGTTGCGTACACTCGTACACATGGGATACCTGACGCTCGCCGGCGCCATAGCCGCCGAGGTCGCCGCCACGACGGCGATGAAGTACAGCGACGGCTTCAGCCGGCTCTGGCCGACGCTGGTGACGGCGTTGGGGTACGTCGTCTCCTTCCTGCTCCTCGCCCAGACCCTGAAGACCGTGTCGATCGGCACGGCGTACGCGATCTGGGCCGGGGTCGGCACCGCGACCATCGCCGTGCTCGGCCTGCTGCTGTTCGGCGAGGGCCTGTCCTTGGCCAAGGTCGCCGGGATCGCGCTGATCGTCGGGGGAGTGGTGGTCCTGAACCTGGGAGGTGCGCACTGATGCCCCGCCGTTACGACCCGGAGCGCCGACAGCGGATCATCGAGGCGGCGATCCGGGTGGTCGGCGAGAAAGGGCTTGCCGGCCTCAGCCACCGCTCCGTCGCCGCCGCGGCGGACGTGCCGCTCGGTTCCACGACCTACCACTTCAGCACCCTCGACGAGCTGATGGTCGCCGCACTGCGCCAGGCCAGCGAGGGCTTCGCCAAGGTGATCGCCTCGCGCGGGGGCCTCGAGGACCCGCGGACCGACCTGGCGACGGAACTGGCGGGCTGGCTGGGGGAGTGGCTGGCCGGTGACCGCACCGGCGTCGAGCTGGAGTACGAGCTCTACCTGGCCGCCCTGCGCCGCCCCGCCCTGCGCCCCGTCGCCGCCGAGTGGGCCGACGACCTCGCCCACCGCCTCGCCCACCGCACCGATCCGGTCACGGCACGGGCACTGGTCGCGCTCATGGACGGGATCTGCCTCCAGGTGCTGCTGACGGGGGCGGAGTACGACGAGGAGTACGCCAGGGAGGCACTGGCGAGGGTGATCGGCCCACGCGGCGCTTAGGGGCCGGCGCGGGCGCCGCTACCGGTGTGGGCGCGGACGCCACCGGTACTGACGCGTTCGTCGCTCCTGGGGTGGGCGCGGAGATTCCGGTCGGCGCCACTGGCGCGGGTCGCTCCGCCGGTCGGGACCTGGCTCCCGGCACCGGCTCGGATCGCTCCGCCGGTCGGGAGCATGCTGCCCGTACCTGCCCGGACCACGTCACCACCACCCGCCCGGTCTCCGTTTCCGGTACCGGCACGTGAGACGTGGTTCGCTCTGGGTGCCCAGCTCACGTTAGGTTTCTCAGCATGACCGACACGAACGTTCGCCCCACCGGAGCCGTCGCCGCCGGCCTCGCCACCATCGCCGCCGACGGCACCGTTCTCGACACCTGGTTCCCCGCCCCCGAGCTGGTCGCCGAGCCCGGCCCGGCCGGCACCGAGACGCTCTCCGCCGAGCGGGCCGTGGAACTCCTCGGCGCGGGTGCGGCCAAAGCGATCGGCCCGGACGCCCGCCGCAACGTCGAGGTCGTCGCGGTCCGCACGGTCATCGCCTCGATCGACGAGAAGCCGATCGACGCGCACGACGTCTACCTGCGCCTGCACCTGCTCTCGCACCGCCTGGTCAAGCCGCACGGCCTGAGCCTGGAGGGCCAGTTCGGCTTCCTCGCGAACGTCGCGTGGACCTCCCTCGGCCCGGTCGCCGTCGACGAGATCGAGCAGGTCCGGCTGAACGCCCGCGCCGAGGGTCTGCACCTCCAGGTGACCTCGGTCGACAAGTTCCCGCGGATGACCGACTACGTCGTCCCGAAGGGCGTCCGGATCGCCGACGCCGACCGGGTCCGCCTCGGCGCGCACCTCTCCGAGGGCACCACCGTCATGCACGAGGGCTTCGTCAACTTCAATGCCGGCACGCTCGGCACGTCCATGGTCGAGGGCCGTATCTCGGCCGGCGTCGTCGTCGGCGACGGTTCGGACATCGGCGGCGGCGCCTCCACCATGGGCACCCTGTCCGGCGGCGGCAACGTCATCATCTCCATCGGCGAGCGCTGCCTGATCGGCGCCGAGGCGGGCGTCGGCATCGCGCTCGGCGACGAGTGCGTGGTCGAGGCCGGCCTGTACGTCACCGCGGGCACCCGCGTCACCATGCCCGACGGCCAGATCGTCAAGGCGCGTGAACTCAACGGCGCCTCCAACATCCTCTTCCGCCGCAACTCGGTCTCCGGCGCCGTCGAGGCCCGCCCGAACAACGCGGTCTGGGGCGGCCTGAACGAGATCCTGCACAGCCACAACTGAGCGTGGCGGCCGTGACCTGCGGCCGCCTGACCGATCATCGCTCTGACCTGCTGCCGAGCTGTCGGCAGCTGTCGACGTTGGTCACCGCTGAGCGCCCTTCCACGGCCCGAGGACGGCCTGGGGGAGGGCGCTCACGTGCTTCCTCCGGGCGGGACATCGGCCTGTGTCCTCCCGAGCCGCCATCAGAATCCACGGGAGCAGCAGCGAACTTGTCGGCAGCGTCAGGGCTGCGAGCTATCGACTGATGGGGATCTCTTAGACGATCTCGCAGTGGGCGGCAGGCACGATGATGTCCGCGGTCTCGACGGGGCGTCCCTGGTCGCTGTAGTAGGTCCGCTGGATGTGGGTGACGAGCGCGGCCTTCTGGATGCCGAGGAGGGAAGCTTCCTCGGCAGTGGCCTGGCGGGGGTGTGTCCGGTCCCGGTAGATGCTTGACACTTCGGTCCCAGCTGATGGTTGACAGTGGCCGTTATCGGCTTTTCTTTGCGCTCGTTGTGGCGCGTGGCGGGACGCCGGGCGGTTCGCATGCAGCAAGAGGGAGATGCGCGGGTGAGCCGAGTTACCCCTGTTCAGCAGGCGCCTCCCTCCTCCAGTGATCACTGCATGGTGCTAGGACCGATGACGAGAGCCGTTGGCCTGGACGCACCCGCCGATCGCAGCGCCAGGAGATCACTGACACTGCTTCAAAGCCACGTGATACACGGTTTTGATCGTGCCGTTCGTCGAGTCCATCTCCATGAAGCTGGTGGCGCTCGGGCTCGAGGTGCCGGGGTCGACCTGTAGTTCGGTGTTGATGTCGAGGTTGCGCTCCTGCCCGCAGGGGGCGAAGACCAGGGCGGCGGCGGGCACGGTGTCGGTCGTCTGCCAGTCGTTGGTGAACCCGCCGGTGAAGTGATGAGTCCTGGTGACGGTGGCGTTGCCCTGGAAGTGGTAGCTGGCCCGCTGGGTCCCGGACGCACCCGGGGCCAGTGACGCGAAGCCGCTGTAGTCGGCGGACACGATCGCGTAAGTGAGGCCACCGGGGACGTGCACGCGCAGGTTGAGCTGACAGTTCTTCCGGGAGGCGGACGGCGGCGAGCCGGGCCCCACCTGGGCGAGGTAGTTGCTGTAGGTGACGGTGAAGGCGGTGCTGTCAGGGGAGACGGCCACGGAGGCCGTCCCCGGCGGGCAGCCGGTACCGTTGGCCGCCACACTGTCGATGACGATCCGGTCCGGCGGCGGGGGCGGAGCCGCGCTGGCTCCGAAGGCCGACGAGCCGAACAATGATGTGGCGACACCAGCCGCCGCCAGCAAGCGGAGCACCATGGGCTTCCCTTCAATCGTCCACGGATCCAGGGCGGGCGTCACTGTCCGAGCCCGGCCAACCGGATTTGACGTGGGCATCGCACCATATGTGGCGCGCCCACATACGCAACGTGACGCCCCAGTCACTCAATCGGCCTTCGAGGTGGAGACCTCGTTCACCCACGCGCGGGGACAGAGCGGCGCGAGCTCGGATACAGCGGCTGACTCCATCTGCTCTACCGCTACATCTCCTGCGGAGCCGGTGCCGGCCGGAGCATCGGCTGTTTGGCCGCCCCTACGGAGCTCAGACCGTGCCCGTGCACGCGTCGGACTCCACGGTCACCGTCGAGCTGGACGGGCAGGTCCGGGTGATCCGGCACACGACCGACGTCCCGGTCCGTACCGTGAAAGCGGACAAGCGCCACGGGGCTCTCTACGTTGTCTAGGCCCACCGTCAAGCATCGCCTGGGACCAGAACGTCAGGCATCAGCTGGGATCCGACACGGGCGCGTGGGGTGCCTTGGGTGCTGTGTGCGGTTTGAAGTCCCGTGTGCAGGATGGGAGTTCCGCTCCCTGGCGGTGTGCCAGTGGCAGGAAGATCACGGGCTGGATCGTCCATGTGATGCGGGTGCTGGCCTGGGTGACTGTCACCGTGCAGGGCTCGGCTCGCAGGAGGGCTTTCCTGGTCGCTATGCGGCCGTCGTACAGCCACTCCCACGCGTCCTGGGATGCATCGGGGTCGAGTGCCGGTGAGATGGTGCGGAGTGCGATGGCGACCCATCTGTCTGCCTGGGGCGCGGAGTAGGCGTCGAAGGAGACCCGGAGCGCCGGCCACCCCGTCCCGTCGGTGATGTCCTCGGTCCAGCACTCGCACCAGTGGCCCCGCTGTGGCTCGTCCATCAGCACGCCTGACCTCCGGTCGGTCGGCCTGCGAACAGTTCGGCGGTGGCTGTGTAGCCTCCGTCACTTTCGTGGACGACGACGCGATGGGCGATTGCGCTGACCATGCCCAAGCCTCGGCCGCGCTCTAGGCGTCGGCTCCGCGACATCGGCGAGCACGACCGGCTCCGAGGGATCTCCGGTCGGTATGAATGCCTTCATCGTGATCATCCCCTCGGGGGCGGTGTCTTCGGGACCATCCGACCGGGCGGAGCGGGGCTCGGCCAACAACGGATCTGCTTGGCCGACAACGCCCGGTTGTCGCATATGGTCAATGGCATGGACCTCGATCTCGCGCTGGTCCGCGCCTTTGTCGCGACAGCCCGGACCCTGCACTTCGGGAGGGCCGCCGAAGAGCTGGGCACCAGTCAGCAGGCACTGTCCAAGCGCATAGCGCGGCTGGAGAAGCCGCTGTCCGTGCAGCTGTTCGAGCGCCAGGGCGGGGTCCGGCTGGGCGAGGCCGGGGAGCGGTTTCTGCCGACCGCACGCGAGGCGCTCGCTGCGGGCGATCGCGCGATCGCGGCAGTGACGGGTGCCGGACCGGTCGTACGGATCGACGCCTGGGGACATCTGTACGCGCCGATGCGCACGGTCGCCGACGCAGTACAGGCACTCGGCCCGGTGCGGTGGGAGCCGAGCCCGGGACGGGACTGGCCGTCGGTGGCGGGGGCGTTGCTGCGCGGCGACACCGATCTGGGATTCGGCCGGGTGCACGCGCTCCTCGACGGCCGGGCCGCGGGCCTCACCCAGCGGCTGGTACGACTGGAACCCGTCGACGCGGTCGTCGGCCCGTCCCACCCACTGGCCGTCGCCGACGTACTGCGCCCTGCGGACCTGCGCGACAGCGTGCTGTGGTGTCCGGCGGAACTGACCCGCCTCGACTTCCTGCGCCGCTTCTCCGACGAATTCCGGATAGCGCGCCGGCACGACGGCCCCAATCTGGGCCTGGACCATCTCGTGCGGCACATCCGCACCGAGCCCGACGCCTTCACCCTCTTCCCCGCCGACGCACCGCTGCCGGACCACGCGGGCCTGCGCTGTATTCCCCTCGCCGACCCGACACCGCTGTACGCGTGGTCGCTGGCCTGGCGCGAGTCCTCCCGGCACCCCGGACTCGACACCGTGCTACGAGCTTTCACCGAAGTCGGCCGTACTCGGCGCTGGCTGGACTACACACCGCAGCGTGACTGGCTCCCTGACGTCGACCACCCGAAACTCACGGTTCACGAGCCACCGGTCGCTCTCGCGGGCGTGCCGAGGCCGATCCGACGTCCGCCATCGCGGACAAGCCCGTGACGAGCGGCGCGGCCTCGGTGACGGAGGTCGGCGTCTGCTCGGAGGAACGCTGCTCGGCCAGCCTGCCCGAGCAGCGCTCTCAGGGTTCTGTGCCACGCACTGTGGTGACGCTTCTGTGAGGCGAGGCGGTCCGCGCACGTCGTTCACCGCACGGCGACGTAATCCCCGGTCGACGACTTCGCCGCAGAGGTGGAGTTCCCGTAGTACGTCCACCGCCATGTCCCCGGCCCGGTGGCCTTCACCGTGGTCTTGAGCGCCCCCGTACTACTGGACGTCACCTTCTTGACCGTCGTGTACGAGGAGGCGTCCGCCGCCTTGAACTGCAGGCTCACCGTGCGGCCGGCGTACCCCTGGTACGTGTGGGTGTCCCAGTTCGCTCGCGTGACCCGTCCGGTCACGGTGATCGTCTTTCCTGCCACGACCGGCTC
The DNA here is from genome assembly GCF_055562175.1 of Streptomyces sp. NPDC020958. Taxonomy (NCBI): domain Bacteria; kingdom Bacillati; phylum Actinomycetota; class Actinomycetes; order Kitasatosporales; family Streptomycetaceae; genus Streptomyces; species Streptomyces sp. NPDC020958. Next base: position 15,488 of record NZ_JBVHFU010000010.1, on the reverse strand, counting down.
CGGCGAGGCGTTGACGGTGACGCGTGTGGCCCGCTTGACCTGCAACGGGAGGTTCACGTCGTCGGTGTCCTGGGCGTCACCGGCGAGAAAGACCTGAGCGGCAGTTTTCCAGGTGCCGGCGTCCTCGTTCCCGAAGTCGACGTGCCGCGGGTCGATGTACAGCCATTCGTCGAAGTCACAGATCCCCCTCGCCTTGTTCACGACCTCGCAGTCGCTGGTGATGACGGAGCTGTACAACCTGTCCCCCGAGTCGAGCTTCCCTCGGTAGGGGAACGCCTTCGGCCCGAATTCGTACTTGAGCGTGGTCGTCATCCGGAAGGCCGCCCTGACCTCGACCTCCTCCTCGACCCCGATCACGATCGGCTTCCCGCCGTTCACCGTGACCCGGCTGAAGGAGACCCCGCCCTCTGCCGCCCCGGCCGGCACCGCAGCCACCCATGTGAACACGAGTGCCGCTCCACCGGCCACCACGGCGCTCCACATCGTCTTCCCCATCTTCGAGCCCATCCTTCCCCCTGCAGTCTGGACCGAGCGCCCGAGCGCACCGGCCAGAGGTTCATCGCCAGCGGCCAACTGTGGGACAGAGGAAAGCTGTTCGCGGTTGTACGCGGTGCGGCAACGATCCGATCACCACGGCATCGCACTGGCCCGAGTGCGCCGGAAGCCCGGCCGAGCGGATGGGGCGTGCATACCTGCGAATCGAACTCGCGCTCTCAACTTGGGAAGCGACGGCGATCGGGGAGCCAGGTAGCCGCTGAACTGAGCGGATTCGTCGTGCCGGCACCGTCGCACGGGGTGGTTCGCACCGCTGTTGACCATGGTCGCCCGTTCCTGCGGGCACGCTCTGGGCACCGGGAACCACCAGCGGCCGAGCCGTACGGCACACGGTGCTCAGCGCCGACCCGCCCACGGGCATCGCCTGCCGGAATGACCCGGAGTGTCCCTTGCGATTGCAGATCCGGTGTTCAGATGTGGCATGTGGCGTCATCCATGTTGGTGACATATTCTTCTATGTACATCACCAACATTGCGCGGGAGGTGCCCGATGTCTGTGACCCAGATCGACATCGATGACGACGCCCTGGAACGGGCCATGGCGCTGGCCAAGGTCAGGACCAAGAAGGAGGCGGTCAATCTCGCTCTGCACTTCTACGCCGAGCGGCAGGAGCGTGCGGCGCGCATCAGCCGTCACTTCGAGCGTGCGCGCGAGTGGGGTGCCGTCGAGGACGCCGAACGCCTGCATGAGGCGGAGAAGCACAGCCGGTGATCTACTTGCTCGACACCTCCGGCCTGTTCCGGCTGCTTCGGGATCCGAAACTACAAGCGGCCTGGTACGACGCGATCGACGCCGGGGCCATCGCATCCTGTTACGTGCAGCGAGCCGAGTTCCTGTACAGCGCCCGGAGCAACCACGAGTACGACGAGATCGCGGAGATGTTCACCGACCTCTATCCCGATGCGGCCGTGCCGAAGAACGCGGGGCGTTGGATCAGCGCGGTGCAACACCGTATGGCGCGGGCCGGGGAGCATCGCAGCGCCTCGGCGGTGGACCTCGTCATCGCCGCCACCGCCGCCCACCACGGCCTGGCCGTGCTCCACGACGATGCCGACTACCGTGCCATCGCCCGGCATGCATCCGACTTGACCGAGCACAACGTCCATGACATCGCCTGAGGCTTCCCTCCCCACAGGTCGCGTATGGCCCGCGCTCCGGGGCCCATCAGCTCCCGGAACAGACGGGGCCGCCCAGCCGCTGGGCCGGACACAGGCCTCGCCGCCCGGACCTTCCGCCCCAACGACGTTCGTCGGGTGACGACGTATTCGGCGAGAACTTCACCGCGATGACGAGAGTGTCACAGCCTCCCAGGCCCACCGGTGGCTGCGGTGGGCCTGGGCGTGGCCGAAAGCGGCTGTCGGTTCGCGGATTCAGTCCACGGTGAAGGAGTAGTCGTAGGTGGCCAGTTGGATGCCGGTACGGCTCGTCGCGTAGACCTGGAGGTCGTAGGAGCCGTCCGAGTCCGGGGTCCAGTCGATGTTCGCGGTGCCGTCGGCTCCCGCGGCGACCGTGACCTCCGGTCCCGCGTTGATGGTGTACGTGTAGCTCACGATCCCCTGCACCTTCGGCGTGAACGTGAAGGCGCCGGGGACGCCCACACCACCGCCGGAACCGTTCTCGGGGTAGATGTCGGAGGCGACTGTGGGAGTCGTGTCGTAGTCGATGTCCCAGAATGCCGGATCACTGAGCCAGCCGTTGGCGCTCTTGCTTGTCACGTCGAGATGCTCGCCGTTGATGCCGTCGATCGTGAGTTCTGTCGTCGCCGTGCCGTCGGCCGCCGCTGCGACGTCGAAGGTCCTGTCGCCGTCCGGACCGCCGGAGGTGTGCACGGAGTAACTGACGACCGGGCTCCTCGCCTGGAGCGCGGCATCGGGCCGGAGCGTGAACGTGGTCGTATCTCCGAACTCGGGCGACGGGTCGGCCGGGGTAATAGTGGGTGCCGTGTTGCTGACGAGGAACCTGTAACTGGTTGTTTCCGACGGGTTGAAGGCCCGGTCGAGGCTGCGCACCGACAGGGTCCCGCCGCCGCTGTACGGTGGAATCAGGTCCAGCGTGGCCGAACCGCCGGGGGCATCCGCGCGCACGAAGTGTGCCGAATCCGCATACAGGTCGCGGGGCTGCGGGATGCCGTGGTCGCCGATGTCCGCGAGGACGATGGCCGGGACGGGCTGAGTCCAGGAGTACTGGAACCCGGTGACATCGTCGTCACCATTGGCGTCCAAAGTGAACCTGACCGGGTCGCCGCCCTGGTTCCACTGGTTCGGCGGGTAGTTCGGCGAGGTGATGACGGGCGTGCTCGCCGGGCGGGTGTCGTCGATCGTGATGTAACAGGGAACGGACCAGTCCGAGGCCGCGTCCCCGGCAACCGTCTGCGCCCGCCACGCATAGGTCTGTCCGTCGGCGAGCATGTCGTCGGGCAGGAGACTGCCGGACTCGAATCCAGGGATGGCGCGGTCATGGGTGACCGTATCGGTGTGCGACGGGTCGGCGACCGGCCAGACCTGGTACCGAACGCTGACCGAAGAGTTGTCGGTGGTATCGGTGGTCCCGGGGACGCCCTCGACGACAACGTTGTTACCGGCCCAGAGGTACGTGGGCCGGTCCGCGTCGGTCGAGCAGGTCCGGTTGCCGTTGAACAGCTGGGTGGGGGTGGTGGGAGTTCCGCCGGCCGCACTCGCGGGCGACGCGGCGGCGGCCAGTGACAGGCCGAGGGCTCCCAGAAGGGCGAGGACGGCACACTGGCGCGGGCCGAAAGACGTGGTCAAGTGGTCCCTCCCGTTTGGATGCCCGCATGCGGCGCTCGAATGCGCACTGGTGTGCGGGCGGCGAAGGGATCGTATGAGGGTGCCGCAGTGAGACGCATGAGAATTAGGAAGAGTTGAGCGGACCCCGCGGGCAAGCCGGACAGGACTTCGCCGTCCGCTGTGCACACCGCGGCGCTGAGACTTGCGGAGGGGACAGCGGACCGAGGTTGACATCTGCGTCTCCGAGGGGACGGGCAGGCTGAGGGCTCCCAGGAGCGATCCGATGCGGTTGATGCAGCGAAACCGCAGGTCAGAGGCGTCATTCGGAGCCAGGGTCGGTGAGCCTGGCACGGCCGCCGAGAACTCCCCACGCACCTGATGCCGAACGGCGAGGCGCGCACCCGGGCCGCCGTCGACCGGGTGTTCCGGGACCCGGAGAGCACCGAAGACGGCCCCGACACGGCCCACGGGGCAAGTTGTTCCCCTGACCTGCATGGCAATCAGAACAGCCACAACTGATCACGGGCGGCCGTGAGCTGCGGCCGCCTGCCCCGATCACCGCTGCCCAGACCTTCTGCTGAGCTGTCGCCGGTTTGCCGACGCCGGTCATGGCGGGCGCTCAGGCAGTCGGACGCTCAGGGTTGCGGCAGGCCGCTCCGGAACCGCGCCAGCGCGGTGAAGTCCGTCTCGCGCAGGCCCACCCCCGGGTTCACGTGATGCAGCAGCGCGGGGCCGGGATGGCGGGCGCGGACGTACAGCGTGTCCGCCGGGCTCTGCTCGTCGTCCACCCATGCGAACGCCCGCCCGGCGGCGCACTCCACGATCGCCTCCGTCTTCCAGTGCACCCCGTCCGGCCGTTCCGCGAACAGGCCCCGGCCGAAGTCGACGTACGGCAGCTCCGGCAGGCCCACCACCGGGGCGATCCAGCGGTTGGCCGCGGCCATCCAGGTGGTCGCCCAGCACAGCTCGTAGCCGAGGGCCAGCAGTGCCGGGCCGTGGGCCGGGTTCAGCCACACCCGCAGGGGGTGCCCGGGCCGGACGGCCGCGCGGATCGTCGTATAGCCCTCAGGACGTCGCTCGGGCCTCGCGGCGTACGGGTTGAGCGGGCCGTCGACGTCCAGGAAGAGCAGGGGGCGGCTCATGGGGACAACGTACGGCAGCGGGTGGACGGGGCACGTGGAGGTTTTCCGTGCAGGACAGGCATAGTGGCGCCGCCCCGCGCGCGTCAGCACGGGTACGGGGCCCGGAGACGAGGTGGGCCCGGGGGAAGAGAAGGTGACGATGGATGCGGAACAGCAGGAGAGCTTCCGGGAGTTCGTGGACACCCGGTCCACGGCGCTGCTGAGAACCGCCGTGCTGCTGACCGGCGGTGACCGGCACGCCGCCGAGGACCTGTTGCAGAACGCCCTGATGAAGGCGGCGGACCGCTGGCAGCACATCGACGAGCCCGAGGCGTACGTACGGCGTCACCATCGGCAGCGACAAGGTCGCCCCGCTGAGCGGCTTCCGTACGGGACACGGTGCCGCCGGCCGCTGGGAACCGGTCTTCGCCGAGCGCTGATCAGCCGCCCGTCGACACCAGTTCCGCGTGCACCGCCCGCAGCCCGTCGGCCGTCTCCCGGTCGGCGGGCCTGAGCGGTGCCCGTACCGGTCCCGCCGGCAGGCCCAGCGCGGTGAGCAGGGCCTTCGCCGTGACCGTGCCCGGCAGCATCCCCGCCGTCATCGCCTCGATCAGCGGGACCGCCCGCAGCTGGAGTGCGGCCGCCCGGGCGGTGTCGCCCGCGTCGAAGGCGTCCAGGATCGCGGCGACCCGCCCCGGCACCACGTTCGCGACCGTGCTCACGCAGCCCGCCGCACCCACCGCGTACAGGGCGAGGATGTGCTCGTCGCAGCCCGCGTAGTACGCCAACCCGGTGCGTGCCAGCACCTTCTGGGTGCCGAGGAAGTCGTACGAGCAGTCCTTCACGGCGACGATCCGGGGGTGCCCGGCGAGGCGGACAAGAGTCTCCGGTTCGATGCGGGTGCCGGTGCGGCCCGGGATGTCGTACAGCATCACCGGCAGCTCGCCCGCCTCCGCCACCTCCAGGAAGTGCGCCTCCAGCGCGTCCTGCGGGGGCCGACTGTAGTAGGGCGACACCACCAGGACACCGTCGGCGCCCGCCTTCTCGGCGGCCAGCGCCAGGTCGACGGTGTGCCGGGTGTCCGCGGTGCCCACGCCCGCCACGAGCGGCACCCGCTCGCCCACCGCCTCCCGCACGGCCTCGATCAGCTGCGCCTTCTCCGTGTCCGTGGTGGTCGGTGACTCGCCGGTGGTGCCGTTCAGCACCAGGCCGTCACAGCCCTCCGCCACCAGATGCGCGGCCAGCCGTCCGGCACCGGCCAGGTCGATCGCCCCCGCCGAGGTGAACGGCGTGATCATCGCGCACAGGGTCCGTCCGAAGGGGCGCGGGGCGGGGACGAGGGCAGAGGAGGGGGAGGGGGAGGGGGAGGGCGTGGCGCCCTGTGGTGTCGTCATGGGGGTAGTCTCGGCACGGCGGTCAGCTTAGCTCTACTTAATTCTTCTCCGGTTCATTTCTTAGCAGTGCTACGAAGACCCTGTCCGGCGCTGGCGTGCGCAGGGCTGAGCGCCGCTGATCCGGGTACCCGGTGTCAAACGGAGTGGAAACCGATGGCACTCAGGAGGGGCACCGATGACGAAGAGGACCGCACGCGGAACGGGGGCTCGACTGACCGGCACCGCGGGCGCGTTGGCGGGGAAGGCCGACCTCAAGGGGCGCACCCAGGCGCGCGCCGCCGATCTGATGGACAAGGCCGGTGCCCTGAGCGTGCAGCTGCGCTCGGGCGCGACCAAGGCCGGTCACCAGGCGCAGAGCCGAGCGGTCAGGGGCGGCCACACCGCGCAGGAGCAGATGCTGAAGGCGCGGCACACCGTCCAGGAGCGGGCGCTCAGGACCGGACACGTCGTCCAGGAACAGGCCGGGCGGGCGGGGCACCTCGCCTCCGAGAAGGTCGCCGAGGCCGGTCGCGCCGCCCAGGGGCCTCTCGCGCGGCCCGCGCGCATGGCGGTACGCGCCGCGCTGCGCCGCCCCCGGCAGATTCTGATCGCGGGCGCCGCCCTCGCCGCCGCCGGCGTGGCCGTGGGTGTGCTGCGCCGCGGTTCGCGCCGCTGACCTTCGCCGGGCGGGCCGACCCTGCCGTGGTTCCGGTCCCCCCGTCAGTCTCGGGCCCCATCCTCCTACCGAAAACTTGAACCATCTGGACAGGAAAAGTTTTCGGTGGGAGGGTGGGGCCATGCTGGATGTGACCGTGATCGAGGACCCCGAGGCGGCGGTCGTGTCGCTGGACCCCGTACGGGCCCGGTTGCTCGCCGAACTGGCCGCTGCGCCCGCGTCGGCCACGATGCTGGCCGGCAGGGTGGGGCTGCCGCGGCAGAAGGTGAACTACCACCTCAAGGCGCTGGAGCGGCACGGCCTGGTCGAGCTGGCGGGGGAGCGGCGCAAGGGAAACGTCACCGAGCGGCTGATGCGGGCGACCGCCGCGTCGTACGTCATCTCACCGGCCGCGCTGCCCGCCGTGCAGCCGGACCCGGACCGCTTCCGCGACCAGCTCTCCGCGCGCTGGCTGCTCGCGCTCGGCGCCCGTCTGGTGCGGGATGTCGGCGCGCTGATCACCGGCGCCGCGAAGGCGCGCAAGCGGTTGGCCACCTACGCGCTGGACGGCGAGGTCCGCTTCGCCTCCGCCGCCGACCGCGCGGCCTTCGTGCAGGAGCTGACGGCGGGCGTGAGCGCGCTCATCCGCAAGTACGACGCGCCCGGCGCGGAAGGCGGCCGGGACCACCGCATCGTCGTCGCTCTCCATCCCGTACTCAGGGAACCAGCCGTCCCCGCGCACGAGGAGCCCTCCGCCCCCGTACCCGCGGACGGCCGGCCGGACGGGTCCGTGACCGGTGGGCCACCCGCCGCAGCCGGCCCCACCGCCCCCACCGCCCCCACAGCCCTCGAACCGGGCCAGTAGGCAGCAGGAGTCCCGTCATGTCCAAAGAATTCGAGATCATCCGTGAGTTCGAGGTCGACGCCACGCCCGCGAAGGTGTGGGAGGCGATCACCCACGGCACCGGTGGCTACCTGTGGCCGATGGAGCCGCCCGAGCCCAGGGTCGGCGGCGCGGCGGCCTTCGGCTCGACCGTCACCGCCTACGACCCGCCGCACCACCTGGTCACCCGCAGCGAGGACGTCGGCTTCCCGACGCAGAGCGCCAACCAGCTGGAGCACCTCATCGAGCCGCGCGACGGAGGCCGCCGCGCCTGGGTGCGCTACGTGCACAGCGGGATCTTCACCGACGACTGGGACAACCAGTACGACGGCGCGAACCGCCACACCGGCTTCTACCTGCACACCCTGCGCGAGTACCTCACCCACTTCGCGCCCCGCCCGGTCACCTTCGCCCAGCTGAACGGGCCGGAGGCGTCCCGGGCGCCGGACGCGTTCGACGCGGTGGTGCGGGCCCTCGGCCTGCCGGACGACGCGGCCGAGGGCGCCAAGGCGGCCGTACCCGGCCCCGGCGGGCGGACCCTGGACGCGGTGGTCGACTACCGCGACCGGTACTTCGTCGGGCTGCGCACCGACGACGCCCTCGTCCGGTTCTTCGGGCGCAACCACTGGGGCGCCCCGGTCGGCATCAGCGTCCACGACTTCGCGCCGGACGCCGACGCCGCGGCGAACGAGGCGGCCTGGCAGGACTGGCTGAACGGAGTGTTCGGCCAGTCCTGAGGGGGGCTGCCGCTCACGGGCGGAAGCGCAGCACCTGCGGGTCGTGGTCGCTGATCTGGTCGTGGAACTCCGAGTTGATGTGCACGCTGTCGTACTGGAAATCGCCGTTGCGGCGGATCTCCTTGCTGATCAGGATCTGGTCCAGGACCTGCTGGTTGCCCTGGTAGTCGTAGGTGTAGCGCTCGCACTCGGGCAGTGACTGGATCGCCGACCAGAGCGCGCCGCCGCTCTGGAGGATCTCGGTGGTGCCGGAGAAGTCGAAGTCGTTCATGTCACCGAGCGCGATGACCTCGGCGTTCTTCTGGATGTCGAGGATGTCCTTGACGAACGCGTTGACCAGCGTCGCCTGCGCGTGACGCTGGGTCTCCGAGCTGCGCACCACCGGCTGGTACTGCGCGGTCAGGCCCTGGTCGCCGCCCTTGGAGTTGAGGTGGTTGGCGATCACGAAAACCGTCCTGCCGCGGAACACGAACTCGCCGGCCAGCGGTTTGCGGCTGCTGGTCCAGGCGGGGTCGGCCGGGGCGACGCGGCCCGGGGAGGCCGTCAACTGCGCCTTGCCGTGCACCTTGGTGACACCCACCGCGGTGGTGGAGTCGCCGCCCGCGCGGTCCACGAAGGAGACCCGCTGGGGGTTGAAGAGGAAGACCTGGCGGATGTTGCCGCCGGGCTCGCCGCCGTCCTGGTCGTTGACCGGGTCGATGGAACGCCAGTCGTACCTCGGGCCGCCGGCCGCGACGATCGCGTCGATCAGCTTGTTCACCGTGACGTCCGCGGCGACCGTGCCGTCGTCGGTGGCGCCGTTGTTGTCCTGGATCTCCTCCAGGGACACGATGTCGGGCGACTGGAGGTTGTTCACGATCGCGGAGGCGTGCGCGGCGAAGGTGCCGTCGGACGGGTCGAGGTTCTCGACGTTGTACGTCGCGACCGCCAGCTCGCCGCGCGCCTGCTTCTTCGTCGTCTCGCGCTGCAGGCCGCCGCTCTTCAGGGTGCCGAGCTCGCTCGCGACGAGGGTGTAGCCGCCGTACTGGTTGTAGTCCAGCGGGCCGGTCGTGGTGCCGGTCAGCGTGTCGCCGACGTTCGCCACCGGGAAGTCGGCCGTCGCGCCGAGCGACTGGATCTGGAGACGGCCGGTGTTCTGGTCGTCGTAGGAGGCGTACAGGGAGCCGCCGCGGCGGGTCTCGTTCTCGTGCGGTTTGACCGTGACCCACAGCTCGGCGTACGGGTCGGTGGCGGTGATCACGCGGACGTTCCCGACCCGGACGTTCATGCCCTCGAGGGACTCGTAGTAGTCCAGGGCGTACTTCTCCGGCTGGAGGGTCAGGCCGTTGATCGAGTTGTTCGCGGACGCGTCACCCGTGGGGGCGTAGTGGCGGGGCACCGACCGCGCGTCGATGACGACCGGCGCGGGGACCGGGTTGCCGGTGGAGAGGGTGGTGACGGTCGGCTTGGTGATCTCGGTGACGGACTGGTTGCCGGTCGAGGCGCCGCCCGGGACGAACTCGGAGACCGTCCCGCTGACCGTGACCGAGTCGCCGACCGCGACCTTCGGGGTGGATCCGGTGAAGACGAAGACGCCCTCGCTGGTGGCCGGGTTGTCGTCCGGCGTCGGGTCCTGGATCCAGAAACCCCTGGAGGAGCCGTAGGTGCGCGTGCCCGTGACGATGCCCGGGACGTCCGTCACCTTCTGGCCGGCGTACGGGGACATGCGCGTGGTGCCCTGGACGTCGTGGATGCGCAGCCCGTCGGCCTGCGCGGGCGACGTGAGGGCGACGGCGGAGGCCGCGCTGCAGACGGCGGCGACGGTGAGCGCGGCGAGACGCGCGGAAGACCTGCTCGGCAAGGGGATCCCTCCGGGGACATGCGGACGTGCCGGGACGAGGGTGGGGAGCGTGGGCCGTTCATGACACGTGCGTGCGGGACACGCGACGCGGGTGTGACACGCGTAGACAAAGAGTGAACAGGTGTCCCCTCAACTTCTACGCGCGTCAATCTCCTGTGTGGCGGCGGGAGTTGTCAAGGTTTCGGCCATGTGTGGGACCGGACGGGGAGATGAACCGGTCGGCATGGGTGGAAATCCGTCTAGGCTGAGCGGTTGAGCCGTACGGCGTCCAGGTGGCCGTACGGATGTCGGTACGACGTCCAGGTCGCCGCACGACCGCCCAGGCATCCGAGGAGAACCAGCCGATGTCAGACAGCTCGCCCCTGCCGCCGGTGCGGTTGCTCCCCGAAGCGGAGCTGGCGCGCGCCGCACTGTCCACGCCGCTGCTCTCCCGGGCCGCCCGCCTCGCCCGCTGGGCCGGCCCGGACACCCGCGTCGACGCAGGTGGCGAACTGGTCGAGGAACAGCTTCCGGCCGCCGCCGAGCTGCTCGGCCTCAGCGGGGACGATGCCGCCGCGTACGCCGGTGAGGCCTGGCGGGTCGCGGTGGACGCCGGGCTGGTCGAGATCCTCGACGAGGAGCACGGCACCGTGGCGGCGGGGGAGGAGCTGGGGCAGCTCACCGGCGGCTCGCCGCACGACGTCCTCGCGGTGTGGCAGGCGGCGCTCGACACCGTGATCGCCGACGCGAGCGTGCCCGACCTGGACGGAATTGTCGACGCGCTCGACGAGGGCGGCGAGGTCGATTTCTCGTCACTCGGATGGGACCCCCAGGCGGAGGCGGACTTCCTCGACGGCGTCCTCGGCAACCTCTACCTGCTGACGGCGAGCGAGGACGGACCCGGTGCCGCGCCGGTGCCGCTGCCCGCGCTCGCCGCGTCGATGATCGTGCCCAGCGACATGGGCGAGCCGACCAACGACGTCCTCGAACAGGTCTCCGACGCGATGATGCGGCTCGACGACCAGTTCCGGCTGCTGGAGCCGGTCGGGCTGGTCGAGTACCAGCCGGTGGACGAGGCGCTGATGGCCGACACCGACGAGGAACCGGCGGCGGGACCGGTCGACGAGGCCGACGTCTCCCGCTACGGCATGGTGCGGCTCACCCCGCTCGGTGCCTACGGGCTGCGAGCCCGGCTGCTGGAGGCGGGCTTCGAGGCGCCGGCGGTCGGCGAACTCGCCGAGAAGGGCGCGGACGCGCTGCTCGACGGTACGGCCGCCTTCCCGCAGGGAGCCGCGCGGGCCGAGACCGAGCAGTGGCTGGCCCGCCGTGAGTCCCTGGCCGCCGCCCGGGAGCTGCTGTCCGCCGCGCGTGGCGCCGACCCGGGCGCCCCGCTGCGGCGGCTGCGCTGCCAGCAGGCGCTGTCGCTGCTCGGGCCCGAGGCCGAGCCCGCCCTGCGCGAGGTCCTGGACGATCCCGAACTGGGCGGTCTGGCCCGGGTCTGGCTCGCCGAACGCGGCGCGGCCGACGTGCCGCAGCCCTCCCAGGACCTGATCTTCTGGCTGACCATCGACACGGTGGCCGCGCAGCTCGCGGCCGAGGGGAACTCGGAGGAACTCCAGGCCCTCGTCGAGGGGCTGGCCCGGCAGCACGCCGGGTTCTTCGCCGAGGCGTGGCGGGTGGGGCACCCGGACACGGCCGAGGTGCTGGAGGCGATGGGCCGGCTGCACCCGGACAAGAAGGTGGCGAAGGAGGCCAGGAAGGCGGCCTTCAAGGCGCGTTCCCAGCACGGGGCGTAGCGAGCGGGAGGGGTTTGCGCGGCGTGACTTTTGGCTCCCGTGGGCCGGTGCTTACGGATTCATGGAAAAACCGGAGCCGGTGTCGCCCGCTGTTCAACCGGCGTTCAGAAGTGGCCGGGAGCGTGTGCGCCGTCTTGAGGTCCGCCACCCTCCACGGCACTCCGACCGTCACAGGAGACACCATGTCGCTCACCCGCAGGGACTTCGCCAGGAAATCCGCGATCACCGGTGCCGGTGTCGCGCTGGCGGGCAGCGTCGGCGCCCTCGCCACCGCCCCGAACGCGCTCGCCGCTTCCGACTCCGCCGAGGGCGAGTCGGCGCACGGACACCGCGGCGTCGGCTACGGCCCGCTGGTCGCCGACCCGCACGGCATCCTCGCGCTCCCCGCCGGCTTCACGTACGAGATCATCACGTACAGCGGCCGCACCAGGCTGGAGTCCGGCGAGTTCACCCCCTCCAACCACGACGGCACCGCCACCTTCGCCGGGCCGCGCGGCGCCACCCTGCTCGTCAACAACCACGAGCTGAAGGGCCCGCGGGCCGACTGGGACCACCCGGTGCCGCTCACCGAGGGCCTGGTGTACGACCCGGCCGCCTCCGGTGGCTGCACGGTCGTCGAGGTTCGGCCCGGCGGTCACGTCGCCGAGTGGGTCGGCATCGCCGGTACCTCCACCAACTGCGCCGGTGGCAGTACCCCTTGGGGCACCTGGCTGACCTGCGAGGAGACCGAGGACAAGGCCGGCGCCAACGGCATGACCAAGGACCACGGCTACGTCTTCGAGGTGGACCCCGAGGACCGCCGGGCCAACCGCGACCCCAAGCCCCTCAAGGAGCTGGGCCGGTACGCCCACGAGGCCGTCGTCGTCGACCCCGGGCGCGGCCACCTCTACCTCACCGAGGACGCCTCGGGCCCCAACGGCCTGCTCTACCGCTGGACCCCGCCGCAGGGCTTCCACCACGGCCGCGGCAGGCTGCGCTCCCTCGCCGACGACGCGGGCACCCTCCAGGCCTTCAAGTGCTTCGACTCCGGCGGCAAGTTCGTCGACGACCTGTCCCGCGCCACGAAGATCGGCACGGTCTACGGCGTCGACTGGGTCGACGTCCCCGACCGCGACGCGAAGTCGGTCTCCGTGCGCAAGCAGTTCGGCACCGGCCGGATCACCCGCGCCCGCAAGCTGGAGGGCATGTGGTGGGGCGACGGCGGCGCCTACGTCGTCTCCTCCTACGCCCGTGCGGAGAGCCCCGTCCAGCACGACGGTGCCGTCTGGTTCTACGACCCGAAGCGCCGCACCCTCACCCTGAAGGTCCTCATCGGCGTCAACCCGGACCCGTCCGCGGAAGGCGCCTTCGACGGCCCGGACAACATCACCGTCTCGCCGTACGGCGGTCTCGTCATCGCCGAGGACGGCGAGGGCCTCCAGCACCTGTTCGGCGCCACCGAAAGCGGCCGCACCTACCCGATCGCCCGCAACGAACTGAACCTCGGCACCGAAGAGGACCCCGAGTACAGCGAGTTCACCGGCGTCACCTTCTCGCCCGACGGCCGAACCCTGTACGCCAACATCCAGACACCGGGCATCATGCTCGCGATCACCGGACCCTGGAAGCGCCAGAAGGGCTGCTGAACTTTGTGCACGTCCAGGCGATCCGCTCGCACTACCGGGGCCAGGACCGGGTGCTGATCGTCACCGACGAGCAGTACGCGTACCACCGGCACGGCGACCCGGCCCAGCAGGTCCCGGCACACGTCCCGGTCTACACCTGGAACCTGGCCGGCTACCGGGTGGGCCACGACCCCTCCGGAAAGGGCAACCGGCACACCTTCCGCGGCCTCTCCGACGCGGCCTTCCGGATGGTGCCGCTGCTCGAAGCCGCCCGGGACCCCGACGGGCCGTGGGAGGCGGCGGCCTGACCCCGGCCCCGGCCGGTGAACGTGGCCCGCACCTTCACGGGGGGTGCGGGCCATAGCCGTGCCCTCGCGCCCCCTTGCCCTGCCGGGGCACTGATATCTAACATTTCAGTTATGGCCCTCCGACCACTGCCGCGCACCCTGCTCAGGGACCGTGCCTACACCGCGATCAGGGACGCCATCGTCGCCGGTGACATCGAACCCGGTGCGGTGGTGCGCGACGCCGAGTTCGCGGAGCGGCTCGGGTTGTCCCGGGCGCCGGTACGGGAGGCGTTCTCGCGGCTCGTCGACGAGGGTCTCCTGGAGAGCAAGCCGCAGAGCTATACCCGGGTCACCCCGGTGGTGGCCGCGGAGGTACGGGACGCGGCGGCCGTGGTCGGCGCCATGCACGAACTGGTCACCCGGGCCGCCGTACCCCGGCTGCGGGACGCGGACCTGGACGAGATGCGCGTGTCCAACGCCCGGTTCGCCGCCGCCGTACAGGCAGGTGACGTGGACGAGGCGCTGCGTGCCGACGACGACCTGCACGACGTGCTGGTCCGGGTGGCCGGAAACCGCGCGGCCGCCGCCACCGTCGCCCGCTACACCCCGCTCATCCGCCGCCTGGAGCGCCGTCGCTTCGGCGAGGGCGGTTCCTGCCGTTCGGCCGGCCTGCACGAGCGCCTGATCGAAGCCTGTGCGGCGGGGGACGCGGAGGCGGCGGCGCGGGTCACGGCGGACATCTGGCACACCCTCGGGGACCTGGCAGACGACGACACCGACTGAACGCACCTCAAGGAGGCGCCCCATGTCCCTTTCCTCGTACGAGCGTTACCCCCTCCTCTTCGGCCCCTCGCCCGTGCACCCCCTGGAGCGGCTCACCGCCCACCTCGGCGGTGCCGCGCTGTGGGCCAAGCGGGAGGACTGCAACTCCGGGATCGCCTACGGCGGTAACAAGACCCGCAAGCTGGAGTACCTGGTCGCGGACGCGCTGGCCAAGGGCTGCGACACGCTCGTCTCCATCGGCGGGGTGCAGTCCAACCACACCCGCCAGGTGGCCGCCGTCGCCGCCCGTGCCGGGCTCAAGTGCGTCCTGGTCCAGGAGAGCTGGGTGGAGTGGCCGGACTCCGTGTACGACAAGGTCGGCAACATCCTGATCAGCAGGCTGGCCGGAGCCGATGTACGCCTCGTGCGGGCCGGGTTCGGCATCGGTTTCAAGGAGAGCTGGGAGCTGGCGCTGCGGGAGGTCGAGGAGTCGGGCGGGAAGCCGTACGCCATCCCGGCCGGCGCCTCCGACCACCCGCTCGGCGGGCTCGGCTTCGCGGGCTGGGCGTACGAGGTGGCCGAGCAGGAGCGGCAGTCGGGCGTCTTCTTCGACACGGTGATCGTGTGCTCGGTGACCGGTTCGACGCAGGCCGGCATGGTCGCCGGGTTCGCGGCGCTGGAGGAGGCGGGCGGTCGCCGGCGCCGGGTCATCGGCATCGACGCCTCGGCCAAACCTGTCGAGACCCGCGAACAGGTCGCGCGCATCGCCCACCGTACCGGCCGGCTCCTGGGCCTGCGGCGGGAGCTGACCGTCGACGACGTCGAACTGGACGAGCGCTACCACGCGGGCGTCTACGGCGTCCCGGACGACACCACGCTGGCCGCGATGCGCCTCGCGGCCCGCACCGAGGGCATGGTCACGGATCCGGTGTACGAGGGCAAGTCCATGGCGGGGATGATCGACCTGGTCGAACGGGGCGAGATCGACCGCGACTCCACCGTCCTGTACGCCCACCTGGGCGGCCAGCCCGCGCTGAACGCGTACAGCGCGCTCTTCTAGATGATCTATTCCAAGGGGTCAGTGATCGTAGGCGATCAGTGAGCGGTGGATCGGTTGTCCGGTCTGGTCGTTGTGCCAGATGGCGGCCGTG
>NZ_JBVHFU010000009.1:0-318275 GCF_055562175.1 Streptomyces sp. NPDC020958 | reverse complement strand
GGGCCCGGTGCGGCGAGTGGGGGTCCCCCCGGCCGGAGGCTGGGGGAGCGTGCATGGCGTCGCGGGGCAGGCGGGAATGTGACGACAGGGCCTAGTAGGGCAGGATGCGCCCGGAAGGCGTCCTGCGGTCGATCTCCTGCCCCCGGGGAGCGGGGCGACGAACGACGCGTACTCGGATCCGACCGTCCATGACGCCCTCCTCGTGCCGAACCGTGACCCGCACCCGGTGTCCGGTAGGAGGGCTCTGCCCCGCACGCGGCGGATCCAAGCCTCGTGCGGGGCAGCAAAGTTGGCGGGGTCAGGCGAGTCCGAGGCTGGACAGGGCGGTCGTCCAGTCGGTGATGATCGCGTCCTGGGCGTCGGAGAGGCTGACGGTGCCCGCGCAGACCGCCTTCTTGAGCTTGTTCTCGACGGTGTCCTTGTTGGCGGCGGTCGTGGTGCCGTACTCCGGCTCGGGCCAGAGGTTCAGCTCGCTCTTGGGGGCGCCGCCGAGTTCCAGCGGCACGAAGTGGTCCTCCTCGTAGTCGGAGGTGCTGGTGTCGGTGTAGCCGTACTCGACGATCTGCTTCTTCTTCAGCGCGGTGGTGTAGGAACTGGACGGGCGTACGGTCGCGGTCCAGCCGGAGACGCAGATGGTGGAGTCGATGGTGCTCTGGGTGACGTCGGGGTTGAGGTCACCGGGCTGGCAGCTGGGGTCGGGCAGCGGGAGGTAGGCCTGGCTGCACGACTGGGCGTGCGCCGTGCCGGTGGTGAGGGTGAGGCCCGCGAAGGCGAGGGCGAACGCGGAGACGGTGGTCACGAGGGGACGGCGTATTCGGGACATGTGGGGGTCTCCCGGGGAGGCGCCCGGCACGGTGCCGAGCGGACGTGAGCATGACAGCACCGCCAGGCTCTATGCGGGTAGACCTCTTTGCCCGCCCCGGGATTCCTTGGGCGAGAATTGGCCACGGCCGGGACAACCGCCCGCCAGACCATGGCCATGACTTGACTGTCGGGCACCCGGCGTTCACCTGGCCGCCGGGTCGGCCCCGCACCCCCGCGCACGAGACGTTCGACCAGTCGGACATCGTTCGAAAAGCCTTGACGCCCCCATGGACATCGTTTGACACTCTCGCAACGCGATGTCATCTCCTCGTAACGGCAAGGGACTTGCAGGGAGCCCCCCATGACGCACACCGCACGACCCCGTGGCCGCGCGAGACGCCGGGCGGGCCGTCTCGCCGCCCTGGCCGCCGCCGCCACCCTCCTCGCCCTCGCCGCACCGGCGCTCCCCGCGACGGCCGGGACCGGGGCCGCCGCCGAAGCCGGCGCCCCCGCCGACGGCCTCGCCCTCTGGTACCCCCTGGACGCGAACACCGGCAGCACCGTCCCCGACGCCTCGGGCAACGGCCGCGACGGCACGGTCGGCGGCACCGCCGACTGGTCGGCCACCGGCCAGGGCCTGGGCTTCAACGGCTCCGACACCTACGTCAAGGTGCCGGACGACGTCATGAAGGGCATGTCCGCCATCACGGTCTCCCTGGACGTGCGCATCGACTCCGCCCAGTCCACCCCGTACTTCCTGTACGGCTTCGGCAACTCCAGCGGCAGCAACGGCAACGGCTACCTCTTCACCACCGGCAACTCCTTGCGCACCTCCCTCGCCACCGGCAACTGGTCGACGGAGCAGACGACCAGGCCGTCCGACTCCCACAACCTGGCCCGCTCGGTGTGGAAGCACATCGCGTACACCCAGACCGGCACCACCGGCGTGCTCTACGAGGACGGCGCCGAGGTCGGCCGCAACACCTCCGTCACCATCACACCCGGCGCGATCGGTTCCGGCAGGACCGTCGCCAACTACATCGGCAGGTCCCTGTACTCCGGCGACAAGCTCTTCAAGGGCCGCATCCGCGACTTCCGCGTGTACGACCGCGCCCTCGACGGCTCCGAGGTGGGGCGACTCGCCCTGCCCGTCGACACCCAGGGCGTCGCCGACGACAAGGCGGCGCTGAGTCTCGGTGACACCGGCGCGGTGACCGCCGACCTGGACCTGCCGAAGACCGGTACCGCGGGCGGCTCGGCCGTCACCTGGTCCAGCGACCACCCCGGCGTCGTCTCGGACTCCGGCAAGGTGACCCGCCCCGCCGCCGGCTCCCCCGACGCCCACGCCACCCTCACCGCGACCCTCACCAAGGGCCCGGTCACCGACACCAAGGCCTTCGACATCACCGTCCTCGCCGACCCCGACGACGCCACCGCCGCCCGGCAGGCCGCCGACCAGCTCACCGTCCACCACCTCGACGACGTCCGCGGCAACCTCACCCTGCCCGCCGACGGCGCCCACGGCACGAAGGTCACCTGGGCCTCCGCCGCCCCGGACGTGGTCTCCCCCGACGGCACGGTGCACCGCCCCGCGCCCGGCGCCGGGGCCACGACGGTCGACCTGACCGCGACGGTCACCAAGGGCACGGCCACCGCCACCCGCACCGTCACCGCGCGGGTCCCCGAACTCCCCGCGAGGCAGGCCCTCAAGGGCTACATGTTCAGCTACTTCACCGGCGAGGGCACCGCCGACGGCGAACAGCTCCACGCCGCCCTCAGCAAGGGGAACGACCCGCTGAACTGGCGGGAGCTGAACGACGGCAAGCCCGTCCTCACCTCCACGCTCGGCGAGAAGGGCCTGCGCGACCCGTTCATCATCCGCTCCCCGGAGGGCGACAAGTTCTACCAGATCGCCACCGACCTCAGGATCTACGGCAACGGCGACTGGGACGCCGCCCAGCGCACCGGCAGCAAGTCGATCATGGTCTGGGAGTCCACCGACCTCGTCCACTGGACGGACCAGCGGCTGGTGCGCGTCTCCCCGGACAGCGCGGGCAACACCTGGGCCCCGGAGGCCTTCTACGACACGAAGCGCGGCGAGTACGTCGTGTTCTGGGCGTCCAAGCTGTACGACGACGCGGCGCACTCCGGCGACACGTACAACCGGATGATGTACGCCACCACCCGGGACTTCTACACCTTCAGCGAGCCCAAGGTGTGGATCGACCGCGGCTGGTCGGTCATCGACTCCACGATGATCCAGAAGGACGGCACCTACTACCGGCTCTCCAAGGACGAGCGGAACAACAGCTCCTCGACCCCCAACAGCAAGTTCGTCTTCGAGGAGAAGAGCGACTCGATCCGCAGCACCGACTGGACGCCCGTCGCCGAGGGCATCGGCAAGGGGGCGATGAGCGCCGCCGAGGGACCGTTGGTCTTCAAGTCGAACACCGAGGACAGGTGGTACGCGTTCCTCGACGAGTTCGGCGGGCGCGGGTACATCCCGTTCGAGACGACCGATCTCGACTCCGGGACCTGGACCCCGGTCGCGGACTACGACCTGCCCGCCAGGCCCCGCCACGGCACCGTGCTCCCGGTCACCAAGGCCGAGTACGACCGGCTGCTCCGCGCCTACCAGCCGGACCAGGTGGTGGAGAGCGTCAAGGACGTGCGGGTGACGACGAGGACCGGGCAGGCGCCGGTCCTGCCCGCCACCGTCATCGCCTCCTACGCCGACGGCGCCGACCGGCCCGTGGCCGTCACCTGGGACGCCGTCCCGGCGTCCGCGTACGCGCGGCCCGGCACCTTCACCGTCACCGGCAGCCTCCCGGACGGCACCGCGCTACCGGTGCGGGCCGAGGTCACCGTGTCGGAGGAGGGCCCCGACGTCCCGGCCGACCTGCTGCTGCACTACGACTTCGACGAGACCGGCGGCACCGTCGCCGTCGACTCCAGCGGACACGGCCACCACGGCACGTACGTCCGCACGCCCGCCTTCGGTACGGGAGTGAAGGGCGGCTCCTTCAAGATGTCCGGGGACGCGGCGAGTTCGCCGTACGTGAAGATCCCGAACGGGGTGCTGAAGGACGCGGACAGCGTGACCGTCTCGACGTACGCCAAGTGGAAGGGGGGTGACAGCTTCCAGTGGCTGTTCGGGCTGGGCCCCGACAGCGACAGGTACCTCTTCGCCACCCCGTCCAACGGCGGCTCCAGCCTCTACTCGGCCATCACCAAGGCGAGTTGGCAGGCGGAGTCGAAGCTGACGGCCGGCTCGCAGCTCACCCCCGGCAGCTGGCGGCACGTCACCGTCACCCTCGACGGCTCGACCGGCACGATGGTCCTGTACGTCGACGGCGTCCAGGCCGCCCGCACCACGACCACCGTCAAGCCGTCCGAGCTGTACGACGCGAGCAAGGACTACTCCGGCTACATCGGCCGCTCGCTGTACGCCGCCGACCCCTCCTTCGCCGGCGAGGTCGACGACTTCCGCATCTACGACCGGGCGCTGTCCGCGGCCGAGGTGATGGAGCTCAGCGGCAACACGGCGGGGATCGCCAAGGTCGCGCAGGCAGGCCTGAAGGTCGACGCCATCGTCGACGACGCGGACGGCAGGATCACGCTTCCGATGACCGAGGGCTCCGATCTCACCGCCCTGGCACCGGAGTTCACCCTCGCCCACGGCGCCGCGATCAGCCCCGCCTCCGGGAGCGTCCGGGACTTCAGCAAGCCGGTGACCTATGAGGTGACGGGCTCCGACGGCACGAAGCGCACCTGGACGGTCTCGGCGCTCCTCATGAGGAGCCCGGTGCTGCCCGGCCTCAACGCCGACCCGAACATCGTGCGCTTCGGCGACACCTTCTACCTCTACCCGACCACCGACGGCTACGACGGCTGGAGCGGGACGCGGTTCAAGGCGTACTCCTCCACCGACCTGGTGCACTGGACGGACCACGGGGTCGTCCTCGACCTGGGCCCGGACGTCAGCTGGGCGGACAGCAGGGCCTGGGCGCCGACGATCGCCGAGAAGGACGGGAAGTACTACTTCTACTTCTGCGCCGACGCGAACATCGGGGTGGCGGTGGCCGACTCACCGACCGGCCCCTTCAAGGACGCCCTCGGCAAACCGCTCCTCGCGGCCGGTGACTTCAGCGGCCAGATGATCGACCCGGCCGTCTTCACCGACGACGACGGGCAGTCGTACCTCTACTTCGGCAACGGCCACGCCTACGTGGTCCCGCTGAACGCCGACATGACGTCCCTCGACCCCGCGAAGGTCCGGGACATCACGCCGAGCGGCTACAACGAGGGCTCGTTCGTCATCAAACGCAACGGGATCTACTACTTCATGTGGTCGGAGAACGACACCCGGGACGAGAACTACCGGGTCGCCTACGCCACCGGCCCCTCCCCCACCGGCCCCTGGACCAAGCGGGGCGTGATCCTCTCCAAGGACCTCTCCCTCGGTATCAAGGGCACCGGCCACCACAGCGTCGTACACGTCCCGAACACCGACGACTGGTACATCGCCTACCACCGCTTCGCCATCCCGGGCGGCGACGGCACGCACCGTGAAACGACCGTCGACAGGCTGGAGTTCGACGCGAACGGACTGATCAAGCCGGTCGTGCCGACGCTCACGAGCATCGACCCGGTGACGGTCGTGCACGCGGGCCCGGACGCCGGCGGCACGGAAGGCGCCGCGATCACGCTCGCCGGCACGGTGTCGGGGGCCGGTCCCGCCAGGTGGACCCTCCCCGCGGGCGCCCCCTGCACGGTCGCCGACCCGGCAGCCGCCGCGACCACCGTCACCTGCACCGACAACGGCGTCTTCACCCTCACCCTGACCGGCGGCCGCAGCACCGACACCACCACGGTGACCGTCGCCAACGCCCCGCCCGCCGTCACCGGCGCCCGCGGCCACGGCGACCGGCACGTGACCCTCGCCGTCCGCTTCACCGACCCGGGCAGCTCCGACACCCACACCTGCTCCGTCGACTGGAAGGACGGCGGCCGCCCGGCGAAGGGCCGGATCAGGGGAGCCGACTGCCTGGCCGAGCACCGGTACCGCAGGCCGGGCGGCCACCGCCCGGTGGTCACGGTCGCCGACGACGACGGGGGCACGGCCACCGTGACGGTGCCCACCGGACCGCGGCACCGTACGACTGCCCGATCTCCGTACAGTCGTACGGTGCCGGTCCGTTGACGGATTAAGGTCGGCGGGTGACGAGCAGCAGCGCGACGCGTTCCCACGATCTCGACGGCACACCTCCGGCGACGGCCCCGCCGTGCGGGCCGGACCGGCTGTGGGGACGCGGTCACCCCGCTTCCCCGGGCACCGCGTCACCGGTCGCCGGCGTCCGGGAACGCCTCGTTCCGCCGTTCCCCGCGCCCGCCACCCACCTCTGGCGGCTCGTGGGCCTCGGCCCGGCCCCGGCGGCCCGGCTCGCGCGCGCCATGGCATGGCTGGGCCCGCTGCTCGTCGCCCTCCTGGCCGGCGTCCTGCGTTTCCGGCGCCTGGGGCAGCCGCGGGACCTGGTCTTCGACGAGACGTACTACGCCAAGGACGCCTGGGCGCTGCTGCACCTCGGCTACGAGGGCACCTGGCCGGACCGCAAGATCGCCGACCCGCAGATCCTGGCGCACCCCCAGGTGATCCCGCTCTCCGACACCGGCTCGTTCGTCGCGCACCCGCCGACGGGCAAGTGGGTGATCTCCGTCGGCGAGTGGCTGTTCGGTCTCGATCCCGTCGGCTGGCGCTTCATGACGGCACTCCTCGGCACCCTGTCGGTGCTGATGCTGTGCCGGATCGGCCGGCGGCTGTTCCGCTCCACGTTCCTGGGGTGCCTGGCCGGCGCGCTGCTGGCGATGGACGGTCTGCACCTGGTCATGAGCCGTACCGCCCTGCTGGACCTGATGGTGATGTTCTTCGCGCTGGCCGCGTTCGGCTGCCTGCTGCTCGACCGGGACCGGACCAGGGCCAGGCTGGCGGCGGCGCTGCCGGCCGACGCGGACGGCCGGGTCCGCCCGGACGCGGACACCGGTGACCGCACCGCCCTGGGCCCGCGGCCATGGCGGCTCGCGGCCGGTGTCCTCCTCGGCCTCGCGGCCTCCACCAAGTGGAACGGGCTGTACGTCCTGGTCTTCTTCACGGCGCTGACCGTGCTGTGGGACGTCGGCGCCCGCCGGGTCGCGGGCGCCCGCCGCCCGTACCGTGCCGTGCTGCGCCGGGACCTGGGCCCCTCGGTCCTCTCCCTGGTGCCGACCGCGCTGGGGACCTACCTGCTGAGCTGGACCGGCTGGTTCCTGTCCGACGACGGCTGGGGCCGTCACTGGGCGGACGGCCGGGGCGGCACCTGGTCGTGGATACCGGCCCCGCTGCGCAGCCTGTGGCACTACGAGTACCTGGTCTACCAGTTCAACGTGGGCCTGCACACGCCGCACAAGTACCAGTCGAACCCGTGGAGCTGGCTGGTGATGGGCCGCCCGGTGCTGTTCGCCTACGACTCCCCGAAGCCCGGCCGGGACGGCTGCACCACGGCGGCCGCCTGCACCCGGACCGTCCTCGCCCTGGGCACCCCGGCCCTGTGGTGGGCGGCCTGCCTCGCCCTGGGCTACCTGCTGTTCCGCTGGGCCCTGCGCCGCGACTGGCGGGCCGGTGCGATCCTGTGCGCGGTGGCCGCGGGATACCTCCCCTGGTTCCTCTACCAGGACCGTACGGTCTTCTCCTTCTACGCCGTCGTCTTCGTGCCGTACCTGTGCCTGGCCGTGGCGATGATGACCGGCGCGCTGGTGGGCCCCCCGGACGCGAGCCGCCACCGGCGCATCCGCGGCGCGATGGCCGCGGGCGCCCTCGTCGTGCTGATCGCCTGGAACTTCGTCTACTTCTTCCCGATCTACACCGGCCAGACGATCCCGTACACCGGCTGGCAGTCCCGGATGTGGCTGGACACCTGGATCTGAGGCGAACCCCGCTCACCTCAGGGCCGCGGGGCCGGCCCGCGGCCACGACACGCAGGACACGCTCGAGGGTCTCCCGCTTCTCGCCGACCGGCGCGGTGTAGTCGATCACGCGGCGCACGGCCGCGTCGCCGAGGGTCCGGGAGATCACCCAGGCGCCGAGGTACTGCGAGGCCATGCAGCCGCCCGCCGTGGCGATGTTCCCCTGGGCGTGGAAGGGGGCGTCCAACACGGTGACCCCGCTGGCCTCGACGAAGGGCCGGCTGACCGTGTCCGTGCACGCGGGCGTCCCGTCCAGCAGTCCCAGCCGGGCGAGCACGAGCGCGCCGGAGCACTGCGCCCCGACCAGCTGGCGCCCGGGGTCCAGCGGCAGCCGGGCGATCAGCCGGGCGTCGGCGACGACGTCCCGGGTCCGCACCCCGCTGCCGACCAGCACGACATCGGCCTCGGCGACGAACTCCAACGGCCGCTGCCCACGCACCTCCACCCCGTTCATGGACGTGACGACGGGCCCGGGCGTCGTGATGAACGCCTCGAGCCCGTCCTGGCGGCACCGGTTGCGCGTCCTAGGGGCGCGTGGTGGCCGTGGACCTGGGTTCGGTGCCCTCCGCCCGGAGGGAGGCCTTGTCGGGCTTCGGGCTGGGGGTGGGGCTGGGGGCGCCCGTGGCCGGGGCCTTCTTCTTGGGCAGGTGGCGGGGTACGACGTCCTGCGGGAAGGTCAGCTGGCCGTTCATCCACGTCAGGGCGGCGGGCATCTCCCGTACCCAGGTGGGGAAGTTGTGGCTGCCGTTCTCGGGGAGTATCGACACGACCTTCATGGGCGGCCTGACGGCCTTGATGAAGGCCTGGGTCTCCGGGTAGCCCTTCTCGCCGTGCTTGCTGTTGGCGACCAGGACGGAGACCTGCGGGACGGGCAGGTGCTTGAGGCGCCACATCAGGTCGTGACCGTCGACCCGGGCCTGGCGGCCGAGACCGCTGCCGAAGAGGTTGCCGGTGGTGGGGTCGTCCTTGACCCGGTAGTCGGGCGACAGGGCGGCGGCCGTGGTGTAGACGCCGGGGTTGCGCATCGTCAGCTGGAGCGCGCAGCTGCCGCCGGAGGAGTAGCCCATGACGCCCCAGGCACTGGCGTCGTGGCCGGCCCGGTACGCGGATTTGATCGCCTCGGGCAGGTCCTTGGCCAGGAAGGTCTCGGTCTGCGGTCCGCCCGGGACGTCCACGCACTCGGTGTCGCGCGGGGGCGCGACGGTGGGCCGGATCATCACCATGATCGTCGGCTGCATCTGGCCCTTGCTCTGCAGTTCGCCCGCGGTCTGCGAGACCCGCAGGTGCTGGGCGAGGTTGAAGATGCTGCCCGGGTACCCGCTGAGCGCGACGATCACCGGGAAGCGCATCCGGTGGTACGCCTTCTGGAAGTACTGCGGCGGCAGGTAGACGAAGGCCGGGTCGACCACGCCGGTGCGCCGGCCGATGACCTTGACCGACTCCACCCGCCCGACGGCCGCGGCCGGCCCGTTCGGCAGCCCGCTGACCCGGCGCAACTGCTCGTCGCCCGCGGGCTGGACGAGCGCCCCGCCGTGAACGGTGCTGATGCCGTTCACCGTGTTGTTCCCGCCGGCCGCCTGGGTCACGCCGACGGGTGCGGTGTCGACGTTCCCGAACAGCTCGTTCCAGGATCCGAAGAACTGGTACGACGAGTTCACCGCGCATGCGAACGCGGCGACGATCGTCACCTGTGTGACACCGATCGCGACCAGCCGGCCCAGCACCTGCCACAGTCCCGGTTTGGCGAACCGTGGCCAGAGCCAAACCAGCAGCGCCACGCACAGGGCGGCGAGCGCCACCGTCGCGTATACGGTCGTTCGACTGGTCAAACCCATGTCGTCAGTCCTGACTTCCCTGCCTGTGCACATTGCCTACGCACAGAAGGAGGGCCGGAGAGCCTTCCTCGTTCCGTAACGACGGATTCAGGAGAAAGTCATTGCCTGTTCCTTTATGTCACACGCGGGGACTTACCCAGGTCACACCGGGTCTTACCCAAGGGCAGGCCCTCGGTCCGGGCCCGGCGGGTGACCGCCGTCATTGACAAGCCGATCATCAAGGCTTGTCATGAACACATGCTTCTGACCGGGCGCCGTGCGCTGCTCGACGCCGCCCGGACCCAGGCGGCGACGCGCCCCGGGGTGCTCCTGCACGGCCCCGCGGGCATCGGCAAGTCCGCTCTCCTGGACGCCCTGGTGGACGCCCTCCTCGACCCGCTCGTGGACGTGGACGCACGGCCCGACGCGCTCGCGACCACCCCGGCCGTCCTGCGCTGCGCCCCCGCCGCACCCGACACGGGCCTCCCCTTCGCCGGACTCGTCGACCTGTTCGCGCCCGTCCCGGACCGCCGCCTGGACGCGCTGCCGCCCGAGCCGCGGGCGGCGCTGCGGGCGGCCCTGCTGCGCGGCCGGGAACCGGCCGACGGACGGGGTCTGCTCGCGGTCCGCCTCGCCGTCCTCGACGTGCTGCGCGCCCTGGCCGCGACGAGCCCCCTCCTGCTGGTCGTCGACGGCCTGCAGTGGCTCGACGAGCCGACCGCCGAGGTCCTCGCCTTCGCGATGCGCCACCTCCGAGCCGACCGCGGACCGGGCCCCGGCATACGGATGCTCGCCACCGAGCGGGTGGCGGACGGCGGCCAGCCCGGCCGGCTGCGCTGCTGCCCGGCCGGCACCGTCGAGCTCCCGGTGCCGCCCCTGACGGACGGCGAGACGGCGCGGCTCGTGCGCGCCGACCTCGACGCCGAGCTGCCCCCGGCGCTGCTGCGGGCGGTCCAGCAGACGGCCGGCGGAAACCCGTACTACGCGCTGGAGTTGGGGCGGGCCGCGCGGCACGCCCGGACGCCGGCCGGCTTCCCCGCGGCGCCGCCGGTGCCGCCGCGGCTGCGCGACCTCCTGCTCGCGGAGGCCCGTTCGCTGCCCGAGCCGGTGCTGCGCACCCTGCTCGTGGCGAGCGCCGCCGCCCGCCCCACCCTCACCCTGCTGCGCGCCGCCGGTCTCCCCGACCCCGCCGCGGACCTCGCTCGGGCCGAACGGCTCGGCATCGCGACGGCCGACGCCGACGGGGTCGTACGGTTCCACCACCCCGTACTGCGGGCGGCCGTGCACGCGGACGCCCCCGAGCACGGCCGCCGGCAGGCGCACGCGCTGCTGGCCCGGGCGGTGACCGCGCCCGTGGAGCGGGCCCGGCACCTCGCGCTCGCCCACCCGTACGAGGACGAGGCCACCGCCCGCACCCTGATCGCCGCGGCCGGGTCCGCCCGCCGGGACGGCGCCCCCGGCGCCGCCCACGACCTGGCCGCGCTCGCCGTCCGCCGCACCCCGGCCGGGCTCCCGGCGGAACGCGCCGAACGGCTGCTGGCCGCCGCCGAGTACGCCTGCGACGCCGGACTGACCCAGGAGGCGGCCGAGGCCGCCGGGGCGGTCCTGGCCCGGTCGGACTCCGCGGCGCGGCGGGTGCGGGCCCGCCTGGTCCTGCTGCGCGGCGCCGGGCAGGCCCTGGAGGGCGCCGGGGACCTGATCGAGGAGGGGCTGAAGGACGCGGCCGGGGATCCCGGCGCCGAGGCCGCCCTGCATCACTGGGCCGCCGTGCGGGGGCTGCTGTGCGGGGAGTTGGCGCAGGCGGCCCGGCACGCCCGGCGGGCCGCACGGCAGGCGGCCGCGGCGGGCGACACGGACACCGCGGTCGGGGCGCTGGCCACCCTCGCCCGGGTGCGGTCCCTGGGCGGGCGGCCGGACGCCGCCGACGCCGCGCTGGGCGAGGCGCTCGCGCTGGCCGGCGGCGCCGACGGCGGCCCGGAGAGCCGGCGCCTGGTCCGGATGCGGGCGATCCTCGCCCTGGACTCCGACCGGGTGACCGAGGCCCGCGACCAGGTCGTACGGCTGCTGGCGGCGATCGACGGGTCGGCCGGCGCGGAGGAACTGCTGGCGACCCGGGTGGCGCTGACCCGGATCCAGGTCCGTGCCGGGCACTGCCGGGAGGCCCTGCACACCGCGGCCCACTGCGCGCGCGTCATGGCCGAGGCGGCTCCGGCGCTGTACGCGGCGGCGCTCGCCGCGACCGCCGGCGGCACCGCCGAGGAGGCCCGGCGACTGGCCGCGCGGGCGGTACGGGCCTCGGAGGCCGACGGCGACCGGCTGTTCCTGCTGCGCGCGCTCGCGGTGCTCGGGCAGGCCGAACTGCTCGGCGGGGACCCGCGCGGGGCCGCGGCCGCCGTCGAGGCGTTGCAGCGGGTCAGGGAACTCGGCAAGGCCATGTCCGCCGCCGACCCGCCGCTGCTGCACTGGTACGCCGACCTGGCCGAGGCGCTGGCCGTCCTGGGCGAGACCGACGCGGCCGAGGAGGTGCTCCGCGACGCCCGGGCGCGGGTGACCGAGGGCGCGCCCGGCAGCGTACTGGCGGCGCTGGAGCGGGCGGAGGGGCTGCGCGAGGCGGCCCTCGGCCGGGCGAAGGAGGGGGCGGTACGGGTGCACGCCGCCGTCGACCTGTTGCGCCGGCTCCCGCTGCCCGTCGAACTGGTACGGACCCTGATCGCACTCGGCGCGGTCGAACGCCGGGCCCGTCGCCGCAACGCGGCGCGCGCGGCACTGGCGGAGGCCCTGGAGACGGCCGGCCGGATCGGCGCGGCGCCGCTCGCGGTCCGGGCCGGCGACGAGCTGGCCCGGCTGGACGCCGGGGAGCGCGGCGGCGAGGCGGGCGGGCCCGAACTGACGCCCACGGAGGCCAGGATCGCCGAACTGGTCGGCGGCGGGGCCACCAACAGGGAGGTGGCCGCCGAGCTGTTCATCAGCGTCAAGACGGTGGAGGGGGCGCTGTCACGGGTGTACCGCAAGTTCGGGGTGCGGTCCCGCACGGCACTGGCCCACGCGATGGCGGTCGCGGTCCTCGCGTCCGGAGCGGCGGCGGTCGACACCGCCGACGACGACCAACCCCGCACCGTGGCAACGTCCATGACGATCAGTCAGCCGCAGCGCCCGCGTGACCCGCGGACCCTGGACACCCGCCCTTAACACGCAACGCAAGGGTTCCCCCGCTTATGGGGGCGGGGCCGCAGTTCCTACGGTGAAGCCGTCCCGTTTCCGGGACACTCCCCACCCCCACCCACCGGAGGACTTCGGTGAAGTCTCGTCTGAAGCTGCTCGGCCTGGTCGCCGCGCCCGCCCTGGTCACTGCGGTCGTCCCCGCCGCCTACGCGGCGACCGCCCCGCACGCGGCGCGTGCGGCCGTCGCCGGGGACGTCCTGCCCGGCCTGAAGCAGGACGCCGCCCTCACCGGCAGGGTCGCCGCGGGCAAGCGCATATCCGTGGCGATCAGCCTGACCCCCAGAGGCGGCACGGCACTGGACACCTTCATCGCGAAGGTCAGCGACCCGCACTCCGCCTCCTACGGCCACTACCTGACGAAGGGCCAGTTCGCGGCCCGCTTCGGCCGGACCGACGCCGAGGTGAAGAAGCTGAAGGACTACCTGCGTTCGCAGGGCGTCACCGTCGGCAAGGTGCACTCCGGCAACCTGCTGGTCGACGCCAGCGGCACCGCCGCCCAACTGCAGAAGGCCTTCGGCACCCAGCTGTCCACGTGGAAGGACACCACGTCGGGCCGCTCCTTCTACGCCAACGACAGCGCGCCGACCCTGCCGTCCTCGCTGGCCGCCATCGTCAGCGACGTGGCGGGCCTCAACAACCGCGTCCAGCTGCACCACCAGGCGACCGGTCGCACCGTCTCCCCGCACAACGGCCCCGGCGGCGGCTACACCCCGGCCCAGCTCAAGGGCGGTTACAACGTCTCGGGCACGTACACCGGCAGCGGCCAGAAGATCGCGCTGCTCGAGTTCGACGGCTTCCAGCAGTCCAACATCACCAAGTACGACACCAACTACGGCCTGGGCTCGCCCACTCCGACGGTGTCCCAGGTGGACGGCGGCTCCGGCGCGCTCGGTGACGGCCAGGTCGAGGTGGAGCTGGACATCGAGGTGCTGCACGCGATCGCCCCGAAGGCGAACGTCACCGTGTTCGAGGGCCCGAACTCCGACGCCGGCGAGGTCGACACGTACCAGGCCATCGTCGACAGCGGCATCCCGACCACCTCGATCAGCTGGGGTGCCGCCGAGTCCGCCCGGACCACCTCCAACATCAACGCGGTGGACGCGGTCTTCAAGGCGGGTGCCGCCGAGGGCCTCGGCTTCTACGCGGCCTCCGGCGACGACGGCTCCGACGACGCGGGGGACGGCGGCACCTCCGTCGACTACCCGGCCAGCGACCCGTACGTCACGGGCGTCGGCGGCACCAAGCTGACGGTGACCTCCGCCAACGCCTGGAGCAAGGAGGTGGCCTGGTCCGGCGGCGGTGGCGGCAAGTCCACCGTCTTCAAGATCCCCAGCTGGCAGACGGCCGTCCAGAAGAGCGCGGGCGGCGGCTTCCGCCAGGTCCCGGACGTCTCGGCGCACGCCAACCCCAGCCCCGGCGTCTCCATCTACTCGCAGGGCTCCTGGTCCTCGGTCGGCGGCACCAGCGCGGCGGCCCCCGAGTGGGCGGCGTTCGCGGCCCTCTACAACCAGCAGGCGGCGGCCGCGGGCAAGGCCAACCTCGGCTTCGCCAACCCCGCCCTGTACGCGGCGAGCGGCACCGGCTTCCACGACATCACCAGTGGCAGCAACGGCGCCTACTCGGCGGCCTCCGGCTGGGACTTCACCACCGGCTGGGGCTCGTACAACGCCGCCACCCTGGCGTCCAAGCTCCTCGGCTGACCCCGGCCCCACCGACCGCCGCGCGGACCGGGACGACTCCCGGTCCGCGCGGCGGCGTTCCCGCCTCCGGGCCGGACCCTGTCCGTCACCTGACGTCGACGTAGTCCCCGGTGGCCGTCGCCTGGCCGGTGGTCGCGGTACCGGCGAAGCGGAAGCGGAAGTAGCCGTCCGTCCGGGCCCTGGTGGTGGTCCGCAGCGATCCGCCGCTGCCGGTGGTGACGGTCTTCAGCGTGGTGTAGGTGCTGCTGCCCTTCTTGCGGAACTGCAACTCGACCCGCTGCCCCTGGTAGCCGGTGTAGCCGCCGCTCTCCCAGTTCGCGCGGGTGAGCCTGCCGGTGACCGTGAGGGTCCCGCCCTTGCGCACCGGCTCGGGCGAGGCGTTCACGGTGGCTCTGGCCAGCCGCTTGAGGTGGGCCGTGCCGGCGGCGTCGATCTCCGTCCAGTCGTCGGTGCCGTCCTGCGCCCCGGCGAGCACCTGCCAGGTGCCGGCGGCGGCGTTGCGGTGGAGGTCCTTCGCCGCGTCCACGGCGAAGCTCACCGCGCAGGTGGCGGTGGTGGGGTCGGTGGCCGACACCGTGCAGGTGCCGTTGGACGGGTAGTGCGGCAGGATGCCGTCGGCGTCGTCGGTGTTCGGGCCGTGCCACAGGTAGGCCCAGGAGGCGGCGATGCCGTCGGGGTCCGTCGCCGTCCAGGTGATGGTGACGGTCTTCTTGGTGGTCAGGCCCAGTACGAGGTCCTTGCCGCCGTTGACGACGACGTGCGAGAACGTCGTGTCGGCGGACCCGGCCCGGTCCGCGGCGTGGGCGGCCGCCGGGATCGACACGGACAGGGCGGTGGCAAGGGACACGGCGATGACGGCCGGACGGATGCGCATGGAATCCCCCTTCGGGATCGAGCGGCCTCACCGTCCGCGGACAGCGGGACCTGATGATGCGTCACGCTGCCTAGACATGCGGGGGACGGGCACGGTTGCCCACGCCGGGGGCCTCAGTGCAGGGCGTCCGAGAGCCGTACGAAGGTGTGGCCGGCGGCCAGCAGACGGGGTACGGCCGCGGCGATGCCCTCGGCGGTGCCGCCCTCGGGGTGGTTCATGTGACAGATGACGACGGACCCCGCGGGCGCGGCCCCGACGGTCGTACGGACCTGCTCGGGGGTGAAGGTGGCGCCCGCGTCGCCGTTGACCGAAAAACTGGCGAACCGCTCGCCCATCCGGGTGACGATCCTGGCCGCGACGTCGTCGCAGTACGCGGTGCCGGAGCGGAAGAACCGCGGCGGTTCGCCCAGCAGGCGGGTGAGCTTCTCCCGGTTGCCGGCCACCTCGTCGTAGACCTCGGCGGCGCTGCGGGTGCCGGGGATGCCGTAGGCGGAGCGGCCGGTGACGGAGAGCGGGAGGTGGCGGGTGCCGTGGTTGCCGATCTCGAAGAGGGGTTCGGCGGCCAGGGTGCGGAAGAGGGCCGGGTTGGCCTCGATCCAGCGGGAGTTGAGGAACAGGGTGGCCGGGACCTCCCGCTTGCGCAGGAAGTCGATCAGGTCCCGGTCGTAGCCGCTGCCGCCGGGGCCGCCGCAGGCGTCGAAGGTCAGCGCGATCCCGCGGTGCCCGGCGGGCAGCCGGTGCACCACGCCGGGCGCGTCGAAGCCCCAGCTGCGGGGCACGGCGCGGCCGTACTCGGCGACGATCTCGGCGCGGGTGACGGCGGGCGGGCGCACCGTCCGGTGCGGCGACGCGGCCGAGGGACCGGTGGCGGAGACCTCGGGCGAGGGCGGTCCCGAGGCCGCCGTACCCGCCTTCCGCGCAGCGTCCGCCTCGGCCGCCGCGCTGTCCTTGGCCGGCGCTCCGCAGCCGGCCAGGACTCCCCCGGCCAGAGCCGCGAGCACCATGCGCCGACTCGTTCCCATCCGCTCTCCCACCTGGCCCGTCGTGCCACACACAGGTGCCACACAGACGTGGCACGCACATGCTAGGCGGCACATCGCCGCGGCCCGTCAGGACACCGGACAAGCCTTGCCCAACAAACCTTTGTGGAGCATTTGCAGCACCCGGCTGAACCACCTCCCGAGCCGCGCGTGTCCCATGTGCGTCCCAGCACTGATCCGTCCTCGCAGGTCACCGGCGCCTCATCGTCCCGGCGTCCCGGTCGGCCTCGGAAGCCGCGGTCTTCGCGAGGGCCGCTGCCAGCCTGGTGCGCGCCGGGGGCTCCCGGCCGCCCCGGCGTTCCGGGGTCCTCGGGTACCACAGGGGAGTATCCGGGGGCCCCGGTATCAGCTCTTCGGGGTCGCCGTGGGCGTGGGTTCGGGTGTGGACTCGGGCGTGGCTTTCAGTGCCGCCTGGCAGGAGGGCCAGTCGTGGAAGTCGTGCCGTACGCTCCACAGCCGGTGGGCCGCCCGGATGTTCCAGTCCGGGTCGAACGCCCGCAGCGGTGTGCCGCCGAGGTCCCGCAGACGGGCGTCGGAGATCTGGAAGACGCCCCAGTTGCGGGAGCCGTTGGTGTTCGGCAGCACGTACAGCGGGTCGAGGAACGACGCGCAACGGGCGATGGCCACGGCGGTGCCGGGATCCTCGACGAACACCTCACGGATCCGCCGCGCCACCCTGGCCGGCGACCAGGTCGTCATCGAGACCCGCTGGGCGTAGAGGGCCTTCTTGGTGGCGTCGTCGACCACGCTGGTGGCCGGCAGACCCGCCAGCACCTGGAACGCGGTCAGCCGGCGCAGGGTCTCGGGGCCGAAGTCCCCGTCGACGGCGAGCTTGCCCTCGGCCCGCGCCAGCAGGGTCTGGACCTCCCGTACGCACTCGTCGTGCTGGCCCATGCTGACGGTCCCGCACGCCGGGGAGTACAGCAGTTCGTCGCCGGCCACGCGGGCGGCGCCGCCGGAGTCCGTGCCGGGCAGCCACACGAGACCGGCCAGCAGCGCCACCGCCGCCACGGCGGCGAGGATCGCGGCACGCGAGGACGGCTTCTCCGGCATCCGGAACCGGCCCGGCCTGCCCGCCCTGCCACGGACGCCCCCCGCCGTGGTGTCCCCCGCCGGGGTGACGTCCTCCACGGCGGCCTCCCCCACCGCCGGAGCCGACCGCCCCCGTGGCGCGGGGGCCACCGGCGAGCCGTCCTCCGAGACGGTGCCGGGTGGGGCGGCGGTGACGGGACGCGGTTCCGGACTCGGCTCCGGGTCCGCGCCCGGCTCCGGGCCCGTGGCCGTCTCCAGGGCTGCCTTCGGTTTTGGGTTCGGGTTCGGGTTCTGGGCGGATCGGCCCGTGAGGGGCGTGGTCGCCGCTTCCCGGTCGGCGTCCGCCAGTGCCCACAGGCGGTGGAGTTCGCGGAGTTCCGCCGCGCTGGCGCCGCACACCTTGGCGAAGGCGTGGACCACCCGGTAGTCCGTCGGAACACTGAGGCCGGAGCAGTACCGGTGCAGACTGGAACCGCTGGCCCCGGCCTCCTTGCCGAGACGGTCGTAGCCCCGGCCGCTGCGCTCCTTCAGCATCCGAAGGCGGGCGGCGAACTTCTCGCCATGCGGAGAGGCAACCACGCAACCATCCTTGCTCAAGCCTCCGTTGACGCGTAGAAGCTACACGGCAGGAAAGGAACGTGTGTGCCAATCCGGCAAGCGCAAGCACTGCTCGCGGTTTCACCCGCCGTGGGTGAGGCGGCCGGTGTGGCGGCGGTGGACTCTTGGCGTCGGCGGGGCGCCCAGGTCCTGCCCGAGCTGCCGCAGCGCGCCGGACCGAGCAGGGAGACACTGTGAATCGGTACCCGCCCATCGCCGAGCACGGCCTGGTCGGCGATCTCCAGACCGCCGCCCTGGTGTCGTCCGACGGAACCGTCGACTGGTGGTGCACCCCCCGCTTCGACTCGCCCAGCCTCTTCGCCTCCCTCCTGGACACCGAACGCGGCGGCCACTGCCGGCTGGCCGCGGAGTTCCCGGACGGCGACGGCATGACCGCCCGGCAGCTGTACCTCTCGGACACGGCCATCCTGATCACCCGTTTCATGGCCGCCGGCGGGGTCGGTGAGGTAGCCGACTTCATGGTGCCGGACGAGTCCGCCACCCCGACCGGCGTCCACCAGCTGGTGCGGGTCGCACGCGTCGTACGGGGCACCCTCCCGTTCGCCCTCAGCTGCCAGCCGCGCTTCGACTACGGCCGCGCCCCGCACACGCTCTCGGGGGCCGACGGGCACGCGGTGGTCTTCCACAGCGCGGGGACCGACCTGCACCTCCAGTCGACCACCGGCGTGGTCTTCCACCCGGACGGCAACGACGTCAGCGCCCGCTTCACCCTTTCCGCAGGTCAGGCGGCCGCCGTCGTCCTCACCAGCACGCCCGCCGGGGCCGCCGCACCGCCGCGCCCGTCCCTGGAAGGGATCGCCGGCGCGCTGGACGACTGCCGCGGCTTCTGGCTGTCGTGGCTGCGCTCCTGCACCTACCGGGGCCGCTGGCAGGAGATCGTGAACCGCTCGGCGATCACCCTGAAACTGCTCACCTACGCCCCTACCGGGGCGCCCGTCGCCGCCGCCACCATGGGGCTGCCCGAGCAGGTCGGCGGTGAGCGGAACTGGGACTACCGCTACACCTGGATACGGGACGCGGCCCTGTCGGTCAGGGCACTGATCGACCTCGGCTTCCACGACGAGGCGCACGCCTTCCGCCGCTGGCTGCGCGACCGCATCGAAGCCAAGGACGCCACCTCGGCGGATCCGCTGCAGATCATGTACCGGGTCGACGGGGACCCCCACCTGACCGAGGAGACCCTCGACCACCTGGAGGGCTACCGGGGATCCCGTCCGGTGCGGGCGGGCAACGCGGCGGCCGACCAGCTCCAGCTCGACATCTACGGCGAGGCGTCCGACGCCCTGGTCGTGGGCGGCGACATCGGCGCGCTGCGTGGCTGGAGCGCGCTGAGCGGGGTGCTGGACTGGCTCGCCGACCACTGGGACCAGCCCGACGAGGGCATCTGGGAGACCCGCGGCGGCCGCCAGGACTTCACGTACAGCAGGCTGATGACCTGGGTGGCGTTCGACCGCGGTGTCCGCGCGGCCACCACCTTCTCCCGTCCCGCAGACCTCGTGCGCTGGACCGGTGCCCGGGACGCGGTCTTCCGCCAGATCGTCGAGCGCGGCTGGCACGACAAGCGGCAGGCCTTCGTGCAGCAGTACGACAGCGACGTGCTGGACGCCTCCCTGCTGCTCATGCCGAGGGTGGGCTTCCTCTCGCCGCGCGACCCGGACTGGCTGAGCACCCTGGACGCCATGGACGAGGAACTGGTCAGCGACAGCCTCGTCTACCGCTACGACCCGCAGGCGTCCCCCGACGGCCTGCGCGGTTCGGAGGGCACGTTCAACCTGTGCAGCTTCTTCTACGTGGAGGCACTCGCCCGCAGCGGCCGGGTGGAGCAGGCCCGCCACGCCTTCGACAAGATGCTCACCTACGCCAACCACGTCGGTCTGTTCGCCGAGGAGATCGGCCCCTCGGGCGAGCAACTGGGCAACTTCCCGCAGGCGTTCACCCACCTCTCCCTGATCACCGCGGCCATGGCGCTCGACGAGGAACTGCAGAAGGCGGGCACGGCGAGGCGGCATCGCGACCGCCGGCGTCCGACGGCGGTCTACGGCCTCACGGCGCCCGAGGAGGACCCCGGTGGGAACGTCCAGCGTGGCTGAGACCGCCGGCACGGGGCAGCCGGCGGGTCCGGGGCGCGTACTGGCCGCGCTCGCCCTGGCCCAGTTCATCTGCAGCTTCGCCGGCTCCAACATGAACGTGATGATCAACGACATCAGCAGGGACCTGGGCACCACCGTCCAGGGCGTCCAGGTGGCGATCACTGTCTTCCTGCTGGTGATGGCGGCCCTGATGATCCCCGGCGGCAAGCTCACCGACCGGTACGGCCGCAAACGCTGCTTCCTGGCCGGCCTGCTCGTCTACGCGGTCGGTGCCCTGCTGAGCGCGGCCGCCCCCGGACTCGGCGTCCTGATCCTCGGCAACTCGATCCTCGAAGGCGTCGGCACCGCGCTGCTCATCCCACCCGTCTACATCCTCACCACCCTCCTGTATCCCGACGTCACCTCCCGGGCCCGCGCGTTCGGGGTGGTCATGGCGCTGGGCGGGATCGGCGCGGCCGCGGGACCACTGATCGGCGGGCTCATCACCACCTTCGTCAGCTGGCGCGCCGCGTTCGTCTTCCAGGCGCTGGTGATCGCGGTGATCGTCCTGCTCGGCCGCCGTATCGAGGATCCGCTGCCACCGGATCCCGGCCGTTCCTTCGACACCAAGGGGGCGGTCCTCTCCGCCGTCGGCCTGGTCCTCGTGGTCATGGGCATCCTGGCCGCGGACAACAACGTCTGGCTCATGGTCGCCCTGCTGGTGTCCGGGGCCCTGGTGCTGTGGTGGTTCTTCCGTTCCGCCCGTGCCGCGGAGGCGTCGGGCCGTGAGCCCCTGCTGTCCCCGCGGCTGTTCGAGAACCGCACCTCGAACCTCGGACTGGTCACCCAGAACCTCCAGTGGCTGCTGCTCATGGGCACGTCGTTCACGGTGGCGGCCTATCTGCAGGTGGTCCGCGGTTACGACGCCATCCAGACCGGTGTCGTCTTCACGGCGGCCACCCTCGGCCTGCTGGCCACGTCCCTGTCGGCCGAACGGCTGGCCCGCCGCCACCCCCAGCGCACGCTGGTGATGGCGGGCTTCGCCGTCTCCGTCGCCGGGGTGATCGTCCTGATCGCCCTGGTCGGCACCTTCGCCACCGCCTGGGCGTTCGTGCCCGGGCTGCTGCTCATCGGGCTCGGCCTGGGCGTCATGCTGACCCCGTCGGTCAACGTCGTGCAGTCGAGCTTCCCCGAGGAGCAGCAGGGAGAGATCTCGGGGTTGTCCCGCAGCGTGTCGAACCTCGGCTCGTCGTTCGGCACGGCCATCGCCGGCACCATCCTGGTCGCCGGCCTCGACAAGGGCGCCTACGCCGCAGCGATGTCCGTCCTGGCGGTCGCAGGCCTGGGCGGCCTCACCGCGGCAGCCCGCCTGCCCCGACAATGAGGTCCCAGCCCGTGCACAGGAACGTCCGGAATGCGTGTTGTCCGACTCTGCTGAACTCGTCTGCTTCACCTGTCGCTTGACGCTCGGCCTCGGCGAGTTCAGCCACCGCGCCGAAGTGCCGAGGTCGCGTGTTCCGGAGGGGCTTTCCGCGGACGACCGGACCCCGACCGCGACCGCGGCGTTGTGGCAGTTCCTGCCCGCGCTGCCGCTGATGAGCGCTCCGCGCCCGCTCGCCGAAGCCGTGCACCGTGCGCTCGAGGAGGCCTCCGCCCGGCTGTCCCCCACCTCTGGA
This sequence comes from Streptomyces sp. NPDC020958, assembly GCF_055562175.1. Taxonomy (NCBI): domain Bacteria; kingdom Bacillati; phylum Actinomycetota; class Actinomycetes; order Kitasatosporales; family Streptomycetaceae; genus Streptomyces; species Streptomyces sp. NPDC020958. The sequence continues at coordinate 296,427 of NZ_JBVHFU010000009.1, read as the reverse complement.
GCCCGGACGCCTCGGAGGCGGCCGCGGTCCGGCACCTGCGGGTGGTACTCACGTTCCCCGCGCCGCCCGGTGAGGCGACCGGTCCCGCACGGGTGGTCGCGAGGCTGGCGAAGGTACGGCAGGACCGCGACGAGATCCGCGGCACGGCGGACGGCCTCGGCACCGGCGTGCTCGCGGACCTCCTGCGCACGGTGGCCGACCTGCTCGCACCGCTGGTCGACCACCTGAACGGCATGGCGTCCACGGGTGGGTGACGCGGGACGGCCCGCCCGGAAGCTCGTCCGGGCGGGCCGTCCTGCGTCGCCGGGTCAGTGAATGGCGATCACCGGGTGCTGGGCCGGGTCGATCCAGCGGATGATCTCGGTCATCACCGGGGCCGGCAGGGCGACGCATCCCCCCGTGGGGCCGGCCTGTGGGCCGAGGTCGTGGAGGAAGATGCCGGCGCCGTGGCCGGCGACTGCGGGGTTGGTGTTGAAGTTGATGACGAGGGCGTTGTTGTACTGGGTGGGGTAGTTGATGAGGTGTTCGCTGCCGTGGACGCCGGCTTCGGTGAGCGGGAAGCCGCCCTGCTCCGAGGTGCGCATCTGGTTGTAGTAGGGCGAGGAGGGGTCCTCGACCCACCAGTCGTCCTGTGCCACCTGGTGGTAGGGCATCTTCGTCCCGGGGTCGGCACCGACCCCGAAGCCCTGCGTGATGGTGTAGGTGCCGGTCGGCGTCGTATCGGTGCCCTGCTTGCGGGTGGCGCCGTCGGTCACCCCGTTCGCCCCGACCCTGGCCTTGGTGGTGGCGTAGACGTCGTGCCAGGTGGTTCCGCTCTTCTGCCACGCGATGACGGTGGCGTAGGAGCCGTGGGCCTGGACGGTGATGACCTGGGTCGCCTTGCCCACCGTGACCGGTACGGGGAAGGGCGACGCCGGCGAGGCGGTGGGCAGGACCAGTCGCTCGCCGGGGTGGATGGTGTAGGGGCTGGCCAGGTGGTTGGTCCGGGCGAGCGCCTGCCAGCCGCCGGCCACGTGCTCGGCCTGTGCGATGCCGGAAAGGGTGTCGCCGGCTTTCACTGTGTACGTCGTCGTGGCGGCCTGCGCCGGGGCCGCGGCGAGGACGCCGCCCGCCGCGGTGACGGCGAGGGCGGAGGAGGTCACCGCGGTGCGCAGCCGCGGGGGCCGCGGCCTGGCGTGCCGGCCTGAGCCGGTGAGGAAGGACATCGGTTTCCTGGTTTCCCTTGTCGTCACGGGATCTGCTGGTAGAGGGCGGTGACCTGGTTGGCGGTCAGCGCGTAGTTCCACGCCTGGACGCCGCTGATGGAGCCGGGGAAGAAGTCACTGTTGGCCCCGTTGTACTTCGAGCGCCCGACGGAGAACGCGCCGGTGGCGCCCCATGACGTCACGTTGGTCGCGGACCCGGCGAGGGTGCCGTTGACGTACAGCTGGGCCGTCCTGGTGGCGGCGTTGTAGACGCCGACCAGGTGGGTCCAGGTGTTCGCGGTCGCTCCGGAGGCGTAGGCGAGGGTGAAGGAGGGGCTGGTCGTGTCGGCGCCGGTGAAGGTGAGGGCCCAGCCTGGGCTGCTCTTGTGGGCGTAGTTGTACTGGAGATAGAAGGGGCTGTTCTGGGTGCCGTCCTGTCCGGCGACGGTCGCGTTGCTGCTGGGCAGCGAGGAGGGCTTGACCCAGGCGGAGACCGAGTAGCTGGCGGTGGTGTCGAGCACTTGGCCGCCGCTCGCGGCGTAGCCGCTGCTGCCGTCCAGCGTGAGGACCGTGCCCCGGGTCGCGTCGCTCCCCCAGCTGCTGCCTCCGGCGAGGGTCAGCGGGCTGTTGCCGGTGTTGGGGTTGGTGATCGCGTTGGGGGTGAGCACCTGGTTGGCGCCGTCGGTGGCGGCGGTGTCGGTGGCCACCGGCATGCCGCTGCCGTCGGCGAGGTCCCATTCGTCGAGCGGTGAGAGCAGAGCCGAGGCGAGGGAGCCGAAGGCCGCGTTCGAGAGGTTGACGTGGTCTCCGCCGTCGGCCGTGGCAGCGAGCTTCTCCTCGCCGTTGCTGGTGTCCGGTACGGCGACGGCCGAGTCGAAGTCGGCGAAGTACACGGCCGGGGCGCCCCAGGGGGAGCCGAGGTTCATGCCGCCGAGGAAGGCGTTCACGTCGCTGCGGTAGTCGTCGACCGTACTGGTGCAGGGGTCGTTCGGGGTGGCGTTGTCACCGGTGAAGCCGTCGCACGGGGTGAGCGAGGTGAGGACGACGTTGACGCCCCAGGCCTGGAGCTGCTGGACCAGGGCGGTGTAGCCGTTCGACTCCAGGTCGGTGTCGGTCGTCGGTCCGTTGAGGAGGTCCTCCAGTCCCTCGGTGACGACGACGGTGTTGATCCCGGGCTGGTCGAGGATGTCGCGGTCGAGCCGGGAGAGCGCCGAGGGACCGCCGATCGGGTTGCCGTTGTAGGTCTCGGGGTCGTCGTCCATCAGCTGGTTGGACTCGATGCCCTCCGCCAGCACGCCGTACGGGCTCTGGGTGCTGGGTTCCGCGGCCGCGAGGGCGTCGGAGACCCGGTAGCCGTTGGAGTTGGGCAACGTGGTGCCGGGCTGGAAGGGGTCGGTGAGGTTGTCGCCGAGCACCGCCTCGGTCGGTACGTTCGCGGAGGCCACGTCCAGGTCGGTCACCAGGTCGGTGAAGTTGCCGTTCTTGCCGCCGGTGGCCTGATAAGGCGTGCCGGTGGTGTCGGTGGTCTGGTCACCGGCGCCGGTCGCCGTGACGTATTCGTAGGAGCCGTTGGCGTAGGAGTGCTGCACCAGGTAGGGCACCGTGTTGGAGAGCTGGTACGAGACGAGCAGGAACTGGCCCGCGGTCACCGTGAACGGCAGCGGGTCGCTGTAGACCATGCCGCCCTCGGGGACGGTCACCGCCTGCTTGCCGTCGAAGGTCAGTCCCTTCGGGGCGCCGGCGGGCACGGCCGAGGGGGAACCGGCGGTGGAGGACAGCGCGATGGTGGCGTGACCGATCGACAGCTTGCTGGTGCCCAGCGCGTTGTCGAGCTTGACGCGCACCGTGCCGCCCGACAGCGACGGCTTGAGCGCGACGCGGACGCTCTGGTTGCTGAAGCTGCCGCCCGAGAAGTCGTAGTCGCCCTCGTTCGGGTTGGCCCAGGCGCCGGTCCAGGACTGGCCGCTGGGCAGGGTGGCGGTGGTGGGGGCGGTGGAGCCGTTGGTCTCCACGGTCCGGTGGGAGGTGTCGCGGGTGGCGATGCCGTAGATGTGCAGCCCCTGGGTGGAGTTGCCGACCTGCTGCGTCACATCCGGGAGGGTGACGGACGCGACGGTCCTGGTCGGGTCGATCGGGACCGAGAAGGCGTAGATCTTCGGGCCGGCCCCGGCCGCCTCGCTGACCTGGCCGGTGGCGTTGTTCCAGTGCGGCAGGGCGAAGGCCGCGCTCGCGCTCGGGCCGCTGATCCAGTCGGGGACCGTGAGGTCGTAACCGGTCGAGGTGCCGTCGGTGTAGGTGATCGTCCCGGTCGCCGGGCAGACACCGAGCGGAGCCGTCCCGTCGAAGCAGTACGAGCCGGAGACCGCCGTTCCCGCGGGCACGTACGGGGCGGTGGAGTCGCCGGCGATGGCGCCGGGGTCGTCGAGGCCCGCGTTGGTGGAGTTGGCGAGGAAGACCAGGGCGTTGCCGGAGCCGCCGTAGGTGATGGTCTGGTTCGCCGCGAGGACGTTGTCCTTCTGTCCCGAGCCGAAGGCGGGCAGGGTGAAGGTCGCGCCGTCGACGGTGACGGGGGCGCCGCTGTTCCAGCCCGCGCCCGCGAGGTCGGTGGCGGACATGCTGTGGCCGCTGCCGTCGGCGTTGCCCTCGGTCGTGGTGGCGTCGGGGCTGATCGCGGTGTTGTTCAGGCAGGCGGTGAAGCTCGCGCAGGTGCTCGCGGCGTGGCCGGCGGCGAGGAAGGGGTAGGCGAACGCCCCGGAGAGGTCGCCGGCCTTGTCGACCGCGTAGACGTACAGGGTGTGCGGTCCCGGCGAGGGCGGGGTGACGGTGATCGTGGCCGCGGAGGTGGTGGTCGTGGTCACCTCGTCGGCCGGCGGGTTGCTGGTCGCCGGGGAGACGTCGAGGCGGGCGACGAACTTCACGGCCGCCGTGCCGGCGCTCGACACGTCGAACTTGCCCGCCGTGCCGGCGGCCGCGCCGACCACCGAGTCGTTCTGGTCGGTGTTCGGGTAGAGGTTGTTCTCCGAGACCACCGTGGGGGTGTCGGGGGCGGTGGGTTCGGCGGTGAAGCGGCAGGTGGGCGACTGGGTGTAGGCGGTGGAGTCCATGCCGTCGGTCACCTTGACCTGCCAGTCGACGACCTGCCCGCTGGTCAGCGAGGAGATGAAACTGGCCGGGAGCGTGTACTTGGCGAGGGTTCCGCTGGCGAGGTTGTCCGCGCTGAGCCCGGTCTTCTTGGTGGTGGAGCCGCTGACCCAGTACTGGAAGGTCGCCTGGAGCTTGTCCCCGTTGGGGTCGCTCACCTTCGCCTGGAGCACCGGCGGTGTCGCCGCGATGGTCTTGCCCATGTAGGGGCCGGCGCCCGAGGTGGCGCAGGCCGCGTCGTCCGCGCCCGAGACCGCCGCCATGGTGTTGGCGGTGGGGACGTTCGGGACGTTGTTGAAGAAGATCTGGAGCGTCGGGTTGTTGGAGAACCGCTTGAAGCCCGAGTCGTCGCGGGAGGACTCCATGGAGTCCTCACTGAGTGTCGCGGTGAAGGTGGACCAGTGGCCCTTGGCCGCGCTGACCATCGGGGTGCGCACGTCGAAGCCGTTGGTCACCGAGCCGTTGGACGGGCAGTAGTCGTGGTTGTAGGCCGGACCGAAGCTCTTCGACGTGGCGTACTTGTCGTAGTGCGGCCGGTTGCTCCAGTCCGTTCCGGAGCCGATGCCGTTGGACCAGTGCAGGTTGACCGTCGCGGTGGTGGCGCAGGAGGCGGAGTAGACGTCGGTGGCGTCGACCTCTGCGCTGTCGATGTCGGCGCCCCAGATCGTCTTCGACAGCTTCCACTGGTAGATGGCGTGCTCGTCACCGGTGTAGCAGTAGCCCTCGGGCCAGCCGTTGTAGCCGACGCCCAGGTAGCCGTTGTCGGCCATGCCGCCGGTCTGGTTGTAGAAGGAGTTGCCGGGGCAGCCCTGCTTGACCTCGTCGAACGCGGGCTTCTGGTAGTCGACGGGGTGCCAGTTGACCGACGGGTCCACGTAGACCGGCCAGACCGTCGACGCGGAGCGCAGCATGCGGGCGTCGGGCGTCAGGGTCAGCGCGGAGTGCGAGACCGACGCCCGTACCGGCGCCACCCGGGCGGCGAGGCCGGCGTGCGCGATGTCCGACGCGTCCGCGGCGACCTTCGCCCGGGACGGGTGGGCCGCGGCGGGCAACGCCTTGTTGGAGTCCCACTGCAGGGGGGTGGGCGCGTCGGCCACCACCCGGCCCTGGGCGTCGGCGATCTGGAGTCCCCCGTCGGGACCGGGCCGCAGGCGTCCGCCGTGCACGGCGGTGCGCAGGCGCAGCGAGGAGAGCGCGGGGTTCCTCGCCGCCTCGGCCGAGTGGATGACCAGGACGTCGCTGAGACCGCCCGCGCTCGTCGGTGACATCACGAGGTCCACCGAGGGCAGCACCGAACGGTAGGTCGCCGTGGCCCCGGAGACCACCGGTGCCGGCAGTGTCCCCGGCCAGGTGAGCGTGAGCGTGACTCCCCCGGAGCGGGTGACGGCCAGCGGACCGCTTCCTCCCGGGGAGAAGGAGACCCGGCCGTACGCGGTGGCCGCGGGGGCCCAGGCTCCGCCGGACTGCCGGTGGAGGGCCAGGTCCACCCGGGTCCAGCCACCGCCGCGCCTGACGCGCACCGGCTGCGGATTGGCGGCCAGCGCGAATCTGCCCGAGGGCTCCGCGACCACCTGCTCGGTCGGGCTGGTCAGCGCGTCGACGGCCACGGGACGCCGGGACGCGCGCGCCCTGGCGGCGGCCGCCCCCATCGCCGACTGGTCGGCGGCGGTGAGCCCGAAGCCGCTCGGCAGCGGGGTCAGGTGCCGGCCGGCACCCCCATGACGCTCGAGGTGCTCCGAGCTCCCCGACGCCTCCGGCGCTTTACTGCGGGGCGTCGCGGCGTATGCGGGCGCGAGCCCGGCCGCCGAGACCCCCAGCACCACCAGTGCGGCGAGAACGCCGCGCGACCAACCCCGGGCTCTTCGCCCGCCCCCATGTGTGTGCATCAGGTGTGTGTCTCCTGTGTCCGGGCCGGAATGCCGACCGGACCTGAACCTAAGCCGCCGTCCAAGCCCCTGCCAACGGGCAAAAGCGCAGGCCACACAGGCTTTGTGACGCCATGTCACTAAGCGGGTGATGTGTACATTTCATGAGTTGAGTAAGGAGAGTCTATGAAAACCCTGTACTGAAAAAGGCGTTGATAGCCTCCGTTCGCTCACGTGATCTTCAAGACTCCGCTGTCTTTCACGACGGCTTTCACGACGGCTTTCACGACGTCATCCATGGCGTCTCCAACGACGTCTGCCACGACGTCTTCCATGTCTTTCCGAGGGGGCGGACCACTGTGATACCCGGGATACACCGGCAAACCTCCAGACGCCGAAGTGCCACCGGCCGGAGACTGCTGCGCGGAGCCGTCGCTTCCGCGATCACCGCCGCCATCGCGGCCACCACCCTGGGCGCGGCCCCCGCCTCCCACCGGGACGCTCCGGCTCTGGCGCACACCAAGCCGGTCCCGGTCCACCCCGTCACCTCGCACTACCACCGCCCCGAGCGCCTGCGCACCTACCGGGCGCCCGCACCGAAGTGGCCGGTCGGCACGGCGGAGGTCGCGGTGCCCGCCGCGAGCGCGCCGAAGCCGCAGCCGAAGCCGCAGCCGCAGGCGAAGTCGAAGCCGAAGGCGAAGTCGACGCGGGCCGGCGCTCTGCCCGTCTGGCTCAGCTCGGACTCCCGCAACGGCGGGCAGACCAAGATCACCGTACGCGTCCTTCCCCGGCGGGCGGCACGTGCCGCGGGCGTCGACGGCCCGCTGCTCAGCCTGACTCCGGCCCAGGCCTCCACCGGCCGCCTCCACGTCGCCCTCGACTACCGCGGGTTCGCCCAGGCCTTCGGAGGCGACTGGGCCTCACGTCTGCACTTCGTCGAACTGCCGGCCTGCGCGCTGACCAGCCCGCAGCGGGCGGCCTGCCGTACCCGCACCCCGGTCGCGTCCGGCATCGACACCCGCTCCGGCCGCATCACGGCGGACGTCACGAGCGCCACGCCGCACGCCGGACCGCACGCCTCGGGCCTCACCCCCGCGGCCATGACACCGTTCGTCCTCGCGGCCACCTCCAGCACGGGCGGCGGAGGCGGCGATTTCACCGCCACCTCCCTCAAGCCCTCGGGATCCTGGCAGGCGGGCGGCAGCGGCGACGGCTTCCAGTGGTCGTACCCGATGGCGACGCCGAGTGTTCCGGGCGGACTCACCCCCAAGATCACCCTGGGGTACGACTCCCAGAGCGTGGACGGCCTCACCTCGTCGACCAACAACCAGGCATCCGTCGTCGGAGACGGATTCAGCCTGCCGGCCAGCTACGTCGAACGCTCCTACCAGTCCTGCCACCAGAACCCCGCCGGGACGACCAGGACCTGGGACGACTGCTGGTCCGGCGACAACCAGCTGACGCTGTCGCTGAACGGCTCGACCACCACGATCGTCAAGGACGACAGCACCGGGACCTACCGAGCCCAGGGCGACAACGACGAGAAGATCCAGTACCTGACCGGAGCGTCCAACGGCGCCCAGAACGGCGAGTACTTCCGGGTCACCACCACCGACGGCACCCAGTACACCTTCGGCCTGAACCACCTGCCCGGATACGCCAGTGGTGACACGGCCACGAACTCGGTGCTGACCGAGCCCGTGTACGCCACCGCCTCGGGGCAGCCCTGCTACAACGCCACGTTCTCCAGCTCCTGGTGCCAGCAGGGTTACCGGTGGATGCTGGACTACGTCAAGGACACGCACGGCGACGTGATGTCCTACTTCTACACGGACGACACCAACTACTACGCCCGCGACCTGGGCAGCACCGCCAACACGCCCTATACGCGCGACGCCCGGCTGACGAAGATCCAGTACGGCCAGCGCGACGGTTCCGTCTACTCCACCAGCCCCGCCGGCCAGGTCGCCTTCACCTACAACGGGCGCTGCAAGACCACCTCGACCGGTTGCGCGGTCTCCGGTCTGTCCTCCTCGACCGCGTCGAGCTGGCCGGACGTCCCCTACGACCTGAACTGCGCGAACGGCGCCTCGTGCACCTCGCAGTCGCCGTCGTTCTGGTCGGAGTACGAGCTGACCGGCATCCAGACGCAGGCCCTGGTCGGGACGGCCGAGACCAACGTGGACTCCTGGGCCCTCACCTACTCCTTCCCGGCCACCGGTGACGCGACGACCCCCTCGCTGTGGCTGTCGTCGATCGTGCACACCGGTCAGGACACCAGCGGCGGCGGATCGTCCGGCTCGCTCAGCACGGCACCGGTCACCTTCTCCGGCACGCCGCTGTCCAACCGCGTCGACCTGACGGACGGCTATCCCCCGATCACCCGCTACCGCCTGAACACCATCACCACCGAGACCGGCGAGATCATCAGCGTCGGCTACTCGGCGCCGGCGTGCGGGAGTTCCACGCCGAGCGACGACAGCAAGAACACGTCGCTGTGCTTCCCCTCGTACTGGACGCCCAGCGGGCTGACCGCGCCGATCAAGGACTGGTTCAACAAGTACATCGTCACCACCGTCACCCAGCAGGACCAGACCGGCGGTGGGGTCAACGACAACACGGTCACCACGTACACGCCCGTCGGCAGCCCGGCCTGGCACCACGACGACAACCCGCTGACCCCGTCGGACCAGCGGACCTGGAACGAGTGGCGCGGCTACCCGGGGATGAAGGTCTCCACGGGCACCGCTCCGGACCCGCAGACGGAGACGGACTACACCTACTTCCGCGGCATGGACGGCGACACCCTGCCGGGTGGCTCGACGCGTTCGGTGAACGTCACCGACTCCCGCGGCGACTCCGTCCCGGACCTGAACCAGTACGCGGGCATGACCTACGAGACGGTTCTCTACGACGGGTGGAAGTCGGGGAAGGTCGTCAACGACACGATCACCGACCCGTGGTCCAGCGCGGCCACCGCCACGCACGCGCTCGGCGGCGGGCTGCCGGACCAGAAGGCGTACCTCACGGGCAGCGCGCGCACCCGCGTCTACACCCCGCTGGCCTCGGGCAGCACCCGGGAGACGGAGACCGACAGCACCCATGACTCGCACGGCCGGGTGACCAAGGCCGACGACAAGGGCGACGTCTCCACCACCTCGGACGACATCTGCACCACGACGACCTACGACGACAACACCTCGGCGTGGATCCTCGACACCCCGGACGAGACCGACACCGTCTCCACCGACTGCGCCAACACACCGTCCCTGCCCGGTGACGCCGTCTCGGACAAGCGGATGTACTACGACGGTTCCACCACCTTCGGCTCGGCGCCGACCGTCGGCGACCCGACCACGACCCAGCAGGTGACCTCCTACACCGGCGCGACCCCGACCTGGTCGACCATGTCGGCGCTCACCGTCGACGAGTACGGCCGCACGCTGACCAGCACCGACCCCGACCAGCGCACCGTCCACATCGCCTACACCCCGACGACGGGCGCGGCGCCCACCTCGGTCACCACCACCGACCCGCTCACCCACACCGTCACCGAGACCCTCGACCCGCTGCGCGGAGTGGAACTGAGCCAGACCGACGCGGCCGGCTACGTCACCAAGGCGCAGTACGACGCCCTGGGCCGCACCACCGCGGTCTTCAAACCCGGCGTCAGCTCGGCGAGCACGAAGTACACCTACGACGTCGAGCAGAACGCCCCCAGCGTGGTCAGCACGCAGACACTGAACGACGACGGCAGCTACGCCGTCAGCGAGTCGCTCTACGACTCCTTCCTGCGCCTGCGCGAGACCCAGACCGGCACCGTCGACGGCGGCCGGACCATCACCGACACCGTCTACAACACCGACGGCTGGGTCGCCAAGACCACCAACCCCTACTACTCCACGGGCGCTCCGAACGGCACGCTGGTCCAGGCCCAGGACGGCAAGATCCCGTCCGAGACCGGCTTCGCCTACGACGGCGCGGGCCGCAAGACCGTGGCCACCGCGTACGCGCTGGGCACCGAGACCTGGCACACCACCACGGTGTTCGGCGGGAACTTCACCACCACCGTCCCGCCGGCCGGCGGTGTGGCCGAGTCGAAGCTCACCGACGCGCGCGGCAACACCACCGACCTGTACCAGTACCACTCGGGCGTCCCCGCCGACCCGGTCAACGATCCGAGCAGCGACTACTCCGACACCCACTACACGTACAACCCGGACGGCTCGAAGTCCGGCGAGACGGACCCGGCAGGCAACACCTGGTCCTGGCACTACAACCTGCTCGGCGACCAGACCTCCGCGAGCGACCCCGACGCCGGCACCTCCTACGCCACCTACGACAACGCGGGTCAGGTCCTCACGACCACCGACTCCCGTTCCAAGACGACGAGTTACACGTACGACTCGGCCGGACGGAAGACGGCCGCGTACGACACCACCGGCGGGGCGACCGCCTCCGCGAGCAACCAGATCGCGTCGTGGACGTACGACACCCTCAAGAAGGGTCTGCCCACCTCCTCGACCTCCTACCAAATGGGCACGTCGAGCCCCTCGGTGACCAACACCACGCTCGGCTACACCTCGCTCGGCGAGGTGGCCGCCTCCCGCATCACGCTCGGCGACCTGCCGGCCGACGAGGCGGCGCTGGCACCGTCCGGCGGCTACACCACCTCGTACACCTACAAGACCACCGGCACACCATCCACCCAGCAGGACGCGGCGGCCGGCGGACTGCCCTCCGAGACCATCGCCACCGGGTACGACCAGTACGGCGACCCGACCAGTCTCGCGAGCTCGGGCACCACGGCCTGGACCTACGTGAACGCCCTCGGTTACGACGAGTTCGGCCACCCGCTGCAGTACTCCATGGGCCCGTCCACCAGCTGGGTCGACCTCACCCTGAAGTACGACCCCCAGACCGGCCAGCCCGTCGACGCCAAGACGACCGACTCCAGCAGCTCCACGGTCGTCGACGACACCTCGTACTCCTGGTCCGACAAAAACATCTCCAAGGGCGCGGGACTGCTCGCCTCGGTGACCGACGCGCAGAACGGCGGCGCCACCACCGACACCCAGTGCTACGCCTACGACTGGGCCGTACGGCTGACCGCCGCCTGGACCGCGACCGACCAGTGCGCGACCGCCCCGGCAGCGGGCAGCAGCGCCACGGTCGGCGGCCCCAACCCCTACTGGGAGAGCTGGACCTACCGCGCCGACGGCGAACGGGACACCCAGACCGACCACGCCACCGACGGCAACACCGCGAACGACACGACCACCACGTATCACTACCCCGGCGCGGGATCGGCCACGGACCAGCCGCACACCCTCACCTCCACCACCGCCACCGGCCCCGGCGCCACGGCGAACACCGCCTCCTACACCTACGACAACGCCGGCGACACGACGGCCGTGAGCGGCGGCGCCCTCGGCGACCAGACCCTGACCTGGAACGACCAGGACAAGCTGGCGACCGACACGACGTCCGCCGGGACGACGGACTACCTGTACGACGCCGACGGCAACCTGGTGCTGCGTACCGCGCCGGGCAAGGCCACCCTCTACCTCGACGACGAGGAGATCGTCGAGAACACCGGCAGCCACACCCTCAGCGGCACCCGCTACTACGCCCTCGGCGGCACCACCGTCGCCGAACGCAGCAGCAGCGGTGACATCCAGTACCTGATCCCCGACCGCCAGGGCACGGACACCCTCGCCGTCGACTACCAGTCCCAGGCCGTCACCCGACGCCAGTACCTCCCCTTCGGCAAGGTCCGCGGCACCGCGCCCAGTTCCTGGCCCGGTGACAAGGGATACGTCGGCGGCATCGCGGACTCCGGCACGGGTCTGGAGGACCTCGGCGCCCGCGAGTACGACGCGCAGACGGGCCGCTTCGTCTCCCTCGACCCCCTCCTGGAGTCCTCCGACCCCTCACAGATCTCCGGTTACGACTACAGCGGCAACGACCCGGTCACCGGCAGCGACCCCACCGGCGCCAGCTGGTTCAGCTCCCTCAGCAACGCCGTCTCCGGCTTCGCCCAGACCGCCAACCAGGTCATGCAGCGCACCAACTGGGCCCAGGCGGCCCTCGGAGTCGGCGAGCTGCTCCTGGGCGCGGCCGCCGACGCGGGCGGTACGGCCCTCATGGCCACGGTCATCGGCGCTCCGCTCGGCGCGGCCCTCGACGTCGCGGGCACAGGCCTGGCCGTCGCCGGCTCCGCGACCGTCGTCGGGGCGGTGGCAGCGCCGAACATCGCGTACGCGGTGCAGAACGGGGACGGCGGGGGTGGCGGGGGCGATTCCACGTCCGAGAGCGCGTCGAGCGCCCAGGACGCGGGCGCCGAGAAACTCCGCAAGGAACACCTGGGCTCGAAGAAGCAGGAGTTGCTGACCGAGGAGAACTCGTACAAGTCGTTGGAGGGCGGCCCCGACGACACCACGGCCGAGGTCAACCCGGAGGCGAACAGCAAGAACGACCAGGGCGAGCCGAACCCTGACATCAAACTCCTGGACCGTCAGGGGAACGTCGTCGGCTACCGCGAGGTCAAGACGATCGAGAACCCCAATCAGAACGCCTTCATGAGGCAGCTGTCCAAGGCCACCCGTCAGCTCAGGGCCAAGAAGACGAAGATCAACGAGATCTTCTTCCAGGTGCCCAAGGGCTCGGACGCCTACAAATGGCTGGGGGACTGGCAGAAGCAGCCGGGCCGCGACATCTCCAAGTGGCGCGGGTACACCGTCCGCATCGTGGACGACACCGGCGAGGAACTCGGCACCTACGACCTCGGGGATTCCGGCCTCCACGACGTGGGCAAGGGCGGAGGCGGCGGAGGCGGCGACGACTCCGGGTACGAGGACGCGATGCACCAGGGGATGCTGAACAAGGAGAGGGCGATGGAGCGAGAGGGTTTCTGATCGCACGTCGGTACAGGTGATGGAGGAAGACATGTCGGACTTCGTTGACGTGGTGTGTCACCGGTGCAGGATCCAGCTCGAACTGCTCGACGCCCCGGCCCCCCGAGCAGCGTGGTGGAAGTTCCTGGAGGACCACGATCACCACCCGGTGGAGCTGCTGTGGGAGCACTCCGAGGCTCGCGAGCGGATCGACATCGACTACATCGTGGTCGACAGCGACATCGAGGGCGATCCCTCGTTCGCCGAGTACGCGGGCGACTGGCCGGGCCGCCCGCTCGCGCTGCGCCCCCGGCCGGTCGCCCGTGCGGTGGCCGAGATCGTGGAGCGCGCCTTCGCGGCCGGGGACGCCCACGGGTGGCGGGCCGCACCGGCCGACGCGGTGACGGCCGAAGAAATCCTGCGGTGCATGGACTTCGCTCCCCCGGCCGGTGAACCGGTCGACGACGCCGTCGTACTCGCACGGCTGGCCGCGGTGGAGGCGGCGCTGGAACAACTGCGCCGGGCGTCCGCCGAACCGGTCGGCGAGCACTTCGGCGCGTTCCTGAACGACGTCCTGCGCGCCCTGCCCACCGCAGCGGATCTCCCACCGGACGAACTGCGCGCCGAGAGCGGCCCGCTGGCCGCCCCCCGGCTGTGGGACACCGAACGCGCACTGCGCCTGGTCCAGCACTTCCTGGCCTCCAGCGTCGCACTCCGGTAGACCGCCGCCCCCGCGTGCGGGCGCTGCCTCCGGCCCCGTTCCCGACGGTGCTGAGGGCAGTGGCCGTACTCGGGGGTCCGCTCGCGTCAAGGCCGCCGGACGGCCCGGTGCACGAAAGCGGGCGGCAGGTTCGCCCACACCGTCCTCGAACGTTCCAGCCGGTCGAAACGGCGGGCCAGTTCGGCGGTGAGGTGACGGGCGGGCGGGGTCCAGGCGGCGTGCAGGTAGGCGAAGGTGGTGAACCGGCCACCGGGCGCGAGCACGTCGGCCACGGCGTCCAGGATCTGCCCGCGCCGGTCCTGCGGCATGACCGTCCACGGCAGTCCGGAGACCACCGCGTCGACCGGTTCGCCGACCGCGGCGGCCAGGTCGGCGGCCGTGCCCCGGACCACGGTCAGCCGTGGGTCGCGCCGGGTGGCCGCCAGCCGGGCGGCGAGCGTCGGGTTGAGCTCGACGGCGACGAGCCGGGCGTCGCGGGCGAGCCGGGCGAGGATCGCGTCGGTGAACACCCCGGTCCCCGGACCGAGTTCGGCGACCACCCGCGCCTGCTCCAGGCCGACGCCCTCGGTCATCGCAGACGCGAGCCGTCGAGAACTGGGCGCCACGGCACCGGTCATGAGGGGCCGTCTGAGGAACTCGGTGGTGATCGACATGGCGGCCATGCTGGGAGCGCCCCGGGTGGCCGCACGTCGTATCCGCGGCCGGTGTCCGTACGACTGCGGGAGGACCCCGTGACGCCCGCCAGGACGATGCCGGACAGCGGGCCCCGGCCGTAGCGTGAGGCGGTGCACCGGCTCATCGAGACCCTGCCCCGCCTGCGGCGCGCACACCCGTGGCTGACGGACGTCCTGCTGGTGGCGCTGGTCGCCGTGCCCCCGGTGATCCGCCCGCAGCCGGGCTGGCGGCCGGTCTGGGTGCAGGCGGTCGTGTACGCCGCCCTGGTGCTGCCGCTGCTGTGGCGCCGCCGCCGGCCGGTGCTCGTCGCGGCCCTGGTGGCGGCCGCGTTCTGGGCGCAGTACCTCGGACAGGTGTGGGGACAGGAACCGGGACGCGGCGCCGTCGCCCTGGCCGCGGTCCTCGCCACCCTCACCGTGCGCGGCCTGCGCCGGGCCGCGGCGGCGACGGTGCTCTGCGCCGCCGGCTGCGTCGTGCTGTGGATTCCCGCCTGGCAGCGGGACCACGGGAGCCAGGGCGCCCGCGGTGCCTGGCTCACCCCGCTCGCCGTGGGGCTCCTGCTGGCCGGGGCCTGGGTGTTCGGCGAGTACGTCCGGGCCCGGCGCGCCTACGTCGCCGAGTTCGAGCGGCGGGCCGCGCTCGCCGAGTCGGAGCGCCTCGCCCTGGCCCGGGTCGCCGTCGCCGAGGAGCGGGCTCGCATCGCCCGCGAGATCCACGACGTCCTCGCCCACAGCGTGAGCGTGATGGTGCTGAACGCCGAGGGCGGCAGGCTGATGCGGCACACCGACCCCACGGTCGTCGACCGCACCCTCGGCGTCATCAGCGCGACCGGCCGCGACGCCCTGGACGAACTGCGCCGGCTGCTGGAGGTGCTGCGCACCCCCGACGCGGACGCATCGGCCGACGCCCCCGGCCCCGGTCCCGGTGGGGCCGGCGAGTCCCTCGCGGCCGATCTGCGGCGGCTGGTCGGGCGCCTCGACACGACCGGCACGCGCGCCCGCCTGGACCTGTGCGGAGAGCCCGGTGGCCTGCCTCCGGACCTCACCGCGCAGACGTACCGCATCGTGCAGGAGGCGCTCACCAACGTCGTCAAGCACGCGCCGTCGGACGCCACGATCCGCGTCCGGGTCGACACCGGCACCGAGGGGCCCGGACGGCTGGTGCGGGTGCGAGTGGAGAACTCGGCCGGGGCCGGCGGGGAAGCCGTCCCGGAACACCCCGACCGACCCCTCCCCCGCGGTCACGGTCTCACCGGCATGCGCGAACGCACCGCCCTGTACGGCGGGAGCGTCGACGCCGGACCCACACCCGACGGGGGCTACCGGGTCACCGCCTCCCTGCGGCCCACCGGACCCGAGCCCACCACGGCGACGCCCCCGTGACCGGCCCGGCTCCCACCCCGTCCCCGTCGCGGGTGCTGATCTGCGACGACCAGGAACTGATCCGGATGGGACTGCGCATGGTCGTCGACAGCCAGCCCGACCTCACCGTGGTGGGCGAGGCCGCCGACGGCGACGCGGCGATCGCGGGGGTGGCCGCCCTGCGGCCGGACCTCGTCCTGATGGACGTCCGCATGCCCGGCCTGGACGGGCTCGCCGCGACCGAGCACCTCTGCGCGCAGCCCCACGGGCCCCGCATCCTCGTCGTCACCACCTTCGACCTCGACGAGTACGCCTACGGCGCCCTGCGCGCCGGCGCGAACGGCTTCCTCGTCAAGGACGCGCCCGCCGAGGAGATCCTGGTGACCGTCCGGGCGGTGCTGCGGGGCGAGGTCATGGTGGCGCCCTCCCTCACCCGGCGCCTGGTCGAACGCTTCGTCCGGCAACCCCCCACGTCCGTGCCCGCCCAGCGCGGCCTCCTGGCCGCGCTCACCGAGCGGGAACGGGAAGTCCTCGCCCTGGTCGCCCGGGGGCTCGGCAACGGCGAGATCGCCGAGCGCCTCTTCGTAGGGGAGACGACCGTCAAGACCCACCTCGGGCGCATCCTGACCAAACTCGGCCTCCGCGACCGCGTCCACGCCGTGATCTTCGCCTACGAGAGCGGACTGATACGGGCCGGGGACTGAGCGCCACCCACGGCGGGCAGCCGAAGGGAACCGGTTCCGGCTCCGGCACGGTGTGTCGGGGCGCCTGCCGTGGTCATGGTGACCGAGGCTCATCGCCCGGGCCGGCGGTGGCGGCCGCGTCCCGCAGCGCGTCCAACAGGCCACGCAGGGCGGGCTGTTCGAGGGCGGTCTCCCGGACGGCGGCCGAGATCCCCCGGACCGGCTCAGGGTTGCGGACCGGGCGTACGACGACACCGGGGTGCTGGTTGCGCAGCCCGAGCCGCGGCATCAGGCCGACGCCGAGGCCGGCCGCGACGAAGCCCTGCGCGGTGGCGTAGTCCTCGCTCTGGACGACGAAGTCGGGGCTGAAGCCGGCCGCCGCGCAGGAGTCGATGACGGGTTCGAGGCAGGGACCGGGGGGCTCGCTGCCCACCCACTGCTCACCTGACAACTCGTGCAGGTCGATCGTCTTCCGGTCGGCGAGCGGGTGGCCGAGGGGCAGTACGGCCGCGTACGGGTCGTCGAGGAGGTGGACGAGCCGGAAGCCGCTGCCCGTGCGATCCCGCGCCCCGACCACCACCGCCAGGTCGGCCCGGCCTCCCGCCACCTCCTGGAACGGGTCCTGCGGGTCGGTGAGTTCGAGGTCGACGCGGACACCGGGGTGCTCGGCGCGGAGTCTGGCCAGGGCCGGCGCCACCAGCGTCGAGCCGGCCGTGGCGAAGTAGCGGACCGACAGCCGGCCGGTGCGCCCGGCGCGGAGGTCGGCGAGCGCCGTCTCCGCCTGGGCGACCGCCGCGCCGATCAGCGCCGCGTGCTCGGTGAGCAGCAGCCCGGCCGCCGTGGGGCGCACCCCGCGCCCGACCCGCTCCAGCAGCGCCGTACCGGCCTGTTTCTCCAGCGCCGCCACCTGCTGGCTGACAGCGGACGGGGTGTAGCCGAGGTGGGCCGCGGCCGCGGTGACCGTGCCACTGGTGACCACCGCGCGCAGGACCTGCAGTCGCCTCACATCAAGCATGTAGCACAGCTTAACAGTA
Organism: Streptomyces sp. NPDC020958; assembly: GCF_055562175.1. Lineage (NCBI taxonomy): Bacteria > Bacillati > Actinomycetota > Actinomycetes > Kitasatosporales > Streptomycetaceae > Streptomyces > Streptomyces sp. NPDC020958. The sequence continues at coordinate 278,867 of NZ_JBVHFU010000009.1, read as the reverse complement.
TGGGCAGAAACGTTTGCTTGTCCTCACAGTTCGGTTGCGGCACCGTCGTAGGAGTCGCGGCGAAGGCCGGAACGACCACCGGACGGGACGACGGGGATGGGGAAACGCCAATGACCGACAACAGCGGCACGCGGGCCCTGCTGGGCGGTGTGCGGGTGGCCGTGCTCGCCCTGCTGTGGGGCTCGACCTTCCTCTGGATCGAACTGGCGCTGCGCGGGCTCTCCCCGCTCCAGGTCACGTTCGCGCGGTGCGCCCTCGGCGCGGTCGTCCTCGTCGTCGCCTGCTGGGCGACGGGGCACCGGCTGCCGAGGGGCGTCACCGTCTGGCGGCACATCGTCGTCGCGGCCTTCTTCTGCAATGCCATGCCGTTCGCGTTGTTCAGCGTGGGCCAGCAGACCGTCGACTCCGGGCTGGCGGGCGTCCTGAACGCCACGACCCCGCTCTGGTCGATCGTCCTCGGTCTCGCCCTGGGCTCGGAGCGTGGCCTGCGGCCCGTACGGCTGGCGGGGCTGCTGCTCGGCTTCGCCGGCACGATCGTCATCTTCGCCCCCTGGCGGACGACCGGCGCCACCGGCTGGGGCGCCCTCGCGATCCTGGGCGCCGCCGCCAGCTACGCCGTCGCGTTCACGTACATGGGCCGCACCCTGGTCCGCAGGGGCACTCCCACGATCTCGCTCTCCGCCGCCCAGCTGGTCGCCGCGAGCGGGCTGACCGCCCTCGCGGTGCCGATCGGCGGCCTGGACGCGATCGCCCCGGGTCCGGCGGTCCTCGTCGCGGCCGTCGTCCTCGGCGTGTTCTGCACCGCGGCCACCTTCCACCTCACCTACCGGATCATCAACGACGAGGGCGCGACCAACGCCGCCGTGGTCGGCTACCTGCTGCCGGTGGTGTCCGTGCTGCTGGGGGCCGTCGTACTGGGTGAGGACCTGAGCGTCAGGGTGGTGCTGGGGATGGCGGTGGTACTGGTGGGCGTGGGGATGACCCGAAGCAAGGGGGCGCCCACGGCGCCCGCGGAAGCCGCGGCGGTCACAGAGGCCGTGCCGGCCACCGGGGAACCCGTCGGCCCCGGGCTCGCCCCGGACCTCGGCCCGGCCGACACGCGCGGGCTGGATGTCCGCCGCACCCGGTGGGGAGGCCGTAGCGGAAGTGCGTGCGCTCGCCGCGCTCAGCGGACCTGGCCTCGGGGCGTGGCGGCCCAGGAGGCGAGCAGGTGCAGGGCCTCGTCGGAGGGCGAGGCGGGTTCGGCGGTGTAGACGGTGAGGGTGAGGCCGGGTTCGGCGGTCATCTCCAGGCCCTCGTAGGCGAGGGTGAGGTCGCCGACGGCGTGGTGGTGGAAGCGTTTGGTGCCGGTGCCGTGGTGGCGGACGTTGTGGGCACCCCAGCGGGTGCGGAACTCGTCGCTGCGGGTGGACAGTTCACCCACCAGGTCGTGCAGGTCCTTGTCGTGGGGGTTGCGGCCGGCTTCGGTGCGCAGGATGGCGACGACGGTGTCGGCGGCCTGGTCCCAGTCGGGGTAGAAGCGGCGCGAGGCGGGGTCGAGGAACTGGAAGCGGGCCAGGTTGGCCTGGTTGCCGGGGGTGGCGTAGACGTCGTCGTAGAAGGCGCGGGCGAGCTGGTTGACGGCGACGATGTCCATGCGGCCGTTGCGCACGAAGGCCGGTCCTGCGGTGACGGCGTCCAGTACCCATTGCAGGCTTCGGTGGGCGGTCCAGGTCCGCGTGGTGCGGCGGCGGGGCCGGGTGAGGGCGTCGGAACCGTCGGCGGCCTGCGCCAGGTTCATGAGGTGGGCGCGTTCGGCGTCGTCGAGCCGGAGGGCACGGGCGACGGCTTCGAGAACGGCGGGGGAGGCACCGGCGAGGTTGCCGCGCTCCAGCTTGGAGTAGTACTCCACGCTCATGTCGGCCAGGGCGGCGACCTCACTCCTGCGCAGGCCGGGCACACGCCGTCGGCTGCCGGCGGGCAGGCCGGCCTGCTCGGGGCTGATCTTCGCGCGCCGCGAGGTCAGGAACTCGCGGACCTCTGCCTGGTTGTCCATGCCTTCGACGGTACGTGCTGCCCGCGTCCCCAGGGATGTACTGGCAGTACACCCATCATCTGTGCCTCGATACGGGCGCGAGATCCGGGTTACCTGGATGGCGTGGTGCTCTCCGCCCCGCCGTCACGACGGGCGCGCACCCGGCCCTGCACCCGGCGACGGCCCCGGACATCCGGTGCCGCCCGCCCCGGCACGAAAAGGAACCCCACCATGCGCGGCACAGTGATCCACGCCCCCGGTGACATCCGCTTCGAGACCCTGGACGACCCGAAGATCCTCCACCCCACCGACGCCGTCATCAGGACGGCCGTGACCTGTGTGTGCGGCTCGGACCTGTGGCCCTACCGCGGTGCCGAGCCGATCGGCGACCCGCACCCGATGGGCCACGAGTACGTCGGCTTCGTGGAGGAGGTCGGCACCGAGGTCACCTCGGTGAAGCCGGGCCAGTTCGTCGTCGGCTCCTTCGCGACCTCCGACAACACCTGCGCGAACTGCCGCAACGGCTTCCAGTCGAACTGCCTGCACCGCGAGTTCATGTCGACCTGCCAGGCCGACTACGTGCGCATCCCCCATGCCCAGGGCACCCTGGTCGCCACCGACGAGGTGCCGGACGAGGAGCTGTGGCCCGGTCTGCTGGCCGTGTCCGACGTGATGGGCACCGGCTGGTGGGCCGCCGACGCCGCCGAGGTGAAGCCCGGTTCGACGGCCGTGGTCGTGGGTGACGGCGCGGTCGGACTGTGCGGAGTGATCGCCGCGAAGGAGATGGGCGCGGAGCGGATCGTCGTCATGTCCCGGCACGAACCCCGGCAGCGACTCGCCCGTGCGTTCGGCGCCACCGACATCGTCACCGAGCGCGGCGACGAGGGTGTCGCCCGGATCAAGGAACTGACCGGTGGGATCGGCGCGGACAGCGTGCTGGAGTGCGTGGGCACCGCCGAGGCCATGCGGCAGGCCCTGCACTCCGCGCGGCCCGGCGGCAACGTGGGCTTCGTCGGCGTCCCCCACGAGGTCGCCATCGACGGGCAGGAGCTGTTCTTCTCCCACGTCGGCCTGCGCGGCGGCCCCGCCCCCGTACGCCGCTACCTCCCCGACCTGATCGACCGCGTCCTCACCCGCCGGATCGACCCGGGCCAGGTCTTCGACCTCACCCTGCCCCTGGAGCAGGTCGCCGAGGGCTACCGGGCGATGGACGAGCGCCGCGCCGTCAAGACCCTCCTCAAGCCCTGACCCGCCCCCGCCCGCCTGAAGGAACACCCGTGCAGATCACCCGCAGTTCGATCGACACCGTCAGGGGCCCGGCCGACTGGTTCACCGGCGACGTCTGGATCGACCCTGTCGCCGCGGCCCCCGCCCCGTCCCGGGTCACCGCCTCCCTGGTCCACTTCATGCCCGGCGCCCGCACCCACTGGCACCGCCACCCGCTCGGCCAGACCGTCTTCGTCACCGAGGGGGTCGGCCTGTGCCAGCGCCGGGGCGGCCCGGTGGAGGTGATCCGGCCCGGTGACCGCGTCCTGTTCGAGGCCGACGAGGAGCACTGGCACGGCGCCGCCCCGAACCGGCTGATGGTCCACGTGGCCATCAACGAGGGCGACCACGACCACGCCGTCGTGCACTGGCTGGCCCCCGTCACCGACGAGGAGTACCACGCCACCCCGGCCACCGCCTGACCGAGGAAGGAACCCCGCGCTCGCCGCGGAGGTCGCCTGAGCGGGGACGCTCCGCGGCACCCTCGCGCCGGAGGACAGCCACGTCGCCCAGCGGATCGTCCCCGGCGCGAGCCCGCCCGGACGCCGCGCACCCCGGCCCCGACGCGCGCACTGCGCAGAGCCCCGTCTCCTGCCCCCCTGTCCCGGGCACCTGCCCGCATGCCCGAGTGAGACCCGCATGTCCGAGTGAGAGAAGAGAGAAGTACCTGTATGGCCTCCGCAGCCGCCACCCGAAAGGGCAAGCTGCCCGTCATCGTGTGGGTGCTCGCCGCCGGCACGTTCCTGATGGGCACCACCGAGTTCGTCATCGCCGGACTCCTCCCGGGGATCGCCGACGACCTCGGCACCAGCGTCTCCCACGCCGGCCTGCTGATCACCGCCTTCGCCCTCGGCATGATCGTCGGCGGTCCGGCCATGGCCCTGGCCACCCTGCGCCTGCCCCGCCGGGTGACCCTCGCCACCGCCCTGGCCGTCTTCGCTCTCGGGCACGTCGCCGCCGCGCTCAGCTCCTCCTTCATCGTCGTCCTGGCCGCCCGGGTGGTGACCGCGCTGGCCACCGGCACGTTCTGGGCCGTGGGCTTCGTCATCGTCACCGCTGCCGCGGGCCCCGCGCGGGCCACCCGTGCCGTCGGCGTCATGATGGGCGGCCTGACCCTGGCCAACGTCGTCGGCGTGCCGATCGGCTCCTTCGTCGGCCACTACACCGGCTGGCGCGGCCCCTTCTGGGCCCTGGGGGCCCTCGCGGCGCTCGCAGCCGTGTTCGTCGGCCGGTTCGTCCCCGCCACACGGCGGCGAACCGAGGTGTCGGTACGGGCCGAGGTGCGCGTCCTGCGCCAGGGGCGGCTGTGGCTGGCACTGTCCGCCGCCGTCCTGATCATGGGCGGCGTCCTGGCCACCTACACCTACATCACCCCGCTGCTGACCGACCGCGCCGGCATCCCCGGCGCAGCGGTCCCCCTGGTTCTGATCGTCTTCGGGCTCGGCGCCCTGGGCGGCACCGCCATCGGCGGCCGGCTCGGTGACCGCCACCCCATGACCACCACCATCACCGCCGCCGCGGTCACCGCGCTGGCCCTGTTCCTGCTGGTCCCGCTGTCGACCGGCCCCGTCACCGCCGTCGCCCTGATCTTCCTCATGGCCCTGGCCGGGTTCACCGTCAACCCCGTCATCACCTCGCTCGCCGTCCGCTTCGCCGACGACGCCCCCACCCTGGCCTCGGCGCTGAGCACCTCCGCCTACAACACCGGCATCGCCGCCGGCTCCGCGCTCGCCGGAGCCGCGCTCGACACCTCGCTCGGGCTGACCGGACCGGCCCTGGTCGGCGCCGTCTTCACCGCCCTCACCCTCCTGCCGCTCGTCGCCCTCGCCTGCACCGGCAGCCGCCGACAGGCCCGGATCGTCGCCCGTCACGACGGCCCGGCCCGTACCCACGACCACGACGACGACCACGACCACGACCACGACCACGACCACGACAAGGCGACACCGTCCGCCGGCCACTGACGCACACCAGCCTCCGCCCGTGTCCCCAGGGGAGGACGACGACACGAACCCCACCTCCGACGGCTGCGCCTGTCGCCAGCGCCCCGGCAGCCATTCGGCGCCGCCGACGCCGACGAGCCGCCACGTACAGGGCGGCACCCGGGTCGCCGCCCACGACCTGGTGCCCCGCCTCGACGGCGAGCCGCGCGAGGGTACCGCGGGCCCGTTGCGATTCGGGTCCCTGCCGTCAGCCGGCGGCGAAGTAATGGCCGTTGTCCAAATCGGCGAGCAGGCCCGGCTGAGCGGGTTCCCAGCCGAGGGTCCGGCGGGTGACGAGGTTGGACGCCGGGTAGCTCTGCGTGACTATGTGCGCGAGGAACCCGAAGTATCCCGGCACCATCAGTACGTCCGCGGGAACGCTTACGGTGGGCAGGCCCAGCCGGCTGCCAATGGCCTCGGCGATCTCGCGGAACGGAATGCCTCCGTCCCCAACTGCGTGCCAGTAATTGCCGGCCGGCCCCTTCTCCAGCGCCAAGCGGAACAAGGAGGCGACATCGCGGACGTGCACGGCGTTCCACAGGTTCGCGCCGTCTCCGGGGTATCCGACGAAACCCTTCTCCTTCGCGAGCGCGATCAGTGTGGGGAGGAAGCCGGTCCGATCGGTCGTGCTGTGCGCGATGTTGGCGATCCGCACGACCGAAGACCGCACTCCCTGCTCGGCGAGGCCGATGACGGCGGCCTCCACGACGTTACGGACCCGCAGGGTGCCCTTGTACTCATCGCCGCCGGGAAGGGCCGGGTCCTCCTCGGTGGCGGGCCGGCCCAGATTCCCTGGCGAGCCTATGCTCCCTGCCGCGACCAGCGGCTTTCCGGTTCCCGCCAGTGCCTCGCCGTACGCGAGCATGATCGGGAGCTCCGCGGCGGCCACGGCGTCGATCCCGCCGGACGGAAGCAGGTCCTGCCGGTGCGCGACATGGATGACGCCGTCGGAGTCCGCGGCCGCCTCCTTGAGCCCGTCGAGGTCCTCGAGGTCGCCGCGACGCACCTTCGCGCCGAGCGCGGACACAGCCGCCGCGGCCGTGTCCGACCGGGCCAGGCCGGTGACCTCATGTCCGGCGGCAATGAGCTCGGGGATGATGTACGAACCGGAATGGCCGGTCCCGCCAGTGACGAAAACGCGCATGTGACTGTTCCTGGTGAGAGTGGGTGGAGGGGCTGCTTCTCCGCGTGCCGCAGATCCACTGGCGTGGTGCGGCGTGGGAAACGGTGGTGCGTGCGCTCAGCCGGTGAATTCGTCGACGCCGAGGGCGAAGTCCCTGTGGCCAACCCCGTTACCGGCGAGGCCCACCGTGACCAAGCCCATTCCTTCCAGCCAGTGCGCCATTTTCAGACCGCCGACATCCAGCGGGCGCAGACCGAGGCTCTTGACGAATGCCGCCACGCCCGCCTTGGCCTGCGCATTGTCGCCGGCGATGAAGACATGGGGCCGGCCCTTCTCCAGGACACTGCGGAAGATGGTGTTGAACGCCTTCACCACGGTGGCGTCGGCCGGGGCGACCTTGGCGACTTCCTGCGCGATCGAGGTCTCCTCGTTGTGGGCCAGTCCGTCGAACGTGGCGTTGAACGGGTTGCTGATGTCGACGATGACCTTGCCGGCGAGGGCGTCTGCGTACTCGGCGACGACCGGAACGACACCGTCGTACAGCAGGGCCGTGATGACGATGTCCCCGGTCGGGACGGCGCCCCACTGGCCCGTCGTAGCACCGCCGCCCAGAGCCTTGGCCAGGTCATCGGCCTTGGACCGATCGCGTCCCATTACCTCGACGGTGTTGTCGCCCGCCACGGCGAGCGTGCCGATGGTGCGGGCCATGTTCCCCGTACCGATGAGGGTGATGCTGCTCATGAGGTGAGCTCTCTTCCTGTTCTCAAGGTGTCGTTCTGTCTCGCTCGTGCAGGGTCAGGCGCAGGGCATCGGTCGCGAGGTTCACGAGCCGACTGCCGTGCCTTTCCCGGCACCTCCGGCTCGCCGACGCGAATTCGGCGCGTGGCGGATGTCCGCGTTCGAGATCAGTTCGTTGTGGCGACCGGGTTGTTGCGGGGTCTGCCCGCGGTATTTCCGGTGTGTGGATCAGATGGCGGTGGTACCGCCGTCGGCGACCAGCTCCAGGCCGTTGACGTAGCTGGAGTCGTCGGAGGCGAGGAACAGGGCGACGGTCGCGATTTCACCGGGGCGGCCCATCTTTCCGCGCGGGATGAGGGACTCGAATGCGGCCTTGGTCGCCTCGTCGAACAGTTCTTCCTGTTTGGCGGTGGCGACCTGACCGGGGGTCAGGACGTTGACCCGGATCTTGCGATCGCGCAGTTCGTTGAGCCAGACGCGGGCCCAGGCCTGCTGGACGGCTTTGCTTCCCGCGTAGAGGCTCCAGCCGGGGAAGGCGCCGAGTGAGGCGTTGGATCCGGTCATAAGAATTGAGCCGTTGTCGTTGATCAGCGGCAGTGCCTTCTGCACGGTGAACAGGGTCCCGCGCGCGTTGAGCCAGAAGGCGCGGTGGAACTGTTCCTCGGTGATCTCGCCGAGGACGGCGGGTTCACCGGTCCCGGCACTGGCCCACAGCACGTCGATCGAGCCCTTTTCCCGCTTGACGGTGTCGTACAGGCGGTCCAGGTCGTCCAGTTCGGCCGCGTCACCCTGGACGGCGGTGACGTTGCGGCCGATCAGCTTGACGGCGTCATCCAGTGCTTCCTGCCGCCGGGCCTGGATGAAGACGTGCGCTCCTTCCTCGACAAACAGTTTGGCTCCGGCCAGTGCCATACCGGTGGAGCCGCCGGTGATCACCGCTACCTTGCCATCGAGCTTTCCCACGACCACTCCGCTGAATTAGCTGAACTAATGGATTTCTGAAACACCGCGCACATTCCGGGTCTGGGCCCTGCCATCAAGCCCAGATGCCGAATTCTTGCCCCGAGTTCCCTTCGGCCCTAATGGGTGCCTATTCAGGTTCCCATCGGCCTGAGCGGGTGTCCAAGACCTCTTTTAGCGGTGGTGATACCCTGAAGGCATCACCGGACCGGGAGACTTCATGGATCTGGACCTACGGAAATTGCGTTACTTCGCCGCCGTGGCCGACCAGTTGCACTTCGGCCGGGCCGCCGATGAGCTGCATATCGCGCAGCCGGTGCTCAGCCGGCAGATCCGTGCGCTCGAGCAGGATCTCGGCGCCTCGCTGTTCACCAGAGACCGTCACGGCGTGGCGCTGACCGACGCGGGCCGACAACTGTTGGCCGACGCCGGTCCGCTGCTCGCCTCCGCGCGCGCGGTTCGCCGCCGGGTGTCCGTGGCCGCCCGTGGCAGTCGGCGGCTGACGGTCGGTTTCCGGGCCGGCATCCCGGTCAGCCCGGCGGCACGGGCGTTCGGGGCCCGGCACCCGGACGTGGTCGTGGACGTGCAGCGGATCGAAGGGGACGACCAGGCCCCGATGCTGCTCGACGGCCGCATCGACGTCGGCTATGTGCGGCTGCCCATCGACGAGGCCGGCCTGCGTGTCACCCCGCTGTACACCGAGCCGTGGATGACTGTGCTGCCCGCCGGCCACCGGTTGGCCGGCAAGGCGGAGGTCACCGAGGCCGACCTGGCCGGCGAACCGCTGCTCTGGCATGCCGACCCGAGCACGCAGCCCACCAGCCGCCCGCACCCCAACGCCGGGTACCTGGTGCGCGGGGTGGACGAGACGCTCGAACATGTCGCGGCCGGCCGGGGCATCTCGTTCCTGGCCCGTTCGGCGTCCGTGTTCTACTCACATCCGAACGTCGTCTATGTGCCCATCCCGGATCTCGCGCCCGACCAGGTGTGCCTCGCGGTGGCGGCATCGCATACCTCGCCAGTGGTCGATGACTTCATCACCGCCGCTCAGGAGACGGCCGAGATCACGGCAGAATGTGGGAACCACGAAATGTGGCAGCTCGGCAGCGATGCCGTTTCACAGCACGGTTGAGCGGTCCGACTGACAACAACAGCACCTGGCGGATACCTGGCCGCCGGGCGAGCGGATCAGGATGCTGCGGCCCCCGTCGGCGCACCTGGTACGCGGTCGGGCCTGGCTGAAGCACCAGACTCTGCCGATCGACGAGCGGCAGACCGTGGCTGCCCTTTTGCGTCAGCTCGCTTTCTACGGTGCCGTAATCGCCGAGGCGGAACGGCGGCCGGCCGCCGAGGCGTCAGACCCCCCAGTCGTGCGGCGCCTGATGACCGTGTAGATGCGCTGGACGGGGTATTCGCCGCCGGAGGCGACGATCCGGTCGATCACGCCAAGGTCCTCGAAGACCTCCTGACTGCGGGGTTGGATGCCCTTGCCGCGGGAGCCGACGAACGGATGGGGCGCCTTGTCGATCAGCAGAAAGGCGATGTTCCGGCGGGCGAGGTCGAGGGCCAGGGTCAACCCTGCCGCGCCCGTCCCGCAGATGATCACATCCGTGTCGGTGGTGTGTGACATAGCACTGTGCCTCCTTCGGTAAGTCCAGTACGGGCTGCACGACGGTCCCGTCGGGTTCAGGGCACCAGGACGGTGCGCGTGCCCGGGACCTCGGGTGCACTCCACGCGGTTTCGATGTCGGCGAGGGGTACGGCCTTGGCGGTGACCGTGAGGCCTCCGGCCTCGATCTCGTCGACGAGGGAGGGCAGTTCCTCCAGGTAGGTCCTGGTCGACACGGCACCCTGGCCGTTGCCCTGGAGGCGGAAGTTCGCGGAGCGCAGCGCGACCGACGGGAGTTCGACGGTGGGGCCGGCCATGGCACCGATCTGGATCCAGTTCAGGGCACGGCCGCGGTCGGCGCGGGCCCGCAGCAGTGCCATGATCGCGTCACCGGCAGGCTTGCCCCACAGGTAGTCGATGACCAGGTCGACCTCGGCGGCCTCCCCGGCCAGGGCCGCGGCGGTGGCGTCGGCGTCGCCGGTGAGCGTGACGGTCGCATCGGCGCCGAGCCCGGGCAGGGCCGCCAGGCGGGCCTGGTCACGGCCGGCGCCGACGACCCGGCCGGCGCCGAGGCGCTTCGCGACCTGTACGGCCATCTGGCCGGCGTTGCCGGTGGCGCCGAGGATCAGCACCGACTGCCCGGCCTCGATCGGGACACGGCGGCGCAGCGCCACCCAGGACGACATGGCCGGGTTCATCGCCGCGGCGATCTTCACCACGTCGGCGCCGTCGGGCAGCGGGATGCTGCGGCGACTGTCGATGACGGTCCGGGTGGCCATCGGGCCGACGAGGTCGTCATCGGCGACGAAGTACACCAACCGGCCGTCCTCGCGCCGGCCGACCCCGTCGACACCGGGCACCATCGGCAGCTTCCCGGTGCTGGTGTAGTGGCTGCCCGACGCACCGGTACGTACGCGGGGGTGCAGGCCCACCGCAAGGACGTCGACGAGCACCTGGTCCTCGCCGGTCGGGGCGGGCAGGTCGAAGGGCTCGTAGCGGGGCGGGTCGTCGAACGAACTGACGACGGCGGCATGGATGTCCACGGGAACCTCCAGATTTGGTACGCGACACAAAGGTTTTAATACGTGACACAAATTAAATTAGTAGGTGCCGCGTACCTTTGCAAGTAGGATCGGGACATGAGCTCATCCCCCGACATGCCGCCCCCGCCCGGGCCGTCATCCGCGGACGAGGACTTCGGACTGGTCGACGCCCTGGCCCAACTGTCGTTCCTGGTACAGAACGGCCTGGCCGAGATCGCGGGGCAGTACGACCTGTCGATCACCCAGACACGGCTGCTCGGGATACTTCGGGACCGGGAGCCGACGATGAACCAGCTCGGCCGCCACCTCGGCCTCGACAAGTCCTCCATCACGGGCCTGGTCGACCGTGCGCAGCGCCGGGGCCTGGTCACCCGCGCCGTCAGCGCCGTCGACCGGCGCTCGTACCAGGTGTCGATCACCGACGCCGGCCGTCAGCTCGTCGAACAGGTCGCCACGCAGTTCGCCGGACAGATCGAGAGGTGTGTCGAGCCACTGCCCGAAACCGACAGGAAGCGGCTGTCACAGCTGGCGACCCGGATCGTGACCGCGGACGCCCAGGCCCGCGGCATCGACCTGCACCACACCCCGCACTGACCCGTCAGACGGGCCCACGCGGCACCGTCACCACGTGCTTGCCCACGGCACCGCCGCGCTCGAACGCCCGGTGCGCCGCGGCGATGTCCGCGAGCGGGTACACCCTGTCGATCACCGGGCGCCGCGCACCCGACGTGACATGGCCGGCCACATGGCGCAGCACGGCCTTGTCGGGGTTGGCGCTGAAGGTGCGGACAAGGCGCGAGCCATGCCCGCTCGACGCGGCGATCGCGGCCAGAGCCGAAGCGGACGGTCCGACGGCGACCATCCGGCCACCCTCGGCCAACCGGCTCCGGTAGCAGTGCAGTTCCGAGCCGACAGTGTCGACGATGACGTCGAACGGGCCGATCAGGTCCGAGGTGGTGGAGCGGTGGTCCAGGACCTCCTCGGCGCCGAGGTCGCGTGCGTCTCACGAGCGGGGAACGGGTGCTCGTGCGGGGCGCGGCCGGAGGCGTCGGCACGGCCGCCGTGCAGTCAGCGCACGCCATGGGCAGCCATGTGACCGCGCTGGGCCGCGACCGCCATGCGGAGTTCCTCATCGGCTACGGACACTGGTCGCCGCCGATCCCGGCCACCCGCGCGCCGTGGAACTGGTGGGTGCACTTGCCCGCAGCGACGAGTTCCCGGCCCTGTGGGCCCTCCACGACGTGGCGGAACCGACCCGCGGCCAGATGCTCCTCAACCACCCCCAGGTCGGCGAGCTGCCCCTCGACTGGGACGCCTACCCGATACCGGACGACCCCGACCCTGCGCTCATGGTCTGCACCGCCGCCGACGGCAGCCCCGACGCCGAACGACTCCGACGCCTCACAGATCGGCCCAGCACCCTGACAGCGCCGTACTGACCAATTGTGTCCATCGCCGCGGCACCCAGACCGTGCGGCAGGGTCGCCGCGCGATGTGCCGGCACCCCGGGCGGCGGAGGACACGATGGCCTGGGAGATGCTCCCGTCCTCACACCAGGATCGGGTCGCGTCAAGCGGCCGATACGTGTCGGCGGCGGATGGTGAGGCGGAAGCGGCGGGCAGCCCTGGAACGGGTTGTTGCCCACTCCGACCGAAGTCCTCGCCACTGATGATCGGACACCGCCGACCGCTCGCCGTCTGGCCAACCGAGCCGTAAGGAACTACGCAAGAGGGCTGCGTGATCGCTGCTTCCTTGCCCTTCAGCCTGGACATGACCCCGTCGTCCCGGCCCCTGTCCGGCCCCTCGATCCTGGAATCGAGCCTCAGGTCAGTTGCCCGAACGGCGAGCGACAACCCGGATCAGCTACTCCGCCGCAGGTCAGAGAGGTTCGAACACCCTCCAGCGTCGCACGACTCCAAACCCACGAGCAGCGGATTCAGTCCGTTCAGGCGAAGTTGACGAACCAACAGCCCAAAATGAATGTTTCCACAGGTCAGGGACCTGCTCAGGTGGGGCGGGTGGGACTCGAACCCACGGCCGACGGATTATGAGTCCGCTGCTCTAACCGGCTGAGCTACCGCCCCATAGCGGCGTGTCGCGTACAAGTGTGCGCGCCGTCTGCCGCAGCATAGCCGCTCATACGATCTCCTGCTTCGGCTGGTCGGCGAACTGCGACGTTCATGACCTTGAGGACATCGGCGCAGGCCCGGCGGTTCCCGGGAACATGAAAAAGGACCCCACCAGGGGTCCTCGTTCAGCATGCTCCCCCGACTGGACTCGAACCAGTAACCTGCCGGTTAACAGCCGGCTGCTCTGCCAATTGAGCTACGGAGGACCGAGCTCCCCCGACTGGACTCGAACCAGTAACCTGCCGGTTAACAGCCGGCTGCTCTGCCAATTGAGCTACGGAGGAATGCCTCGTTGCATCGAACGTGACTCCCTGGGTAGTCGCCAGGGGGCGGGCGCTCGCTGCGACACATACATTAGCGCAAGCAGGGGGGTGCTCCGCCAATCGGTACTCCCCCACACCGGAAGGGTCGCCGTCATGCGCTACAAGCTCACGTTCGTCGTCGGGCTCGCCCTGGGTTACGTGCTCGGCACGCGTGCCGGACGCGAGCGCTACGAACAGCTGAAGAAGTCCGCCCGTCGGGTCGCCCAGAACCCGGCCGTCCGCAACACCGCCGAGACCGCCGCCCAGCAGGGCCGCGTCTACGCCGGCAAGGCCCTGCACACGGTGAGCGAGAAGGTCGGCGACCGGGTGCCCGACTCGGTGACCGCCCGCGTCCGCTCGCTGCGCGAGCGCAGCCACGGCGACGGCGGGGACGACTGGGGCTCCAGCACCCCGTAGGGCCCGTTCTGCGGCAGGGCCGCCCACCCCGCGGGGTGGGCGGCCCTGCCGCTGCGTGGCCACGGCGCGCGGCCGCCGCCCGAAAGGCGCCCGCCACCCGAAAGGCGCCCGTCGGCCGAACCACAGTGGCGCGTGCGGCAGAATTTCGGGCATGGGGATAGTCGCCGGGTTGGACAGCTCACCCGATTTCACTCGCATCGTGGTCTGTGACACGGACACCGGTGCGGTGCTCCGGCAGGGATACGCACCGCACCCCGTCGACACGCCGGACGGCGCGGCGCGCCCCAGTGACGTCGACCCGCAGGCCTGGCTGCTGTCCCTCGGGGAGGCGGCCGGCGGCGGTCTCCTGGAGGGCGTGCAGGCCATCGGCGTGTCCGCGCAGCAGAACGCGCTGGTCCCGCTCGACGCCCAGGGCAACACCGTCCGCCCCGCGATGGTCGGCGGCGACAGGCGGGCCCAGGTGGCCGCAGCCGATCTCATCGACGCGCTCGGCGGGCGGGAGGCCTGGGCGCAGGCCGTGGGCTGTGTGCCGCAGGCGGCCCAGCCGGTGACCAAGCTGCGCTGGCTGGCCAAGACCGAACCGGAGAACGCCCGGCGCACCGCCGTACTGCTCCAGGCGCACGACTGGCTGGTCTGGCAGTTGCTGGGGCGGCCGGTCAGGCGGACCACCGACCGCGGGGGCGCCTCCGGGACCGGTTACTGGTCGGCGGCCACCGGCGGATACCGGCCCGACCTGGTCGAACTCGCCCTCGGGCATCAGGCCATGCTGCCCGAGGTGATCGGTCCTTCCGACGCGGCCGGTACGACCCCGGAGGGGCTGCTGATCTCCGCGGGGACCGGTGAGACCATGGCCGCCGCGTTCGGCCTCGGGCTCGGTTTCGGGGACGCCGTCGTGTCGCTGGGGGCCTCGGGGTCGGTCATGGCCGTGCATCCGGAGGCGCTCGCCGACCCCTCCGGGATGATCACGTCGCTCGCCGACGCCACCGGCATGCACCTGCCGGTGGTGACCACGCTGAACGCCGTGCGGACCCTGCGCGGGACCGCCGAACTGCTCGGGCTGCCCGACCTGGAGAGCCTCTCCGACCTGGCGATGAAGTCGACGCCCGGCGCGCACGGGCTGGTCATGCTGCCGTACCTGGAGGGTGAGCGGACGCCGAACCTGCCGCACACCGCGGGGACGCTGGCCGGGCTGCGCCGGGAGTCGATGAAGGCCGAGCATCTCGCGCGGGCCTCCTTCGAGGGGATGCTGTGCGGGCTCGCCGACGCGCTCGACGTGCTGCGCGGGCGCGGGGTGGAGGTGCGGCGGGTCTTCCTGCTGGGGCCGGCCGCCGAACTGCCCGCCGTGCAGGCGGCGGCGCCGATGCTGTTCGGTGCGCAGGTCGTCGTACCGCAGCCGGCGGACTACGCGGCGATCGGGGCGGCTCGGCAGGCGGCCTGGGCGCTGGGGGTGTCGCAGGGTGCCCTGGACCCGCGGACCCCGCCGGTGTGGCAGGGCGCCACCGCCCAGGTGCTGGAGCCGGGTGACGAACTGGCGGTGGGACAGGCGGTGCGGCAGCAGTACGTGTCCGTGCGGGAGCAGACCCATCCCGGGGCGTTCCGGTCGTGACCGGGCGGAGGGCGGACACGCCGTCGGGTCGATCGGTCGAGGTGCCGGATTAATCGGTTGAGGTAACGCGGGTGGAGTGTCGGACGATAGGGGCCTAGGGCAAGCGATCCCGCCCGTCCGGGCGGGCGCGACCCCGCCTCCACCGCCGACTCCGAGAGACGTAGCGTGCTCATACGACTTCTGCGGACCTATCTCAGGCCCTACAGGAAACCCATCTCCATCCTGGTGCTGCTGCAGTTCCTGCAGACCTGCGCCACTCTCTACCTGCCCACGCTCAACGCGCACATCATCGACAACGGCGTCGTGAAGGGCGACACGGACTACATCCTGTCCTTCGGCGCGCTGATGATCGGTATCTCGCTGGCCCAGGTGGTGTGCAACATCGGTGCCGTCTACTACGGCGCCAGGACCGCGTCGGCGCTCGGCCGGGACGTGCGGGCCGCCGTCTTCGACCGGGTGCAGTCCTTCTCCGCGCGTGAGGTGGGTCACTTCGGGGCACCCTCGCTCATCACCCGTACGACCAACGACGTACAGCAGGTCCAGATGCTGGTCCTGATGACGTTCACGTTGATGGTGTCGGCGCCCATCATGTGCGTCGGCGGGATCGTGCTCGCCCTCGGCCTGGACGTTCCGCTGTCCGGGGTACTGGTGGCGGTCGTACCCGTGCTCGGCATCTCGGTGACCCTGATCGTGCGCCGGCTGCGGCCGCTGTTCCGGGCCATGCAGGTACGGCTCGACACGGTGAACCGGGTGCTGCGCGAGCAGATCACCGGCAACCGGGTGATCCGCGCGTTCGTCCGCGACGAGTACGAGCAGGGCCGGTTCGGGAAGGCCAACACGGACCTGACCGAGATGCAGCTGGCCACCGGCAACATGCTGGCGTTGATGTTCCCGATCGTCATGACGACGGTGAACGTCTCGTCGATCGCGGTGGTGTGGTTCGGTGCGCACCGGATCGACAGCGGTCAGATGGCGATCGGTGACCTGACCGCGTTCCTCGCCTACCTGATGCAGATCGTGATGTCCGTGATGATGGCCACCTTCATGTTCATGATGGTGCCGCGCGCGGAGGTCTGCGCCGAGCGCATCGAGGAGGTCCTGGACACCGAGTCCAGCGTCGTCCCGCCGCTCGCGCCGGTCACCGAGCTGCGTCGGCACGGCCATCTGGAGATCCGGGGCGCGGGCTTCTGCTATCCGGGTGCCGAGGAGCCGGTCCTCAAGGCCGTCGACCTGGTGGCCAGGCCCGGCGAGGTGACCGCCGTGATCGGTTCCACCGGCAGCGGCAAGTCCACCCTGCTCGGTCTCGTCTCCCGCCTCTTCGACGCCACGGACGGCTCCGTCCTGGTGGACGGGGAGAGCGTCTCGGAACTCGACCCGAGGCTGCTCGCGAAGACGGTCGGCCTGGTTCCGCAGAAGCCCTACCTGTTCGCGGGCACCGTGGCCACCAACCTGCGCTACGGCAACCCGGACGCCACCGACGAGGAGCTCTGGCACGCCCTGGAGGTCGCCCAGGCCAAGGGCTTCGTCGAGAAGCTGGAGGGCGGGCTGAACGCGCCCATCGCCCAGGGCGGTACGAACGTCTCCGGCGGCCAGCGGCAGCGGCTCGCCATCGCCCGGACGCTCGTGCAGCGCCCGGAGATCTACCTCTTCGACGACTCCTTCTCCGCCCTCGACTACGCGACCGACGCCGCCCTGCGCGCCGCGCTCGCCCGGGAGACGGCCGAGGCGACCGTCGTCATCGTCGCCCAGCGGGTGGCCACCATCAGGGACGCCGACCGGATCGTCGTCCTCGACGAGGGCCGCGTCGTCGGCACCGGCCGCCACCACGAACTCATGGCCGGCAACGAGACCTACCGGGAGATCGTGCTCTCCCAGCTGACGGAAGCGGAGGCCGCCTGATGGCCGGGCCCATGGGACGCATGATGGCCGGGGGCGGCCCCGACTCGCGGTCGATGGACTTCAAGAACTCGGGCAAACGGCTGGTCGCCCGGTTCCGACCCGAACGGCTCACGATCTACGTGCTGCTGGTCTGCGTGGTCGCGAGCGTCGCCCTCAACGTGATCGGCCCCAAGATCCTCGGCAAGGCCACCGACCTGGTGTTCGCCGGGGTCATCGGCAAGCAGATGCCGGCCGGGGTCACCAAGGACCAGGTCCTGGCGGGCATGCGCGAACGGGGCCAGGGCACCGTCGCCGACATGCTGAAGAGCACGGACTTCACGCCGGGCAAGGGCATCGACTTCGGTCAGGTCGGCGACGTCCTGCTCTTCGCGCTCTGTACGTACGTCGTCGCCGGTCTGCTGATGGCGGTGGCGACCCGGCTCGTCAACCGGTCCGTCAACCGCACGATGTACCGGCTGCGCGAGGACGTCCAGGGGAAGCTGTCCCGGCTGCCGCTGTCGTACTTCGACCGGCGTCAGCGCGGCGAGGTGCTCTCCCGGGCGACCAACGACATCGACAACATCGGCCAGACCCTCCAGCAGTCGATGGGCCAGCTCATCAACTCGGTGCTCACCATCGTCGGCGTCCTCGCGGTGATGTTCTGGGTGTCCTGGCTGCTGGCCCTGGTGGCGCTGGCGACCGTGCCGCTGTCCTTCCTGGTCGCCACCCGCATCGGCAAGCGCTCCCAGCCGCACTTCGTGCAGCAGTGGCGCTCCACCGGCAAACTGAACGCGCACGTCGAGGAGATGTACACCGGGCACACCCTGGTGAAGGTCTTCGGCCGTCAGGACGAGTCCGCGCAGCAGTTCGCCGAGCAGAACGAGGCGCTGTACGAGGCCGGGTTCAAGGCGCAGTTCAACAGCGGTGTGATGCAGCCGCTGATGATGTTCGTGTCGAACCTGAACTACGTGCTGGTGGCGGTCGTCGGCGGCCTGCGGGTCGCGTCGGGCGCGCTGTCCATCGGTGACGTCCAGGCGTTCATCCAGTACTCCCGGCAGTTCTCGATGCCGCTGACCCAGGTCGCCTCCATGGCCAACCTGGTGCAGTCCGGGGTCGCGTCGGCCGAGCGGATCTTCGAACTCCTCGACGCGGAGGAGCAGGAGGCGGACCCGGTGCCGGGCGAGCGTCCCGCGGAGCTGCGCGGGCGGGTGGCGCTGGAGCACGTCTCCTTCCGCTACGACCCCGAGAAGCCGCTCATCGAGGACCTCTCCCTGACGGTGGAACCCGGGCACACGGTCGCCATCGTCGGCCCGACCGGCGCCGGCAAGACCACGCTGGTGAACCTGCTGATGCGGTTCTACGACGTCTCCGGCGGCCGGATCACCCTCGACGGCGTCGACATCACCCGCATGTCCCGTGACGAACTGCGGGCCGGGATCGGCATGGTGCTCCAGGACACCTGGCTGTTCGGCGGCACGATCGCGGAGAACATCGCGTACGGCGCCACGCGCGAGGTCACCCGCGGGGAGATCGAGGAGGCGGCGCGGGCGGCCCACGCGGACCGGTTCGTGCGCACCCTCCCCGACGGCTACGACACGGTGATCGACGACGAGGGCACCGGTGTCAGCGCCGGTGAGAAGCAGCTGATCACCATCGCGCGGGCGTTCCTTTCCGACCCCACGATCCTCGTCCTCGACGAGGCGACGTCGTCGGTCGACACCCGCACCGAGGTGCTCATCCAGAAGGCGATGGCCAAACTGGCGCACGGGCGGACGTCGTTCGTGATCGCCCACCGGCTGTCGACGATCCGGGACGCCGACACCATCCTGGTGATGGAGAACGGTTCGATCGTCGAACAGGGCGCGCACACCGACCTGCTGGCGGCGGACGGGGCGTACGCCCGCCTGTACAAGGCGCAGTTCGCGCAGGCGGTGGCGGAGGTCGACTGAACAGTGCACGGTGCCGCAGGCGCGGGCGGGGGGGGGTTCCACTCGCCCGCGCCTGCGGGGTGCCACCGGCCGAAGGCTGGGGGAGGAACTGCGCGACCAGCCCCCACCGGCCTGCGGACGGCGTCAGTCCAGATAGCCCCTCAGCTGATCCGCGAACGCATGGTCCCGTAGCTTGTTCAGGGTCTTCGACTCGATCTGGCGGATCCGCTCCCGCGTCACCCCGAAGATCCGCCCGATCTCCTCCAGCGTCCGCGGCCGCCCGTCGGCGAGGCCGTAGCGCAACTGCACGACCTTCCGCTCCCGCTCCCCCAGCGTCGACAGCACCGCCTCCAGGTGCTCGCGCAGCAGCAGGAACGCCGCCGACTCCACCGGACTGGCCGCGTCCCCGTCCTCGATGAGGTCCCCGAGGGCGACGTCGTCCTCCTCGCCCACCGGCGCGTGCAGCGACACCGGCTCCTGCGCCAGCCGCAGCACCTCCCCCACCCGCTCGGGCGCCAGCTCCAGATGCGCGGCGACCTCCTCGGGCGTCGGCTCGTACCCCCGCTCCTGGAGCATCCGGCGCTGGACGCGCACCACCCGGTTGATGAGTTCCACCACGTGCACCGGGACGCGGATCGTGCGGGCCTGGTCGGCCAGCGCACGCGACATCGCCTGCCGGATCCACCAGGTGGCGTACGTCGAGAACTTGTAGCCGCGGGCGTAGTCGAACTTCTCGACGGCGCGGATCAGCCCGAGGTTCCCCTCCTGGACCAGGTCCAGCATGGTGAGGCCCCGGCCGACGTACCGCTTGGCCACCGACACGACCAGCCGCAGGTTCGCCTCGATGAGGCGGCGCTTGGCCATCCGGCCCATGACGACCAGCCGGTCCAGGTCCAGCGCCAGCTCGCTGTCGAGGTCGGGCGCACCGCTGAGCTTCTCCTCGGCGAACAGGCCGGCCTCGACGCGGCGGGCGAGTTCGACCTCCTCGGCGGCGGTGAGCAGCGGGATCCGGCCGATCTCCCGCAGGTACTGGCGGAACAGGTCGGAGGAGGGCCCGCCGGTGTCGGCGCGGGCGGCGGCGCGCGCCTGGGCGGCGGACGGCTCGGGGTCGGCCTCCTCCTCGCCGGCGTCGGCCGTGAGCTCGTCCGGGGACGGGTCCTCCGGCTCCGTCTCGGGGTGCAGCGCGACGCGGCTCTGGGGCGGTACGCCCGGCGGGACGTCGGGGTCGGCTGCCGGTTCGTCCGGGCGCGTGCCGCCGTCCGTCTGGGTCAGGGTCTGGGTCTGCACGGGGGCGACCTCCAGGATGATCGCTGCCAGGGGGTGCGGCAGCGGTACTTCGGGGGCGGAGACGACGGCCTCGCCGCGGTCCGTCCCGTACGCGACGAGTGGAACGGCGGGGGTGTCGGACCCGTCCGGGACGGGCCGGCCGCGCTCCGAGGACTCAGGCACCGCCCCCCAGTGTGGGGTACGACACATCGCCGCCACGAGGGGCGTGCGGTGACTTTTTGCGTCCGGTCCGTGACCCCGTGGTCACCCCGCCGGGGCGCCTCGGCTCACAGAGCGGCCGGGCCGTGTTCGCGCAGCGCCTGCCCGTACTGCTGGAGCACCCACAACTCGTTCTGTACGGCGGCGAGTTGTGCGGGGTCACCGCCGGTGCCGAGACGGGTGAGGGTGATCTGGATCTCGTGGATGCGACGGTCGACGGCCCGGCGGCGGACGGTCACGAGCTGCTCGCCCGCGTAGTTCTCGTCGACCGTGCGGCGCATGATCGCCTCGACGGCGAGTTCGGTGACCATGGCGCGGACGGCGTCGTCGGGTGCGGCCTCACGGACGCGGACCAGGTACTCCTGGGGGTCGTGGACGCCGTTCTCGGCGCCGCCCGCCTCCGTGATGGCCTGCCGTACGGCCGCGTAGGGGGCGGCGGTGAACTCGTCGACGCCGTACGCGTCGAACGCCGGGGAGACCAGCTCCGGGCGTTGCAGGGCGAGCTTCAGCAGCTCGCGTTCGGTGGCGTAGACGGGGTTGCGGAGGTTGAGGGCCGGGCCGGAGACCGCGGGGCGCGCGGCGGTGTCGTACGACGGCTGCTGGGGCCCGCGGGCCGGGGCGGAGCCTCCTCGGCCGCCCTTCTCCCGGGCCCAGCGCGCCAGCTGCGCCACCCGCTTCACCACGAACTGGGTGTCGAGGATGCCGAGCATGCCGGCGAGTTCGACGGCGACCTCGTGCTGGGCGCCGCTGTTCTTGATGCGGGCGACGATCGGGGCGGCCTCGTCGAGGGCCGCGGCCCGGCCCGCGGGGGTGTCCAGGTCGTACCGGCTCACCACCTGGCGGAGCGCGAACTCGAAGAGCGGGGTGCGGGGTTCGACCAGGTCGGCGACCGCCTCGTCGCCCTTGGCGAGCCGCAGTTCGCAGGGGTCCATGCCGTCGGGGGCGATCGCGATGTACGTCTCGGCGGCGAACTTCTGGTCGTCCTCGAAGGCGCGCAGGGCCGCCTTCTGGCCGGCGGCGTCGCCGTCGAAGGTGAAGATCACGCGGGCGCTGCCGTTGTCCATCAGCAGCCGGCGCAGGATCTTGATGTGCTCGCCGCCGAAGGCGGTGCCGCAGGTGGCGATGGCCGTCGTCACCCCGGCCAGGTGGCAGGCCATGACGTCGGTGTAGCCCTCGACCACGACCGCGCGGCTGGCCTTCGCGATGTGCTGCTTGGCGAGGTCGATGCCGTACAGGACCTGGGACTTCTTGTAGATCGCGGTGTCGGGCGTGTTGAGGTACTTGGGCCCGTTGTCGGCCTCGTAGAGCTTGCGGGCGCCGAAGCCGACGACCTCGCCGCCGATGTCCCGGATCGGCCACATGAGGCGGCCGCGGAACCGGTCGATGGGCCCGCGCCGCCCCTCCTGGGACAGCCCGGACAGCAGCAGCTCCTTGTCCGTGAAGCCCTGGCCGCGCAGGTAGCGGGTGAGGTGGTCCCAGCCCTGGGGGCTGTAGCCGACGCCGAAGTGCACGGCGGCGGCCTGGTCGAAGCCGCGCTCGGCGAGGAAGACCCGGCCGGTCTCGGCCTCGGGGCTGGTGGCGAGCTGCTCCGCGTACCAGACGGCGGCGATCTTGTGCGCCTCGACCAGCCGGATCCGCTCGCCGCGCTGGTGGGACGGGTTGTACCCGCCCTCCTCGTAGCGCAGGGTGATCCCGGCCAGGCCGGCCAGCCGCTCGACCGCCTCCGAGAAGGAGAGGTGGTCCACCTTCATCACGAAGGTGATGGTGTCGCCGCCCTCCTGGCAGCCGAAGCAGTGGAAGAGTCCCTTGCTCGGGCTGACCTGGAAGGACGGCGACTTCTCGTCGTGGAACGGGCACAGGCCCTTCAGGTTCCCGCCGCCCGCGTTGCGCAGCTGGAGGTACTCGGACACGACGGCGTCGATCGGGACCGCGTCCCGTACCGCCTTCACATCCTCGTCATTGATCCGTCCGGCCACGGGTGAATTCTACGGGGGTGCTGTGACAGCTCCGGCGCGCCGGAGCCGCCCGTCGGGGGACGCGGAGCCGGTTGCCTAGGCGAGCGACTCCAACGGCACGTGGGGGTCCGCCAGGGCCTCGGTGTCCACCGCGGCCCGCGAGGAGATCAGCCTCTGGATCGGCGCTGTGACATCCCACACGTTCACGTTCATCCCGGCCAGCACCCGCCCCTGACGCACCCAGAACGCGATGAACTCCCGCTTCCCCGCGTCCCCCCGGATGACCACCTGGTCGTACGAGCCGGGCGGCGCCCATCCGCTGTACTCCATGCCGAGGTCGTACTGGTCGGTGAAGAAGTAGGGCACCCGGTCGTACGGCACGTCCTGCCCGAGCATCGACCGCGCCGCCGCCGGGCCGCCGTTGAGTGCGTTGGCCCAGTGCTCCACGCGCAGGCGCGTGCCGAACAGCCCGTGCGGGAAGGAGGCCACGTCGCCGGCCGCGTAGATGTCCGGGTCGGACGTGCGCAGCCGGGCGTCGACGACGACGCCCCCGCCGTGCGCCCGGTCGGCGATCTCCAGGCCCGCCGCCTCGGCGAGGCCGACCCGCGGGGCCGCGCCGATCGCCGCGAGGACGTCGTGCGCCGGATGCTCCTCGCCGTCGTCGGTGCGGGCGGCGAGGACCATGCCGTCCTGCCCGACGATCTCGGTGAGCCGCACCCCGAAACGGAACCGGACCCCGTGCTCGCGGTGCAGCTCGGCGAAGACGTTGCCCAGCTCGGGCCCGAGCACGCCGTGCAGCGGCGTCGGTCCGTGCTCGATGACGGTGACCTCGGCGCCGTACGTCCGCGCGGCCGCCGCGACCTCCAGGCCGATCCAGCCGGCGCCCGCGATCACGAGGTGCCCGTTGTCCCGGCCGAGCGCGCCGAGGACCCCCTTGAGGCGCTCGGCGTGCGCGAGGCGGCGCAGGTGGTGGACGCCGGCCAGGTCGGTGCCCGGGATGTCCAGGCGGCGGGGCTCCGCGCCGGTGGCGAGCAGCAGCTTGTCGTAGCGCACGAGGGTGCCGTCGTCGCCGAAGCGGACGGTCTTGGCGGCGCGGTCGACGCGGTCGACGGTCTGGCCGAGGTGCAGTTCGACGTCGTTCTGCGCGTACCAGGCGGGCTCGTGGACGAACACGCTGTCGCGCTCGTCCTTGCCGAGCAGGTAGCCCTTGGAGAGCGGCGGCCGCTCGTAGGGGTGGTCGCGCTCGTCGCAGATCAGTATCACCCGGCCGGTGAAACCCTCGGCCCGGAGGGTCTCGGCCGCCTTCGCTCCGGCGAGTCCACCACCGACGATGATGAATGTCTGGTCCGCGTCGACCACTTGAAGCCTCCTCGTGAGGGTGTCGCCACATATGCCGCCCACATGCGCCGCACTGTGAGCCTCCCGCACGCAGCGTGATGCGGGAAGGGGGAGTGACATTCGGTGCCCCGATCTTGACCCGTTCGGGGACGGATCCGGACACGCAGGGTCACCCATGGTTCACATACGCCCCGTCAGCCTCGCATGCAACCACCGCGCGGAGGCGTCGGTGAGCGAGGCGATCTGATCGACGATCACACGCTTGCGGGCGTGGTCGTCACCGGCCGTGGCGAACAGCGCCCGGAACTGCGGGTCGAGGCCCTCCGGCGCGCGGGCGGTGAGCGCCTCGGCGAGTTCGGCCACGACGATCCGCTGCTCGGCGCGGATCCGCTCCTGCTCGGCGCGCTGCATGACGTACCGGTGCGCGATGGACTTCAGTACCGCGCATTCCAGCCGGGCCTCGCGCGGTACGACGAGTTCGGCGCCGTAGCGGGTGAGCCGGCCGGTGCCGTACCGCTCGCGGGTGGCGCTCTCCGCGGCCAGGCAGAACCGGCCGATCAGCTGGCTGGTGGCGTCCTTGAGGCGGGCCTGGGCGACCGCGCTGCCGTCGTAGCCGTGCGGCCACCACTCCTCGCCCCGGAGCCGGTCGAGGGCGGCGGCGAGTTCGGCGGGGTCGGTGCCGGCGGGCACGTACCTGCCGACGGCGACGGCGAAGACCTCCTGCCGTTCGGACTCGGCGCGCAGGCGGTCGGGGTCGATGTGGCCGGCGTGCAGGCCGTCCTCGACGTCGTGCACCGAGTAGGCGACGTCGTCCGACCAGTCCATGACCTGGGCCTCGAAGCAGGTGCGGGTGCCGGGGGCCTCCTTGCGGACCCAGTCGAAGACCGGCCGGTCGTCCTCGTAGACACCGAACTTCGGGGAGGCCGGGTCGGTGGGGTGCGCGCCGCGCGGCCAGGGGTACTTGGTGGCGGCGTCGAGGGCGGCGCGGGTGAGGTTGAGGCCGACGGAGCCCTCGGGGGTGAACCGCTTGGGCTCGATGCGGGTGAGCAGCCGCAGCGACTGGGCGTTGCCCTCGAAGCCGCCGCAGTCGTCGGCGAACTCGTTCAGCGCCTGTTCGCCGTTGTGGCCGAACGGGGGGTGGCCGAGGTCGTGGGACAGGCAGGCGGCCTCCACCAGGTCCGGGTCGCAGCCGAGGGCCGCGCCCAGTTCGCGGCCGACCTGGGCGCATTCGAGGGAGTGGGTGAGGCGGGTGCGGGGGCTGGCGTCCCAGGCCTGGGCGGGGGTGCCGGGGGTGACGACCTGGGTCTTGCCGGCGAGCCTTCTGAGGGCGGCGGAGTGCAGGACACGGGCGCGGTCGCGCTGGAAGGCGGTGCGGCCGGGGCGTTTGTCGGGTTCGGGGGCCCAGCGGTCGGCTGACGCGGGGTCGTAGGCCGCGGAGGGTACGGGTGCGGGGACTGCCATGGGTCGACAGTACGGGGCGGTGGTGACAAATGGGTGTGTGGTGCGCCTGCTCGTCTGCCGGGTCGGGGTGCGTTCGCGGGTGCCGGTGCGTGGGGGCTGGTCGCGCTCACGCGGCGGTGGCCGCACATCAAACACAGCCCCGCGCCCCTTTCAGGTCCGCCCAGTGGACCCACCTTCTTGGGGGCGCGGGGAACTGCGCGACCAGCCACAACACACCCGCGGCGATCCACGCAGCCCTAGGCGGCCACGGTCACCGGTGTCAGCAGTGCCTGCTCGTAGCGATGGATGACCAGCTCGGCCATCGCGGCGTGGGCTCCCAGAGGGGCCGCCACCACGCCCGGCGCAGCTGCCGCGCACTGGGTCGCGAAGCGGCCCGGGGCCGTGAAGTAGGAGGCGACGGCGATGTGCCGGCGCCCCTTCGCACGCAGGGCGGCGACCGCTTCCGGGACCGTCGGGGCCGCCGCCGAGGCGTAGGCGGGGAGCACCGGGACGCCCAGGCGGGCGGCGAGGAGGCCGGCCATGCGGTCCGTGTCGACCCTGGACTCCGGGTCCCGGGAACCCGCCGCCGCGAGGATCACCGCACTCCCGGGGCGGGGCCGCCAGCCCGCCTCCAGCAGCCGGGTGCCCAGGGTGTCGGCCAGCAGGGGGTGCGGGCCCAGCGGGGCGGCGACGCGGGTGCGGGCCCGGGCCGCGGCCGCCGTCCGCGGGATGTCCCGCTTGACGTGGTGGCCGCGGCCGAGGAGCAACGGGACCAGGACGGCCCGGGCGTCGCCGAGGGCGGCGAGGGTGTCGGGGAGCAGCGGTTCGTTCAGTTCGATGTGACCGAGGTGCACGGGCAGGCCGGGGCGCAGGGCGCGCACCCGGTCCTGGAGCGCCCGTACGGTGCTGAGCGCGCGCGGGTCGCGGCTGCCGTGGGCCACCAGGACCAGGGCGGGCGGGCCGGGGCGCGGGGAAAGGTCGGTCACCGTCATGGAAGGATCCTCACCTGAGGAGATTGCACGGCCGTTGCCTGACCGTCACGGCTGTTTTCCGGCGCTTCACGGTACGGACCCGGACGGTGTGAGCGAACCGGAACGCCCCGGGCGGCGTCCTCCATGGTCGAAGCCGACAGGGCCGACAGGCCGACAGGGGGGACAGCCGTATGAAGATCCGCCGACCGCGGCTGCCGCGCACCCGTACCGGCCGGCGGCGGCTGGTGCAGGGTGTGGTGGCGGGTTGCGTGCTGGCGCTGCTGCCGGCCACCTGGTTGTACGTGTCGACGGCGGACCGGCTGCGGACGGTGGCGGACGTGCCGCGCACCGACGTGGCCGTGGTCTTCGGCGCGGGCCTGTGGGACGGCGAGCCGTCGCCGTACCTCGCGCACCGTCTGGACGCGGCGGCGCGGCTGTACCGGCAGGGCCGCATCAGGGTGGTCCTCGTCACCGGCGACAACAGCCGCAAGGACTACGACGAGCCGGACGCCATGCGCGCCTACCTCACCCGGCACGGCGTCCCGGGCAAGCGCGTCGTCACCGACTACGCGGGCTTCGACACCTGGGACTCCTGCGTCCGCGCGCGGAAGATCTTCGGCGTGGACCGGGCCGTGCTGATCAGCCAGGGGTTCCACATCCGGCGTGCGGTGGCGCTGTGCGAGGCGGCGGGGGTGACGTCGTACGGGGTCGGGGTGGACGCCAAGCACGACGTGACCTGGTACTACGGCGGCACACGGGAGGTCTTCGCGGCGGCGAAGGCGGCACTGGACGTGGTGTTCGAGCCGAACCCCCAGTTCCTCGGGCGGAAGGAGACCGGGGTGGCCCGCGCGCTGGCCGACGGCCGCTGAGGCGTGCGGCGGGAGGTCACCGCCCCGCCGGCCTCCGGTGCCCGAGCCAGTCGCCGCCGTCGATACGCCGGCCCCGGACGCGCAGCCGTTCGGCGACGGCCGGTCCGGCGACGTACACCCAGGCCCGGAGGGCGGCCCCGTCCCGCAGTCGTACGGCCTCCCGTTCGACGCGCACGTAGAGGCTCGCGGGATCGCCCGGTACGTACTCCTCCAGCGCGTCCAGCTCCTGGAGGAGCCGGTCGTACGACTCGGGCCGCGCGGTGACGAGTTCGCCGCTGACCAGGCCGGTGCCGCCGGGTTCCGCGACGGCGTACGGGTAGCCGGGGCCGTCGTAGAGCACCGCGCCGGCAAGGTGGCCCGGTTCCTCCGTCTCCGTGCGGCCGCGCAGGAACGCGTCGTGGTTGGGCTCGCCCGGCCGGAGGGTGCCGTAGACGAAGAACGGGAGGTGGTGGGGGTTCCGGGCGGTCACAGAAAGGATTCTCCACCCCCGCCGTCCCCTCACACATCTCCACTGAGGCGCTATGGACATGACATGTCATGGCCCCTTAAATCTGTCTCGTCATCAGCGCCACCCCACGCCTTCGAGGCACTCTCCGAGGAGACTGATGAGCCGGACCCGGAACACCCGCGTTTCCCGTCTCGCCACCGCCGGCGTCGCCGCCACCACCGCGACCCTGCTGGCCGCCGCCCTCTC
Source organism: Streptomyces sp. NPDC020958 (assembly GCF_055562175.1). Lineage (NCBI taxonomy): Bacteria > Bacillati > Actinomycetota > Actinomycetes > Kitasatosporales > Streptomycetaceae > Streptomyces > Streptomyces sp. NPDC020958. The sequence continues at coordinate 251,120 of NZ_JBVHFU010000009.1, read as the reverse complement.
CCCCGCCGCCCACGCCGACGCCAGACCCACCCGGGCCACCGCGATCGCCAACGCGGCCGAGGCGCTCGTCCAGCACGCCGCCGGACTCGGACTCACCGCCGCCGAGGGCACCTCGGTCCGGGACGTGATCGTCGACAAGAACGGCGCCCAGCACGTCCGTTACGACCGCACGTACCGCAAGCTCCCGGTGCTGGGCGGCGACTTCGTGGTCCACCTCAAGGCGGACGGCGCGTACCGCGGCGCCGACCGGGCGACCCGGAGCACGATATCCCTCGCCTCGGTCGTGCCGGAGATATCCGCCCCGAAGGCCGCCGACCTCGCGGTGAACGCGCTGCGGGCGGCGAACCTCGGCGGTGCGCTGCGGCAGGTCCAGGCAAAGCCGCAGCTGGTCGTCGACGCCCTGCACGGCACCCCGAAGCTGGCCTGGCGCACCAACGCCGTCGGCAAGGACTCGCTCGGCAACCCGGTCGCCCGCACCGTACTGACGGACGCCCGCACCGGCGCCCAGATCGACGCCTGGGACAGCATCGAGACGGCGACCGGCGACGGCAAGTCCCTGTACAGCGGCACGGTCCCGCTGGAGACGACGCAGTCCGGGTCGTCGTACAACCTCACCGACCCCACCCGCGGCAACACCTTCACCGGGGACGCGGCCAACAAGACCGACCTGTGCATCTTCGGCATCTGCATCAGCCGGGCGCCCAACACGGTGTTCACGGACGCCGACAACCACTGGGGCACGGGCGCCACGTCGGACCGCTCGTCGGCGGCCGTCGACGCCCAGTACGGCACCAACGAGACCTGGGACTACTACAAGAACGTCCACGGCCGCAACGGCATCGCCGGTGACGGCAAGGGCTCGTACAACCGCGTCCACTACGGCAGCAACTACAACAACGCCTTCTGGGACGACAGCTGCTTCTGCATGACGTACGGCGACGGTGACGGGACCACCTTCGGGCCGCTGGTGGCCCTCGACGTGGCGGGCCACGAGATGACCCACGGGGTCACCTCCAAGACGGCGGCGCTGACGTACACGGGCGAGTCCGGCGGCCTGAACGAGGCCACCTCGGACATCCTCGGCACGCTGGTGGAGTGGTACGCGAACAACTCCTCCGACCCGGGCGACTACCTGATCGGCGAGAAGATCGTCCGCTCCGGCTTCGGCAAGACGGCGCTGCGGTACATGGACCAGCCGTCCAAGGACGGGAGTTCGGCGGACTACTGGAGTTCCTCGGTCGGGAACCTGGACGTGCACTACTCGTCCGGCGTCGCGAACCACTTCGCGTATCTCCTCGCGGAGGGCAGCGGCGCGAAGACGATCAACGGCGTGAGCTACAACTCGCCGACCTACAAAGGCTCGACGGTCACCGGGATCGGCCGGGACAAACTGGGTGCGATCTGGTATCGCGCGCTGACGGTCTACATGACGTCCTCGACGAACTACGCGGGCGCGCGGACGGCGACCCTGAACGCCGCGAGGGACCTCTACGGCGCCGGCAGCACCGAGTACAACGCGGTGGCGGCGGCCTGGAGCGCGGTGAACGTCAACTGAGCGGAGCGCGGGAGGCATGACGTCGGCCGCCCCGGTCCGCGCACCGGACCGGGGCGGCCGTATCCCGTACCCCGTACCTCGTACTCCATGGCAAACAGCGGCGAACAGGTTGAATACTCGGAATTCAAGGAACAGCCGGGGCATTCACACTGCCGCTGAGCGGATCCGATGGCGGATGTGTGTGAATTCCGTGACGGCCACCGAATTTCGCAACTCCGTTGTCATGACAAGCCCTTGCGGCACATTCCCTCGTGCACTAACTAGATAAAACATGAACTTGTTCAGCCGCCCCCACACCGCCCGGCGCACCCCCACGGCCCCGCCCCGCTCCGCGCAGGCATCCTCCCCCCAGGGCTCCGCGCCCGCTCTGCTGGACCCCGCGCTCGCCGCCCTCACCGGCGAGTGGATCATCGACCCGGCGCACAGCAGAATCGGCTTCTCGGTCCGGCACGCGATGGTGACGACGGTGCGCGGGGCCTTCACCGAGTACAAGAGCCGGCTCTACTTCGACGGCCGTGACCCGTCCCGCTCCCAGGCGGAGATCATCCTGTCCACGGGCAGTGTGGACACCGGCGTGGAACAGCGGGACGCCCACCTGATGGGCCGCGACTTCCTGGACGCCGCCGCCTACCCGCGGATGCGCTTCCAGAGCACGGCGGTTCGCCTCAAGTCCCCCGACGTCTACGTCATGACCGGCGACCTCACCATCAAGAACCGGACGCGCCCGGTCGACCTGGAGCTGACCTACATCGGCCACGTCACCGACCCCTTCGGCTACCAGCGCGTCGGCTTCGACGGCACGACCACGATCAACCGCATGGACTGGGGCCTGTCGTACAACTCCCGGCTGGCCGAGGGCGGCGCGATGGTGAGCGAGACGGTGCGCCTGCAGTTCGACATCGCCGCGATCCGGATGGTGCCGGAGGGCGCCCTCTAGGCCCTGTCGTCGCATTCCCGTCGTCGCCCGGAGGGCGGCCCTGCGGCGTCAGGTGCGTGCTCCGGGGTCCCCCCGGCCGAAGGCTGGGGGAGCGTGCATGGTGTCGCGGGGCAGGCGGGAATTTGACGACAGGGCCTGGGCCCTGGGCACGGACCGGCGGCTCGCCCGCGGCTCCGGCGGGTCACCCGTTCACTCCCTCCGACCCGCCGTCCGTGTGCTTTTCATACATTTCCCTCCGCTTTCTTTCTGTAGCCCCTTTGACCTGCCAGAACGGGCTCGCAAAACCCCTGGCGGACCCGTTCTGTGACACCCGTTCATCCCACAGCTGACGGAATCTCGGGGAGCGGGTCCGGCCCGCCTGCCTTTACCTCGGAAGAGCAAGGGAGTGGACGAGAGCCCGACGAGGAGCGAGGGAGCACCATGCGACGCACCGTCCGTCTGCTGACCGGAGCCGCGCTCGCGGTGGCCGCGGCCGGTGCCGCCGGCGCACCGGCCTACGGCAGCAGCGGCTCCGGCGGCCTGGACGTGTACCCCTCGACCGCGGCGCCCGGCGCTCAGGTCACGGTGAACACCGCGGTCTGCGGGGAGAAGGGGTCGGCCGTCGGCGACGCCGGTCCGGTCGGCGCCGGGACGTTCACGCTCGCGCCCAGCGCCCACGAGGGCGAGGCGATCGGCGAGTTCCGGGTGCCGCCGAGCGCGCAACCCGGGACGTACGAGATCGTCGCGACGTGCGCCGACGGGACCCGCCGGGCCACCGGTGACCTGACGGTGGCGCCGGCGCCGGCCGCGGGGCCGCAACTGCAGCCCCACGGCAGTGTGAAGACGGGGGTCGGTGGTGCCCTTGGCACCGACCCCGTAGGGACCGCGGCGGGCGTGGCGGCTCTGGCCGTCGCCGCCGCGGGCGGTACCTGGCTCCTGCATCGCCGGGCGAGAGGCGATGCGTTCTGACGGACACCCTCCGCTGTCCGTCCGCCGGTACCGCCATCCCACCCCCTCCGGGTCCGACGCCCCTCGCGGCCCGGAGGGGGTAGGGGGTCACACGTTCGGCCGCCTTCGAAAGAGGGGTGCTCATGCGCAGGATCGGGGACACCGCGATAGCCGCCGTGACCCTGGTGGCCCTCGGCTCGGGCGCCTGGCTGCTCGGCCCCGGATCGGGCCCGCGTGACGCCCCGCCCCAGCCGTCCGCCGCGGAGGGCCGCCCCGACCCCGGGGAGGAGCGCCTCACGTCCCCCGCGCTGCCGCCCTCGCCGCCCACCCGGATCCGCATCCCCGCCATCGGCGTGAACGCCCCGCTCATGGGCCTCGCCCTCACCTCCGCGGGCAGCCTCGACGTGCCGCCCGCCGCCGACAAGAACCTCGCCGGCTGGTACGAGGCGGGCACCACGCCCGGCGAGACCGGCACCGCGATCGTCGCCGGGCACGTGGACAACACCGAGGGGCCCGCCGTCTTCTACGACCTCGGCGCCCTCAAGCGCGGCGCGGTCATCGAGGTGGACCGGCGGGACAGGTCGGTCGCCGTCTTCACGGTGGACGCGGTCGAGGTCTACCAGGCCCGGGACTTCCCCGACGAGAAGGTGTACGGAGCCGCGAAACGCCCCGAGCTGCGGGTGATCACCTGCGGCGGCGGTTACTCGCGCACGACCGGCTACCAGGGCAACGTCGTCGTCTTCGCCCACCTCACCGCAACCCGCTGACCACCGGGCCGCCCGCCGCGCCCGCTCCCCGGACCCCTCACACCCCTCCCCCGGCCGGGAAGAGGGCAGCGTTCCGCGCGGGAAACAGGGGTGATGCGGCCGGGTAACGTCCGCCGCGCACGCTCCTGGACATGACCCCGAATACGCGTGTGGTGGTGACCGGCGTCGGCCTCGCGGGCGTCCGCCCCGTCCGGCGACTCGGGGAGTCCGGCACGCCGGTGCCACCGGTGACATCGGTGCCACCGGTGCGACCGGCGAGGCCCGTGCCGCCGATGCCGGCGCCACCGGAGACACCCACGGCGCCCGGGACGTCCACCGGACCCATGACATCCACCGGCCCCGTGACGTTCGCCAGGTCCGTGACGTCCGCCGCGCCCTTCGCCGGTGGCGTCCCCCCGCTCCACCTGCTCACCCACGATGGAGGCTCCTGATGACCACCGCCCCCGGGGCCACCCCCACGATCGTGCTCGTCGGCCACGGCATGGTCGGCCAGCGCTTCCTCGAAGCGCTGGCGGCGCGCGGTCTGACCGCCACGCACCGCGTGGTCGTGCTCTGCGAGGAGCCGCGTCCCGCCTACGACCGCGTCGCCCTCACCTCGTACTTCTCGGGCCGGAGCCCCGACGACCTCTCCCTGACGGACATGGGGTTCATCGCCGACCACGGCATCGAGCTGTACGTCGGCGACCCGGCGCAGCACGTCGACCGCGCGGCGCGGACGGTGACGGCCAGGTCCGGCGCGGTGTTCGGGTACGACACGCTCGTCCTGGCCACCGGCTCGTACCCGTTCGTGCCGCCGGTCCCGCACCAGGAGGCGACCGGCTGCTTCGTGTACCGCACGATCGAGGACCTGCTCGCGATCGAGGAGTACGCGAAGAACGCCTCGACGGGCGCCGTGGTCGGCGGCGGTCTGCTCGGGCTGGAGGCCGCGGGCGCGCTCAAGGGGCTCGGACTCACCTCCCACATCGTGGAGTTCGCACCGCGGCTGATGCCCGTGCAGGTGGACGAGGGCGGTGGTGCGGCGCTGCTGCGCACCATCGAGGAGATGGGCCTGACCGTCCACACCGGCGTGGGCACGCAGGAGATCGTCGTCGACGACGCGGGCGCCGTGACCGGCATGAAGCTGTCCGACGGCTCCGAACTCGCCACCGACCTCGTGGTGTTCAGCGCCGGCGTCCGCCCCCGCGACCAACTCGCCCGGGACTGCGGCCTGTCGGTCGGCGAGCGCGGCGGCATCACGGTCGACGAGCAGTGCCGTACGGTCACGGACCCGCACGTGTTCGCGATCGGCGAGTGCGCCCTGGCGGCGGACGGCCGGGTGTACGGCCTGGTGGCGCCGGGGTACGAGCAGGCCGAGACGGCCGCGGCGACCATCGCCTCCGACGAGGCCGCCTTCACCGGCGCCGACCTGTCGACCAAGCTGAAGCTGCTCGGCGTGGACGTGGCCTCCTTCGGCGACGCGCACGGCACCGGCGACGACTGCCTCGACGTCGTCTACTCCGACGCCCGTGCGGGCCTGTACAAGAAGCTGGTCATCGGCCGGGACGGCACCCTCCTCGGCGGCATCCTGGTCGGCGACGCGGAGGCGTACGGGACGCTGAAGGCGTTCACCGGTTCGGTGCCGCCGGTCGCGCCCGAGTCGCTGGTGCTGCCGGCCGGTGCCGGGGAGGCCGTCCCGCTCGGCCCGGCCGCGCTGCCGGACGAGGCGATCATCTGCTCCTGCAACAACGTCCGCAAGGGCACCGTCCGCGAGGCCGTCACCGAGCACAGCTGCACCACCGTGCCCGAGGTGAAGAAGTGCACCAAGGCCGGTACGACGTGCGGCAGTTGCGTCAAGGTCCTCGGACAGCTGGTGACCGCGGAGCTGGAGGCGTCCGGCGTCGAGGTCGACAAGGGCCTGTGCGGCTGCTTCGCGCAGACCCGCGAGGAGCTGTACGAGATCGTCCTCGCGTTGCGCGTCACCAGCTACCAGGACCTGCTCGACCGCTACGGCCGCGAGGCGGCCCGGGGCGGCGACGGCTGCGAGACCTGCAAGCCCGCCGTCGGCTCGATCATCGCGTCCCTCGCCCCGACGATCGGCGCGAGCGGGTACGTCCTGGACGGCGAACAGGCGGCCCTCCAGGACAGCAACGACCACTTCCTCGCCAACCTCCAGAAGAACGGCTCGTACTCGGTCGTACCGCGCATCCCCGGCGGTGAGATCACTCCCGAGGGCCTGATCACGATCGGTGAGATCGCCCGCGACTTCGGCCTGTACACGAAGATCACCGGTGGTCAGCGCATCGACATGTTCGGGGCGCGCGTCGAGCAGCTCCCGCTGATCTGGATGCGGCTGGTGGACGCCGGTTTCGAGTCCGGCCACGCCTACGGCAAGGCGCTGCGCACGGTGAAGTCCTGCGTGGGCTCGACCTGGTGCCGGTACGGCGTCCAGGACTCGGTCCGGATGGCGATCGACCTGGAGCTGCGCTACCGCGGGCTCCGGTCCCCGCACAAGCTCAAGTCGGCGGTGTCCGGCTGCGCCCGGGAGTGCGCGGAGGCCCAGTCGAAGGACTTCGGCGTCATCGCCACCGCGAGCGGCTGGAACCTCTACGTCGGCGGCAACGGCGGTGCCACGCCGCGCCACGCGGACCTGCTCGCACAGGACCTGTCCGACGCCGAACTGGTCCGCCTGATCGACCGGTTCCTGATGTTCTACATCCGCACGGCGGACCGGCTGGAGCGCACGTCGACCTGGCTGGAGCGGATCCCGGGCGGCCTGGACCACGTCCGTGACGTCGTCGTCGAGGACTCCCTCGGCATCTGCGCGGAGCTGGAGTCCCTGATGGCGGCACATGTCGCCCACTACGCCGACGAGTGGGCGGCGACCATCGACGACCCCGAGAAGCTCGCCCGTTTCGTGTCCTTCGTCAACGCCCCCGACACCCCCGACCCGGTCGTGGGCTTCGTGCCCGAGCGCGACCAGATCAAGCCCGACCTGCCGCTGCTGTCCATCGGCATGCGCCCCGCCGCAGACGTACTGGAAGGAAGCGCCCAGCGATGACCCTGGCCCCCGAGACCACCGATCTGAAGGTGCAGCTCCAGCTGGCCGACAGCTGGTTCACGGTCTGCGACCTGAGCCTGCTGACCCCCGGCCGGGGGGTGGCCGCGCTGCTGCCGGACGGCCGCCAGGTCGCCGTCTTCCGCGACCGCACGGACCGCCTGTACGCCATCGACAACCGCGACCCCTTCGGTGGCGCGGCGGTCCTCTCCCGCGGCCTGACCGGCACCCACCAGGGCCGCCCGTTCGTCGCCTCACCGCTGCTGAAGCAGCGCTTCGACCTGGCGACCGGCGAGTGCCTGGACGACGAGGCGGTCCGGGTGACGGCGTACGAGGTGCGGGCCGCCGGGTAGGAGCCGGTGCGGGCACGGCCGGGTGCCACCACAGCCGGTGGGGCCAGGCCCTGAGCGACCCGACCTCAGCGATCGCTTTGTTGACCGATCGTTCTCGATGAACCTGGGCTCTGGCGCCAGGACCCACGTGACAGGGGTGCACCTGGCGTTGCAGGCGGAGATCCGCCGGATGCGGACCCAGCCGACGGGCGGTGCGATCGTCACCGTCTCCTCCAACTTCGGCGTCCACACCACGTCCGCCGGGGCCGCCGCGTACGCGGCGACGAAGGCGGCGGTGACGGCACTGAGCCGGGGTGCGGCGCTGGACCACATCAAGGACGGGGTCCGTGTCAACGTCGTCAGCCCCGGGGCGACGGCCACCTCCATGTCGCTGCGTGCGGGCGAGACGGACGCGGACCGCGCCGAGCGGGCAGGGGCGACCCTCCCGCCGGGCCGGGTCTCGGCGACGGCGGAGATCGCGGCGGCCGTGCTGTACCTGGCCTCGGACGACGCCGCGTCCATGGTGGGGACGGACCTGGTGGTGGACAGCGGCGCCTCGCTGTAGGGCCGTACGGGCCGGGCGGGCGGCGCGTAGGGTGCGGGGATGATCGGTGTTCCGGAGGGGCTGGTACGTGACACGGTCGGCCGCGAGGGCGATCGCGGGGCGGCGTGGATCGCGGAGCTCCCCTCGATCGTCGCCGACCTGCTGGAGCGCTGGGACTGCGCGCCGGACGGCGAGGTGACGCACGGGGGCGTCGGGGTGGTCGTCCCGGTCCGGCAGCGGACGGCCGGCAGGCCGTGCGTCCTGAAGGTGTCGTTCCCGCATCCCGGCAACGTCCACGAACCGGACGCCTTCGAGGCCTGGCGGGGGCGGGGAGCGGTCCTCCTGCACGGACGGGACGACGCCCGCTTCGCCCTCCTGCTGGAGCGGGCCCACATGACGACGCTGGCGGCGCTGGAGTCCGACGACGAGACGGTGGTGGCGATCGCGGGCCGTCTCAACCACCGCCTGGCCGTCCCGGCACCGGCGGGGCTGCCCCGTCTGCGGGACCGGGCCGGGGACTGGGAGACGGAGTTGCGGCGGGACGCCGCCGAGCTGGCGCACGCGCTGCCGCCGCGGGTGCTGGACGCGGCCGTCGCCACGACCCGCGAACTGGGCCGCGCCCAGCCGGACACCCTCGTCCACGGCGACCTGCACGCACGCAACATCCTGCGGGGGGACCGCGAACCCTGGCTGGCGGTCGACCCGAAGGGCTGGGCCGGAGACCCCGCGTACGACGCCGGCACACTCCTGAAGTCCCGCGCCCTGAACCTCATGCGGACCGACGACCTGCGCAAGGCCGCCCACCGCCTGCTCGACGTCTTCGCCGAAGCAGCCGAACTCGACCGCGAACGGGTCCGCCGCTGGGCCCAGGTGCACGCCGTACAGGCCGCCTTCTGGGCCCGCCGCCACGGCTTCCGCATCGCCCGCGACGGCCCACACCTGACCCACATCACCCGCTTCACCGACGAACTGGCCACGTCCCTGACCGACTGAGCCCCCGCCCGCCCGGTGGTGCCCGCGGAGCCGTGGGCGGAGGAGCGCGGGCCGGGGTGACGGTGTGGCGGCCTGTCGTAGAGTGCGCCGTGGTGGGGACGTGGAATCCGTCGGAGGGGGGCCTGCCGTGAGTGCGGTGGATGCCGTGGGGGCGTCGGACAGTCCCGAGCAGATGGTCGCGGAGGCGCGGAAGGCGTTCTTCGTGATGTTCGGGCTGCTCGTGGTCGTCTGGCTGGTGCAACTGGCCAACTTCGCCGACCACTACGCCCTCTCCAGGGACTACGCGGTGGTCTCCGGCGACCTCGGCACGCTGCCCGACATCCTGGTCGCGCCACTGCTGCACTGGAGCTGGGCGCACATCGAGAGCAACTCCGGCCCGTTGTTCGTCTTCGGCTTCCTCGCCGCCTACCGGGGCGTGCTGCGGTTCCTCGGGCTGACCCTGCTGATCGCCGTCAGCAGCGGCGCCGTGGTGTGGTTCTTCGAGCGGGGCGACGTGGCGACGGTCGGTGCCAGCGGTCTGATCTTCGGGTACTTCGGCTACGTCGTCGTCCGCGGACTCTTCGACCGGCACCTCATCGACACGCGGGGTTCCGCACAGGTGCACGACCCGGCGTTCAACGCGCGGGTGGTCGCCGAGACCCGTGCACTACTGGGGACAGTGCACGTCTGAGGAAGGACTTCGGGTGGCCCCCCGGGCAATGCCGATCACCCTCGACCTGCTGGCCTGGATGCCAATGGCCTTTCCGCATGTCCGGCCCATCACACGGTCCAGTGGCTTGGCTCGGATTGTCGACCGAGTAATGGGTTCGCCGTCCGGTACCCGTCATTCTGCCTCCAGGTGTGATCCCGACGGTGGCCGTGAGGGCGTCCTGGAGTGTTCGCAGGCCTGCGAGCATGGGCGGGGCACCTCCCACCCCCGTGTCTCTCCGCTCTACCCGCCGTGGCCCGTCGCCTTGCCCGCCACTGCGGCGGCCGTGCGGACGAAGGCGGCCAGGGCTGGGGAGGTGGCGTGCTCGGGCCAGGCGAGGGCGAGCGTGGTGGGCTCGGCATCGTCGACTGGGACAGCGACCAGGTCGTCGCGGAGCTGGTCGCGGATGGAGGAGGGGAGGACGGCGACCATGCGGCGCAAGGCGATGAGGTGGAGAAGCTGCGCAAGGTCGTGGATCTCGGGTCCGGGTGAGTCACCCTCAGATGCGCCCGGCCAGCGCGGCAGGGGCTCCCCGGCGAGGTCGTTCAGGCAGACCCGGGTACGGCCCGCGAGGCGATGCGAACTCGGCATCACGAGAAGTTGAGTCTCGGTCAGGAGGTCCTGGGTGTCCAGGCCGGTGAGGTCGTGGTGGGGGCGGTGAAGCAGGGCGGCGTCGGCACGGCCCTCCCGCAGGAGGATCTCACGCTCGCCGAAGCTGCACACCAGCTCGACCGGCAGCGCACCCGGCTCAGTCTGATAGGCGTCGAGGATCGCGGGCAGCAGGCCACCGTCGCCGCCCGGCTTGATGACCAGGACCAGACGCGGTTCCGCTCGGCCGGCCCGCCGGGTACGGCACGCCGCGGCCGACGCGGCGTCGAGCACCGTACGGCTCTCGCGGAGCAGGACGGCCCCCGCCTCGGTCAGTGCGACCCGGCGACTGCCACGTTCCAACAGGGCCACGCCCAGCCGTCGTTCGAGCTGCTGAATGGCGCGGGAGAGCGGCGGTTGGGTCATCCCCAGCCGGGCGGCCGCCCGGCCGAAGTGCAGTTCCTCGGCGACAGCGGTGAAGTAGACGAGCTCGCGGACCTCCAGTCTTTCCATACCCGCACGGTATCGCTGCGCACCTGATCGGTGTTGGAACTCCCGGCCGCCCCCGTGGTGGGCTGAACGCATGACAGAAACCACGACTGCCCTGGTCACCGGTGCCAACAAGGGCATCGGGCGCGAGGTCGCAGCCCGGCTCGCCTCGCTCGGCGCGAACGTCCTGCTGGCCTCGCGCGACCCGCGCCGCGGTGCGGCAGCCGCAGCCGCCCTGGGTCCGCGGGTGTACCCGGTCACCCTGGACGTCACGGACCGCGCCGGCGTCCTGTCCGCCGCCCGCTGGATCGAGGAGCGCTTCGGCCGGCTGGACATCCTGGTCAACAACGCCGGCATCGCCGGCGACCTCGCCGCCCAGAGCCCTGGCAGTGTCGAACTGCCCGTTGTACGCGAGGTGTTCGAGACCAACGTGTTCGGCGTGATCACCGTGACCACCACGATGCTGCCGCTGCTCGCGCGCTCCCCCGCCGCCCGGATCGTCAATGTCAGCAGTGGACTGGGCTCCATCGCCCGGATGACCGATCCCGAGGACTACTTCACAACCCGGCCCCCGTTGGCCGCGTACGTCCCGTCCAAGACCGCACTCAACTCGCTGACCGTGCAGTACGCCAAGGAACTGCGCAGCCGCAACATCCTGGTCAACGCCGCCGATCCGGGGCCGTGTGCGACCGACCTCACCACCGCATTCCCCGGCCTCACCCGCACCGCGGCCGACGGCGCGGCCGTGATCGTCCGGCTCGCCACGCTGCCCGATGACGGGCCGACCGGCGGCTTCTTCGACGAGCACGGCCCGGTCCCCTGGTGAGCTGCCTGTCAGGGAACCGAGGGACGGGGCGGGGTCAGCCCGGACGGGATGGGCGAGCCGGAGACCGCGCCGGCGCCCGACGGGCCGCAGCGCCCGGGTTACCCGCCGGACCGCCCCGGCGACAGCCGACGGAAGGGTAGCGGACCGGCAGGCAACCTTGGCCGGGTACTCGGTCCAGGTGCGGACCGTGAGTCGGGGGCGAAGCTGGTCTGCGGTGGTCGGTGCCGTTGAGGGCGAAGTAGCACAAGGCGGCGAACTCGGACTCGATCCAGTTCAGCCACGATCCGTAGGTCGGCAGGAAGACCGGCTCGCTGTCGTTCGCCGCGGCCCACGCGCGGACGTTCGGGTGCTTGTGAGCGGAGAAGTCGTCCAGGACGACGTGGAGCTTCTCGCCGGGCCGGCGGATGCGCAGGGACTTGAGCAGGGACAGGAACGCGCACCACGTCTGCGGGGCCGGATGCGGTAGTACATCTTGCATGCATACCGGCCGGACGAACACCCCCGGACGACGTCCCACGACCACCCCCACCATCACAACGTGGAAGCAGCCTGCCACGCAACGAACGGAAGATCAGTTACCCGACCCAAGGATCCGGGCCAGGCCACCCGCCCGTTGTCCTGGCCTCCAAGCCGCCCCCGCCCAGAGCAGATGATGCACCGAGGGGCGGCACCCCCGCACAGGGTGCCGCCCCTCTTTTGTGTGCCGGGGCCGCCGTCCATCGGTCTTGAGGGTCGGGGACGGACGGCGGACCCGGGGTCCTGGGAGGCCGGGCGGCCTCAGCGGTGGTCGCTGCCCTCCGACTGGGTCGCCGCCCGGCCCGCCTCCAGGCGGGCCACCGGGATGCGGAACGGGGAGCAGGAGACGTAGTCGAGGCCCACCTCGTGGAAGAAGTGGACGGACTCCGGGTCGCCGCCGTGCTCGCCGCAGACGCCCAGCTTGAGGTCGGGGCGGGTGGCGCGGCCGGCCTTGGCCGCCGCCGCGACCAGGGAGCCCACGCCGTCCCGGTCGATCGTCTCGAAGGGGGACACCCCGAAGATGCCCTTCTCCAGGTACGCGGTGAAGAAGGAGGCCTCCACGTCGTCGCGGCTGAAGCCCCAGACCGTCTGCGTCAGGTCGTTGGTGCCGAAGGAGAAGAACTGCGCCGCCTCGGCGATCTGACCGGCCGTCAGGGCCGCCCGCGGCAGCTCGATCATCGTGCCGATGGACAGCTTCAGGCTGGTGCCGGTCGCCGCCTCGACCTCCGCGATGACCTGGTCGGCCTCCTCGCGGACGATCTCCAGTTCCTGGACCGTGCCGACCAGCGGGATCATGATCTCCGCACGGGGGTCGCCCTTGGCGTTCTTGCGTTCGGCGGCGGCCTCGGCGATGGCGCGGACCTGCATGGTGAACAGGCCGGGGATGACCAGGCCGAGGCGGACGCCGCGCAGGCCCAGCATCGGGTTCTGCTCGTGCAGGCGGTGGACGGCCTGGAGGAGGCGCAGTTCGTTCTCGTGGGGTTCCTGGCGGGACTCCGCGAGGGCCACGCGGACCGAGAGTTCCGTGATGTCGGGGAGGAACTCGTGCAGCGGCGGGTCGAGAAGGCGGACCGTCACCGGGAGGCCGTCCATCGCCGAGAAGAGTTCGACGAAGTCCTTCTTCTGGAGCGGCAGGAGGGCGTTCAACGCCTCCTCGCGGTCCTCCTGGGTGTCCGCCAGGATCAGGCGTTCCACGAGCTCACGGCGGTCGCCGAGGAACATGTGCTCGGTGCGGCACAGGCCGATGCCCTGGGCGCCGAAGCGGCGGGCGCGCAGCGCGTCCTCGGCGTTGTCGGCGTTGGCACGCACCCGCAGCCGGCGCTTGCGGTCGGCGAAGGCCATGATGCGGTGGACGGCCTCGACGAGTTCGTCGGCGTCCTGGGCGCCCGCGTGCATCCGGCCCTCGAAGTACTCGACGACCGGGGAGGGCACGACGGGCACCTCGCCCAGGTAGACCTTGCCGGAGGAGCCGTCGATGGAGATGACGTCGCCCTCCTCGACCACCTGGCCGCCCGGGACCGTCATCCGGCGGCGCTTGGTGTCGACCTCGAGGTCCTCCGCGCCGCACACACAGGTCTTGCCCATGCCGCGGGCGACCACGGCCGCGTGGGAGGTCTTGCCGCCCCGGGAGGTGAGGATGCCCTCCGCCGCGATCATGCCGTCGAGGTCGTCGGGGTTGGTCTCGCGGCGGACCAGGATGACCTTCTCGCCCGAGCGGGACCACTTCACCGCGGTGTACGAGTCGAAGACCGCCTTGCCGACCGCCGCGCCCGGCGAGGCGGCGATGCCCCGGCCGACCTGCTGGGCCTTCGCCTGCTCGTCGAAGCGCGGGAACATCAGCTGGGCGAGCTGGGCGCCGGTGACGCGCTGGAGGGCCTCGGTCTCGTCGATCAGGCCCTGGTCGACCAACTGGGTGGCGATCCGGAAGGCCGCGCCCGCGGTGCGCTTGCCGACCCGGGTCTGGAGCATCCACAGCTGACCGCGCTCGATGGTGAACTCGATGTCGCAGAGGTCCTTGTAGTGGTTCTCCAGCGTCTCCATGATCTGCATCAGCTGGTCGTACGACTTCTTGTCGATCTGCTCCAGCTCCGCGAGCGGGACCGTGTTGCGGATGCCCGCGACGACGTCCTCACCCTGGGCGTTCTGGAGGTAGTCGCCGTAGACGCCCTGGTGCCCCGAGGCGGGGTCGCGGGTGAAGGCGACGCCGGTGCCGGAGTCGGGGCCCAGGTTGCCGAAGACCATCGAGCAGACGTTGACGGCGGTGCCGAGGTCGCCGGGGATGCGTTCCTGGCGGCGGTAGAGCTTGGCACGGTCGGTGTTCCAGGACTCGAAGACCGCCTTGATGGCGAGGTCCATCTGCTCGCGCGGGTCCTGCGGGAAGTCCCGGCCGGCCTCGGCCTTGACGATCTTCTTGAACCGGGTGACCAGCTTCTTGAGGTCGGCCGCCTCCAGGTCCGTGTCGACGGTGACCTTCTTGGCGTCCTTGGCCTCGTCGAGGGCTTCCTCGAACAGCTCGCCGTCGACGCCGAGGACCGTCTTGCCGAACATCTGGATGAGGCGGCGGTAGGAGTCCCAGGCGAAGCGGTCGTCGCCGGCCTGCTTGGCCAGACCCTGGACCGACTTGTCGGAGAGGCCGATGTTCAGGACCGTGTCCATCATGCCGGGCATGGAGAACTTGGCGCCGGAGCGGACCGAGACCAGCAGGGGGTTGTCGGCCTGGCCGAGCTTCTTGCCCATCCGGCCTTCGAGGGCATCGAGGTGCGCACTCACCTCGTCACGCAGTGCCGCGGGCTCCGCGCCGCTCTCGAGGTAGACCTTGCAGGCCTCCGTCGTGATGGTGAAGCCGGGGGGAACGGGGAGTCCCAGATTCGTCATCTCGGCGAGGTTCGCGCCCTTGCCACCGAGGAGGTCCTTGAGGTCCTTGTTTCCCTCGGTGAAGTCGTAGACGAACTTCGCTACGTGGGGTTCTTTGTTTTCCGACACGGGTCTCGACTCCCTCGAGGACGCGGTGGCTGCCCTGACGGCGAGGAACATACCCAGATCGAAGGCGTCTGGGTACGTCTACTTGCGTGTCATGCGCCCGTAACCGGTCGTCCGCCAGTGGATTGAAAGTCAAAGCTTGGCAAGCCGTAGTCCGATCGTGTTTTCACTTCTTGAACACATCATCCCTCATCGCCGCACTATTTCGCTCATCTGAGCGGCCATCCCGCACGTCTGATTTCGATCGATGAACGATCAAAGGGTGGCACCCAGTGCCACCCTTTGGAGAAGTGCAGTCGCCCATGATCCGCTCATCTGAGCGCAGCCCTTATCAAGGGTGGCGAGAATCACGCTGCCACAAGCCGCCCGGGTTCACCATGCGGACATCGGCACGGGACGGAAACGCACCGGTCACACGCACCGGTCACACGCCCAGCGCCAGCAGCCGTTCCTCCACCCGTTCCGGCGCGTACAGCTGTGCCACGACCATCAGCCCGGCGCCGACCAGCGCCGCCCGCTCCTCCAGTCGCGAGGTGACGACGTCCAGGTGGGCGGTGGAGCGGGGCAGCGCCCGCTGGTACAGCAGCTCTCGCACACCGGTGAGGAAGGGGGTGCCCGCCAGGTCCCCGGCGATCATCAGCACCCCGGGGTTGAGCAGGGTGACGACCGTCGCCAGCACGTCCCCGACCTGGCGGCCGGCCTCCCGCGCCAGCGCCGCCGCCTGCGGATGGCCCGCCGCGAGCAGATCGCGCACGTCCGAGCCCGAGGCCGCCGGCACCCCCGCCTCCGCCAGCCGCCGGGCCACCGCGCCGCCACTGGCGACGGCGGCGAGGCAGCCGTACGAACCGCAGCGGCACTGCGCCTCGGTGCCCACCCGGATGTGGCCGATGTCCCCGGCGCCGCCGTCGACGCCCCGGAAGACGGCGCCGTCGACCACGACCCCGGCGCCGATGCCGGTCGAGACCTTCACCAGGACGAACGCCGAGCAGTCGGGGTGTCCGGTGCGCTGCTCGCCGTAGGCCATCAGGTTCGCGTCGTTGTCCACCACGACCGGGACCGCGGGCGCCCCGGTGTGCTCCGTGAACGCCCTGGCCAGCCGTCCCCGTATGTCGTAGCCGTCCCAGCCCGGCATGATCGGGGGCTGCACGACCCGGCCGGTGTCCATGTCGACGGGGCCCGGTACCGCGAGGCCGATCCCGCAGACCTCCTCGGCGCGGTGGCCGGTCTTCGTCAGCAACTCGGCGAACCAGCGGCCGAGTTCGGGCAGCACCGCCTCCGGCCCCTCCTGGATGACCAGGGTGCCGGAGTGCTCCGCGAGGAGCTCGCCGCTCAGCGACAGCACGGCGGCCCGGGCGTGGCGGGTCTCCAGGTCGGCGGCGAGCACC
Source organism: Streptomyces sp. NPDC020958 (assembly GCF_055562175.1). Taxonomy (NCBI): domain Bacteria; kingdom Bacillati; phylum Actinomycetota; class Actinomycetes; order Kitasatosporales; family Streptomycetaceae; genus Streptomyces; species Streptomyces sp. NPDC020958. Next base: position 234,560 of record NZ_JBVHFU010000009.1, on the reverse strand, counting down.
ACCGCGTGGGAGTCGTCGAACTCGAGGGTGATGGAGGGGCGTCCGCCGAGCGGCGAGTCCACCGGGCCGCCGGCGCCCTCGCGCAGCCAGCCCGCGCGGAACAGCCGGTCCAGGCGCTGGCCGACGGTCGCACGGGAGAGTCCGGTCGCCTGCTGGAGCGCACCGCGCGTCACGGCCCGTCCACTGCGCACCAGTTCGAGCAGTTCGCCCGCGTTCGCCTGCCCGCCGCCCCTGCCGGTTCTCCCCGGACGTCCGGTCATGCGCACCCCCTTGTGTTTCTCAAGCTTGCATTACATATTGAGTTTTGCGTGTTAAATAGACGTAACCCTACGGTAGCCACAGCCAAACCCGGTCGGCCGGACGTCTTCGGGGAGTCCCGAGTGGATCGCACTGCCCAGCTCACCGCCCATGCGCCTGATCACGAGATCGCATACGATCCACCGTCCACGCTGCCGAACGGCCCGACGTCCCTGCACGTCACGGCCGCGCGCGTGCTCGACGCGAACTGGACCGGCACCTCGACCGTGCCCTCCCGGCGGCTGTATCCGCACCAGTGGTCATGGGACTCGGCGTTCGTCGCGATCGGGCTGCGGCACCTGTCGCCGCTGCGCGCGCAGACCGAGCTGGAGACGCTGCTGGCCGCCCAGTGGGCCGACGGGCGGATCCCACACATCGTGTTCAACCCCTCCGTACCCCTCGACGCGTACTTCCCGAGCCCCGACTTCTGGCGCTCCTCGTCCGCGGGCCGCGCCGCGGGCGCCCCGCGCACCGTACAGACCTCCGGGATCGTGCAGCCACCGGTGCACGCGCTGGCCGCCTGGCTGGTGCACCTGGCCGACCCGGGCCTGTCCCGGGCGCGCGGCTTCCTGGCCGGCGTCTACCCGCGGCTCGCCGCCTGGCACCGCTATCTGCTGCACCGGCGGGACCTGGGCGGCGGCGGGCTGGCCTCGGTCGTCCACCCCTGGGAGCAGGGGATGGACAACAGCCCCTGCTGGGACGCCCCCCTCGCCCGCGTCGCCCCGGCCCCGGCGCGCTCCTTCCGCCGGGCCGACCTGGACCACGGCGCCCCCGAGGACCGGCCGACGGACCTGGACTACGGGCGGTACGTGCGGCTCGCGGCCGACTACCGGGACGCCGGGTACGCGGACCACGGGCGGGAGTTCGCCGTCGAGGACCCCGCGTTCAACGCGCTGCTCGTCGCCTCCGAGCACGCCCTCGCCCGGATCGCGCGGGAGCTGGGGGCGACCGGCACGGCACGGCACGCGCGGGCGGAGCGGCTGACGGCGGCCCTGGTGGACCGGCTGTGGGACCCGGAGCGGGAGATCTTCCTCTGCCGGGACCTGCGGGGCGACGGCGGCCTGATCCCCGAGCGCTCGGTCTCCGGGCTGGTCCCGCTGCTCCTGCCCGAACTGCCGGCCGAGATCGCCGCCGCGCTGGTGCGGACCCTGACCGGCCCGCACTTCGGCACCGCCACCCACCTGGTGCCCAGTTACGACCTGCTCGGCGAGGCCTTCGACCCGCACCGCTACTGGCGCGGGCCCGCCTGGTTCAACACCGGCTGGCTACTGGAGCGGGGGCTGCGCGAACACGGCGAGCGGGAGCGGGCGGACGCGCTCGCCGAGGCACTCGTGGGGACCGCCGGCGCGAGCGGGTTCGCCGAGTACGTCGACCCGGGCACCGGCGAGGCGTGCGGCGCGACCGGCTTCAGCTGGACGGCGGCGCTCGCCCTCGACCTGCACCACAGCACGAAACACTCGAAACACCTGAAACAGTCAACACCTTCTAAAAATTGACAAGACCTGACAAAACGACGTGTCTTCGTCGTGGGTGGCACGTTCGACCTGGGTGACAAAGGAGGGGACCGGGGATGACGGACCGGCATCACCTGCTCGTGCACGGCGAGACCTTCGCCGCCGTGGACGACCACGGCGACATCAGCGGCGTCCGGGGCGGCGGCTCCCCGGACGGGTTGTTCGTACGGGACGCCCGGCACCTCAGCCGCTGGCAGCTGACGGCCGACGGGGCGCTGCCCGAGGTGCTCACCCCGGTCGCCGACGGGGACGGCGCGCACTGTGTGCTGGTGCCGCGCGGCGGCCGCCAGGAACCGCCCGCGCACACGCTGTTCCGGGAACAGGCGGTCGGGGACGGCGCGTTCGTCGAGTCGCTGCGGGTCACCAGCAACCGCGCCGTGCCCACCACGATCCGGCTCGCGATCACCGCCGACGCCGACTTCACCGACCAGTTCGAACTCCGCGCCGACCACCGCACCTACACCAAGTCCGGTGCGGTGCGCTCCCGTCAGATCCTCGAGGACGGACTGGAGTTCGGCTACCGGCGGGGCGAATGGCGGTCCTGTACGACGATCACGGCCGACCCGGCGCCGGACGCCGTGGAGGAGACCGGCACCGGAGCCCGGCGGATGGTGTGGACGCTGGAGCTGGCGCCGTACGGCACGACCGAGCTGGTCGTCCGGGTGATCGGGCGCCCGCACGGCGACCGGCGGGCGCTGCGCGTACCGCGTGACCCGGCCGCGCTCAACGAGCAACTCCTCGCCGAAGAGGGTGAGTTCGTGGAGGGCGTGGCCTTCCCGACCGGCTGGCCGGAGTTGGCGGCGGCCTGTGCCCGCGGCCTCGCCGACCTCGCCACGCTCCAGGTGCCGGCCACCGGGCCGGACGGGGAGCAGCTCCGGGTCCCCGCCGCGGGCGCCCCCTGGTTCCTCACCCTGCTCGGCCGCGACGCCCTGCTCACCTCCCTCTTCGCCCTCCCCTACCGCCCGCAGCTGGCCGCCGCCACCCTCCCGGCGCTCGCCGCCACCCAGGCGACCGAGACCGGCGCGCACTCCGTGGCCCAGCCCGGGAAGATCGTCCACGAGGTACGGCACGGGGAGCTGGCCCACTTCGGGCAGGTGCCGTACGGGCGGTACTACGGGTCCGTCGACGCGACCCCGCTCTTCCTGATCCTGCTCGGCGCGTACGTGGAGCGCACCGGGGACCTCGCGACCGCCCGGCGGCTGGAGCGCCACGCGCGCGCGGCCGTCGGCTGGATGCTCGACCACGGCGGGCTGACCTCGCGCGGCTACCTCGTCTACCGCGCGGACAAGGGCGGGCTCGCCAACCAGAACTGGAAGGACTCCCCCGGCGCGATCTGCTCCGCCGACGGCAGCCGGCCGGTGGGGACCGTGATGGCGGCGGGCGCGCAGGGGTACGCGTACGACGCGTTGCGGCGGACGGCGTGGGTGGCGCGGACCGTGTGGGCCGACGAGACGTACGCGGCGCTCCTCGAACAGGCGGCCGGTGACCTGCGGGACCGGTTCCAGCGGGACTTCTGGATGCGGGAGGCCGGGTTTCCCGCGCTCGCGCTGGACGGGGAGGGGCGGCAGGTCGACGCGCTCGCCTCGGACGCGGGGCATCTGCTGTGGTCGGGGCTGCTCGACAAGGAGTACGGGGAGCAGGTCGGGCGGCGGTTGCTGGAGCCGGACTTCTTCTCCGGGTGGGGGGTGCGGACGCTGGCCGCGGGGCAGCCGGCCTACCACCCGTTGTCGTACCACCGGGGGTCGGTGTGGCCGCACGACAACGCCCTGATCGCGCTGGGGCTGGCGCGGTACGGGCTGCACGACGAGGCCCGTACCGTGGCGCACGGGCTGGTGGACGCGGCGACCGCGGGCGGGCACCGGCTGCCGGAGGTGCTGGCCGGGTACGGGCGTCAGACGCATCCGGAGCCGGTGCCCTATCCGCACGCGTGCGCGCGGGAGTCGCGGTCGGCGGCGGCTCCGCTGGCGCTGTTGACCGCGGTGGGGGGTGCGTAGGACGCCCCGTGCGGGCGTTGGTCGGTATGCGTTTGCCCGGTGTTTGCCGAAGGTCCTGAACCGGGGTCTTCCGCGAGCCGTACGGAAAGTCGGCGGGTCCAGGCCTCCCCGGCGTCGACCCGCCCTCTCCGTCTCACGGGTCGCACACGGAAGGACCTCCGGGTTGCCTCAGCACACGAGCACACGCCAGTCATCAAGTACGGCCGGGGAGCCCGGGGCTGAGGTCGAGGCCGAGCAGGCCGAGCAGGCCGAGGAGACCCCGAAGGCCACCGGCACCACCGCCTCCGGGCGCACCACGAGCACCGGGGACACGGAGGCCGCGCACGAAGCGGCGACCACGGGCGAGCTCGAGTCCGTGGGCGAGGACGCGCCCACGGACCACGCGACTCCCGCCCCCGGCACCAACGGCGAAGCCGAGCCCGAAGCCGGAAGGGGGGCCAGGCCCGAGACCACTGCCGAGCCCGCCCCCGAGGCCGACGGCGGGGCCGCACCCGAGCACGCCCCCGGGGTACGTGACGAAGTCGTTGCCGAGCCGACGCTCGAAGCCTCCAAGGGCACCGCCGCCGGGCCCAAGGAGGCCCCCGAGCTCGCCCCCGATTCCGCCTCTGAAACCGGTGACGTGGCCGGGGCCGCTGCCGAAGCCTCGGCCGAGGGCGCTGCGCAAGCCGCCGCCGAGGCGCGTGCCGAAGGCGGGGGCGGGGTCGGTGCCCCGGTTCGGCGGCCTCGGTTGTGGCAGCGGTGGCGCACGGAGCATCCCTCCGCCGCACGGGTGCTCTCCGTCACCCTCACCGTGCTCTCCGCCCTCCTCGTCTACGTCTGCCTGCTGATGCCCAACACGCTCAGCGGCCTGAAGCCGGTCACGTTCGTGCGGATCCCGGCCGAGGCGGTCATGGGCGCGGTGGTGCTGCTGGCTCTGCCGCGGCGCTACCGGCGGGTGCTCGCCTCGGTCGCCGGGGCGGTGGTCGGCGCGCTGACCATCGTGGACTTCTTCAACATGGGGTTCGTCGACTACCTGGGCCGTCCCTTCAACATCATCCTGGACTGGTCACTGCTGCCCGACGCCCGTGGCTACCTGCAGGACACCCTCGGCGGCACCGTCGAGCTGGCGATCACCGTCGGCGCGGTGCTGCTGGTCTTCCTGCTGATCGGGATCGTCGCGCTGGCCACCGTACGGGTCTCCGACCAGCTCGCCCGGGTCCGGACGAAGGCCACCCGGGGAACCCTGATCGTCGGCACGGTGTGGATCACCTGCAACGCGCTCGGCCTGTCGGTCGCCGGCGCGCCGCTCGCCGCGCAGAAGGCGACCGCGGTGCTGAAGACGCAGGTGCGCACCGTGCAGCTGACGTTGAAGGACGAGGCCGAGTTCCGCAAGGTCGCCAAGGTGGACGCCTTCGGGAACACCCCGGGCGACCAGCTCGTGCCGGCGCTGCGCGGCAAGGACGTGGTCTTCACGTTCATCGAGAGCTACGGGCGCAGCGCCATCGAGGACCCGATCGAGGCACCCGGTGTCGACAGGACGCTGGACGCGCAGACGGCGATGCTGAAGAAGGCCGGTTACGCCGCGAAGAGCGGCTGGCTGACGTCGGCGACGTACGGCGGCAGCAGCTGGCTGGGACACTCCACCACCATGTCGGGGCTGTGGGTCAGCAACCAGCAGCGGTACCGGACCGTCATGGCCAGCGACCACCTGAGCCTGACCAAGGCGTTCAAGAAGACCGGTGACTTCGACACCGTCGGTGTGATGCCGGGTATCCAGAAGGGCTGGCCGGAGCAGAGCTTCTACGGCCTCGACAAGGTCTACAACGCCTTCCAGCTCGGCTACAAGGGGCCGAAGTTCAGCTGGTCGACGATGCCCGACCAGTACGCGCTCCAGCAGTTCCAGGACCGGGTGCACAGCAGGAAGCCGGCCGACGGCAAGTCCCGGATGTCGCTGCTGATCCTGACCTCCAGCCACCAGCCGTGGGCACCGATCCCGAAGATGGTGCCGTGGGACGAGCTGGGCGACGGCTCGGTCTTCGACGCCATCCAGAAGGCCGGCAACAAGGCGTCCGACGTCATCGCCGACACCACCAGGTCCCGCCAGGAGTACGGCAAGTCGGTCCAGTACTCGGTGACCGCGCTCACCCAGTGGCTGCAGCGCTACGGCAACGACGACACGGTCCTGGTCTTCCTCGGCGACCACCAGCCGATCGCCCGGGTCAGCGGCAACCACGCCAGCCGTGACGTGCCGATCTCCATCGTCGCCAAGGACCCGAAGGTCCTCGACGCGATCGGCTCCTGGAACTGGACCGACGGTCTGCGCCCGGCGCACGACGCCCCGGTGTGGAAGATGAGCGCGTTCCGCGACAGGTTCCTGACCGCGTTCGGCTCCACTCCGCACCCGAAGACGAACTGAGCGCTCAGCCTCCCGAGGTGTCCAGTTCCGCGTCCTCGGTGATGCCCGCGCAGTCGTAGGGGTCCTTCAGCCAGCCGTCCGGCAGCACCACCCGGTTGTTGCCGGACGTACGGCCGCGGGGACCGTCGGCGCCCGCGGGCCAGGGCTGGTCCAGGTCCAGTTCGTCGAGGCCCGCGCGGAGTTCCGCCAGGGACGAGGTGACGGCGAGACGCCTGCGCATCTCGCTGCCGACCGCGAAGCCCTTCAGGTACCAGGCGACGTGCTTGCGGAAGTCGACCACGCCCTTGGACTCGTCGCCGAGCCACTCGCCGAGCAGCCGGGCGTGCCGGACCATGACGTCGGCGACCTGCCGCAGGGACGGCCGGGCGATGTCCTCGTGCCGCCCCTCGAACGCCGCCACCAGGTCCGCGAACAGCCACGGCCTGCCCAGGCACCCGCGCCCGACCACGACCCCGTCGCAGCCGGTCTCCCGCACCATCCGCAGGGCGTCCCCGGCCGACCAGATGTCGCCGTTGCCGAGCACCGGGATCTCCGGGACGTGCTCCTTGAGGCGGGCGATGGCCTCCCAGTCGGCGGTGCCGCCGTAGTGCTGGGCGGCGGTGCGGCCGTGCAGGGCGATCGAGGTGACGCCCTCCTCGACGGCGATCCGGCCGGCGTCGAGGTAGGTGATGTGGTCGTCGTCGATGCCCTTGCGCATCTTCATCGTGACGGGGAGGTCCCCGGCGCCGCTCACCGCCTCGCGGAGGATCGCGCGGAGCAGGTTGCGCTTGTAGGGCAGGGCCGAGCCGCCGCCCTTGCGCGTCACCTTCGGGACCGGGCAGCCGAAGTTCAGGTCGATGTGGTCGGCCAGGTCCTCCTCCGCGATCATGCGGACGGCCTTGCCGACGGTGGCCGGGTCGACGCCGTACAGCTGGATCGAGCGCGGCTTCTCGGTCGCGTCGAAGCGGATCAGCTGCATGGTCTTCTCGTTGCGCTCGACCAGGGCCCGGGTCGTGATCATCTCGCTGACGAACAGCCCCTTGCCCCCGCTGAACTCTCGGCACAGGGTGCGGAAGGGGGCGTTGGTGATCCCGGCCATGGGGGCCAGGACGACCGGCGGCTGAACCGTGTGGGGGCCGATCTGCAGGGGCGACGTGGGCTCGGGCATTCCCCCATTGTCGCGCACGGCGCACGGTGCCCGGACGCCACGATCATGTAGCGGTCATTAGTTAGACGCACTATCGAAACCGGCGTAGGATGACGTCATGCCCGAGCTGAGCCCCCGCCGCCGGATGCTCGTGCTCGCGATCTGCTGCATGAGCCTGCTGATCGTGAGTCTCGACACCACCGCTCTCAACGTCGGCCTGCCGTCCATGCAGCGCGAGCTGCACGCCTCCACGGCCGGACTTCAGTGGACGATCGACGCGTACACCCTGGTACTGGCCTCGCTGCTGATGCTCGCCGGTTCCACCGGCGACCGGGTCGGCCGCAAGAAGGTCTTCATGACCGGACTCGTGGTCTTCTCCCTCGGCTCGCTGCTGTGCTCGCTCGCGCCGAACCTGGAGTCGCTGATCGCGTTCCGCATGGTGCAGGCGGTGGGTGGCTCGATGCTGAACCCGGTCGCCATGTCGATCATCACCAACACCTTCACCGACCCGCGTGAACGGGCCCGGGCGATCGGCGTGTGGGGTGCGGTGGTCGGCATATCCATGGCCGCGGGACCGCTGGTCGGCGGCCTGCTGGTGGAGTCGGTCGGCTGGCGGGCGATCTTCTGGGTCAACCTCCCGGTGGGCCTGGCGGCGCTGCTGCTGACCCTGCGCTTCGTACCGGAGTCCCGGGCGCCGAAGGCCCGTCGTCCCGACCCGGTCGGCCAGGTGCTGGTCATCGCGCTGTTCGGTTCGCTGACGTACTCGATCATCGAGGCGCCGACGGCGAGCGCGGCCACGGTGGTCCCGTTCGCCGTGGTGGCCCTGGCCGCCCTGCTCGGACTGCTCTGGTACGAGCCGAGGCGTGACCAGCCCCTCATCGACCTGCGCTTCTTCCGTTCGGTGCCGTTCAGCGGCGCCACGGTGATCGCGATCAGCGCGTTCGCCTCGCTCGGCGGCTTCCTGTTCCTGTCCACGCTGTACCTGCAGAACGTGCGCGGTCTCGACGCCCTGCACGCGGGCCTGTGGATGCTGCCGATGGCGGTGCCGATGTTCCTGTGCGCGCCGCTGGCGGGACGCCTGGTGGGCAGCCGCGGGCCGCGTCTGCCGCTGGTGATCGCCGGGGTGGCGATGACGGCGAGCGCGGTGCTGTTCGCGGCCTTCGAGGCGGAGACCTCGAACACCACCCTCTTCGTCGGCTATGTCCTGTTCGGCATCGGCTTCGGCTTCGTGAACGCCCCGATCACCAACACCGCGGTCTCCGGGATGCCGAGGTCGCAGGCGGGGGTGGCGGCGGCGATCGCCTCCACCAGCAGGCAGCTGGGCCAGACCCTGGGCGTGGCGGTCGTCGGCGCGGTGCTGGCGTCGGGGATCGGCTCGGCGTCGTACCACCGGTCCTTCGTGACCGCCGCCCGGCCGGGCTGGTGGATCCTCGCCGCCTGCGGCGTCGCGGTCCTGGCCCTGGGGGCGCTGACCAACGGCCGCTGGGCCCGCGGCACGGCCGAGCGCACCGCGCAGCGCCTGGAGTCGGCGGAGATCCGCCAGGTCGTGGGCGCCGGGGACCGGGTCTAGCCCCAGCCCCTGTCCTGTGCCGGCCGCGCCCTCGTGGGCGTGGCACGACCGTCAGCAGGAGCTGGTCATGCGCTGGTGGCGGGTCCGGACCAGCTGGTGGAGGGCGCCCAGGGCCAGGGCCTGGAGCAGGGCGGACACCACGACCATGGCGACGAAGAACCAGTCCGGCATCTCCGCCGGGTCCCAGGCGGCCCGGCCCAGCGCCCCGACGAGCAGGAACGCGGGGAAGGTGACCAGGGGCGGCCAGAGCCAGGCCGAGGCGGGGTCCGTGTCCTGGGCGGCCACGGGGTCCAGCGCGGCCTTGGCGATGACGAACGCGACCAGGGCCAGGTAGGCCACCGACACCCGGTTGCCGAGCGTCAGCCGTACGAGCGTGCGGACAAGGCCAGGTCCCATCGGTCGTCCCCCTGTGGTCGTGGTGTTCCGTCCCCTGTCTGCATGGTGGTTCGAACGGCTGTGCCCTGTCCTGAGTACCCGTACTCAACCGGGGGGCCCTGTGGTCAGTTCGCGGGTCCGCCCAGTTCGAACCACACGTTCTTGCCGGTGCCCAGCCGGGTCGTGCCCCAGCGTCTGGCCAGCCGGTTCACCAGGTACAGGCCGCGTCCGTGCTCCTCGTCGGGCGTGGCCCGGCGCAGCCGGGGCAGCTGCGGCACGTCGTCGCCGACCTCGCAGCGCAGCACCTCGGTGCGCAGCAGCCGCAGGCCGATCGGCCGGGTGGCGTGTCGTACGGCGTTGGTGACGATCTCACTGACCAGCAGCTCGGCGGTGTCGCTGAGCTCCTCCAGGTCCCACGCGGCCAGCGCCTGCCGGGTGAGCCGGCGGGCCCGGCCGGGGGCCGAGTTCTCCGGGTCCAGGGTCCAGTAGGCCACGTCGCTGGGCGCGATGCCGTCGAAGCGGGCGGCGAGCAGGGCGATGTCGTCGTCCCGGTCGCCCGGGCCGAGCATGTCGAGCACCTCGTCGCAGAGCGCCTCCAGGGGCGGCGGCCGGTCCGGGCCGGTCAGCTGGGCGGTGGCGGCCAGCTTCTCGCGCAGCTGCTCGATGCCGGTCCACACGTCGCGCAGCCGGGACTCCACCAGACCGTCGGTGTACAGGAGCAGGGTGGCGCCGGCGGGCGCCTCCAGCTCGACCGCCTCGAAGTCGATGCCGCCGACGCCGATCGGGGCGCCCGGCGGCACCGCGAGGACCTCGGTCTTGCCGCCGGGGTGCAGCAGGATGGGCGGCGGGTGGCCGGCGTTGGCGACCGTCATGCGGTGCGAGACCGGGTCGTAGACGACGTAGAGGCAGGTCGCCATGCGGTCGGTGCCGAGGCGCTGGGCCTGTTCGTCGAGGTGGTGCAGGACCTCCTGCGGGGGCAGGTCGAGCCCCGCCAGGGTGAGCGCGGTGGTGCGCAGCTGGCCCATGACGGCGGCCGAGGTCATCGAGTGCCCCATGACGTCGCCGACGACCAGCGCCACCCGGCTGCCGGGCAGCGGGATCGCGTCGTACCAGTCGCCGCCGACGCGTGCGGTCTCGGCGGCGGGGAGGTAGCGGACCGCGAGCCGGACGCCGGTGGGCCGGGGCAGGCTGTGCGGGAGCATGGCGCGCTGCAGCCGGTCGGCGATGAACGCCTCCCGGCTGTACAGCACGGCCTTGTCGACGCCGAGCGCGGTGTGGGTGGCCAGCTGGGCGGCGACCAGCAGGTCGGCGGGTTCGAACGCCGGGCGTTCCGGGCGGCGCAGGAAGACCACGGCGCCGGTGACCCGGCGGCGGCCGCGCAGCGGGGCGAGGATCGCGTGCGAACCGACCCAGCCGTTCAACGCGCTGTCCTCACCGACGAGTTCGCTGAGCGCGGCACGGGTCGGCGCGTTGTCGGCGAACACCGGCCGGACTCCGCGCAGCACTTCGGCGAGGGCACCGCCGGGCACCACCTCGCTCCAGTCGGAGGCGTCCAGGTCGTCCTGCTCGTCGCCCACGGTCTCGACCGGCCAGACCAGGCCCTCGGCGCCGGGGCCCTTGATCCGGTCGGTGCGGCGCAGCCGGAGCACGGCGGGGCCGGCGGGGCGTTCGTCGCCGACCGGGAGCGGGTCGCGCAGGTAGACGAGGGCCGCGTCGGAGTACGTGGGTACGGCGGCCCGGCACAGGCCGAGCACGATCTCGTCGGTGTCGAAGCCGCGGGCGATCCGCCGGGTGGCCGCGCCGACGTAGCGGAGGCGGTCCTCGTCCGGCGCCTTCAGCGCGGTGGTGGGCCGCACCTGCGGGATCACGGTGGCCTCCCGCACCCCGAGCGCGGTCTGCGCCGCCAGCGCGTCGGCCAGGGCGATGTCGTCCTCCACGAAGTCCTCCCGGTCCGGGCGCCGTAGGAGCACCGCCACGCCCACCACGGCGTCGGGTGCGCGCAGCGGGGCGAGCAGGACCCGGTTGCCCTGCGGCAGCCGGGGTGCCGTCCCCAGCAGCTCGCGCAGCGCGTCGGCGGTGTCGCCGACGGCCGGGTCGCCGGCGCGCGCCCGGCCGCAGCGCAGCATTCCGGCCAGCACTCCGTCGGACGCCACCGACGCGGTGTCCGGGGGCACCCCGCCCATGACGCCCGCGAGTTCGGCGGGCGCCTGGTCCAGCAGCAGCCGCAGCGGCTCGGACCGGTCCTGCGGGCCGTCCTCCAGGTAGACGAACGCGCCGTCCGCCAGGTCGGGGACGACCGACCGGCACAGCTCACGGACGGCCTGGGCGGCGCCCTCGGCGCGCGCGATCCGGCGGCCGGCAACGGCCAGGAAACGTTGAGGATCCGGCAGCATCGCCTCTCCGTGCCGGTGGCCGCTTCACAAGGTCGCTTTCATCTTGAGCCAGGGTCAATGCCGTGTCCAGGGTTTCCGCCGGTACACCAAGTCCAGCGCGTGATCCGGTGGTTGGGGGCACGACCGGAGGGTGACCCCGGGAACACCCACCGTACGCCCGCCCAGTTCACGTGAACACCCCCGGTGTCCCCGGTAAAACCCGGTGCAGATTCCCCCGTTGATGTTGGTCCTGCTGCACACTCGCGTCATGTCGCCGATCGACGAGAGCAAGGTCAGACGCTGGGACCAGCACGGCCGCGAGCACGTGGTCCGGGTGCGGCGCACGGGTGTGCAGCGCACGATCCAGTGCGGCACCTGCGGCTGGCGCCGGCGCGCGCAGTTCCTGCCCTGGCTGAAGGCCGAGGAGCACCTGGCCGAGGCCCACCAGGCCACCGTGGACCCGGCGGGGGCCGAGCCCTCCCGATGAGTTCTCGCCGGTGCCGCAGTCGTACCCGTGACCGCGCCCACCGGAAGGACGACCGATGACCCCGACCCCGCTGCACACCACCCTGCGCCGCCACGCCGCCGACGGGACCGTCACCGGAGCCGTAGGGCTCGTCGCCCGCGGCGACGACGTCGAGGCGGTGGCCGTCGGGTCCATGGACGCCGAGGGCTCCGCCCCGATGGAACGGGACGCGATCTTCCGCATCGCGTCGATCACCAAGCCGATCACCGCCGCGGCGGTGCTGATGCTGGTGGACAAGGGCCTGGTCGGACTCGGCGACCCGGTGGAGCGGTGGCTGCCCGAACTGGCGAAGCCGGTGGTGGTGCGGACGCCCGCCGGGCCCGTCGACGACGTGGTGCCGGCCGCCCGCGCGATCACCGTCGAGGACCTGCTGAGCTTCCGGACCGGCTGGGGCATGCCCGACGACTTCTCGCTGCCCGCCGTCCGGCCCCTGACCGCGGTGCAGCGCTACGACCTCCCCTTCGGACGGTGGCCGGACCCGGACACCTGGCTGCGGGCGCTCGCCGAGGTGCCGATGCTGCACCAGCCGGGCGAGGCCTGGCTGTACGGCACCTCGTCCGACCTCCAGGGCGTCCTGGTCGCCCGGGCGTCGGGCCGGTCGCTCGCCGACTTCCTGGCGGAACGGCTCTTCGAACCGCTGGGCATGCGGGACACCGCGTTCGAGGTGCCGGCGTCGAAGCGGCACCGCTTCACCTGGGCCTACCACCGCGCCGAGGACGGTGCCCTGCGCCTCGTGGACACCCCGGACGGCCGCTTCGACGGTCTCCCGCGGTTCCTGTCGGGCGGCGGCGGCCTGGTCTCCACGGCGGACGACTGGCTGGCCTTCGGGCGGCTGCTGCTGAACGCGGGCGCCACCGCCGACGGCCGCTCGCTGCTCTCCCCCACCTCGGTCAGCCGGATGACCACCGACCACCTCACGGCGGCCCAGCGCGACGCCGCCGCCCTCTTCCTGGAGGGCCAGGGCTGGGGGTACGGCGGCCAGGTCGACGTCACCCCGGCGGATCCCTGGTCGGTGCCGGGCCGCTACGGCTGGGTCGGCGGCACCGGCACCACCGCGCACGTCGTCCCGGCCACCGGTACGGTCACGGTCCTGATGACGCAGACGGCCATGACGAGCCCGACGCCGACCCCGCTGATGCGGGACTTCTGGAGGGTCACGGCATAGGGCCGCCGTTACGGCATTCGGGTGACACGGGGCGCACGCGTCGGACGGCCGGGAGGACCCCTTTCACCTGTGGCCTTTACCGAACCGCGACCCTTGCCCGCGCTGCTTCGCGGAGGCGCTCGGGTCGCCGTCGCGGGCGACCCGGCCGAGCCTGGAGGCGTCCCCTCGTCACTCGACAGGAGCACTCCATGCACACCACTCAGCGTCAGATGACCCGTGCCCTCGCCGCGGGCGCCCTCTCGCTGGCCCTGCTGTCGGCCGGCGGCGCCGGCGCCCTCGCCGCGGAGACCAAGGCGAGCCCTTCGCCGTCCACGATGGCCTCGATCTCGATCAAGGCCACCAAGTCCTCGGTCGCCACGGGTGAGTCCGTCACCTTCACCGGCCGTACGTCAGGTCTGAAGGTGGGCGCGCCGCTGGTGCTCCAGCACGAGAAGAGCGGCAAGTGGGTCCCGCTCAAGGTGAACACGAAGATCAAGAACGGCAGTTCCTACTCGCTGACCACGTCGTTCAAGACGAAGGGGACCCAGCACCTGCGGGTCGCCGCGGTCGGCAAGAAGGTGTACTCCCCCACCGTGACGGTCAACGTCACCTGAGGCCGCGCACCAGCAGCTCCACCAGCGCCGCGAAGTCCCCGTCGGCCTCCGGCCGCTCCCACTCGCGGGCGTAGCCCGGGTCGTGGAAGCGGCCGGTGGCCTGGAAGACCGCGCGGGCCGCGGCGGCCGGGTCGGGCACCGTGAAGGTGCCCGACCCGGTCCCGTCCGCGATGATCCGGGTCAGCTGGCCGGTCAGGTCGGCGATGTGCTCGGCGACCGCCGGGCCGCTCTCCTCGACCAGCACCATGTAGGTGGCGAACAGCTCGGGGTCGTCGCTCGCCTTGCGCCGCTTGGCCTCGAACAGCGCCCGCAGCCAGGCGCGCAGCCGGTCCTCGGGGGCCCGGTCCTCGGCCAGGATGCCGGACAGCGCCGCCGAGGTGCGGTCCAGCCACCGCTTGGTCACCGCCGCGCGCAGCGCCGCCTTGGTCCGGAAGTGCCGGTAGACGCTCCCGTGGCTGACGCCGAGCGCGCGGGCCACGTCGACCACGGTGGCCTTGGCCGGGCCGTGCCGGCGCAGCACCTCCTCGGTCGCCTCGAGGATGCGTTCGGCGGTGAGGACCGGGGGCGGGGACGTGGCTGCCATGACCTAGACGGTACCCGGACGGTCGTACCGGCTGTTGGGGGCCGTGATCACTGCTCGGTGCCGAGGGTGGCCATCTGCACGGCCGGGTAGCGGGTGCCGGCCGCCGCGTCCGCCGGTACGGCCTCCTCGATCGCCGCCAGGTCGGCCGCGTCCAGGGTGACGTCGAGCGCGCCCAGCGACTCGGAGAGCCGCTCGCGGGTGCGGGCGCCGACGAGGGGCACGATGTCGTCGCCGTGCCCGGCGCCCCGGGAGAGCACCCAGGCGATGGCGATCTGGGCCACGGTCACCCCCTTCTGGTCGGCGATCTTGCGCAGCGCCTCGACCAGGTCGAGGTTGTGCCGGAGGTTGTCGCCCTGGAAGCGGGGCGAGTGGGCCCGGAAGTCCTGGGCGCCGAGCTGCCGGTCGCGGGTGAAGTGGCCGGAGATCAGACCCCGGGAGAGCACGCCGTACGCGGTGATGCCGATGCCCAGTTCCCGGGTGGTCGGCAGGATCTCCCGCTCGATGTCCCGGGTGATGATCGCGTACTCGACCTGGAGGTCGGAGATCGGCGCGGTGGCGGCGGCCCGCCGGATGTTCTCGGCGCTGGCCTCGCTGAGGCCGATGTGCCGGACGTACCCGGCGTCGACCAGTTCGCTGATCGCGCCGACGGTCTCCTCGATGGGGACGTTCGGGTCGACGCGGGCGATCCGGTAGACGTCGATGTGGTCGACGCCGAGGCGCTGGAGGGAGTAGGCGGCGAAGTTCTTGACCGCGGCCGGCCGGCCGTCGTATCCGAGCCAGCTGCCCTCCGGGCCGCGCAGCGCGCCGAACTTCACGCTGAGCAGAGCCTGTTCGCGGCGGGCGGCGGGGGCGGTGCGCAGGGCCTCGCCGATGAGCATCTCGTTGTGGCCCATGGCGTAGAAGTCGCCGGTGTCGAGCAGGGTCACGCCGGCTTCGAGGGCGGCGTGGACGGTCGCGATGGACTCGGCCCGGTCGGCCTCGCCGTACAGCGCGGACATGCCCATGCAGCCGAGGCCGAGGGCGGAGACCTGCGGGCCGGTGGTTCCGAGGGTGCGGGTGTGCGTCGTCATGGCTCCACTCTGGCATGACAGCTGACAGATTTCAATATCTGTCATTCCATAGGTCCGCGTGGAGTCCCCGAGCCCGCAAAAAAGCGGTTCCCCGCACCCCGGAAGGGGTGCGGGGAACCGCGCGATCAGCCGGTCAGGCGCCTAGCAGCCGACGAGGCGACCCGCGAGGTAGCCCTCGATCCGGTCCAGGGACACCCGCTCCTGCTTCATCGTGTCGCGCTCGCGCACGGTCACCGCGTTGTCCTCGAGCGTGTCGAAGTCGACGGTGACGCAGTACGGCGTGCCGATCTCGTCCTGGCGGCGGTAGCGGCGGCCGATGGCACCCGCGTCGTCGAACTCGATGTTCCAGTTCTGCCGCAGCGCCTGGGCGAGCCCCTTGGCCTTGGGCGAGAGCTCCGGGTTGCGGGACAGCGGGAGGACGGCGACCTTCACCGGAGCCAGGCGGTGGTCCAGGCGCAGCACCGTGCGCTTCTCCAGCTTGCCCTTGGCGTTCGGCGCCTCGTCCTCGACGTACGCGTCGAGCAGGAACGCCAGCATCGCGCGGCCGACACCGGCCGCGGGCTCGATGACGTACGGCGTCCAGCGCTCGCCGGCCTCCTGGTCGAAGTAGGAGAGGTCCTGGCCGGAGGCCTTGGAGTGGGCGCCGAGGTCGTAGTCGGTGCGGTTGGCGACACCCTCCAGCTCGCCCCACTCGTTGCCGCCGAACTGGAAGCGGTACTCGATGTCAGCGGTGCGCTTGGAGTAGTGGGAGAGCTTCTCCTTCGGGTGCTCGTACCACCGCATGTTCTCCTCGCGCAGGCCCAGGCCGGTGTACCAGTTCCAGCGCTGCTCCATCCAGTACTCCTGCCACTTCTCGTCCTCGCCCGGCTTGACGAAGAACTCCATCTCCATCTGCTCGAACTCGCGGGTCCGGAAGATGAAGTTGCCGGGCGTGATCTCGTTGCGGAAGGACTTGCCCATCTGCGCGATGCCGAACGGCGGCTTGCGGCGCGAAGTGGTCTGCACCTGGGCGAAGTTGGTGAAGATGCCCTGCGCGGTCTCGGGGCGCAGGTAGGCGACGGAGCCGCTGTCCTGGGTCGGGCCGAGGTGGGTGGAGAGCAGACCCGAGAACTGCTTGGGCTCGGTGAACTGGCCCTTGTTGCCGCAGTTCGGGCAGTTCACGTCCGCCAGGCCGTTCTCCGGCAGGCGGCCGTGCTTGGCCTCGTAGGCCTCCTCCAGGTGGTCCGCGCGGAACCGCTTGTGGCACGCGGTGCACTCGGTCAGCGGGTCCGTGAAGGTGGCGACGTGACCGGAGGCGACCCAGACCTCGGGGGCCAGGATGACGGACGAGTCAATGCCGACCACGTCCTCGCGGGACGTCACCATGTAGCGCCACCACTGGCGCTTCAGGTTCTCCTTGAGCTCGACACCCAGCGGCCCGTAGTCCCAGGCGGCGCGCTGACCGCCGTAGATCTCACTGCACGGGAATACGAAGCCTCGGCGCTTGCTCAGGCTGACGATGGTGTCGATCTTGTCGGCGGCCACGGTGCTCTCTTCATTACGACGACGGGCGACGAAGCGAGACGCTTCACAGCGAATGCTTCAGCGTACCGGCGGGGGCTCCCCCTCAACCAAATCGGATCCCCTTACCGGCCTCTCACCGAGGCTTGTTGACAACGGTTTCCATGTTTGTTGAAAATGACTCTCATGAACGTACGACGAGGCCTCATACCCACGGCCGCCGCGACCACCGTCACCGCACTCGGCCTGGCCACCCTCACCGCGTGCGGCGGCGCCGCCACGGCGGCCGGGACCGGCAAGTTCGACGTCGTCGCGTCGTTCTATCCGATGGCCTTCCTCGCCGACCGGATCGGCGGCAGCCACGTCCACGTCACCAGCCTCACCACGCCCGGCCAGGAACCCCACGACCTGGAGATCAGCGCCAAGCAGATCGTCGGGATCGAGAAGTCCGACGCGGTCCTCTACCTCAAGAACCTCCAGCCCTCCGTCGACAGCGCCGTCGCCCAGTCGTCCGTCAAGACGAAGATCGACGCCGCCTCCCTGACCACCCTGGAGAAGCACGGCAACGAGGTCGGCGGGCACGCAGCCTCGCACGACACCTCGAAGAACGAGGAGCCGGCCGGCCTCGACCCGCACATCTGGCTGGACCCGGTGCGCTACGCCCAGGTCGCCGAGGGCGTCGGCAAGGCCTTCGAGAAGGCCGACCCGGACCACGCGGCCGACTACCGGAAGAACACCGCGGCCCTGGTCAAGCAGCTGGACGACCTGAACACCCAGTTCGAGAAGGGCCTCGCGCACACGAGGTCCAAGGTCTTCGTCACCACCCACGCGGCCTTCGGCTACCTCGCCGAGCGCTACGGCCTGACCGAGGAGGCCGTCAACGGCCTCGACCCCGAGTCCGAGCCGAGCGCCGCCCGGGTCAAGGACCTGGAGACCATGGCCAAGGCCGACGGCGTCACCACCGTGTTCTACGAGACGCTCGTCAGCGACAAGACCGCGAAGACCATCGCCTCCGACGCCGGACTGAAGACGGACGTCCTCGACCCGATCGAGGGCATCACCGGCAAGTCCCGCGGCAAGGACTACTTCGCCGTCCAGGAAGCCAACCTCAAGGCGCTCCAGCAGGCGCTGGGCACCAAGTGACGGGAGACGAGATGACCGGCGAGCCCGTCATATCCCTGCGCGGGGTGACCGCCGAGCTGGGTTCACGCCCCGTGCTGCGCGGCATCGACCTCACCGTGCACCGCGGCGAGGTGGTCGCGCTGCTCGGCGCGAACGGCTCCGGCAAGTCGACGGCGATCCGCACCGTCATCGGCCAGGTGCCGGTGACCGGCGGCGACATCGAGCTGTTCGGCACCCCCCGCCGTACCTTCCGCCAGTGGTCGCGGGTGGGGTACGTCCCGCAGCGCACCACCGCGGCGGGCGGCGTCCCCGCCACCGTCACCGAGGTGGTCTCCGCCGGCCGGCTCTCCCGCACCCGCTTCGGCCTCTTCCGCAGGGCCGACCAGGAGGCCGTACGGGACGCCCTCGCCCTGGTCGGGATGGCCGACCGGGCCAAGGACAACGTCGAGGCGCTCTCCGGCGGCCAGCACCAGCGGGTGCTGATCGCCCGCGCGCTGGTCGCCGAACCCGAACTGCTGATCATGGACGAGCCGATGGCGGGCGTCGACCTGGCCAGCCAGGAGATCCTCGCGCGGACCCTGCGCGCACAGGTCGAGCAGGGCGCCACGGTCCTCCTCGTCCTGCACGAACTGGGCCCGCTGGAGCCGCTGATCGACCGCGCGGTGGTGCTCCGCGACGGCTGCGTCCTGCACGACGGGCCGCCCCCGCGCGCCGTCGGCCAGCACGCGCTCCCGGGCCACGACCACGTCCACCCCCACGACGAGCACACACCCCTGCGCACAGGACTGCTGAGCTGATGGACTTCCTGAACTACGCCTTCATGCAGCGGGCCCTGCTCGCCGCCGTCCTGGTCGGCGTCACCGCCCCCGCCGTCGGCATCTACCTCGTCCAGCGCCGCCAGGCCCTGATGGGCGACGGCATCGGCCATGTCGCGATGACCGGCGTCGGCCTCGGCTTCCTGCTCTCCACCTCCCCCGTGTGGATGGCGACGGCCGTCTCCGTCCTCGGCGCGGTCCTGATGGAACTGATCCGCTGGTACGGCCGCACCCGCGGTGACATCGCCCTCGCGATGCTCTTCTACGGCGGCATGGCCGGCGGTGTCATGCTGATCAACCTCGCACCGGGCGGCTCCAACGCCAACCTGATGTCGTACCTCTTCGGCTCGCTGTCCACGGTGTCGCAGTCGGACGTGACCGCGATCTGCCTGCTGGCCGCGTTCGTCCTGGCCGTCACCCTCGGCCTGCGCAGGCAGCTGTTCGCGGTCAGTCAGGACGAGGAGTTCGCGCGGGTCACCGGCCTGCCGGTGCGGGCGCTGAACCTGCTGACGGCGATCACGGCGGCGGTCACGGTGACGGTCGCGATGCGCGTGGTGGGGCTGCTGCTGGTGTCGGCGCTGATGGTCGTACCGGTGGCCGCCGCCCAGCAGGTGAGCCGGAGCTTCGCGGCCACCTTCGCGATCGCCGTGGCGATCGGTGTGACGGTGTCGGTCGGGGGCACGATCACCTCGTACTACCAGTACGTCCCGCCGGGCGCGACGATCGTGCTGCTGACCATCGCCGCGTTCTTCGCGCTGAGCGTGCTGGCCGCCCCGCTGGCCCGCCGACGCGCCCGCGCGGCCGCCGCGCGCCACCCCGCCGGGGACCCGGCGGAGTGCGCGATCCCGGCCGGACGGGAGGCCGCCGACGAGGTCGGCGTCTGAACGGCCCCGGGCCGGGCTGGCACAATGGCCCGGCAGAGGCGAAGAGGCGAGGAGGCAACCGGTGACGACCGCTGGACAGCCCGTGAAGGGCCGCTCGACCCGTCAGCGGGCAGCCGTGGCGGCGGCCCTGAACGAGGTCGAGGAGTTCCGCAGCGCGCAGGAACTGCACGACATGCTCAAGCACAAGGGCGACTCGGTGGGCCTCACCACGGTGTACCGCACGCTGCAGTCCCTCGCCGACGCCGGTGAGGTGGACGTGCTGCGCACGTCCGAGGGCGAGTCGGTGTACCGGCGCTGCTCCACCGGCGAGCACCACCACCACCTCGTGTGCAGAGCCTGCGGCAAGGCGGTGGAGGTGGAGGGGCCGGCCGTCGAGAAGTGGGCGGAGGCGGTCGCCGCAGAACACGGGTACGTGAACGTGGCCCACACCGTGGAGATCTTCGGCACCTGCGCGGACTGCGCGGGGGCCGCGGAGAGCTGCTGAGCTACACGCGCGTGAGGTGCCGGTCGAAGATCGCGCGCAGCCGGTCGGCGTCGGCGGGGTCCTGGAGACCGCGCTTGGGCAGCACGGTGAAGCAGGAGACGTTCTTGTCGTCGCTGTAGGTGAAGAAGGCGTCCTTGGTCTCCCGGTAGCGGGGCTGCGCCGACCAGTTGAGCGACGTCGTGCTGTTGTCGTTGGCCAGCGTCAGGCCGGCGTCCGTCACGGTCGCGCGAAACGTGCCGTTGCGGGCGCCGAGCTTCTGGAACGCGCGGGCCTGCAGCCGGGGTGTGAAGAACACCAGGATCGCGGCCAAGGGCATCAGGACCAGCAGGAACCAGTTGGGCTTGTCGCGCCCCGCCAGGGAGAGCGAGGCGTTCAGCACAAAGGCGAGCGCCACGACGACGAAGCCCCAGCGCCGCGGTCGCGCCCAGCGCCGCCCCCGCAGCCGCTCGCGTTCCCGCAGCGCCCCCGTGAAGTCCTCCGTCGCCGGTTGGTAGACCAGCTCCACCACGCCCTGTTCGGCGTCCCGCCCCATGTCCATGACCATGGGGCGGATCGTACCTGCGCAGGTCGTGCTGTGCGTGAACTGCTGACGGCCGTCAGTCGGCCTGCTGGTCGCCCTTCATGGCCAGCAGTTCCTCGTTGGGGATCGCGCCGCCGAACCGCCGGTCGCGGGAGGCGTACTCGACGCACGCCCGCCACAGGTCGCGGCGGTCGAAGTCGGGCCACAGGACGTCCTGGAAGACCATCTCGGCGTAGGCGCTCTGCCAGATCAGGTAGTTGGAGGTGCGCTGCTCGCCGCTGGGCCGCAGGAACATGTCCACGTCGGGCATGTCCCCGTAGTACATGTGTTTCTGCAGGGTCTTCTCGGTGATCTTCGCCGGGTCGAGGCGGCCCGCCTTCACCTCCTCGGCGATCGACTGCACCGCGTCGGTGATCTCGGCACGGCCGCCGTAGTTCATGCAGAAGTACAGGGTGAGCAGGTCGTTGTCCTTGGTCTGCTCCTGGGCGACCTGCAACTCCTTGGCGACCGACTTCCACAGCCGGGGCATCCGGCCCGCCCAGCGCACCCGGACGCCCAGTGCGTCGAGCTGGTCACGGGACTTGCGGATGAAGTCGCGGTTGAAGTTCATCAGGAAGCGGACCTCGTCGGGCGAACGCTTCCAGTTCTCGGTGGAGAAGGCGTACAGGGAGATGTTGCGCACGCCGATCTCGATCGCGCCCTGGAGCACGTCGAGGACCTGCTCGGCGCCGACCTTGTGGCCCTCGGTGCGCGGCAGCCCGCGCTCCTTCGCCCAGCGGCCGTTGCCGTCCATGACGATGGCCACATGGCCCGGGACCAGCTCGCCCGGGAGCTTCGGCGGGCGGGCACCGGAGGGGTGCGGCTCCGGCGCGCTGTACTCGCGGCGCCGGCTTCCCAGGATCCCGCGTACGACCATGTGCTTCTCGTCTCCCTCTAGCTCTTCTCTACATACCTGAGCGAGCGCAGCCCGCGCTCCAGATGCCAGTGCAGATACGCGGACACGAGGCCGCTGCCCTCCCGGACGTACCGTGCCTCGGCCGCGTCCGCCGTCTCCCAGTCTCCCGTAAGGAGCGCCCCGAGGAGCACCAGGGTCCCCGGCGAGGGTACGACGCTGCCGGGCACCCGGCAGTCCACGCAGACGCTGCCGCCGGAGGCGACCGAGAAGAACCGGTTGGGGCCGGGCATGCCGCACCTGGCACAGGCCTCGAAGCTGGGCGCGTAGCCGTTGACGGCGAGGGAGCGCAGCAGGAAGGCGTCGAGGACGAGGTGGGGGGCGTGCTCGCCGCGGGCGAGGGTCCTGAGCGCCCCCACCAGCAGCAGGTACTGCTGCACGGCCGGCTCGCCCTCGTGGTCGGTGAACCGCTCGGCGGTCTCCAGCATGGCCGTCCCGGCGGTGTACCGCGCGTAGTCGGTGACGATCCCGCCGCCGTACGGCGCGATGGTCTCGCTCTGCGTGCACAGCGGCAGTCCGCGGCCGACCAGCTCGCTCCCCCGGGCGAAGAACTGCACGTCGACATGGGAGAACGGCTCCAGCCGGGCCCCGAACTTGGACTTGGTCCGCCGCACCCCGCGGGCGACGGCCCGCACCCGCCCGTGCCCACGGGTGAGCAAGGTGATGATCCGGTCCGCCTCACCCAGCTTCTGGGTGCGCAGCACGATGCCGTCGTCGCGGAACAGGCTCATGGGCCCATTCTGCCCTGCCGCGGCGGGCGGCCGGTGCGCGGCGGGACCTTCAAGGGACTTCCCCGCGGCTGCGGGCGTTGGCGTGGGCGGTGGCCGCGCTGAGCCGTTCCGTCTGGGTGGCGAGGCGCACGGCGTCCGGGCGGGCGTCCCACTCACGTCCTCCCCCGTACGGCCGCAACTGCACGTAGGGGCCCTCGTGCCCCATGACGATGCCCAGCCGTCCGGTACGGGTGTCGACGGCGCAGGAGCCGATGGGGAGGTTCTTCGCGTTCACCTCACCTGGCTCCCCCGCCCCTGCCGATTTCACGCTTCGCATCACCGAGGTGGCGCTGCGTGCCTAGACTCGGCAGGAGTCTGTCCCCCGCGGCCGGTCCCCGGGCGGCCTACAGCAGCCCCGCCCCCGCGAGGAACTTCGCCACGCACTCCGTCTCCGCCTCCGACAGCGGCACCTGGGGTTCCGCCGTGGCCGGGCAGTCGATCACCCCGCGCAGGTGCAGCGCCGCCTTGAACGCCCCCAGCGCGGCCGAGCTCGCGCCCATCCGGCCCGGGTCGCCGACGCCGGTCATCCGGTAGAGGCCGCACAGCCGCTCCTGCTCCGCCCGGGCCCGCTCCCAGTCACCCGCCCGGCACAGCCGGTACAGCCGGACGTACCCGTCGGGGTCGACGTTGCCGAGCCCCGGCACCACCCCGTCGGCACCCAGGGCGAGCGCCGAGTCGACGGTCACCTCGGAGCCCGTCAGCGCGCCGAAACCGGGCAGGCCGCGGCTGCCGACGACGACCTCGCGCAGGCCCGCCAGGTCCCCGCTGGAGTCCTTCAGACCGGCCAGCACCCCCTCGGCGGCCAGTTCGAGGACGAGGTCGGCGGGGAGCTTGGTGTGGACGGCGGACGGGATGTCGTAGGCGATCACGGGGACGGGTGAGCGCTCGGCGACCAGGCGGAGGTGGCGTGCGATCTCGGCAGGGTGGGTGCGGGTGTAGAAGGGGGCGGTGACGACGACCGCGTCCGCACCGGCGGAGGTGACGGACGCCACGTGGTCCAGCACCCGGGGCGTCGTCATGTCGATCACGCCCGCCAGCACCGGCAGCCGCCCGCCCGCCCGGGAGACCACCGTCTCCGTGACCAGCCTGCGCTGCCGGTCCGTCAGGTAGGCCGCCTCGGAGGTCGAGCCGAGGACGAACAGGCCGTCCACGCCGGCCTGCGTCAGCCGGTCGACGAGCCGGTCCAGGGAGCGGACGTCCACCTCGCGGTCCGGGGTCAGGGGCGTGCAGAGGGGCGGTACGACTCCGGTGAGCGGGGTGGGCAGGGTCATCGGGGCTCCCTGGGCAGACGGCGGCTCGGCTGGTCCTCCTCCCCAGGATGGACAGGGTGATGACAGCGGTAGCGGTGACCGGGCCGTGACGCGGCCGCGAAATCAGGCATGCGGACGGCACACGCGTCGTCCGCCCGCCAGCAGCGGGTACGGAACGGGCACCCGGACGGCGGCCGGGTCGCCGAGGGCACCGGGCCGGTGAGCGGGATCGGGTCGACGGGGTCGAGCAGGCCGGGGGCGGCCGAGAACAGGGCCCGGGTGTACGGGTGGCGGGCGCCCCCGGTGACGTCGGCGGCCGGGGTCTCCTCGACGATCCGGCCCAGGTACATGGTGATCACCCGGTCACTCATCCGCCGTACCGTCTGGATGTCGTGGGAGACGAGGACCAGCGCGAGCCCGAGGCGTTCGCGCAGGTCGAGGAGGAGGTTGAGGATCTGCGCGCGGACCGAGACGTCCAGGGCGCTGGTCGGCTCGTCCGCCACCACCAGCGCCGGGTCGAGGGCGAGCGCGCGGGCGATCGCGACGCGCTGGCGCTGACCGCCGGAGAGCTGGCCGGGCAGCGCGTCGGCGAGGGCCCCCGGCAACCCGACCAGGCTCATCAGCTCCCGTACCCGGTCCTCCCGTTCGGCCCTGGTGCCACGCCGGTGCACGTCCAGCGGGTCACGCAGGACACGGCCGACGGACAGCCGGCGGTTCAGGGCGGTCGAGGGGTCCTGGAGGACCAGGCCGGTGCCCGCGCCGACGGTCGTCCGACGTTCGGCCGCCGGCATCGACCACAGGTCGCGGCCCTGGAAGGTGACCGTGCCGGCGGTCGGCCGCTGGATGCCCACCAGCACCTTCGCCAGGGTCGACTTCCCGCACCCCGACTCGCCGACCACCCCGACCGTCTCGCCCGCCGCCACGCTGAGGTCGGCGCCGGTCAGCGCGTACACCCGGTCGCGGCCGAACAGGCCGCCGCCGCGGGCCCGGTGCACCACGTGGACACCGGACAGCTCCACCGCGCTCATGTCGCCACCTCCGTGCCTGCCGGGTCGACGGCCGGGTGGTGGCAGGCCGCGGTGTGGGCGGGGGTGCCGGCCGGCGCCGGGGGTGTCGTGCGGCAGCGCTCGTCCGCCGCGGGGCAGCGGTCGCTGAAGCGGCAGCCCGCCGGGAAGTCGGCGGGCGCCGGGACCACGCCCCTGATCTGGCTGAGCCGGTCGGCGCCGGACTCCAGGGAGAGGACGCTGCCGAGCAGGCCGCGGGTGTAGTGGTGGGCCGGGGAGCCCACGAGTTCCGCCGTGACGCCGGTCTCCACGATCTGGCCGCCGTACATCACCACCACACGGTCGGTGACGTCCGCGACGAGGGCGAGGTCGTGGGAGACCAGGATCAGCGCGAAGCCGAGTTCCTCGCGCAGGCGCAGGAGGAGTTCCATCACCTGGGCCTGGACGGTGACGTCGAGGGCGGTGGTCGGTTCGTCGGCGATGATCAGGCGGGGGTCGCGGGACAGGGCCATGGCGATGAGGACGCGCTGGCGCTGGCCGCCGGAGAGTTCGTGGGGGCGGCTGCGGAGGGTGCGGGTGGGGTCGAGGCCGACGAGGGTGAGGAGTTCGGTGGGGGTGCGGTGGCCGCCGCGCCGGGTGAGTTGCCTGAGCTGGGCGTTGACGGTCATGGAGGGGTTCAGGGCGGAGAGGGCGTCCTGGTGGACCATCGCCAGTTCGTGGCCGAGGAGGCGGGGGCGGGGGGTGGTGAGGTCGACGGGCGGGTGCGGGTTCCCGGGGGGCCCTGAAGGGGCGAACCGGATCTGTCCGCTGATCCGTGCCGTCTTCGGTTGCAGGCCCATGACGGTCAGAGCTGTCAGGGACTTGCCGCAGCCCGATTCGCCCACCAGGCCGAGGACTTCGCCCGGGTGGACGTCGAAGCTGATGCCGTTCACGATGTTCGTGCCCCGGTGGCGGTCCGGGAAGGCGATCGTGAGGTTCTCCACGGACAGGACCGGCGGTCCCTCCCGGGAGGGCAGGGGCCGGGCACGCCGTCGTAGCCGGTCGGCCGCCTCGGTCAGGGAGGGCAGTTCCGGGGCCTCCCCCGGCTCGAGTACCTCCACAGGCTCCGTCGGCTCCACCTCTCGGCCCGCCGGGGACGCCCAGGCGTCCGAGACGCCCTCGGAGAGGACGTTCAGGGAGAGGACCGTGAGGAGGATCAGCAGGCCGGGGAAGAGGGTCGCCCACCAGCCGCCGGTCAGGACCATGTTCTTGCCGTCCGCGATGACGCTGCCCCAGGACGGGTCGGGGGGCCGTACGCCCGCGCCGACGAAGGACAGGGACGCCTCGAAGACGATGGCCTCGGCGACCTGGACCGTGCAGAAGACGAGGACGGGGGCGAGGCAGTTGACCGCCACGTGGCGGACGACGATGTGCGGGGTGCGGGCGCCGATCACCCGTTCCGCGGTGACGTAGTCCTCGCCGTACTGGTCGAGGACGTTCGCCCGTACGACGCGGGCCACCGGCGGGGTGAAGAGGAAGGCGATCGCGCAGATCAGGACGGTGCTGCCACCGCCGAAGACGGCGACCAGGACCGCGGCGAGGGCGATGCCCGGGAAGGCCATCACCACGTCCAGGCAGCGCATCAGCGTCTCGTCGACGGCCTTGCGGGAGGTGGCGGCCAGGGCCCCGAGGAGCGCCCCGGCGAGCAGCGCGAGGCCGGTCGCGCCGAGGCCGATGGCGAGGGACCAGCGGGCGCCGTACATCAGCCGGCTGAGGATGTCCCGGCCGAGACTGTCCTGGCCCATCCAGTGGCCGGCGGAGGGGTGCCCGGTGCCGTCCACGGGGGCCTGCTGGGCGAGGGGGTCGTCGGGGGCGAGCAGGGGGGCGCACAGCGCCACCAGGACGATCACCGCGAGGAAGGCGAGGGCCGCCTTCGACGGCCGCGGCAGTCCGCGCAGCCGTGCGCCGGGGCGGGCGAGGGCGGTGGTGCGGCCCGCGCGGGTGAACGTCGTCATGTCGTCTCCCTCAGGCGCGGGTTGACCAGGAGGTAGAGGATGTCGATGACGAGGTTGACGACGACGAAGCCGGTGGCGGTGGTGAGGACGACGCCCTGGACGACGGCGGGGTCGCCGTTCTGGACGGCGTCGATCAGCAGCTTGCCCATGCCGGGCAACGCGAAGACGGTCTCGATGACGACCGCGCCGCCGAGCAGGTAGCCGACCCGCAGGCCGAGCACGGTCAGCGGGTTGACCAGGGCGTTGCGCAGCACGTTGCGGCCGACGACGACATGGGGCGGCAGGCCATTGCCGACGGCGGTGCGGACGTAGTCCTTGTCGAGTTCCTCGACGACCGAGGTGCGGACGATCCGGGTGAGCTGGGCGGCGACCGGCAGGGAGAGCGCGAGGGCGGGCAGGGCCATGGTCCGCAGCCAGCCGGTCACGGAGTCCTCGGGGTTGATGTAGCCGCCGGTCGGGAACCAGCCGTGGTCGACGGCGAGGTACTGGATCATCAGCAGGGCCAGCCAGAAGGCGGGGGCGGCGACACCGATCAGGGAGAGCACCCGGATGACCTGGTCCGGCGGGCGGTCGCGGAAGACGGCCGCGGTGATCCCGCCGGCCAGGGCCAGGACGACGGCGATGGACAGGCCCAGGAAGGTCAGCTGGAGGGTGAGCGGGAGCGCGGTGAGGACCTGGTCGAGGACCGGGGTGCGGGTCAGGGCGCTGGTGCCGAGGTCGCCGTGGAGCAGGTCGCGGACGAAGTGGGCGTAGCGCAGCGGGAGCGGATCGAGCAGGCCGTTTCGCTCCCGGAAGTCGTGGAGTTGCCGCGGGGTGGGGTTGGCGCCCTGGAAGAACGCGGACGCCGGGTCGACGTCGGAGAAGCGCATCACCAGGAACACGAACAGGGCGATGCCGAGCAGCAGCGGCACCAGCAGGGCGACGCGGCGCAGCAGGATGCGCAGGACGGCACTCATGCCGTCAGGCCCACGCGGCGGTGAGGACGTTGATGCCGGGGTAGGGCTGGGCCCTTATGCCGGTGAGCCGGTGCGGGTCCCAGGCGGTGATCAGCTCGTTGTGGACGACCGGGTAGATGACGGCCTGTTCGGCGACGACGTCGAGGTAGTCCTGGATCATCGCCTTCTTCTTCCCGGGGTCCGCCTCGCGGGTGGCCGCGTCCATGTCCTTGAAGAGCCGCTTCGCGACCGGGTGCCCGGCCCAGCGGGCGTAGCCCGTCCAGAGGTTCCCGGGGCCGTAGTTGTAGTGCATGATCAGGTCGGCGTCGAGGCCGAACTGGTTGGGGTTCGAGACGGCGGCGACGACCTGGTAGTCCTGTTTCTGGTCCAGTTTGGTGAACACGGCCGTGGTCTCCTGCGGGGACAGGGTCGTGGCGACGCCGATCGCGTCCCAGGACGACTTGATGGTGGGCAGGCAGTCGACGATCCAGCTCACGTTGACGGCGAGGAGGTCGACGCGCAGCCCGCTGACTCCGGCGGCCCCGAGGAGCGCCTTCGCCTTCCCGGGGTCGTGGTCGTAGACCGTCCGCGCCCTGCGGTAGGTGGGGTTGGCCTCGTTCAGGAAGGAACTCGCGGGTTTTCCGCGGCCCTTGAGGGCGACCTCGACGATCTCCCGCTTGTCGATGGCGTAGTGCAGGGCCTGGCGGACCCGGACGTCGTCGAAGGGCGGGTGCCGGGTGTTGAACATCAGGAACAGGTTGTTCATGCCGGCGGCGCCGCCGACCGCGAGGCCGCCCTGTTCGAGGCGGGGGATGTTGGCGTAGGGGATGTTGTCGGAGATCTGGGCGCCCGCGTCCACCCCGGAGATCCTGGCGACGCGGGAGGCGGCATCGACGATCGTCAGCCAGTTCATGCGCCGGAAGGCGGGCCTGCGGGGGCCGTTGTAGCGGTCGTACGCGGCGAAGGTGGTGTTCGACTTCGGGTGGTGGCCGGTCTGCCGGTACGGTCCCGAGCCCACCGCCAGTCCCCTGATCGCGTCGTCCCAGGCGCCGGGCCGGGCGAACACGTGCTTCGGCATGATCTTGGCGAGGGTGAGGCGGGCGACGCCGTCCGGGAAGGGGAAGCGGAGCACCAGGTCGACGGTGCGGGTGTCGACCCTGCGGGCCTCTTGCAGCCAGCTCGCGAAGAAGCCGTGCACGAGGGTCGGGGTGCCCGGGTCGAGGATCCGGTCGAAGACGAAGACGACGTCGTCGGCGGTGACCGGTCTCCCGTCGTGGAAGGTGGCCCCCCGGCGCAGGGTGAACCGCCAGGTGGTGGCGTCCGGGTCGGTCGGCAGCCGGGTCGCCAGCGCCGGGTAGGGGGCGCGGGTGATCGGGTCGGTGTCGGCGAGGCCCTCGTAGAGGTGGTTGTTGGCGGCCATCGCGAACGCGGACGCGGTCTGGGTGGGGTCCCAGCTGCCGTCGTTGCCGTAGCCGATCACGGCGGTCAGGGTGCGGTCGGAGCCGGCGCCGCCGAGGTCGATGGTGGACTCGGGCCCGCAGGCCGTCAGTGAGGTCAGGGAGGTCAGCGAGGCGGCGGCGCCCAGGGCGCCCGCGTGTCGAAGGAACGTCCTGCGGGCGTGGGTCGCCTGATCGCGCACGGTGCCTCCGGCGTGGGGGGAAGGAGACGTCGGACGTCCTGGGTTAGCGCGACCATAAGAGGGGGTTCAGGGGCGGTCAAGGCAAGGCGCGCGAATGGCGTAAACCATCAGAGGTGGGACCAATGGCGCCCCGTAGGGCTCCCCTAGGGCAGCGTCTTCTCGTAGGAGGCGTCCTGGTCGGAGTCGTAGACGAGCTTGCCGGCGGCGTCGTAGCCCTTGAGGTGCGGAGCCCTGGTGACCTGCTGGTGCAGGGTGCCGGTGGCGACGAACCAGCCGTGGTCGAGGACCACCTGGCCCGCGGCGTCGCCGTAGGAGACGGTCATCCGGGTCACCGGGGCGCGGAGGCCGCCGATGATCCCCCAGCGGAAGGGCAGTTTCCAGTTGCCCTTGTCGATGACCGACTGCTGGTACAGCTTGCCGCTGTTGATGTCCGGGACCACGGGCGTCTTCGCGTCGCCGAAGGGGTCGCCGATGCTGGTGTTCAGGCCGGAGGCCGCGCCGTCCTTGACGGTGCAGATGAGCCGGGCCGGCACCGGCTTCTGACGCACCGCGACCACGAAGTAGCCGTCGCCGGGGGTGTTGGAGTCGCCGGTGGCGCGCATCGCCAGGATGATCCGGTAGTCGGCGGGCCTGCCGAGGTCGGTGTAGGTCGGGTTCTTGGGCGTGCGGTGCGCCTTGTCGTAGTCGAGGCACTTGCCGAGGTCGGCGGCCGCCTGCTCGAAGGTGATCCCGTCCAGCAGCTGGTGCGCCGCGGACGCCGGGCGGCCCGGGGCCGTCGGGGTGGCCGTCGGCGCCGAGGGCGTCGGGGTGGCCGGGCCGGTCGGGGCGGGGTGGGCGCTGGCGAGGGCGGTGGGACCGGGACCGGCCGGGCTCGTCACGGTGGAGCCGCCGCCCAGCGCGTAGGCGCCGACCGGGACCGCCGCCAGCGCCGCCAGCGCCGCCCCGGTCACGCCCATGCGGCGGCGCCGCTCCACCAGACCCCGCCGGCGGATCTCCGGGTACGGCACCGGCGACGGCCGCACCTGCGCCGCGTCCCCCGCCAGCAGCGCCCGGAGCCGCTCCTCGAAGTCCGGCTCCGTTCCCCCGCCCTGCGTCTGTTCGCTCACCTGGTGCCTCCCTGCGCGGGCGCCGCGTGGCTCATGGCCTGCGCGAGCCCCGGAATCGTACGCAACTTGGCCAGGCCCTTGGACGCCTGGCTCTTGACGGTGCCCGGGGAGCAGCCGAGCACGTCGGCGACCTCCGCCTCGGACAGATCCTCCCAGTACCGCAGCACGACCACGGCCCGCTGCTTGGGCGGCAGTTGGGCCAGCGCGGCGAGCAGTGTGCCGCGTTCGTCGGCGCGGGCCACGGCGTCGTCGTACTGCACGCGCTCCGGTGGCGCGGCGGTCAGCGACTCGGTGACCCGGCGCTTGCGGAACCTGTCGCTGTTGCAGCTGACCAGCATGCGGCGGACGTACGCCTCCGGGCGGTCGGTCCCCGAGACGCGGCGCCACGACCGGTACGCCTTCGCCAGCGCGGTCTGCGTGAGGTCCTCCGCGTGGTGCGGATCGCCGGTGAGCAGATAGGCGGTCCGGACCAGATGGGTCCATCTCGCTCTGACGAATTCCTGGAACTGGGCCTCTAGTTCGGCCTGCATCGGCCACCCCCTCGCCCTCCAGACCACCGGACGCCCCCGTTCGGTTGCCCGGCGGGCGGGGCGGGGCGGTCCGGGCGGGATCAGCCGGGTGCGGGGGCGTTTTCGCGGGCGGAGCGTGTCGATGTCGCGGACCGCCCGGAGTGACCCGGCCGCCGCCGTCGGCGGCGAGCAGGCCGACGAGCGGCGTGCCGGCACCGGGCCGGGCGCTGTCCGGCCGTTCCGCCGCCCGAGCCGCCTGGGCGGTCGGCGCCGGACGGGCGGCACCGGCCGCCGGGGCTACCCGGGGCTCTTGAGCCGGCGGAACTCGATGGTGTCGTACGCCGTTCTCGTGCCCGTCTCGTACAGCACCCCCACCGTGCCCTTGGCCACCTGCACCAGGTCCGAGTAGGCCGCCTTCAGGCCGGAGAGGGTGGTGAGTCTCTCGAAGGTGATGCCCTCGTCCGTGCTGGCCCACAGGGCCATGGCCTTGCGGGCCGTCGGGACCGACGGCGCCGAGAAGAGCAACGGCGCTTCGGCGCCCGGCAGTTGCAGGACCGAACCCTCGACCACGGGGACCTCCCGGAGGGTGGGCTGCACCGTGAACCGGGCGTCCAGGGTCTCGGCCCCGTCGCTGGACCAGGCGTCGAGCCGGTTGCCGGGGCTGGAGCCGTTCTGGTCGCGGGCGTTGAAGTAGAGGCGGCCGTCGGGCAGTTCGGCGGCGGTGGTCTCGTTGGCGTTGTCGTGGCCGGTGTAGGAGTCGTCGACGAAGCCCAGGCGCCAGCTGCGGCCGTGGTCGTCGCTGTAGATCGCGTGGCCGCCGTAGTACTTGGACTCCCGGCCGGTGTCCGGGGAGCCGGCGCGCGGGGCGGCGGAGTGGTCGGCGGCGACGACCAGGCGGCCCCGGTGCGGTCCCCGGGCGATGGCGACGGCATGGCCGGGACCGGTCGCGTACCAGCGCCAGCCGGCCGGTTTCACCTGGGCGGTGATCTCGTGCGGCCTGGTGAAGTGACGGCCGTCGTCGCGGCTGCGCTGCACGAACACCCGGCGGCTCTGCTCCTTGCCGACCTGGCCGCGCATGATCTGGTCCTCGCTCACCGAGCCGTCGTTGTACGAGGTCACCAGGACCACGTCGCCGCTCGCCGGGTCGACGACGGGTGCGGGGTTGCCGCGGGTGTTCCCCTTGCCGTCGGCCACCACCCGCAGCGGGTCCCAGGTGCAGCCGCCGTCGGTGGAGCGTCTGAGGACGACATCGATGTCACCGCTGTCGCCGGTGGTGGAGTGCCGGCCCTCGGCGAAGGCGAGCAGGGTGCCGTGCCAGGTGCGGACGACGGCCGGAATGCGGTACTGGGCGTAGCCGCCCTTGCCGGAGACGTAGGGCACGGAGGACTCGCAGGTGGCCGCCCAGGCCCTGGGCTCGACCGTGAACGCCCCGAGGAGCAGGGAGCCGGCCAGGACGATGCGGCTGACGCGGAGCACAGGAGACTCTTGGGTCACCCTTACATGTTCCCCCCGTATGCCGACACCGCACCCCACAACGGCCAAAAGGGTCACCCGGTTTGGTACCCCGTCAGTTCCCCGCCCGGTTCAGGAGGGGGTGCGGGCGGCGGCCAGCAGCCGGGTCACGTCGTCGGCGCAGATGGTCAGGGCCGCGCCGACCGTGCCGAGGACCTCGCGCTCGCGGTGGGTGTAGGGGCCGTCGGCGAGGGCGATCCGGGCGCCCTGCAGAAGCAGGGACTCCCGTCCCGCCGGGGCGAGGTGGGGGGCGAGCGGGTCGAGGGCCTCGTGCAGCTCTATGGCGAGGCCCGCACCGCCCGGCTGCTCGAAGACCCGGCCGGTGTCGGCCGCGAGGGCGTCCACCAGGGCGCCGAGCTGGTCCTCGGTGGCGTCCTCGAACCCGGCCGCGCGCACCGCGACCGCCGCTGCCTCCAGGGACGTACGGGAGCAGGTGCCGCCCGCGGCGAGGACGGCGAGCGCGACGGTGTGCACGGCGTCGCGCAGCATCGCCGAGAAGCGGCAGGTGGTGGGGTGGTCGAGGACGTCGGTGCCGTAGTGGTGGCGGCAGGCGGCGCACTCCACGACCGGCCCGGCGGTGCCGCGGGGCAGCACGGGCACGCCGAGCAGGGTGAAGCGGCGGCGCCCGGTGAGCCGCTGGTAGTTGCGGTCGCCTCCGCAGCCCGGGCAGAAGAACTCGCCGTCGCCGACGGGTGTCCACGCGGTGCGGGTGCCCAGGATGCGGGCAGGCCTGACGTCCCGGCCGTCTCGTCCCCGTACTGGCAGCACGTCGCACCTCCGTAACGCCGTGGCAACATCGCCACCGCTGGCGTGATGTTAGCCACAGGGAGGAGCCGGAGTCAGTACCGCGTACGAGACCTTTCCGTGATCTTCATGGCCGGATGGCCGAGAAACAGCGGGTCCTGATCACCGTATGCGGTGATCAGGACCCGTAAACCGCCGGTCAGAGGGGTTATCGCGTCGCGCGGTTGACGGCGGACACGACCGCCTTCAGCGACGCACGCGTCGTGTTCGCGTCGATGCCGATTCCCCACAGGATCTTGCCGTCGATCGCGCATTCGATGTAGGAGGCGGCCTGCGCGGAGGCTCCCTCGCTCATCGTGTGCTCCTGGTAGTCCAGCAGGCGTACGTCGATGCCCAGGCTCTGCAGCGCGTCGAAGAACGCGGAGATCGGCCCGTTGCCGGAGCCGGTCAGGACGGTGTCCTCGCCGTCGACGGTGGCCTCCACGGTCAGGGTGTCCACCCCGTCCGTGTCGGTGGTCGACTGGCCCGTCCTCACCTGGATGCGGCCCCAGGGGTTCTCCGGGTTGGGCAGGTACTCGTCCTGGAAGACCGCCCAGATGTCGGAGCCGGTGACCTCGCCGCCCTCGGCGTCCGTCTTGGCCTGGATGATCTTCGAGAACTCGATCTGCATCCGGCGCGGCAGGTCCAGCTTGTGGTCGTTCTTCAGGACGTACGCGATACCGCCCTTGCCGGACTGCGAGTTGACCCGGATGACCGCCTCGTAGGAACGGCCGACGTCCTTCGGGTCGATCGGCAGGTAGGGCACCGCCCACTCGATGTCGTCGACGGTGACGCCCTTGGCGGCCGCCTCGGCCTCCATCGCGTCGAAGCCCTTCTTGATGGCGTCCTGGTGGGAGCCGGAGAAGGACGTGTAGACCAGGTCGCCCACGTACGGGTGGCGCGGGTGGACCTCCATCTGGTTGCAGTACTCCCACACGCGACGGATCTCGTCGATGTCGGAGAAGTCGATCTGCGGGTCGACGCCCTGCGAGAACAGGTTCATGCCCAGGGTGACCAGGTCGACGTTGCCGGTGCGCTCGCCCTGCCCGAACAGGCAGCCCTCGACACGGTCGGCGCCGGCCATCAGCGCCAGCTCGGCGGCGGCGACGGCCGTACCGCGGTCGTTGTGCGGGTGGATCGACAGGCAGACGTGCTCGCGGCGGGACAGGTTGCGGCCCATCCACTCGAAGCGGTCGGCGTGCGTGGACGGCGTCGAGCGCTCCACGGTGGCCGGCAGGTTCAGGATGATCTCGCGGCCCGGGCCGGGCTGCCAGACGTCCATGACGGCCTCGCAGACCTCCAGCGCGAAGTCCAGCTCGGTGTCGGTGAAGATCTCCGGGCTGTACTGGTAGCCGAACTCGGTCTCCGGGCCCAGCAGCTTCTCGGCGTACTCCATCACCAGGCGGGTGCCGTCGACCGCGATCTGCTTGATGTCGTCCCTGGAGCCGCGGAACACCACCCGGCGGAAGACCGGCGCGGTGGCGTTGTACAGGTGCACGGTGGCCCGCTTGGCGCCCTTCAGCGACTCCACGGTCCGCTCGATCAGGTCCTCACGGGCCTGGGTCAGGACGGAGATGGTGACGTCGTCCGGGATCGCGCCCTCTTCCTCGATGATCGAGCGCACGAAGTCGAAGTCGGTCTGACCGGAGGCGGGGAAACCGACCTCGATCTCCTTGTAGCCCATCTTGACCAGCTGGTCGAACATCCGGCGCTTGCGCTCGGGCGACATGGGGTCGATCAGGGCCTGGTTGCCGTCGCGCAGGTCCGTGGAGAGCCAGCGGGGGGCTTCGGTGATCCGCTGCTGGGGCCAGGTGCGGTCCGGGATGTCGACCTGCTCATAACGGCCGTACTTGTGGATCGGCATGGTGGTGGGCTGCTGGCGGTTCGCCATGATGCGGGGCTCCTGGTGGGTGTCCGGATGGACGGCCGACGACGCAACACGAAGCTCCGCGGGGAGGGAGTCGACCTGGACTACAGGCCCTCGCCGCGGCAGCTAAGAAGAAGCAGCCCGAAACGCATGATGCGGACCACTCTAACCGAGCCCTCATGACGAAGCGGTTCCGTATCAGCATGCGGGACTGCAGCGCCCCTGAAAGGGGCGCGGGGAACTGCGCGACCAGCCACCCGCGACCTGCGGCACATAACACAGCGCAACCACCCCACGGCGAAACCATCCGCATATTTCACCAATCATGGTTGCACCTAGTGACACAGAGCTAACGCGGTGCCATCGTGCCGAGCATGACGACCAACGGGGGCTACAGGCCCGTCTTCTGCACGATCGTGCCGCCGCACATCCTCGACCACCTCGCCACCCACGAGGACCCGGCGCTCGCCGACCCCGCGCTGCGCACCCTGCAGCACGACTCCGCCCAGCGCACCCGCCGCCGCGTGACCGCCGTCCGCACCACCGCGGTCGCGCTCACCCCGGCGCCCGCGACGGCGCAGCCCCACCGCACGATCTACGACGCCGGGCACCGCACCGACCTGCCCGGCACCGAGGTCCGCGCGGAGGGCTCCGACCCCGGCCAGGACGCCACCGTCAACCGCGCCTACGCGGGCCTCGGCGCCACCTTCGAGCTGTACCTGAAGGCGTACGAGCGCAACTCCATCGACGGCGACGGCCTACCGCTGAACGCGAGCGTCCACTACGACGTCGACTACGACAACGCCTTCTGGAACGGCGAGCAGATGGTGTTCGGCGACGGCGACGGCCAGATCTTCACCGACTTCACCAGCTCGGTCGACGTCATCGGCCACGAGCTCACGCACGGCGTCACCCAGTACACCGCCAACCTGGAGTACTACGGCCAGTCCGGCGCGCTCAACGAGTCGGTCTCCGACGTCTTCGGCTCGCTCATCAAGCAGTACTCCCTCGGCCAGACCGCCGACCAGGCGGACTGGCTGATCGGCGAGGGCCTGCTCGCGCCCGGCGTGCACGGGGTGGCGCTGCGCTCGATGAAGGCCCCGGGCACCGCGTACGACGACCCGCGCCTCGGCAAGGACCCGCAGCCGGCGACCATGCAGCACTACGTGCGCACCAGCCGGGACAACGGCGGCGTGCACATCAACTCGGGCATCCCCAACCACGCCTTCTACCTGCTCGCCACCGCCCTCGGCGGCAACGCGTGGGAGAAGGCCGGGCAGATCTGGTACGACGTCCTCACCGGTGGCGCGCTCGCCGCGGACGCCGACTTCGCGGACTTCGCGAAACTCACCGTGGCCGCCGCCAAGGCCCGCTACCAGGAGGGCGCGGAGACCAAGGCGGTGCTCGGCGCCTGGG
Source organism: Streptomyces sp. NPDC020958 (assembly GCF_055562175.1). Lineage (NCBI taxonomy): Bacteria > Bacillati > Actinomycetota > Actinomycetes > Kitasatosporales > Streptomycetaceae > Streptomyces > Streptomyces sp. NPDC020958. The sequence continues at coordinate 197,918 of NZ_JBVHFU010000009.1, read as the reverse complement.
CACAGGTGGGGGTGCCGACCGCCTGAATCCGTACTACACAGGGACCCATGCGTATTCAGGTGAGGCGTACGGGTGGGTTCGCGGGTATCGAGCGCCGGGCCGAGGTGGAGACCTCCGGCCGGCCCGACGCCCAGGAGTGGCAGGCCCTGGCCGAGCAGGCGCTCGCGGCCGGCCGGGGCACGCCGCCGCCGGGGGTGCCGGACGGGTTCTCGTACGAGATCACGGTGGACGGACGGACCGTGTTCGCGGCCGACCCGACGCTGACGGACGGGCAACGCGAACTGATCTCAAGGGTGTTGAAGGAAGGCGCGTGAGCAGGTCCACCGACGGGTAGGTCACGCCCTGGTGCCGCCGGTCCGGTGCGGCCGGTTCCCGCCAGGGCGTTGACTTATGTTACCGGGGGTAAGGATGATCCCCGCCATGGCGAATGAAGCGGCCCGTCCGCACCCCCCTCTCCCCCGTTTCCCCGACGGCTTCCTCTGGGGTGTGTCGACCTCGGCCCACCAGATCGAGGGCGCGGCCGACGAACGCGAGCAGTCCGTGTGGGACGTCTTCGAGGCGGAACCGGGCCGCGTCAAGGACGGCTCGACGGCGGCGGTGGCCTGCGACCACCTGCACCGGTACCCCGAGGACGTGGCACTGCTGGCCGGCCTCGGGGTGGACGCGTACCGCTTCTCGGTCTCCTGGCCTAGGGCGCGCTCGACGGGCGGACTCGACTTCTACGACCGGCTCGTCGACGCACTGTGCGCGGCGGGCGTACGGCCGGTCCCCACCCTCTTCCACTGGGACCTGCCGACCGCTCTCCAGGAGAAGGGCGGCTGGCTGGAACGGGACACCGCCGCCCGCTTCGCCGACCACGTCGCGACGGTCGCGGACCGGCTGGGTGACCGGGTGCACAAGTGGATCACCCTCAACGAACCCGCCGAGCACACCCTGTTCGGCCACGCGCTCGGCGCCCACGCCCCCGGCAAACAGCTGATGTTCGACGCGCTCCCGGCCGCCCACCACCAGCTCCTCGCCCACGGCCTGGCCGTGCGGGCGCTGCGCGCGGCCGGCGCGGGCGACATCGGCATCGCCAACTCGCACGGCCCGACCTGGCCGGCCTCGCAGGAACAGCCGGACCTGGAGGCGGCCGCCTTCTACGACCTCCTCCTCAACCGCCTGTTCGCCGAGCCGGTCCTGCTCGGCGAGTACCCCGACGGCATGGGCGACCTGATGCCCGGCGACGTCGCGGCCGACCTGAAGGTGATCGCCGAACCGCTCGACTGGTACGGCGTCAACTACTACGCCCCCACGAAGGTGGGCGCCCCGCAGGGCACCGAGACCGAGTTCGGCGGTCTCACCCTCCCCGCCGAACTCCCCTTCTCCGTGCAGGACATCGAGGGCGTACCGGTGACGGACTTCGGCTGGCCGGTGGTCCCGGAGGGCCTCACCGAACTCCTCACCGGCTTCCGCGACCGCTACGGCGACCGGCTCCCGCCGGTCGTCATCACCGAGAACGGCTGCTCGTACGAGGGCCTCGACGACCGCGACCGCATCGCCTACCTCGACGGGCACATCCGCGCACTGCACCGGGCCGTCGAGGCCGGGGTGGACGTGCGCGGCTACTTCGTCTGGTCGCTGCTCGACAACTTCGAGTGGGCGGAGGGGTACGAGCGCCGCTTCGGCCTGGTCCACGTCGACTACACGACCCAGAAGCGGACACCGAAGGCGTCGTACGGCTGGTTCCGGGACGCACTGCGGGCGCAGAGATGACGACGACCCACGACCCGGCCGGGGAATCCGCCGCCCTGGCGGAGCCGTCCGGCCGGGTCGGCCGGGGCTGGATCTGGGCGCTGTGCCTCGCCAACGGGGCGATCTGGGTGGGCTGGTACGGCCCCCTGCAGATCCTGCTGGCCTCCCAGGCGAAGGACTTCGCGCCCGGCTCCGGGATGTCCAAGGAGACGATGCTGGCGTGGGTGACGGGCGCCGGCGCCCTGGTCTCCCTGCTGGCGAACCCCTTGTTCGGGGCGCTGTCGGACCGTACGACGTCCCGGTGGGGCCGCCGTACGCCGTGGATCGTCGCCGGTACGGCGGGCGGGGCGCTGTCCCTGCTGCTCCTCGCGGGCGCCGGCGGCATGGCGACGATGACGCTGGGCTGGTGCCTGGTCCAGCTGACGCTGAACGCGTCGTTCGCGGCGGTGACGGCCGCGGTGCCGGACCGGGTGCCGCGGCTCCAGCGGGGCTCGGTGGGCGGCTGGCTGGGGGCCGCGCAGATCCTCGGCGTGGTCGGCGGCACCGGGCTCGCGACGGCCGCCGGGGGCGTCGGGGCGGGCTATGCGGCGTGCGCGGTGTTCACGGCGGTGGGCATCCTGCCGTACGTGCTGCGCCACCCGGATCTGCGGCTGCGGCCCGCGGACCGGCCGCCCTGGTCCTGGCGGGGCTTCCTGGCGGGGTTCTGGCTCAGTCCGCGCCGCCATCCGGACCTGGGGTGGGCGTGGCTGACCCGGTTCCTGATCAACCTGAGCAACGCGCTGGTGCTGCTGTACCTCCTGTACTACCTGCGGGACCGGCTCCGGTACCACGACCCCGAGCAGGGCGTGCTGGTCCTGACGGCGGTGAACGGGCTGACGCTGATGGCGACGGTGGTGGTCGGCGGGGTCTGGTCGGACCGGGTGGGGCGGCGCAAGCCGTTCGTCGTCTGGTCCGGGATGCTGATGGCGGCGGCGACCGCGCTGCTGGCGGTGTGGGAGACCTGGCCGGGCGCGATCGTCGCGGCGGCCCTGCTCGGCGTCGGCTTCGGGGTGTTCACCTCGGTGGACTTCGCGCTGATGACGGACGTCCTGCCGAAGGCCCTGGACCGGGGCAAGGACCTCGGCGTCATCAACGTCGCCAACGCCCTGCCCCAGGTGGCGGCACCCGTCCTCGCCGCACCGATCGTGACGTACCTGGGCGGCTACCGGATGCTGTACCTGGTGTCGGCGGCGATCGGCCTGGCGGGAGCGGCGCTGGTGGGGCGGATACGGGGAGTGGACTAGCTTGATCTTCGAGGTCGCGGGTCCTACAGGGCCCCGGCGTCCCGGGCGGTCCAGACACTGGGATAGATCGGCCGGAAGCCGAGGTCCCGGCGGATCCGCTGGTTCGACATGATCCCGAACCAGGGGTCGGGGTCGGTGCGGCCGTACAGGCCTGCGGGCACCTCGACGCCGTTGAGCCGGTGCAGTTCCACGGTCGTGACCGGGGCGTCGTCGGCGATGTTGTACACCGGGCCGTTCACCGCGGGCGCGTACAGCAGCCGCAGCAGGCCCTGCGCGACATCCGCGTGGTGAGCCATCTGAAGCCGCTGCGCGGGGGCCCAGCGCGCGGCCCAGTGCATGACGTTCGCGAGGTGGGGATCGCCTTCGCCGTAGACGAAGGGCAGCCGTCCGACGCGTACCTCCATCTCCCCGTCGAGCGCGAGCAGTTCCCGCTCGGCGCTGATCTTGGACTCGGCATAGGCGCCCCACATCTCACCGCCGGGCCGGCTCTCGTCGTCCTCGGTCAGCGGGCGGCCGCGCCCGGTCCCGTACACGTTCCCGGTGCTGACCTGCACGAACCGCCGTACCCCGGCGGCCAGGGCGGCCCGTCCGAGCGCCACGGCCGCGTCCCGGTTGACCGCCCAGGCCTCCTCGTCCGGAACGCCCCGGAAGGCGGCCGCCACGTTCACGACGGCATCGGCCCCGGCCACCGCCTTCCCCAGCGCCTCCGCGTCCCGCAGGTCCCCGGCGGCGACCTCGGCGCCCAGCCGCGCGAACGGCTCCCCGCGGGCCGCGTCCCGGACGAGCACCCGCACCTGCTCGCCCGGCTGCCGCTGTCCCAGCAACCGGGGCACGAGCCGCCGCCCGACCTGTCCGGTGGCACCGGTGACGAGAGTGATCATGGCCTTCTCCTTCGTTCTGGGGTGCCACCACCCTGCGCCGCGCCGGCGACGACCGGGAGAGACCTCCCGATCAGGGGATCGACGGTCCCTGGATAACCCGGACGCCCCGGGCCACCCTGGAGGGGTGAACCGCCCCGAACTCGCCGACTTCCTGCGCCGCGCCCGCACCCGCCTGGACCCCTCCGACGTGGGCCTCGCACCCGGCGCCCGGCGGCGCACCCCCGGGCTGCGCCGCGAGGAGGTGGCCTCGCTGGCCGGTATGTCGGCCGACTACTACGCCCGCCTCGAACAGTCCCGGGGCCCGCGGCCGTCCCGCCAGATGCTGACGGCGCTGGCCCGCGCGCTGCGCCTGACCGAGGACGAACGGGACCACCTGTTCCACCTGGCCGGCGAGGAGCCCCCGCGCCGGACGGCGGCGAGCACCCACGTCGGCCCCGGCCTCCTCCTGGTCCTGGACCGGCTGCACGACACCCCGGCGCTGGTGGCGACCGACTGCGGCGAGGTCCTGGCCCAGAACGCGCTGTCGCGAGCGCTGAGCGGCGACGTCCTGGCCCGGCCGCCACGTGAACGCAACCTGCTCCGCCGCTACTTCCTGGACCCGGCCGCCCGCGACCTCTTCCCGCCGGAGGACCGCCCGGCCCGGGCCCGCGAACAGGTGGCGAACCTCCGCGCGGTGGCCGCGGCCCGCCCCACCGACCCGGCCCCCGCCGCCCTGGTCGCCGAACTCCGCGCCGGCAGCGAAGAGTTCGCCCGGCTCTGGGCCGCACACGAGGTGGCGGTACGCCGCGCGGCCACGAAACGCTTCCTGCACCCCACCGTCGGCCTCCTGGAACTGGACTGCGAGGTCCTCCTCAACGCCGACACCCACCAGCAACTCGTCATCCACACGGCCCGCCCGGGCACCGAGTCGCACGAACGCCTGCAACTGCTCCGCGTGCTGGGCCTACAGGACATGACCCCGAGCCACACCTGACCCGCCGGGTACCTTTGCCCGAGCACAGAAACGGTGAGCGAAGTACGGCGACGGGGGTTGCGGGATCACGGCGGGGTACCGCCCGGTGGACTGGCATCCGCTCGACCTCGGCAGGGACCCCACCCCGGGTGATCCGCAGCGTGTGCGTACCCTCGCCCAGCAGCTGCACACCTTCGCGGACGACGTCTCCGACGCCCTGCGCCTGGTCAAGGGCACGGCTGGCGAGGAAACCCTCTTGCAGTGGGCCGGGAGGTCGGCGGAGGTGTTCAAGGAGCAGTTCAAGGACGTTCCGAAGAACCTGAAGAACCTGAAGAAGTCCTATGAGCTGTGCGGGGACGCGCTCGCGGACTACTGGCCGAAGCTGGAGCGGGCGCAGGCCCTGGCGGACAAGGCTCTCGCCAAGGCGAAGGAGGCGCAGTCGGACCTGTCCTCCGCCAAGTCCCGTCTGTCCTGCGTCGATTCGTGGGTCAGCCGGGCGACGAAGGAAGCGGACAAGTACAAGGACGACCCCACCGGCAGCACGTCGGACGCCGACAAGCCCGACGAGGGCAAGGTACGGGCCGCGATCCGGGACGTGCGGAGCGCCAAGTCGGCGCACGGCAAAACCCAGTCGGACGTCACCTCCGCGCAGAGTGCCCTCGACGCCGCGAAGAAGATGGCCGAGGACGCGCGGAAGATGCGGGACGACGCGGCGGGTGAGGCGAAGCGGAAGATCGACGAGGCGTCCGACGCGGGGATCCCGAACCGGCACTGGTGGCAGGACGTCGGGCACTGGTTCGAGGACAACTGGGACACCATCGTCACCGTCTGCAAGGTGGTCGTGGCGGTCGTCGGGATCATCGCGATGATCATCGGCGGGCCCACCCTCGGCGCCATCGTCCTCGTCGCCGCGCTCGTGGTGCTCGCGGACACGCTCTACAAATACTCAAAGGGCCAGGCGTCCCTGTGGGACGTGGCGTTCGCGGCCATGGACTGCATACCCGGCGGCATGAAGGCCATGAGCCTCGCCGTCCGCGGGCTCGGGAAGAACGCCCGGGGCATGCTGGAGGACGGTGCCCAGGGCGCCTTCAACCGGCCGAAGAGCAAGGTCAAGGGGTGCGGTGACCCCGTCGACGTCGCCACCGGCCACAGGTACCCGGCCGAGACGGACCTCGCCCCGGCCGGTACCGGTACGGGCACGACGCGCTGGGCCGGGTCGTCTCCCGGCAGCGGACCCGGCTGTCCCGCCGGCCGGACACCTGGCGACCTGCTGTCGTACAACCCCGACGGCACCATCAACGACCCGGAGGCCCCGCCCGTGCCGCTCCCCGAGGTCGGGGAGAGCGTGGCGGGGACCGTCGCCATGCATGTGGACCGTGACCGGCAGATCCGCATCCGGGTCGGCGCCCGGTTCTGGGAGTCGTGAACGCCCGGACTGCGGACCTCCCGGTCGCAGCCGCCCTCAGAACCCCAGGCGCCGCAGCTGCTTGGGGTCGCGCTGCCAGTCCTTGGCGACCTTCACGTGGAGGTCGAGGAAGACCGGCGTGCCGAGCAGGGCCTCGATCTGCTTGCGGCTCTTGATGCCGACCTCCTTCAGGCGCTTGCCCTTGGGGCCGATGATGATGCCCTTCTGGCTGGGGCGCTCGATGAACAGGTTGGCGTGGATGTCCAGCAGGGGCTTGTCGGCGGGGCGGTCCTCGCGCGGGAGCATCTCCTCGACGACGACGGCGATGGAGTGCGGGAGTTCGTCGCGGACGCCTTCGAGGGCGGCCTCGCGGATCAGCTCCGCGATCATCACCTGTTCCGGTTCGTCGGTGAGGTCGCCCTCGGGGTAGAGGGCGGGCCCCTCGGGGAGCAGCGGCACGAGCAGGTCGGCCAACAGCCCCACCTGCTTGTCGCCGACCGCCGACACCGGGACGATCTCCGCCCACTCGAAGCCCAGCTCCCTGCCGAGCTGGTCGATCGCGATCAGCTGCTCGGCGAGGGTCTTGGAGTCGACCAGGTCGGTCTTGGTGACGACGGCGACCTTGGGGGTCTTCCTGATCCCCGCCAGCTCCTTCGCGATGAACCGGTCACCGGGGCCGATCTTCTCGTTCGCCGGCAGGCAGAAGCCGATCACGTCGACCTCGGCCCAGGTGGTGCGGACCACGTCGTTCAGCCGCTCGCCGAGCAGCGTGCGCGGCTTGTGCAGGCCCGGGGTGTCCACGAGGATCAGCTGGGCGTCCTCCCGGTGCACGATCCCCCGTACCGTGTGCCGCGTGGTCTGCGGCTGGTTCGCGGTGATCGCCACCTTCTGCCCGACCAGAGCGTTCGTGAGGGTGGACTTGCCCGCGTTGGGGCGCCCGACGAAACAGGCGAAGCCCGCCCGGTGGACGGCCTCCGACGATTCCGACGGCTCGGTTGACTGGCTGCGAACGCTCATGCCCCCCATTCTCCCTGATCCACGACCTCCCACCGCACCGGTGAGTTTTCGGTAACTCGGGCGCAACGAAACGTCACGGAAACACAGCCGTACGCGACCAGAAACGGGAACCGGTGACCCTCTGACGAGCCCCCACGACGTTGGAGACGCCCGTGTACCTCGCCGCCGCGCATGCCGACACCGGTGACACCGCCTGGCTGCTCGCCGCCACCGCCCTGGTCCTGCTGATGACCCCGGGCCTGGCCCTGTTCTACGGCGGCATGGTCCGCACCAAGAGCGTCCTCAACATGCTGATGATGAGCTTCGTGTCGATCGCGCTGGTCACGGTGGTGTGGCTGGCGGGCGGCTACTCGCTGGCGTTCGGGGACGACGCCTGGGCGGGTCTGGTCGGCGGCCTGGAGCACGCGGGCATGAGCGGTGTCGGGCCGGGCAGCGTCCAGGGCACCGTCCCCACCCTGCTCTTCGCGACCTTCCAGCTCACCTTCGCCATCGTCACGGCCGCGCTGGTCAGCGGCGCGGTCGCGGACCGGGCGAAGTTCGGGGCGTGGCTGGTGTTCGTGCCGGTGTGGACGGTGCTCGTATACGTTCCGGTCGCGCACTGGGTGTGGGGTCCGGGCGGCTGGATCCTGCACAGCCTGAGCGCCCTGGACTTCGCCGGCGGGCTGCCCGTCGAGATCACCTCGGGCGCCTCCGGGCTCGCGCTGTGCCTGGTCCTCGGCCCGCGGCTCGGGTTCAAGAAGGACGCGATGCGCCCGCACAACCTGCCGATGGTGATCCTGGGCGCCGGTCTGCTCTGGTTCGGCTGGTTCGGCTTCAACGCGGGCAGCGCGCTCGGCGCCAACGGTCTCGCCGCCGCCGTCTTCCTCAACACCATGGCGGCCGGCTGCACGGGCCTGCTGGGCTGGCTCTTCGTCGAGCAGAAGCGCGACGGCCACCCCACCACCCTGGGTGCCGCCTCCGGCGCGGTCGCCGGCCTGGTCGCGATCACCCCGTCCTGCGGTTCGGTCTCCCTGCTCGGCGCGCTCGTCGTCGGCCTCGCCGCGGGCGTGGTCTGCTCGTACGCCGTCTCCTGGAAGTTCAAGCTGGACTACGACGACTCGCTCGACGTGGTCGGCGTGCACCTGGTCGGCGGAGTCATCGGCACCCTGCTCATCGGCCTGTTCGCCGAGAAGGCCATGACCGGCGACGCCGAGGGCCTCCTGTACGGCGGCGGCCTCGCCCAGCTCGGCAGGCAGGCGGTGGCGGTCGCGGCCGTCGCGGCGTACGCCTTCACCCTGACGTACGGCATCGGCAAGCTGCTCGACAGGGCGATGGGCTTCCGGGCCAGCGAGGAGCAGGAGCACACCGGCCTCGACCTTACGGTGCACGCCGAGACGGCTTACGATCACGGGGTCCTGGGCCATGGCGCCCCGGTCGCGCACTCCGTCCTCCCCGCCGCCCAGAAGGTCAAGACCCAGCCATGAAGCTCATCACCGCGATCGTCAAGCCCTACCGCCTCGACGCGGTGAAGACCGCGCTCCAGGAGCTCGGGGTGCACGGCCTGACCGTGACCGAGGCCAGCGGGTACGGCCGGCAGCGCGGCCACACCGAGGTGTACCGCGGCGCCGAGTACCGGGTCGACCTGGTGCCCAAGGTCCGTATCGAGGTGGTCGTCGAGGACGCCGACGCCGAGCCGGTCATCGAGGCGGTCGTCAGGGCCGCGCAGACGGGGAAGATCGGGGACGGGAAGGTGTGGGCGCTGCCGGTGGAGACGGTCGTGCGGGTGCGGACGGGCGAACGCGGCCCCGACGCGCTCTGAGGTACCGGGCGGGCGACGGCAGGCCGCGGCCCCGGCGCAGCCGGGCGAACAGCGCCCCGCCCGCCGCCCCGGCGACGAAGACCAGCGCCAGCACCAGCCACGGCAGGGCGAGGAACGAGGCGCTCGCCGACTCACTGGTGCCGGTCGCGCTGGCCGTCAGCGTCACGTCGCCCCGGTCGAGCTGGGGCGCGTCCCGCCAGTGGGCGGTGAGCCGCACCTGTTCCCCCGGCAGCAGTTCGGAGGGGATCCCGGTGAGGGTGCGGCTGAGCAGCGTACGGCCGAACAGTCCCCGCGCGCGCAGCCGGACCTTCGGGTTCAGGGTGACGTTCCCGGTGTTGTGCAGGGTGTAGGTGATGGTGGCGGTGCTGTCGCCGAGGCCGGGGACGAGCGGCTGGTGATGGCTGATGTGCAGGTTCTCGACGGCGACGGCGGGCAGCGTCGGGCCGCTCACCCGCAGGTAGACCCGGGCGCCGACGGCCCGCTGCACGCCGAGCGCCAGGGCGCCCGCGCCGGGGTCGACGTGCTCGTCCAGGGCCACGATCGCCCCCGGGTGGTCGCCGGGTTCGGCCCCCTGCGGCACCCGCAGCGTGAAGGGGACCGTCACCGTCCGGTGCGGGGGCACGGTGACCCGGGCCTTGGAGAGCTTCGCCCAGGCCCCCACCCCCCGCATCCTCTCGGTCACCGTCCGGACGGCGAAGCCACCGTCGCGGGCGGTGTTGTAGGCGTCGGCCGCGTACAGCCGGAAGGTCAGCGCCCTGCCGGTCTTGTTGGCGACGGCCACCTTGTCGGTGAGGGTCTGCCCCGGATCGAGGGAGAGGTAGAAGTAGGGTCGCGCGGCGATCTTGGAGGCGACCGGGTAGACGGACCAGCTGCCGTTGTCGGCGGCGCGCGCGTCAGGCGCCGTGCACAGGACGCCGAGGAGCAGGCTCAGGAGGAGGACGTACGGCTGGGCGCGACGACGCATGGGTGCGGACCCCCGGTCGGAAGCGGTCGACGACGGCTGTGCGCGGTCGGGTGGCGGCCGGCCGGGTGCGCGTCCGGCCACCACGGGGTGGAGTCGGCTCAGGTGAGCGTCAGGGTGAGGACTCCGGAGTAGGACCCCGGAGGCGTGAACGCCGGTACGTCCAGGGAGAGTCCGGCGTCGACCGTGAACTGTCCGCCGGTGAGCGTGCCGTCCGGGGTCGACGCGAGGGTCGCTCCGGAACTGCCGACGGTGCCCGCCGAACCGGCCGCGCAGGTGCTGGGGCTGCCCGCCTTGGTCGCGCAGGCGGGCGTCCAGCTGAGTCTCCCCGCGTCGATCTTGGCGCCGGGCCCGGTGAAGTCGGTGACCTTGCCGGTGAGCGACCAGCCGGCCGGTCCGCCGCGGAAGTCCTTGACGGTGACGGTCTGGAGCGCGCCCGTGGACGCCCCGCCCTGACCGAAGTCGACCGCCGACAGCGCGACGGAGTCCCCGGCCTGGGACATGGAGAGCGTCCCCGCCTTGACGGTGGTGGTCAGTTTCTGGCTGCCGGGCGGCACGGGGGTGGTGTCCTTCACGACGTAGGCGGCCGGTCCGGCCCCCAGGGCGTCGCTCCACGCGCTGCCCTCGTACGCCACGATCCCGGTCGTCGTCTTGTCGTTGACGACGAGGGGAGCGCTGAAGCTGCCGTCGCTGCCCGCGGTGGCGGTCGCCTTGTCCGCGGTCTGGCCGGCGCCGGACCGCCCGGCGAGCGTCACGGTGGCGCCCGGGGTGAAGTTCTGCCCGCTGACGGTCACGCTGTCACCGGGGTTCCCGGAGGCCGAACCGAGGCTGATGGCACGGTTGTTGACCGGGGTGGAGGAGGTCGCCGTGACCGTCTGGGACACCGGGGCCGGCGGGTTGGTGACCGTGCAGGGGGTGTCCAGCTCCAGGATGTAGCTGGTGTGGATGTTGTAGTCGCCGGGCGAGAGCGTGATGGCGCCTGGCGAGGTCACGGTGAACGTGCCGGTCATCGAGAACGACGGGAAGGTCCCGTAGCCGGGCACCGGGTCGTTCTTCTTCGGCCCGGTCACCGTCACGTCACCCGTCTGCGCGCCGCCCAGGGTCACCTTCCCGGTCGGCGTCATGATGTCGGCCGGCAGGGCGAGGGCGGTGGGGTTGTTGGCGGCGGGCGTGACCACGGTGTAGGTCACGGTGACCGTGTCGCCGACCTTCGGGGCGGTGTTGTCCACCGAGACGTTGGCGGTGGTGGTGCCGTCGATCGGCGGGAGGCCCGCGACGGCGGGCGGGATGCAGTGCGTGGCGAAGTCGACGTTCGTCCCGGCGGCACCGGCCGGGCAGGCGAGCGCGCCGCCCGCGGTGACCGCGAGCGCGGTCGCCCCGAACAGTGAGATCCAGCGCCACCGTCGGGATCTTCGTGATCCTGGGGGTGAACCCATCTTTGCCCCCTCCTGAGGGTTGCGGGCGCAGCGGCTCCTCTGCGCCGACAGGGGGCCATTGATGTGGAGGGCGCGTGAGAAGTCAATGGAGATGCCGCAGAAACCTGACGGTTCATCAGCTTCTGCGGCATCCGGAACGAACCCGTCAGCGGGCTCAGAAGACGAACGGCCCGGGTGACTGGGCCGCGCTCGACGTACAGGTGACGGTGATGCCGAAGATGACCATCTTCAGCGAGCCGCCGTGGAAGTCCAGGCTGTCACCGGGGGCCACGGTGCCCGGCAGCGGGCCGACGGTGACCGGGGAGCCGGCGGCCATGGCCGGGTTCACGGTGCCGCTGAAGACCCGGTTGGCGCCGGTGGAGTTGGACATCGTGAGCGTGGAGGCGATGGAGTTCGCCGACAGGGCGAGCGGGGTGGTGATCGCGCTGGAGGTGAGCGTGAGGGTGGCCGCGGTGCCGGTCTGGGTCGCGGTGAGGGTGGCCGTGCCGCCGCCGAAGATGCCGCAGCTGGCGGTTACGGTGGCGGTGGTCGGGGTGACGGCGGCGGCCGAGGGCGCGAACGCCAGTGCCGTGGCGGCGAGTGCTCCCGCCGCGAGTGCCGCACCTGTGGTGATTCGCTTCATGGGGCAGTGCTCCCTTCCCGTTGCACGGTGCATGGGAATGCCATGTGGGGATGGTGACGCCCCCGATTCGGGTGGATGCGGGCACACCGCGGGAGGTCCTGTCCGACGCCCCGCCCGGATCTGACGGTCCGTCGGAACGTACGGTCCCCATTGATGCCCCGGACCCGGAGACCGACAAGGTTGAATTCCGGCCGACCTTTTCGCAGGGAGTGACTGAAGGGCGCCGGGGCGCCGCGCGAAGGAAGGCGGTTGCGGTGGTGGCGCGGCCGCGGGTGGGTGGGTGGGGGCTGAGCGCGCACCCGGATCCCACCCGAGTCAGCGAAGCCCCGCCCCTTCCCCGACGGAGTCAGAAACTAGGCGGGGACAGTCAGCCGAACCTCCCCGTCGGCCCCCGCCAGCAGCACCGGCGTCCCCGGCCCCCCGAGATCCCGCACCGCCGCGAGGTCCTCCGCGTCGACCTCCTCGCCCCCCGAGACGACCGCCGCCGCCTCCAGCGACTCCGCCCCCGACGCCACCGCCATCGCCACCGCCGTCCGCAGCGCGCTCAGCTTCAGCGAGGGCAGTTCCACGGTCCCCGCCACATACGTACGGCCCGTGGAGTCCCGTACCGCCGCCCCCTCGGGCACCCCGTTGCGGGCCCGGGCCGAGCGGGCCAGGGTGACGATCTTGCGGTCCTCGGGGTCAAGCGCGTTGCTGTCGGTCATGCCCCGAGCATACGAACCCCACGCTTGACCCGGTCAACCCGGACCGCCCCGGACCGGACCCGGTCTCACGGCCGGTCGAGACGCAGCCGCTCGGCCCTCGGCAGGCCGGCCACGACGAGGTCGTACGAGTCCTCGATCAGCTCCCTCACCAGCCGGTCGGGAAGCCCGCCGTCCACGGTCACGGTGTTCCAGTGCCGTTTGTTCATGTGGTAGCCGGGGGTGATCAGCCCCGCGTGGTCGGCGCGCAGCCGTACCGCGTCCTCGGGGTCGCACTTGAGGTTGACCTTGAGGGGCTTCGCGTCGATCCAGCTCAGCGCGAACATCTTGCCGAGCACCTTGAACACGGAGATGTCCGGGTTGAAGGGGAAGTCCTCCTCGGCCGCGTTGAAGGACAGGCAGTGGGCGCGCAGCTGGTCCGGGGTCACCCGACCGCGTCCCCCTCCGGGTCGTCGGCCGCCGGCACCGGCTCCACCAGCACCGTCACGATCTTGTTCCGGCGGCCGGCGGCCGACTCGGCGGTCAGCGCCAGCTTGCGTCCGTCGGGGAGTTCGACCAGGGCGGAGGCACCGGCGATGGGCACCCGGCCGAGCGCCTTGGCGAGCAGCCCGCCGACGGTCTCCACGTCCTCGTCGTCGTACTCGTCGAGGCCGTACAGCTCACCGAGGTCGGTGATGTCGAGGCGGGCGGTGACCCGGTACCGGTCGTCGCCGAGGTCGGTGACGGGCGGGAGCTCACGGTCGTACTCGTCGGTGATCTCGCCGACGATCTCCTCCAGGATGTCCTCGATGGTGACGATCCCGGCCGTGCCGCCGTACTCGTCGATGACGACGGCGACGTGGTTGCGTTCCTTCTGCATCTCGCGCAGCAGGTCGCCGGCGTTCTTGGTGTCGGGCACGAAGAACGCGGGCCGCATGGCGGTGGAGACCAGGTCGGACTCGGCGTCCCGGCTGATGTGCGTCTTGCGGACCAGGTCCTTCAGGTACACCATCCCGACGATGTCGTCCTCGCTCTCCCCGGTGACGGGGATCCGCGAGAAGCCGGACCTGAGGGCGAGGGTGAGGGCCTGCCGGATGGTCTTGTACCGCTCGATGACGACGAGGTCGGTGCGCGGCACCATGACCTCCCGCACCAGGGTGTCGCCCAGTTCGAAGACCGAGTGCACCATCCGGCGCTCCTCGTCCTCGATCAGCGACTCCTTCTCGGCGAGGTCGACCAGCGCCCGCAGTTCGGCCTCGGAGGCGAACGGGCCGCGCCGGAACCCCTTGCCGGGGGTGAGCGCGTTGCCGAGGAGGATGAGGAGATACGGGATCGGGCCCATGATCCTGGCCAGCGGCAGCAGCACGTACGCGGCGGCCGTGGCCGTGTTCAGCGGGTGCTGGCGGCCGATGGTGCGTGGCGAGACGCCGACGGCGACGTACGACACCAGGACCATCACGCCGATCGCGGCGAGCAGCGCCTGCCAGGTGGCCGGGATCTCCTGGAGGCAGGCGTAGGTGACCAGGGCCGCCGCCGCCATCTCGCAGGCGACCCGGACCAGCAGGGCCACGTTGAGGTAGCGGGTGGGGTCGGCGGCGACCTGGGCGAGCCTGGCGCTGCCGCGCCGCCCGGACTTCACCGCCTCCTCGGCGCGGAAGCTGGAGACGCGGGCGATGCCGGCCTCCGCGCAGGCGGCCAGCCACGCGACGACGACCAGCGCGATCGCTCCGAGGACGATCTGCGGACTCATACGGATACGACCCGGCCCCCGGTCAGGAGACGGTCGGCGCCGGGGACGGGCCGGTCAGGCCCTGCTCCGCGCGCCAGCCGTCCACGATGGCCGCCTGCAGACCGAACATCTCGGCCTTCTCGTCGGGCTCCTCGTGGTCGTAGCCCAGCAGGTGCAGCACCCCGTGGACGGTGAGCAGCTGCAGCTCCTCGTCCATGGAGTGCTGCGTCTCGGCCTCGGCCCCCTGCTTGGCGGCGACCTCCGGGCAGAGCACGATGTCGCCGAGCAACCCCTGCGGCGGCTCGTCGTCGTCCTTCGACGGCGGCCGCAGCTCGTCCATCGGGAACGACATCACGTCGGTCGGACCCGGCAGGTCCATCCACTGGATGTGCAGCTGCTCCATGGCGTCGGCGTCCACGACGATCACCGAGAGCTCGGAGAGCGGGTGGATGCGCATCCGTGCGAGTGCGTAGCGGGCGATGTCGAGGATCGCCTGCTCGTCGACCTCGGTTCCGGATTCGTTGTTGACGTCGATCGACATGGCGCGGTGCTTGTCTACTTCCCCTTGTGCCCGGACTTCGAGCGGCCGCCCGGGTGCGCGCCGTTCTCCGTGCCGTGCTTGCTGTCGTACTTCTCGTACGCGTCGACGATACGGCCCACCAGCTTGTGCCGGACGACATCGTGGGACGTGAGGCGGGAGAAGTGCACGTCGTCCAGCCCCTCCAGGATGTCCTGGACCTGGCGCAGACCCGACTTGGTGCCGTTCGGCAGGTCGACCTGGGTGACGTCACCCGTGATCACGATCTTCGAGTCGAAGCCGAGGCGGGTCAGGAACATCTTCATCTGCTCGGGCGAGGTGTTCTGGGCCTCGTCGAGAATGATGAAGGCGTCGTTGAGGGTGCGGCCGCGCATGTAGGCGAGCGGCGCCACCTCGATGGTCCCGGCCGCCATCAGGCGCGGGATCGAGTCCGGGTCGAGCATGTCGTGCAGCGCGTCGTACAGCGGGCGCAGGTACGGGTCGATCTTCTCGTAGAGCGTGCCCGGCAGGAAGCCGAGCCGCTCCCCCGCCTCCACCGCGGGCCGGGTCAGGATGATGCGGTTGACCTGCTTGGACTGCAGGGCCTGCACCGCCTTCGCCATGGCCAGGTACGTCTTGCCGGTACCGGCGGGGCCGATGCCGAAGACGATCGTGTGCTTGTCGATCGCGTCGACGTACCGCTTCTGGTTGAGGGTCTTGGGGCGGATGGTGCGACCGCGCGAGGACAGGATGTTCTGGGTCAGAACCTGGGCGGGGGTCTCCTCCGCGCCCTCCCCGTTCTCACTCGCCCGCAGCATGGCGATCGAGCGTTCCACTGCGTCCTCCGTCATCGGCTGCCCGGTGCGGAGCACCAGCATCATCTCGTCGAACAGGCGCTGGACGAGGGCGACTTCGTGCGCCTCGCCGACCGCGCTGATCTCGTTGCCCCGGACGTGTATGTCGGCCGCCGGGAAGGCCGTCTCGATCACGCGCAGCAGGGAGTCGCCGGATCCCAGCACGGTGACCATGGGGTGCTGGGCGGGAACCTCGAACTGAGCTCGGGCCTGCTGCTGCGCGGGAGTGTGAGCTGTGGGTGTCTGAGTCATGGGCCGGCGCTTAAGGCCTGCGGTTCCTCCTCATCACGGCCGCGTAGCTGAGGGCGGCCTCGCGGTATCAAGCCTACGACGCGGGACCGACAACGCCGTAGGCCTTTTCACCGGGAAGGGCGCCCCCGTTGCCGCGGTGAGCCCTGCATGCGCTCCGACGGGCCAGGGCAGAATCCGAACGGTCGTCCTTCAGAAAGCAGGGAGCCGTGCAGCTGCGTCTGCCCACGTCGGTGTCCGAGGCCCGGGAGTGCCTGGCGGAGGGGGCGATACCGGTCGGCGGTGCGACCCTCGTGTGGGCCACGTGGCTACGGGACGGCTTCCCGGCCCGGGCGGTGTCCCTGCGGAAGGTGCCGGAGGCGACGGCGGTCGGGGACGGGGTGCTGGGCGGCGCGGTGCTGCTGGGCCAGGTGGACGACCGGGTGCCGGAGGTGCTGCGGCTGGCGGCGAAGGGTGTCGGCACGGGGGCGGTGCGCCGGGCGGCGACGGTGGGCGGGAACATCGCCGGGTCCAGCCTGCGGGACCTGCTGCCGGCGGCGATGGTGCTGGACGCGCGGGCCGACGTGCTCACCGCGGACGGGGTGTTCGAGGTGGAGCCGGCGGAGGTGGCGGCGAAGTCGCCGGTGCTGCTGGCGCTGCGCTGGCGGGAGCCGGTGGCGGGGGTGTACGCGAAGGTGCCGGATCCGGCGGGGGGTGAGGTGCCGAGCATCGTGGCGGTGGCGGTGGACGCGGAGGGTGTGCTGCGGGTGGCGGTGCGGGAGGGGTACGCGGTGAGCGGGGGGAGCGCGGGGGCCGACGGGGGCGGGGTGGAGGAACTGTTCGCCGGGGAGCTGTCGGGGGTGTCGGAGGGGGTACGGGGACTGGTGCGGGAGCAGGTTGCAAGGGTGACGGGGGTGTAGGTGGGGGCGGTGCGGTCGTCACTCGGCTGCGGGCCGGTGGGGGTCGCTCGCGCAGTTCCTCCCCCAGTCCCCGCTCACCCCGTCCTGCCGAAGCCGATCGTCGGTACCGCTCTGCGCAGGGGCCAGGGCCTCACCTGGTCCTCGTCCGGTACCAGGCCCTCCAGGAACGCGTAGCGTCGCAGCGCCGCCGGATCCTGGCCCTCCACCGACTGGACCTCGCGCCACCACGCCCCGATCTCCGACCAGCCCGGCGCCGACAGGGAGCCGCCGAACTCCTGGACGGACAGCGCGGCCGTGAGCCCCGCGAAGGCCAGGCGGTCCGCGAGGGGCCAGTTCGCGAGCGTGCCGGTGACGAAACCGGCGACGAAGACGTCGCCCGCGCCCGTCGGGTCGAGGGCCTCCACGGCGATCGCGGGGACCTCGGCGGACTCACCGGTACGCCCGTCGACCGCGTAGGCGCCGTCCCCGCCGAGGGTGACGACCGCGAGCGGCACGTGCTCGGCGAGGGCGTGCGCGGCGGCGCGCGGGCAGTCGGCGCCGGTGTACCGCATGGCTTCTTCCGCGTTCGGCAGGAACGCCTCGCAGTACTCCAGGTCGGCGAGGTTCGCCAGGTCCCAGGCCCCGGTGTCGTCCCAGCCGACGTCCCCGAAGATCAGGGTGCCCTCGGCGGCGGCGCGGGCGATCCACGGGTTGCGTGTGCCGGGCGTGAGGGAGGCCACGGCGGCGCGCGCGTGTGCGGGGTGGCCGGGCGCGTTCTGCTGGCGGAACAGGGTGTCGGCGGGCGGTTCGTGCCCGTGCGAGACCATGGTCCGCTCCCCCTCGTACGCCATGGAGACGGTCACCGGCGAGTGCCAGCCGGGCACGGTGCGGGACGGGGAGAGGTCGATGCCCTCACCCCGCGCGAGCGTGTCCCAGCAGTACTCGCCGTAGTGGTCGTCGCCGAAGGCCGCCGCGAGGGAGGTCTTCAGGCCGAGGCGGGCGAGGGCGGTGGCCATGTTGGCGATGCCGCCGGGGCTGGAGCCCATGCCCCGGGCCCAGGACTCGGTGCCCCGGACGGGGGCGGAGCCGAGGCCGGTGAAGATGATGTCGAGGAAGACGGTGCCGGTGAGGTAGACGTCCCAGGGCGGATCGCCCGGCGCACGCAGCCCGGCCAGCGGGTCGACCTGCGCGGCGCAGTGCGGTGTCGTTGCTCCCCTGTCGTCGTCGAGGTACTCCGGTTCCTCTCCGGCGAACGCGTTGGACGCGGTCACGGTGCGCTCCCTGACGTGGTGCGGATCCGGCCAGTGTGCACCATGTCGGGGGAGCGGCGGCCGCTTGCGTCGTAGGACCGCCCGATCGGGCACCGCGGCCCGTGCCGCTACCAGCGGGGCACGGCCGGTGTCGTCCACCCCGGTTCGGCCACCCGCATCGCCGCCGCGTCGTCGCGGTCGCGCAGCGCCCCGTCGTCGTCGAGCCAGCGCCGGTGCAGCCGTCGTACCTCCGCGTGGTCGAGTTCGACGCCCAGGCCGGGCGCGTCGGGGACGGTGACCCGGCCGGCGTCGAAGGTGAGCCGTTCGGTGAGGACGTCCTCGGTCTGCCACGGGTAGTGGGAGTCGCAGGCGTGGTGGAGGTCGGGGACGGTCGCGGCCACGTGGGTCATGGCGGCGAGGCTGATCCCGAGGTGGGTGTTGGAGTGCATGGAGACGCCGACGCCGAAGGTCCGGCAGACGGCGGCGAGGTGCTGGGTGTTGCGCAGCCCGCCCCAGTAGTGGTGGTCGGAGAGGACGACCTGGACGGCGCCCCTGGTGAACGCCTCCTGGATCTCACCGAACGTGGTCACGCACATGTTGGTGGCGAGCGGGATGTCCGTGCCCGCGGCCACCTCGGCCATCGCCGGGGTGCCGAGCGCCGGGTCCTCCAGGTACTCGAGGACGTCGCCGAGTTCCTTCGCGACCTTCAGCGAGGTCTCCACCGACCAGGCGCCGTTGGGGTCGAGGCGCAGCGGGTGGCCGGGGAACGCCTCGGCGAGCGCCCGTACGGCCGCGATCTCCTCGTCGGGCGGGAAGACCCCGCCCTTGAGCTTGAAGGAGGTGAAGCCGTGGCGCTCGGTGAAGCGGCGGGCCTGTGCCACCACCCCGGCCGGGTCGAGCGCGGCGCCCCAGTCGTCGGTCTCGGCGGGCACCCCCTCGGGATGCGCGGCCCACTTGTAGAACAGGTACGCGCTGTACTCGACCGAGTCGCGCACCTTGCCGCCGAGCAGCGCGTGCACGGGCAGTCCGAGCGCCTTGCCGAGGGCGTCCAGGCAGGCCACCTCGAAGCCGGAGACCACGGACAGCCGCAGCTTGTCGGCGGTCTGCACGCCGCGCAGCCCGCCGACGTCGACCTGGGCGGAGATCCGGGCCGCGTCCACGGCGACCTCGTCGGCGAGGGTGAACAGCCCGTTCAGGTCACTGACCTGGCGCCCGCGCAGCCGCTCGGCGAACGGCCGGGCCAGGTCGAGGTACTTGGTGTCGCCGTAGGTCTCGCCGACGCCGACCATCCCGTCGGCGGTCTCCACCTCCACGATCAGGCGGGGCGTGTACGGCTGGTGGACGCCCTGCGTGTTCAGCAGCGGCGGGTCGGCGACCAGGATCGGCGTCAGGCGGACGTCGGTGATCGTGAGGTTCACAGGGACGCTCCTACGAGGTCGAGTCCGGCGGCGAGCAGGGTCCGCAGGTCGGCGAGGTCGGCGGGCGAGGGGTCGGTGAGCGGGGCGCGTACCGGTCCCACGGGGCGGCCGCGCAGCCGGGCCGCCGCCTTGACGAGGGACACGGCGTACCCGGGGACGCGGTCGCGGAGTTCGACGAGCGGCACGTAGAAGTCGCGCAGCAGCTTGTCGACCGCGTCGTGGTCGCCGCCGCGCAGGGCGGCGAAGAACGCGTCGGCGATCTCCGGGGCGAAGGCGTGCACCGCGGAGGAGTAGGCGGGGACGCCGACGGTGGCGTAGGCGCGGGCCTGGATCTCGGCGGTGGCGGCGCCGTTGAAGAACAGGAAGCCGTCGGGGGCGGCGAGGGTGAGCCGCTGCAGCCGGTCGAGGTCGCTGTGCCCGTCCTTGAGCCCGACGACGCCGGGGATCCGGGCGATCCGCGTCAACGAGGCGGCCGTGTAGGTGACCTGGCCGCGCTGGTAGGCGATGAGCGGCAGCGAGGTGCGGGCCGCGAGCTGCTCCAGCTGCGCGACCAGTCCGTCCTGCGGGGCCGCGACGAGGTAGTGCGGCAGCACGAGCAGGGCGTCGGCGCCCGCCTCCTCGGCGACGCGCGCGAACCGGGCGGCCTGCGCCCAGCCGTACCCCACGCCCGCGACCACCGGCACCCGTCCGCCGGCCTCCTCGACCGCCACGGTCACGACCTGCCGGTACTCGTCCTCGGCCAGCGAGAAGAACTCCCCGGTGCCGCAGGCCGGGAAGAGGGCCCCGGGCCCGGCGGCCAGCTGACCGGCGACGTACGTCCTGAACCCCTCGACGTCGAGTGACCCGTCGGGGTGGAAGGAGGTGAGCGGGAACGACAGCACCCCGTCCGCCATCCCGTCCCGCAGCCTGCGCACCGCGCTCTCCGGCTGTCCGCCCATCGAACCCGTCTCCCCACCTGGATGTCATCTACGTATGAAGACAAAGACTAGGTATGCGAACACTCCTCGTCAACGGCGCCCCGGCTCCCGCCCCGTACGATCTGCACATGTCCGAGACAGCAGGCGTCCGCGAGGTGAAGTCCGCGGCGCGCACGGTGGAGCTGCTGGAACTCCTCGCGGCCCGCGCCGACCGCCCGGCCCGCCTCCAGGAACTCGCGGACGAACTCGGCGTCCCGCGCAGCTCGATGTACGCCCTGCTGCAGACCCTGATCGCCCGCGGCTGGGTCCGCACCGACGCCACCGGCTCCCTCTACGGCATCGGCATCCGGACCCTGCTGACCGGCACCAGCTACCTGGACTCCGACCCGCGCGTCCGTCTCGTGCGCCCCTACCTCGACGAGGCGTCCGACGCACTCGGCGAGACGATCCACCTGGGCCGCCTGGACGGCCCGAACGTGGTCTACCTGGCGACCCGGGAGTCCCACGAATACCTGCGCACGATCAGCAGGGTGGGCCGCCGCCTCCCGGCCCACGCGGGCGCCCTGGGCAAGGCCCTCCTCGCGGAACGCCCCGACGGCGAGCTGCCCGAGGGGCCGTACGAGCCCCTGACCGCCCACACCCGGACGACCCGCGCCGACCTCGCCGCCGACCTGGCCCAGGTCCGCGCCCGCGGCTGGTCGACCGACCGCGAGGAGGGCGTCCTCGGCATCACCGGCTTCGGCTTCGCCCTCCGCTACGACACCCCGGCCCAGGACGCCATCAGCTGCTCGGTGCCGGTGGCCCGCCTGACACCGGAACACGAGGCCCGCATCGTCGAGGTGATGCGGGAGACCCGGACGAGAATCGAATCGGCGACACCAGGCGGCACAGTCGACTGGCGCTAGCAAAAAGCGCCCCGTCAGGGGCGCGAGGAACTGCGCGAGCGACCACCACCGGGCAGCACCCGCCAACGCGCCGCTCCCCCACGGCGCGCGGCGCTTCTACCCCCCGCCCCGCCTCCGAAACCGAACATGACCCACATCACACCCCCCGCGCTTCTTCGATCCCCCCGCGCTTGATACAAATTGCCCGCGCGTTCCTGTCCCTCGACGGCCTGCGCCCAACCCCCTTTCTGAACCGCTCCTTTCGCATGCCTGGGAACGCCCGTGTCCGCCCCCCGCACCACCCCCTGGCCCCTCGTCGCCCTGTTCACGGCCGGGTACCTCGCCCCGTACCTCCTGCCGACCACCGTCGGCAGACTCGACTCCGGGCTCCCCCTCACCCCCACCGAGGCCGGCGCCATCGGCAGCGCCCTGCTGCTGAGTTCCGCGGCGGCCGGCTTCCTGCTCGCCTCCCGCGTGGACCGCTTCGGCCCCCGCACGCTCGCCCGCGTCGGCCTGCTCCTCGCCGTCCTCGGCTACGGCGGCGCGGCCCTCACCACCCTTCTCCCGGCGGTCGTGGCCGGCGCGGTCGTCGGCGGCTTCGGCTCCGGTACGGTCACCGCGGTCGCGGCCACCGGAATCGCCGCCCAGAAGGACCCGCACCGCGTCACCACCCTCGGCCTGCTCGCCGTGTCCGCCCTCGCCGGCGCCGTCTACCTGACGGTCCCGCACCTCGGCCCGGGCCACGCGCAGCCCCTCGCCGCGATCGCGCTCACCGCGCTCGCGGTCTGGCCCCTCACCGCACGGCTGACCCCCCGTACCGCCAAGGCCGTCGCCGTCACCGCCGGCCCGCGCCTGCCCCACCTGCGCTCCGGCCTGCTGCTGGCCGCCGCGATGCCCTGCTGGTCCGCCGCGCAGAACTCGCTGTGGGGGGTGAGCGGCCGGATCGGCCTGACCCAGGCCCACCTGAGCGAGGCGACCGTCGGCGCGGTGTTCGCCGTGGCGCTCGGCTTCGGCCTGCTGGGTGTGGTCGGCGCGGGCGCCCTCGGCCCGCGGCTCGGCCAGGCCCTGCCGATCGGGCTCGGCACGGTGCTGATCGCGGGCTGTATCGCGCTCAGCGCGTCCGCCACCGACCTGACGACGTTCGCGTCCGGCGAGATCGCCTGGAACCTGCTCTACCCGGTCGTCCTGTCGTACGTCATCGGCCTGGCCGCCGCCCTGGACCCGCGGGGCCGCTGGGCGGTGCTGGTCGGGTCGGCGTCGTCGCTGGGCACGGCCGTCGGCCCGATGACCGGCAGCCTGCTGGCGGCCCGGGCGGGTTTCCCGGCGATGGGGACGGTCCTGGCGGTCGGCCTGCTCGCGGTCGCGGTACCGCTGACGACGGTGGCGCTGCGCCGCCGGACCACCACCGTCGCGACCGGCCCGGCGCTCACCGACGTCGACGAGACGACGGTACGGCTGGACGTGGCGGCCTAGGCCGGACCGGCACCGAACTCGTAGGCCTCCACCTCGGCGAGGTAGCGGGCCCGCAGTTCCTCGTCGTCGTCCAGGAAGGACGCGAGGAAGGAGTTGCGGGCCAGTTCCCGCATCTGCTCCCGGGACAGGCCCAGGGTGTCGCGCACGGCGTGGTAGTTGTCGGCGACGTACCCGCCGAAGTACGCCGGGTCGTCGGAGTTGACCGTGCACAGCAGCCCGGACTCGATCATGGCCGGAAGCGGATGGTCGGCGAGCTGGTCGACCGCGCGCAGCCGGACGTTCGACAGCGGGCACAGCGTCAGCGGGATCCGCTCCCGCACCAGCCGCTCCACCAGCCGAGGGTCCTCCATGCAGCGCAGCCCGTGGTCGACGCGCTCCACGCCGAGCAGGTCCAGCGCCTGGGTGATGTACTCGGGCGGTCCCTCCTCACCGGCGTGGGCCACCCGCCGCAGCCCGAGTTCGGCGGCCGCCTCGTACACCTCGCGGAACTTGACCGGCGGGTGCCCGACCTCGGCGGAGTCCAGCCCGACCCCGGTGATCCGGTCCAGGTACGGCTTCGCGGCCTCCAGCGTCGCCATCGCCGACTCTGCGGTGTCGTCGCGCAGGAAGCACATGATGAGGCGGGTGGAGATGCCGTGGCTGTGGACGCTCCGGCCGAGCGCCCGCCACAGGCCCTCCACGACCGTGTTCATGGACACCCCGCGCGCGAGGTGCGCCTGCGGATCGAAGAAGATCTCCGCGTGCCGCACGCCCTGCGCGGCGGCCCGCGAGAGGTACGCGTCGGCGAGGTCGTCGAAGTCCTGCTCGGTACGCAGGACGGCCATCAGCTCGTAGTACAGGTTCAGGAAGGACTGCAGGTCCTCGAACTGGTACGCCTTGCGCAGCGCTTCGGTGTCCGGGTACGGCAGCTCGACGCCGTTGCGCGCGGCCAGCATGAACGCCAGCTCGGGCTCCAGGGTGCCTTCGATGTGGAGGTGCAGTTCTGCTTTCGGGAGGGGCATCAAAGCATCGTACGGCGGTTTCACCTGCGCTTCGGGACCGGCACTCGGAGCAGGTCGTGGGCGACGGTCAGCTCGCCGTCGTAGCCGGCGGCCCGTGCCTGCCGTCCGAACTCCTCGGGGTCGGCGTAGCGCTGACTGAAGTGGGTCAGGACCAGGTGACGTACGCCCGCGTCGCGGGCGACGGCCGCCGCCTGTCCGGCCGTCAGGTGGCCGTGTTCCGCGGCGAGTTCGGCGTCCCCGTCGAGGAAGGTCGACTCGATGACGAGCAGGTCGCAGCCCTCGGCGAGGGCGTGCACGCCCTCGCAGAGCCGGGTGTCCATGACGAACGCGAACCGCTGGCCCCGCCGCACCTCGCTGACCTGGTCGATCGTGACGTCCCCGAGGACGCCCTCGCGCTGGAGCCGGCCCACGTCGGGGCCGGTGACGCCGTGCGCGGCGAGCCGTTCGGGCAGCATCCGCAGGCCGTCGGGCTCGGTCAGCCGGTAGCCGTAGGACTCGACGGGGTGGGAGAGCCGGCGGGCCTCGAGCCGGTACGACCGGGTGACCGCGAGGTCGCCGTCCGCGTCGACCGGGACCTCGGTGACACCGACGGTCTCCCGGTAGGCGGTGGCGTAGCGGAGGCGGTCGAAGAAACGCTGCCCGGAGCGCGGGTAGTGGGCGGTGACCGGGTGTGGGACCCGGTCGAGGTTGATGCGCTGGACGACCCCGGCGAGGCCGAGGCAGTGGTCGCCGTGGAAGTGGGTGACGCAGATCCGGTTCAGGTCGTGGGCGGCGACCCCGGCGCGCAGCATCTGCCGCTGGGTGCCCTCGCCGGGGTCGAAGAGGATGCCCTCGCCGTCCCAGCGCAGCAGGTAGCCGTTGTGGTTGCGGTGCCGGGTGGGCACCTGACTGGCCGTTCCGAGGACCACCAGTTCACGTACGGACACGGTGACCTATCCGGGCGGCCACTGCAGGCCGCGGCCGCCGAGGACGTGGGCGTGGGTGTGCCAGACGGTCTGGCCGGCGCCGCTGCCGGTGTTGAAGACGACGCGGTAGCTGTCCAGCTTCTCGTCGTCGGCGACGGCCTGGGCCTCGCGCAGTATGTCGGCGGCGATCGTGGGTTCGCCTTCGGCGAGTTCGGCCGCGTTCTTGTAGTGGACCTTGGGGATCACCAGGACGTGGGTGGGAGCCTGGGGGTTGATGTCCCGGAAGGCGACGGTGGTGTCCGTCTCCCGGACGATCGTCGCGGGGACGTGGCCCGCGACGATCTTGCAGAAGAGGCAGTCGTCCTGGGGTTCCCCTGGCATGTTTTCTCCTCGCCCGGTGATCGGTTTCGGGTTTCCGGGGCATCGTATCGTCGTCAGGGCGCGGGTCCGGTGGGGGCTTGTCGCGCAGTTCCTCCCCCAGCCTTCGGCCGGGGGTACCCCCAGCGCCCCCCTTTACGCCGGCAGCACCGGCGGTGCTTTCGCGGGGCTGTTCTCCAATGCTTCCAGTGCGAGGCGGACGGCCTCGTCCAGTTGGGGGTCCCGGCCCGCGGCCCAGTCCTGGGGGGTCTGGACGACCTCCACGTCCGGGTCGACGCCGTGGTTCTCCACTCCCCAGCCGTAACCCTCCAGCCAGAACGCGTACTTCGGCTGGGTGACCAGGGTGCCGTCGACCAGGCGGTAGCGGCTGTCGATGCCGATGACGCCGCCCCAGGTGCGGGTGCCGACCACCGGGCCGATCCCCAGGGCCTTGATCGCCGCGTTGACGATGTCGCCGTCCGAGCCGGAGAACTCGTTGGCGACGACCACGACCGGGCCGCGCGGCGCGTCCCGCGGGTAGCTCTGCGGGCGCATGCCGCGCGGCAGGTCCCAGCCGACGATGCGGCGGGCCAGTTTCTCCACCACGAGCTGGGAGGTGTGCCCGCCGCGGTTCTCGCGGACGTCCACGACGATGCCCTCGCGGGCCATCTCCACGCTCAGGTCGCGGTGGATCTGGGCCCAGCCGGGCGCCTGCATGTCGGGGACGTGGAGGTAGCCGAGGCGGCCACCGGACGAGGCGTGGACGTGGGCGCGGCGGTCGGCGACCCAGGCGTGGTAGCGCAGCGGCTCCTCGTCGGAGACGGGTACGACCACGGGGTGACGCAGGTCGCCGCCGCCGGCCGGGGACACGGTCAGTTCGATCGCCTTGCCCGCGGTGCCGACGAGGAGCGGACCGGGGCCGGTCACCGGGTCGACGGGGCGGCCGGCGACGGCCACGATCGCGTCGCCGGGGCGCACCGCGGCGCCGGGTGCCGCCAGCGGGGAACGGGCGCCGGGGTCGGAGGTCTCGGTGGGCAGGATCCGGTCGATGCGCCAGGTGCCGTCCTCGTGCCGGGAGATGTCGGCGCCGAGCAGGCCCTGGCGGGCGCCGCCGCCGTAGCCGCCGCGCGGGGTGACGTAGGCGTGCGAGGTGCCGAGTTCGCCCTGCACCTCCCAGAGCAGGTCCACCAGGTCGTCGTGGGTGGCGCACCGGTCGACGAGCGGACGGTAGCGGTCGAGGACGCCGGTCCAGTCGACGCCGCCGAGGTCGGGCCGCCAGAACTGGTCGCGCATGATGCGGCCGGTCTCGTCGAACATCTGCCGCCACTCGGCGGCCGGGTCGACGCTCGCCCGGATCCGCGTCAGGTCGACGGTGACGTTGGTGTCGCTGTCGTCGTCGCCCGAGGCGCGGCGGTCGCTGGGTACGACCTTGAGCTTGCCGTCGGCCCGGAGCAGGACGCGTTTGCCGTCGCCGCTGACCTCGAAGCGGTCGGCGTCGGAGGCGAGGTACTCGATGCGCTGCTGGGCGAGGTCGTAGCGCTCCAGCTCGGTCCTGGGCGCCGGGTCCTCGGGGTGGGCGCGGGAGGCGCCGAGGACACCGCGCACCGGGTGGCGCAGCCACAGGACACCGTCCTTGGCGGCGCGCAGCCCGGAGTAGCGGCCGGCCTCCACCGGGAACGGCACGATCCGGTCGGCGAGGCCCTCCAGATCGATCCGGGTGGCGGGGGTGCCCTCGGCGTCCGGGGTCTCGTCCTTGTCGGGGGTCTCGAAGGGGCGGCCGTGGCGCTGCGGGCCGAACGGCGAGGGGGTGGTGGCCGCGAGGGTGATCAGGTGCGGGCGGTCGCCGACCACGAAGGCCAGGTCGAAGACGTGCTCGTCGTAGACCGGGTCGAAGGAGCGGGTGGAGAGGAAGGCGAGGTGTTTGCCGTCGCGGGTGAAGACGGGGTCGTAGTCCCGGAACCGCAGCGGGGTGGCCTCGGTGACGGTGAGGTCGGTGGTGTGGGCGATGCGGAGCTGGCAGAGCCCGCCCGCGCCGGGGTGGGACCAGGCGAGCCAGCCGGAGTCGGGGGAGAACGCCAGCCCGGACACGTCGCCGTCCTCGCTGCGGTCGACCTCGCGGACCTCGCCCGTCTCGCGTTCGACGAGGAGCAGCCGCCCGTCGTGCGCGGCGACCGCGACCCGGCCGCCGTCGGGGGCGACGGCCAGGTCCAGGACCCGGCCGAGCTGTCCGACGGCGAGCCGGCGCGGGGTGGAGCCGGGGGCCGGACCGGTGGCGGGCGCGAACTCCAGGGCGTCCTCGCCCTCGGCGTCCGTCACCCACACCACCCATTCCTCCGCGTCCACGCGGAAGGTGACGGGCAGCCGGGCCCGCACCCCGGGCCGGGCGGCGAGGGCGCGCGCCGGACCGGACCGGTGGGTCACCCAGTGCACGCCGCCGCGCACCAGGACGGCGCTGCCGCGCCCGGTGTGGTCGGGCGAGGCGGAACCGAACCAGCGGGCCGCGTCGAGCGGGTACGGCTGCCGGTCCACCCGCTGCCCGCCGAGCCGGACGTCCAGCGGGCGCGGCTCGGCGCCCTCCAGGTCGTCCAGGAGCCAGAGTTCACCGGCCGAGGCGTAGACGACCCGGGTGCCGTCGCTCGCCGCGTGCCGGGCGTAGAAGCCGTCGAGGAAAGTGTGCCGGCGCAGGTCGGAGCCGTCGGCCAGGGAGGAGTACAGCGCCCCGGTGCCCTCGTGGTCGGAGAGGAACGCGATCCGGTCGCCGACCCATTCGGGGCACTCCAGGTTCCCGTCGAGTTCGGCGTGCAGCCGGACGAACTCGCCGTCGCCCTCCCGGTCGATCCACAGCTTCCCGGCCGTACCGCCCCGGTACCGCTTCCACCAGGCCGCCTCGCGGCCCATCGGCGCGGACAGCAGCACGGTGGCGGGCCCGTGGGCCACGTGCCCGACCGGGCCGTACGGAAGGACGGTGGACGGTCCGCCGTCGAGCGGGACCGCGTGGGCCCAGCTGCGCCGGAGGCTGGACTGACCGTAGGTGGTGATCGCGAGGACCCGTCCGTCGCCGGTCCAGCCGCGCACCTGGGTACGGGAACTCCCCCAGTGCGTCAGGCGGGTCGAGGGGCCGCCGTCGACCGGAGCGACGTGGATCTCGGGGGCACCGTCGCGGGTGGACGTCCAGGCGACCGTGGTGCCGTCGGGCGAGATGCGCGGCAGGGCCACCGGCATGTTGTCGGCGCTGACCCGCCAGGCCCGGCCGCCGTCGAGGGGCGCGAGCCACACGTCGTCCTCGGCGGTGAAGGCGACCAGTTCGCCGTGGACGTGGGGAAATCGGAGGTAGGACCGCGGTCCCGTCGCTGCACCCTGAGTCACCCGCTCAGCCTATGCACCCGGGCCCGCCCGCCGGGGCCGATTTCGATCACTTGCCCTGCACGGGCCAGCACGTGGGGTCGCCCTGGCACCAGATCGTCCTCGTCACGGTCACGGTGGGGCCGGGCCGCTGCCCGTAGGTGGGGGGCCGGTACGTGCTGTACGCGGGGCCGGGGGTGGCGTCGCAGTTTCCGAGGCCGTTCACCCGGAACCACTCCTTGCCGCCGACCTTCGCGACGAGGTCGCCGCGCACACAGGCACCGCTGACCGCCTTGGTGACCCGGCCGGTGACGGTGATCGCCCGCCCGTCCTTGGTCCTGCCCTTGCAGTCGACGGAGACCACGGTGGCCTCGGTCGCCGAGGGCGTCCTCGCCGACGAGCCGGAGGCGCCGGACGTGCCCGCCGTGCCGTAGCTGCCGGTGCAGGTGAGCCAACTGACGTCGACGTGCTGCCGTTTCAGCTCGGCGGTGGCCGTCTGGTCGGTGGTGTACGCGACGGTCGCGGTGTTCAGGTCGCTCGGCCGGCAGCCCGCCAGGACGCCGGCGGCGACCACCGCGAGCCCCGCCACGGCCGCCGCCCT
Source organism: Streptomyces sp. NPDC020958 (assembly GCF_055562175.1). NCBI lineage: Bacteria > Bacillati > Actinomycetota > Actinomycetes > Kitasatosporales > Streptomycetaceae > Streptomyces > Streptomyces sp. NPDC020958. The sequence continues at coordinate 168,774 of NZ_JBVHFU010000009.1, read as the reverse complement.
GCTGCCGCGCGGCCGGCGCCAAATCCGCCTCAATGCCCCCATGGAGGGCAGCCTGCCACCGTCCCGGCCCTGGCGGTAGGGGGCTTACGGCCACTCACCTGTTCGGGACCGTCACCCTTCAGGTGCGCAGCAGCAGCCACTCCTGGAGCTCCACCAGGTTCCCCTCCGGGTCCTTCAGGTGGGCGACCCGCATCCGCTGCGTCATCGGCGCCGGCCCGTGCACCAGGACCGCACCGCGTGAGGTGATCTGCTCGCAGTAGGCGTCGAGGTCGTCGACGCGCAGCACCACCAGCGAACGGTGCCCGGTCGCCGCGTCCCCCAGTTCGCCCAGTGTCTCGGCCATCATCGCCCGGTCCTGCAGGGCGATCCCCGCGGACCCGGCGTGCGGACTGAACTTCTCGTACGGCCCCTCGCTCGCCCCCGACTGCGGCTTCAGCCCGAGCACGTCGGAGTAGAAGCGGTAGCAGGCGGCGAAGTCGGTGACCAGGAGCCGGACTTGGGCGAGTTCCACGGCGCGTTCCCCCAGGAGGTGGTGCGGGTGCGGTGCGGCTGTCGTACGGGTCAGGACCACCGGCCGGTGCGGCCCAGCAACAGGGCCGCGGCCGCGGTGCCGGCGGTCGACGTACGCATCACCGTAGGCCCCAGGGTGTACGCCCGCGCACCCGCCTCCTCGAACAGCGCCAACTCGTCCCGGGCCACGCCCCCTTCAGGCCCGACGACCAGCACGATCTCGCCCACGGCGGGCAGTTCGGCGGTGGCGAGCGGCGCACTGTCGTGCTCGAAGTCGGAGTGGAGCACGGCGGCGAGGGCGGCGCCCGCGAGCAGCGCCGCGACCTGCTTGGTGGTCGCCGTGTCCGCGACCTCGGGGAAGCGCACCCGGCGGGACTGCTTGCCGGCTTCGCGGGCGGTCGCCCGCCACTTGGCGAGCGACCTGAGCCCCCGGTCGCCCTTCCACTGGGTGATGCACCGGGCGGCCTGCCAGGGCACGATCGCGTCCACGCCGACCTCGGTCATGGTCTCCACGGCGACCTCCCCGCGGTCGCCCTTGGGCAGCGCCTGCACCACGGTGATCCGGGGCGCGGGCGCGGGTTCCTCGGTCACCGCGCCCAGGCGCACCACGAGCCGGTCCTTGCCCTCGGCGGCGACCACCTCGCAGACGGCGTGGCGTCCGGCGCCGTCGGTGAGCACGACCTCCTCGCCGGCCTCCAGCCGCTTCACGGAGACCGCGTGCCGCCCCTCGGGGCCGTCCAGGACGTACTGGCCGCCGCCCTCCGCGGAGTCCGCGGGGAACCGCTCGACGACGAACACGGGCGCTGTCATCGCCCCTCCTCCTTGGTCGACAACGCTGTCGACGCGGCCGCGAGTTCCTCGGCGAGGGTCTCCACGAGCCGACCGGCCGGCAGCTCCCGGGCCAGCCGGTGGCCCTGCCCCGCCCACAGCGCCATGCCCTGCGCGTCCCCGGCCCGGGCGGCGGCCTTGCGCAGCGGGGCGGTGAGGTGGTGGACCTCCGGGTAGGCGGCGGGCGCGTACGGGCCGTGCTCACGCAGGAAACGGTTGACCAGGCCGCGGGCGGGCCGCCCGGAGAACGCCCGGGTCAGCTCGGTGCGCGTGAACAGCGGGTCGGTCAGCGCCCGCTTGTGCACGTCGGGGGCGCCGGACTCGGGGGTGGCCAGGAAGGCCGTGCCCAGCTGGGCGGCGCTCGCGCCCGCCGCGAGCACGGCCGCGATCTGGCTGCCGCGCATGATCCCGCCCGCGGCGACCACGGGCAGGCTCACGGTGTCCCGGATCTGGGCGACCAGCGCGAGCAGCCCGATCCCGGAGCCGTCGTTCTCGGGGACGTCCCGGTGGGTGCCCTGGTGACCACCGGCCTCGACACCCTGCGCGATCACCGCGTCCGCGCCGGCCCGCTCGACGGCGAGGGCCTCCTCGGCCGTGGTCGCGGTGACCAGGGTGAAGGTGCCGGCCCGGCGCAGTGAGTCCAGGGCCTCCCGGCTCGGCACGCCGAAGTGGAAGGAGGCCACGGCCACCGGGTTGTCGAGGAGGACGGCGAGTTTCGCGTCGTACCCGTCGTCCCGGCCGCTGTCCGGGTCACCGAGCTCGGTCCGGTACCAGGCGGCCTCACCGGCCAGCTGGTGCGCGTAGAGGTCCACGGCCCCGGACTCCGCGTACTCCGGCTGCGGCACGAAGAGGTTCACGCCGAAGGGGCGGCCGGTCAGTCCCCGCAGTTGCTTGATCTCCTGGTACATCCCGTCGGCGGTCTTGTACCCGGCGGCCAGGAACCCCAGTCCGCCCGCCTCGGACACGGCGGCGGCGAGCTGCGGACCCGAGGCCCCGCCCGCCATGGGGGCCTGCACGATCGGAAAGCGGCAGAGATCGGTCAGCGCGGAGGACATGACGGCATGTTGTCACGTCCTCCGGACAAGACCGAATCGGCCGCCGCTTTGGCACATGCCAGGAATGTGCCGCCACCCTGGCACATGCCAGGGGAATGCCGCGGCCCGTCAGCGCCCGTTGAACGCGTCCTTCAGCCGGCTGAACAGTCCCTGCTGCCCGGGCTGGAACTGCCCCGTCGGCCGTTCCTCCCCGCGCAGCTTCGCCAGCTCCCGCAGCAGCCTCTCCTGCTCCGGGTCGAGCTTGGTGGGAGTCGTCACCTCCACGTGGACGATCAGGTCGCCCCGGCCGCCGCCCCGCAGGTGCGTGACCCCGCGCCCGTGCAGCGGGATCGACTGCCCCGACTGGGTGCCCGGCCGGATGTCGACCTCCTCCATCCCGTCCAGCGTCTCCAGCGGCACCTTCGTACCGAGGGAAGCCGCCGTCATCGGGATGGTCACCGTGCAGTGCAGGTCGTCGCCGCGCCGCTGGAACGTGGAGTGCGGCAGCTCGTGGATCTCGACGTACAGGTCACCGGCGGGACCGCCGCCGGGGCCGACCTCGCCCTCACCGGCGAGCTGGATCCGCGTGCCGTTGTCGACACCCGCCGGGATCTTCACGGTCAGCGTCCGCCGCGACCGCACCCGTCCGTCACCGGCGCACTCGGGGCACGGCGTCGGCACGACCGTCCCGAAGCCCTGGCACTGCGGACACGGCCGCGAGGTCATGACCTGACCCAGGAACGACCGCGTCACCTGCGAGACCTCACCGCGGCCCCGGCACATGTCACACGTCTGGGCGGTGGTGCCCGGCGCCGCGCCCTCACCGTTGCAGGTGTTGCAGACGACCGCCGTGTCGACCTGGATGTCCTTGGTCGTGCCGAAGGCCGCCTCGTCGAGCTCGACCTCGATCCGGATCATCGCGTCCTGGCCGCGCCGCGTCCGCGACCTCGGCCCCCGCTGCGACGCCGTACCGAAGAAGGCGTCCATGATGTCCGAGAAGTTCCCGAACCCGCCGGCGCCGAAGCCGCCCGCGCCCCCGCCGCCGCTCTGCGACAGCGGGTCCCCGCCGAGGTCGTAGACCTGCTTCTTCTGCGGGTCGGAGAGCACCTCGTAGGCGGCGTTGATCTCCTTGAACCGCTCCTGGGTCTTCGGATCCGGGTTGACGTCCGGGTGCAGCTCGCGCGCGAGCCGACGGAAGGCCTTCTTGATCTCTTCCTGCGACGCGTCGCGGCGCACGCCGAGAACGGCGTAGTAGTCCGTGGCCACTTACGACTCCGCCAGGATCTGTCCGACGTACCGTGCCACCGCTCGTACCGCTCCCATCGTTCCCGGGTAATCCATGCGGGTCGGTCCGACCACGCCGAGCTTGGCGAGTGCCTCGCCGCCCGAACCGTAACCGACCGACACCACGGACGTGGAGTTGAGTCCCTCGTGGGCGTTCTCGTGACCGATGCGCACGGTCATGCCCGAATCCCCCGCCTCGCCCATGAGTTTGAGGAGCACGACATGCTCCTCCAGAGCCTCCAGGACGGGCCGGATCATGAGGGGAAAGTCATGCCCGAAGCGGGTGAGATTGGCGGTACCGCCGATCACCAGCCGCTCCTCGTTCTCCTCGACGAGCGTCTCCAGCAGGGTGGAGAGCACCGCCGAGACCGTACCGCGGTCCTCGGCCTCGAAGGCGTCCGGCAGGTCCTCCACCAGCCGGGGCACGTCCGAGAACCGGCGGCCCGCGACCCGGCTGTTCAGCCGCGCCCGCAGATCCGCCAGGGACGCCTCCCCGAACGGCGCCGGACAGTCGACCAACCGCTGCTCGACCCGCCCGGTGTCGGTGATCAGCACCAGCATCAGCCGCGCGGGGGCGAGCGCGAGCAGTTCCACGTGCCGCACCGTCGACCGCGTCAGCGAGGGGTACTGCACCACGGCCACCTGCCGCGTCAGCTGGGCCAGCAGCCGGACCGTGCGGGCCACGACGTCGTCGAGGTCGACGGCGCCGTCGAGGAAGCTCTGGATGGCCCGCCGCTCGGGCGCGGTCATCGGCTTGACACCGGCCAGCTTGTCGACGAACAGCCGGTAGCCCTTGTCGGTGGGGATCCGCCCCGCGCTGGTGTGCGGCTGGGCGATGTACCCCTCGTCCTCCAGGGCGGCCATGTCGTTGCGGACGGTCGCCGGCGAGACACCGAGGTTGTGCCGTTCGGTCAGCGCCTTCGAACCCACCGGCTCCTCGGTGCCGACGTAGTCCTGGACGATGGCGCGCAACACCTGGAGCCTGCGTTCACTCAGCATCTTCGCGCCACACCTCCAGAAAGTCGTCCCCGCGGCCTTTCGGGTCTTTCGTCTGGCACTCTGCGAGCCCGAGTGCCAGCGTCCCCGGCCCAGTGTACGGCCGTCGGGTACCGACTGGGCAAGGTCGGTACGGGGACGGTACGGACCCGCCGCGTTCTGCGGCTAGCGTCGCGGTATGACGGTGACTTGGGAAGAGCTGGGCTGGGAGCGCCTGGCCGACGGGGTCGGCCGGTGCCGGCTGCCCGGCTGGGACTGCACGGCGGGGCTGGTCCTCGGGGCGGGCACGGCCCTCATGGTGGACGCCGGGTCGAGCCTCGCGGAGGGCGCCCGGTTGCGCACCCAGGCGCAGGCGCTCGCCGACCACCGTGTGACCCATCTCGCGCTCACCCACGCCCACTTCGATCACGTCCTCGGGGCGGCGGCGTTCGCGGGCACGGACCTGTACGCGGCGGTGGGCGCGCAGACCGTCCTCGCCCACGACCGTGACGGGCTGCGCCTGGACGCGGTAGGCAACGGCCTGCCGGCCCCGGAGGCCGAGGAGGCGGCGGACGCCCTCCCCGTCCCCCGCCACCTGGTCTCCGGCGAGTGGACCCTCGACCTCGGCGGCGGCCGCCAGGTCCTGCTCGCCAACGTGGGTCCCGGCCACACCGCCCACGACCTCGTGGTCCTCGTCCCCGGCGACCCCGAGGTGGTGTTCTGCGGCGACCTGGTGGAGGAGTCCGGCGACCCGCAGGCCGGCCCCGACGCCGTACCGTCGCGGTGGCCCGCCGCCCTGGACCGGCTGCTGGCCCTCGGCGGTGACCGCGCCCGGTACGTCCCCGGTCACGGAGCGGTGGTCGACGCGGCGTTCGTACGGGCCCAGCGCGACGCCCTGGCGGCGCGTTTCGGCGTGTCGTAGGCACACCCCACCCGCTTCTCCTATCGTCATCCGAATGCGCCAGTACTCCGCCGACCTGACCCCGCCGTGGAAGAAGCCGAAGCCGGTGCCCGAGGTGGCCGCCGAACCCGGCCTGGTGGTGGAGGAACCCGGCACGGGCTTCTGCGGCGCGGTGATCCGCTGCGAGGCGGGCACGGTCACCCTGGAGGACCGCTTCGGCAAGCACCGCGTCTTCCCGCTGGAGCCGCGCGGCTTCCTCCTGGAGGGCCGGGTGGTCACCCTCGTACGGCCCGCCTCCGCGGGTCCGGCCCGCCCCACCCGTACCGCCTCCGGCTCGGTCGCGGTCCCCGGCGCACGCGCGCGTGTCGCCCGCGCGGGCCGCATCTACGTGGAAGGCCGCCACGACGCGGAACTCGTCGAGAAGGTGTGGGGCGACGACCTGCGCATCGAGGGCGTGGTCGTGGAGTACCTGGGAGGCGTCGACGACCTGCCGTCGATCGTGGCCGAGTTCGCACCGGGCCCGGACGCCCGGCTGGGCGTGCTCGTGGACCACCTGGTGCCGGGCACGAAGGAGTGGCACATCGCCCAGTCGGTGACCGGGGACCACGCCCTGGTGGTCGGCCACCCCTACATCGACATCTGGGAGGCGGTGAAACCGGCGTCCCTGGGGATCGACGCCTGGCCCCGCGTCCCGCACGGCCAGGACTGGAAGACAGGCGTGTGCCGGGCGCTGGGCTGGCCCTCGGACAACACGGGCGCGGTGTGGCAGGCGATCCTCGCGCGCGTGAACTCCTACAAGGACCTGGAGCCGGAACTGCTGGGATGTGTCGAGCGTCTCATCGACCACGTGACCGTGCCCTGACGTCCGCCGAGCCGTTGATCCACCGGAACCGGTGGACGGCTCTCCGCCCACGCGGAGGTGGTCCGCCGATCAGTTCGTCCGCACGGCCGAGCAGGTCGTGCTCCCCGCTGTCGCGGGGGTGACCCCTCAGTCCACCAGGTCCCGCACCACCGCATCCGCCAGCAGCCGCCCCCGCAACGTCAGCACGGCCCGCCCCTCCTCGAAGGGGCCGTCCGCCAGCAAGCCCTCCCCCAGCGCCCGCCGCGCGGCCTTCAGCCCCTCCTCCTTGAGCAGCCCCAGCGGCACCCCTTCCCGCAGCCGCAGCTCCAGCAGGATCCGCTCCACCCGCCGGTCCTCGTCCGACAGGACCTCGCGTCCGGCGCCCGGCGACCGACCCGACGCCAGCGCCGCCGCGTACGCCCCCGGGTGCTTGACGTTCCACCAGCGCACCCCGCCCACGTGCGAGTGCGCGCCCGGCCCGGCACCCCACCAGTCGGCGCCCCGCCAGTACAGCTCGTTGTGCAGGCAGCGGCCCGCCTCCGAGGTCGCCCAGTTGGACACCTCGTACCAGTCGAAACCCGCCCCGGACAGCACCGACTCGGCGATCAGGTACCGATCGGCGTGCACGTCGTCGTCGGTCATCGGCACCTCGCCCCGGCGGATCCGCCGCGCCAGCTGCGTGCCCTCCTCGACGATCAGCGCGTACGCCGACACATGGTCCGGGCCGGCCCCGATCGCCGCGTCCAGGGAGGCCCGCCAGTCGTCGTCGGACTCACCGGGCGTGCCGTAGATCAGATCCAGGTTGACGTGCTCGAACCCGGCCGCCCGGGCCTCGGCCACGCACGCCTCGGGGCGGCCGGGCGTGTGCGTACGGTCCAGCACCCGCAGGACGTGCTGCCGCGCGCTCTGCATGCCGAAGGAGATCCGGTTGAAGCCGCCCTCCCGCAGGGCCGCCAGATACGCCGGGTCGACGGACTCCGGGTTCGCCTCCGTGGTGACCTCCGCGTCCGCAGCGAGCCCGAACTCGTCCCGGATCGCGTCCAGCATCCGCACCAGATCACCGGCGGCCAGCAACGTCGGCGTACCGCCCCCGACGAACACGGTCCGCACCTCCCGCGGGTCGTCCCCCAGGACCTTCCTGGCCAGCCTGACCTCGTCGGCCACCGTGTCCGCGTAGTTGTCGCGGGAGGCGAGCACCCCACCGGTGCCGCGCAGCTCGGTCGCCGTGTAGGTGTTGAAGTCGCAGTAGCCGCAGCGGGTCGCGCAGTAGGGGACGTGCAGGTAGAACCCGAGGGGGCGGGCGGCGGCGCCGGCCAGCGCGGCCGCCGGGAGCGCGCCGTCGTCCGGGACCGGCTCGCCGTCGGGAAGTACGGAAGGCATGTCCCCCATTGTCCCGTACTCACCGCGTGCGGATGCCCGCGCACGCGCGCTGTCCCGCACTCGCCGCGTACGGATGCCCGCGCACGCACGCGTCCCCGTACGGTGCCGGTCACCGCGCCGTCACTCCGCCTGGAGCACCAGCAGCGCCAGGTCGTCCTCGGGCTGGCCGCCACCGAACTCGTGGACGAGCCGCCTGATCCGCTCGGCGATCAGCTCGGCGCTCAGCCCCGCGCAGCCGGCCAGCGCCCGGGCGAGCCCGTCCCCGTCGTCGAACTGCCGGGAACCGGAGCGGCGCTCCGTGACCCCGTCCGTCACGCACAGCAGGCTGTCGCCCGGCGCGAGCTCGATCGTCTCGCTGGTGTAGGTCTCGTCCTCGACGACGCCGAGCAGCGTCTGCGGCCGGGCGGCGGTACGCACCCGGCCGTCGGGGCCGAGCAGCAGCGGCAGCGGATGCCCGGCGGAGGCCAGGGTGCAGCGCACCCCGCCGCCTTCGAGAGGGATCAGTTCGCCGTACAGCAGCGACAGGAACCGGGTCTGCGGGCCGTCGCCGGGCGGCAGGTGGCCACCGGCGGCGACCAGGGCCCGCGCGGCGGCGTCGGCGGCCTCGGTGGCGTCGTCGAGGAGCAGCTGGTTGAGCCGGTCCAGGACGTCGGCGACCCGGTAGCCCTCGCGGGCGAGCAGACGCAGCCAGGGCCGCGCCAGGCCGATGACGACGGCCGCCTCGGGACCCTTGCCCTGGACGTCGCCCACGGCGAAGCACCAGCGGCCGTCACTCGCCGGGAAGAGGTCGTAGAAGTCGCCGCTGGGGCCGCCCTTGTCGCAGGGCTCGTAGACGAGCGCACTGGCGACGCCCGGGATCTCGGCGACCGCACCGGGCAGCAGCCCCCGCTGCAGGACGGCGCTGATGGTGGCCTGCCGGGCGTACTGGCGGGCCGCGCCGATGGCCAGGGCGACCCGGCGGCCGAAGTCCTCGACCAGACCGGTGATCTCGTCGGGGAAGCCGTCCGGTCCCGAGCGTCCGATGACGAGCGTGCCGAGCGGCCGCCCGCCCGCGATCAGCCGGTAGGCGAGCGCCGCGCCGTGGGCGTCCCGCGGGCCGAGCGCCGCGCCTGGCCAGGGGTAGGGCTCGGGCCCCGCCCGCAGGCCCTCCGTGACGCCCGGCGGGTCCTTCTCCAGGGCCCGGCGCAGCTCCTCGATGCGGTTCTCGCTGCCGTGCCAGACACGGGCCAGCCGCGGCCCGCCGGCGCCGGTCGGGTCGTTCCAGCCGCCGCGTACGGTCGCCTCGTCCTCCAGCCACACCGCGCACCAGTCGGCGAGCCTGGGCACGATCAGCTGGCCGGTGAGGGCGGCCACCAGGTTCTCGTCGAGCTGCCCGGCGAGCAGGTCGGAGGCCTCCGCGAGGAAGGTCAGGGCACCCCGGTTCAGCCAGTCGCGGTCCCGCTCCGGGCGGTGCGGGCAGCTCCGGTCGGGCGCGGCCGACGGCTCGGGGGGCGCGGGGGGCGCGGGGGGCTCGGGGGCGAGGATCTCGGCGACCCTCAGCTCCTGCTCGTCGGGCAGGGTGCCGCCGCGGCCGGTCAGCCGCGCCCACACGGACTTCGCACCGGTGCGGTACGTCACCCCCCAGGACTCGGCGAGCGTGGCGACCAGCCGCAGCCCGCGCCCGTACTCCGGCGTCTCGTACGGTGTCTCGCCCGGGTGGTCGCGGGGCGCCCGGGAGGGATGGTGATCGGTCACCTCGACGACGAACGCGATCTCTTCGCTGCGTTCGCGCGGGTCACGCGCGTCGAGGACGGACTGCTCCAGCCACCAGTCGATCTCGACGTCGGTGCCCGCGTGCACCACGGCGTTGGTGACGAGTTCACTGACGACGACCATGGCGTCCTCGGCGACCCGCTGCTGTTCCCGGCCGAGCAGTCCGCAGTCGCTCCACTCGTCCAGGGAGGCGCGCACCAGTGCGCGGGCGGAACCGGGCGCGAGGGGGCTTCCGGGCAGGGTCGCGCACCTTTGCGCGCGCGGGACCGCGCTGTCGTGCGCTTCCTCGGCGGCGGGCGCCTCGTCGCGCGCAGGCGCCTCGCGGACCCGGGAGACGGTCTCCCGTTGCGTGGGTATGGCCCCCATGTCCAGCTCCCCGAGCAGTTCGGACGAATACATCCCGACGGATGCGGACAGAGTGACAGACTGACTGCGCCCATAAGCACCGAGTTACCGAAGTGGGCCGCCATGAGTGAGAACAGTGCTACGCGTGTGCTCGAAGACGGACAGAAACCGGAACAACTCCGAGCATCACCACCGCGCCCTCCGCTCCCCGCGCCGACCGCCGCGCGGGGCACTCACGGCCCGGCGCCCGCCTCGGCACCGAAACGCGGCGCGTGAGGCGGGAGCCGGCAGGCCCTGACCGCCCGGACGAACGCCCCGACGGCACGGGAGGCGACAGGGCGGCCGACGACCGAACGGACGGAGCAATGATCGCTGACGAGCGGGCCGGCATCCTCCTGGTCGACGACATGGAGGACAACCTGACCGCGCTGGAAGCCGTCCTCGGCTCGTTGAACGAGCCGATGGTCCGGGCGCGGTCCGGCGAGGAGGCGATGAACGCTCTTCTGCTCCGTCGTTTCGCCGTGATCCTGCTCGACATCCACATGCCGGGCATGGACGGCTTCGAGACAGCCGCGAACATCAAACGCCTCGACCGGACGAAGGACGTCCCGATCATCTTCCTGACGGGAGCGGAGGAGGAGGCGGGGTACGCGTTCCGCGGCTATGCGACGGGCGCGGCGGACTACCTGACGAAGCCGTTCGACCCGTGGGTGCTGCGGGCGAAGGTGAACGTCTTCCTGGAACTGCACCGCAAGAACCAGCAACTGGAGGCACTGCTGGCGCGGGAACAGGCCGATTTCGGCGAGTTGAGCAGGCGGCTGGCGGTCATGGAGGCCCGGTTGTCCGAGGAACCCGTCGATGTAGCGGTGCTGAGAGAAGAAGCCGGGAAACTTCGGCGACTGTTGAGCGGGACCAGATCGCACTGACGCGGATGCAAAGGACGCGGAGGGGCGCGGGGGGGAACCGCACGACCGCTCCCCACGCGCCCCTTCCCTTCGGACCAGGGTCCGCCCACGAAACCCCAGGGCCTAGGCCTCCCGGGTCCCTGCGTACATCTCGTCGATGAGGTGCTTGTACTCCCGCTCCACGACCGGCCTCTTCAGCTTCAGACTCGGCGTGATCTCCCCGTGTTCCACATCGAGATCCCGCGGAAGCAGCCGGAACTTCTTGATGGTCTGCCACTTCTGGAGACCTTCGTTGAGCTGCCTGACGTATCCGTCGACCATCTCGACGGTGACCGGCGCGGCCACGACCTCGGCATAGGGCTTGCCGTCCAGGCCGTTTTCCTTCGCCCATTCAAGGATCGCGGCCTCGTCGAGGGCGATCAGCGCGGTGCAGAAGTTCCGGTCGGCGCCGTGCACCAGGATGTTGGAGACGTAGGGGCAGACCGCCTTGAACTGTCCCTCGACCTCGGCAGGCGCGATGTACTTGCCGCCGGACGTTTTGATGAGGTCCTTCTTGCGGTCGGTGATCCGCAGATAGCCGTCGGGCGACAGCTCACCGATGTCACCGGTGTGGAACCAGCCGTCGCTCTCCAGGACCTCGGCGGTCTTCTCGGGCAGCCCGTGGTAGCCCTGCATGATGCCGGGGCCGCGCAGCAGGATCTCGCCGTCGTCGGCGATCCGCACCTCGCAGCCGGGCAGCGGCTTGCCGACCGTGCCGGTGCGGTAGGCCTCGCCGGGGTTGACGAAGGACGCCGCCGAGGACTCCGTGAGGCCGTAGCCCTCCAGGATGTGCACGCCGGCGCCGGCGAAGAAGTAGCCGATCTCGGGCGCGAGCGCGGCGGAACCGGAGACACAGGCCCGCAGCCGTCCGCCGAACGCCTCGCGCAGCTTGGAGTAGACCAGGCCGTCGGCGACCTTGTGCTTGGCGGCCAGGCCGAAGGGCGCGGTCGCGGCGCCGGTGCGGCGGAAGTTGTCCTGGGTGACCTTGGCGTACTCGCGGGCGACCTCGGCCGCCCACTGGAAGATCTTGTACTTGGCCGCACCACCGGCGCGGGCCTTCGCCGCGACGCCGTTGTAGACCTTCTCGAAGATGCGGGGCACGGCAGCCATGTACGTCGGCTGCACGACCGGGAGATTCTCGATGATCTTGTCGACGCGGCCGTCGACGGCGGTGACGTGACCGACCTCGATCTGCCCGGAGGTGAGCACCTTGCCGAAGACGTGGGCGAGCGGCAGCCACAGGTACTGCACGTCCTCGCTGCCGATCAGCCCGGTCGCGGCGATCGCCTTCGCCATGTACGACCAGTTGTCCTGCGGCAGCCGCACACCCTTGGGGCGGCCGGTGGTGCCGGAGGTGTAGATGAGCGTGGCCAGCTGGTCCTTGGTGATCGCGCCGACCCGCTCCTTGATCAGCTCGGGGTGCGTCTGCAGGTACTCGGCGCCGCGCGCCTCCAGTTCGGGCAGGGTGATCACCCAGTCACCGGTCTCGACGCCGGCCGGGTCGATGACGACGACCTGCGTGAGCTCGGGCAGCTCGGCGCGCTTCTCGACGGCCTTGGCGAGCTGCGCCGCGTCCTCCGCGATCAGCACCCGGCTCCCGGAGTCGGAGAGGATGAACGCCGACTCCTCGGCGTTGGTCTGCGGATAGACGGTCGTGGTGGCGGCGCCGGCGCACAGGATGCCGAGGTCGGCGAGGATCCACTCGACGCGGGTGGAGGAGGCGAGCGCGACCCGCTGCTCGGGCTGGATGCCCAGTTCGATGAGACCGGCCGCGATGGCGTAGACGCGTTCGGCGGCCTGCGCCCAGCTGAGCGACTTCCAGTCGTCGGGGCCCTGGCCGGAGGCCGCGGGTACCGGGTAGCGGTAGGCCTCGGCGTCCGGTGTGGCCGCCACCCGATCAAGGAAGAGGGCCGCCACGGACGGCGGTCGGTTCTCGATCAGTGTCTGTGTGTCGCTCACGACATCCTCCGGGACCCGCGACGGTGCGGCTGGCTCAGTGCGGCTGGGTTTGCTCACGGTGGGGCTGGCGCTGGTTGTTTAACTCGCGAGTAACTAACGAGCAGGGATCAGAGTAAGCCGCGGCCGGGCTGTGCGTAAGAGGCCTCGGCCTGTCTGTTTCCCCGCATCTTCCACGCAGAGCGACCCTACGCGCGCGTAGGGGCCCGCCATACTTTCGTACGGCGGACCCCTGTTGCGCCTGTTTTGCGGACGCGACCGATCGTTACCCGCGGTTACTTCTTGCTCTTGGCCGAACCCGCGCTGTCATCGCTGCTGAGGACGGCGATGAAGGCCTCCTGGGGAACCTCCACGGAACCCACCATCTTCATCCGCTTCTTGCCTTCCTTCTGCTTCTCCAGCAGCTTGCGCTTACGCGAGATGTCACCGCCGTAGCACTTGGCGAGGACGTCCTTGCGGATGGCGCGGATGGTCTCGCGGGCGATGACCCGGGAGCCGATGGCGGCCTGGATCGGCACCTCGAAGGCCTGCCGCGGAATGAGTTCGCGCAGCTTGGCGACGAGCCGCACACCGTACGCGTAGGCAGCGTCCTTGTGCGTGATCGCCGAGAACGCGTCGACCTTGTCGCCGTGCAGCAGGATGTCGACCTTGACCAGGCTTGAGGTCTGCTCACCGGTCGGCTCGTAGTCCAGCGACGCGTAACCGCGCGTCTTCGACTTCAACTGGTCGAAGAAGTCGAAGACGATCTCCGCGAGAGGCAGGGTGTACCGGATCTCGACCCGGTCCTCGGACAGGTAGTCCATGCCGAGCAGGGTGCCGCGCCGGGTCTGGCACAGTTCCATGATCGAACCGATGAACTCGGTCGGCGCGAGGATCGTGGCCCGTACGACGGGCTCGTACACCTCGTTGATCTTCCCCTCGGGGAACTCGCTCGGGTTGGTGACCGTGTACTCGGTCCGGTCCTCCATGACCACGCGGTAGACCACGTTGGGCGCGGTGGCGATGAGGTCGAGACCGAACTCGCGCTCCAGCCGCTCCCGGATCACGTCCAGGTGCAGCAGGCCGAGGAAGCCCACGCGGAAGCCGAAGCCGAGGGCGGCGGAGGTCTCCGGTTCGTAGACGAGAGCGGCGTCGTTGAGCTGAAGCTTGTCCAGTGCCTCACGCAGCTCCGGATAGTCGGAGCCGTCGAGCGGATACAGACCGGAGAAGACCATGGGCTTCGGGTCCTTGTAGCCGCCCAGGGCCTCCGTGGCGCCCTTGTTCTGGCTGGTGACGGTGTCACCGACCTTGGACTGCCGGACGTCCTTCACGCCGGTGATCAGGTAACCGACCTCACCGACGCCCAGGCCGTCCGCGGCCAGCATCTCCGGCGAGTTGGTCCCGATCTCCAGCAGCTCGTGCGTGGCGCCGGTCGACATCATCTTGATGCGCTCGCGCTTGTTGAGCTGGCCGTCGATGACGCGGACATACGTCACGACACCGCGGTAGGAGTCGTAGACCGAGTCGAAGATCATGGCGCGGGCGGGCGCGTCGGCGACGCCGACCGGCGCCGGGATCTCCTTGACGACCTTGTTGAGCAGCGCATCGACGCCGACACCGGTCTTCGCGGAGACCCGCAGCACGTCGTCCGGCTCGCAGCCGACCAGGTTCGCCAGTTCCTCGGCGAACTTCTCCGGCTGCGCGGCCGGCAGGTCGATCTTGTTGAGCACAGGGATGATCGTGAGGTCGTTCTCCATCGCCAGGTAGAGGTTGGCGAGGGTCTGCGCCTCGATGCCCTGGGCGGCGTCGACGAGGAGGATGGTCCCCTCGCAGGCCGCCAGCGACCGCGACACCTCGTAGGTGAAGTCGACGTGACCCGGGGTGTCGATCATGTTGAGGATGTGCGTGTTGCCCTGGTCCGGGCCCTCGGTGGGGGCCCAGGGCAGACGCACCGCCTGGGACTTGATCGTGATGCCGCGCTCGCGCTCGATGTCCATCCGGTCGAGGTACTGAGCACGCATCTGCCGCTGCTCGACCACACCGGTCAGCTGGAGCATCCGGTCGGCGAGCGTGGACTTGCCGTGGTCGATGTGCGCGATGATGCAGAAATTGCGGATCAGAGCCGGGTCGGTACGGCTCGGCTCGGGCACATTGTTAGGGGTCGCGGGCACGCAGGGTCCTGTCTCTTGAGGCGCCTTATGCCTCGGGTCGGATCTATACGTAGCCTCCATGGTCCCATGGAGAGCGACCGGGGGGCGGTTTGGGCTGGCCGCCGCCCCACTGCTAGTCTGGGCAGCTGTGTCTCATGTCCTCTCAGCACGAGGCACGTCAATCAGAAAACACCCGGTAGGGGATCCGGACTCTTCCATGCCTTCGGCACGCGGAGAACTCCTGGCCCGTACCAGAACCTGAAAAGGCTCATTCGTGGCGAACATCAAGTCCCAGATCAAGCGGATCAAGACCAACGAGAAGGCCCGGCTGCGCAACAAGGCCGTCAAGTCGTCTCTGAAGACCGCGATCCGCAAGGCCCGTGAGGCCGCCGCCGCGGGCGACGTCCAGAAGGCCACCGAGCTCCAGCGCGCTGCCGCGCGTCAGCTCGACAAGGCCGTCTCCAAGGGCGTCATCCACAAGAACCAGGCCGCCAACAAGAAGTCGGCGCTTGCTTCCAAGGTCGCTTCCCTCCAGGGCTGAACCTCTTCCCTGATCTGACCGCCGGAAGGACCCAGAGCGGGCCCTCTCTCATCCGCTCCCGACCGGCACCCAGAGTCTGTTCGCGGCCTGCGTTCGCCACGCGGGAACGGACTCGACAGCTGTGTGACAAGGCCCCGCCCCCGCCCTTCCCCAGGGCGGCGGACGGGGCCTTCGTCATGTGCGCTCCCGGCGGGACTCTCGCGACAGCCCTCAGCCGCGCCCTCGGGACCGGGCCGCCCGCGCGATGGTCACCACGGCCTTCTCCAGGGCGTACTCGGGATCGTCCCCGCCGCCCTTCACTCCCGCGTCCGCCTCGGCGACGGCCCGCAGCGCGGCCGCGACCCCGTCCGGCGTCCAGCCACGCATCTGCTGCCGCACCCGGTCGATCTTCCACGGCGGCATCCCGAGCTCCCGCGCGAGATCGGCGGGCCGGCCGCCCCTGGCCCCGGACAGCTTCCCGATCGCCCGCACGCCCTGCGCGAGCGCGCTCGTGATCATCACCGGTGCGACCCCGGTCGCCAGCGACCAGCGCAACGCCTCCAGCGCCTCCGCCGTACGCCCCTCCACGGCCCGGTCGGCGACGGTGAAGCTGGACGCCTCGGCCCGCCCGGTGTAGTACCGCCCGACGACTGCCTCGTCGACGGTGCCCTCGACGTCCGCGGTGAGCTGGGACGCGGCGGACGCCAGCTCCCGCAGATCACTGCCGATGGCGTCGACGAGCGCCTGACACGCCTCGGGCGTGGCGGACCGCCCGAGCGCCCTGAACTCGCCCCTGACGAACGCCAGCCGATCGGCCGGCTTGGTCATCTTCGGGCACGCGACCTCCCGCGCCCCCGCCTTGCGCGCCGCGTCCAGCAGCCCCTTGCCCTTGGCCCCGCCCGCGTGCAGCAGCACGAGCGTGATCTCCTCGGCGGGCGCCCCCAGATACGCCTTCACGTCCTTGACCGTGTCGGCGGACAGATCCTGTGCGTTGCGTACGACCACGACCTTGCGTTCCGCGAACAGCGACGGGCTGGTCAGCTCCGCGAGGGTGCCGGGCTGCAACTGGTCCGGGGTCAGGTCCCGTACGTCGGTGTCGGCGTCGGCGGCCCGGGCGGCGGCCACCACCTGCTGCACGGCACGGTCGAGCAGCAGGTCCTCCTGCCCCACGGCGAGGGTCACCGGGGCGAGCGGATCGTCATCAGCAGTCTTCTTGGCCATCGCGCCAAGCATCCCACGGCGCACTGACAACGCGGCCACGCGGCCGGACGCCCGTCAGCGGCATCTTCCAGGGCAGCGGCAGCTCACGGCTCCTCCCGCCAGCCCTCCCACTCCCCCGCGAACTCGTCCAGCGCCGCCGGATCCAGCCGCCTGTCCTCGTCCCGCAGCAGCACCAGCCACTGCGCGTCCTCCGCGTCGTCCTCCCCCGCCAGCGCGTCCCGCACCAGCCGAGGCTCCTCGGCGACCCCGAACCGCTCGCCGAGCGCCTCGGCCGCCTCCTCCGCCGCGTCCCGGTCGGGCAGCACCAGCACATGTCTCACATCGCTCACGGCCTCATTGTCGGGCACCGCCGCGCACCACGACGATCCGGACGGGCGGTCAGCCGCTGGGCACGATCCGGACGGGCGGTCAGCCCCTGGGCACGATCCCGACGAGCGGTTCAGACCCTGGGCACGATCCCGACGAGCGGTTCAGACCCTGGGCACGATCCCGACGAGCGGTTCAGACCCTGGGCACGATCTGCACGTCCAGATCGACCCGGATGCTCGGCCCGACGACGGCGATCCCGCGCGCCAGCATGGTCTGCCAGCTCACGGTGAAGTCGTCCCGGTGCAGTTCGGTCGTGGCCCGGCAGGCCGCCCGCACCTCGCCCTCCATGCCGTTGCCCATGCCGAGGTATTCGGTGTCGAGGGTGACCGTCCGCGTCACACCGCGCAGGGACAGCGCCCCGGTGACCCCCCACCTGGCGCCGCCCCTGTGCACGAACCGCTCGCTGTAGAACTCCAGTGTCGGAAAGCGCTGCGCGTCCAGGAAGTCGGCCGACCTCAGGTGGTCGTCCCGCATCCGGACGCCCGTGTCGATGGTGGCGGCGTCGATCACCACGTGCATCGCGGACCGCTCCATCTGCTCGGCGATCCGCACCGCACCCGCGAACGAGTTGAACCGCCCGTGGATCCGGGCCAGTCCGATGTGCCGGGCGGTGAAGCCGATCGAGGAATGCGCGGGCTCGATCTCCCAGTCACCCGGCGTCGGCAGCTCCGGCGGCGCGGCGACCTGAAGGGTCACGTCACCGAGCGAGGCGAGGCAGTTCTCGCCGACCTGCGCGGTGGCCCGGTAGGGCGCGAACCCCTCGGCGGACACCGCCAGCCGGTACTCCCCCGCGGGCACGGTCGTCACGAATGACCCGTAGGGGTCGGCACCGCCGCTGACCACCGTGCGCCCGGTGGTGTCGCTGACCGCGAACTCCGCGTTCGTCACCGGTTCGTTGACCGGGTCCACCACCCGGCAGCTCAACACCCCGGCGTCCGGCGGAGTCTGCACCGCCGCGAGGGGGCTCGTCCGCTGCACCCGGTTCGTTCGGTTTCCCATCAAGCGGCCGAACATCCACGCCACCCCTGTACGCCTCGCCACCATCCGTTACCGAAGGAACATTCGATCACTTATGCGGCTTTCGAGGCAACACGGGAGCACATAACGGGAATGCAGCACATCCGCCGGAACCACCCACGAGTAGCACGCTAAGCGGCAGTAGAGACGTGTCATCCCCCGAAGGGCGAATTAGCCGTTCCGGTCTTCCCCCGGCGGGTTCCGCACGGTCGGCACACGGTCCAACGCGATCCCGAACCGCTCCCGGTACACCCCGAGCACCTCGTCGTCCGGACCCAACTCCCGCACCTCACGCGTCCCGTCGGCCGCCGTCACCGTCAACTTCCGGCCGCTCAGCGTCACCCGTCCACCGTCCTCGGTGACCCGGGAACAGACCAGCGACTGCGTGAAGTGCGACGCCGGGGAGGTACTGTGCCACCACGCCCCGGCCGTGAAATCCCCGAGTACCCGCGGCCTGACCTCCAGCCGGTACTGCGGCCGGCCGTCCCGCAACACGTCCAGATCTCCGGACGTCCCGTCCCGCGACACGCCCGCGCCTCCGCCCGCCGTGCGGCCCGCCCCGCTCACCCCGGCCGCGTCCGGCCCGGCCACCGTGATCCGGAACACCCCGCCGGGATCGGCCTGTTCGCCCCGCTCCGCGAACGCCAGCGGGTAGTGGCTGTGCGCCCCGAACCCGACATCCGCCAGCCATTGTCCGCCGTCCACCGTCCGCACCCGCAACGCGAGATGGTCGTACGGGATACCCAGCCGCCCCTCCTCCCCGTACACCCGCCCCGCCAGCGGCGTCACCCCGAACCCCAGTCCGGTGAGCAAGACGGCGAAGGCGCCGTTGAGCTCGTAGCAGAACCCGGCCCGGCCCGCCCCCACCACCTTGTCCAGCAGCCTGTCCTCCTCCAGCCCGATCTCCTCGCCGAGGTGGATCGACAGGTTCTCGAAGGGCACCGCCAGCAGGTGCCGCAGATGCAGCTCGCGCAGCGCCTCGGCGGTGGGCCGGGCCGGGCGGGCGGCCCCGAGGCGGTGGAGGTAGGCGTCGATCCGCGCGGAGTCAACCGAGTTCATGCCCTCAGTCTCGCGCCACTCTCAGCTCGCCCGCCTGCCCTCCACCACCACCACCGCCGCCCCCGGTCACCGCGAGCGCCCCGTCCCGGTCGGTCCGCAGCACCACCGCCCCCAGGTGCTCCAGCTCCGCCACCGTGCCCGGTGCCGGGTGCCCGTACGGGTTGTCCACCCCGCAGGAGATGAGCGCGACCCTCGGCGCCACCAGGCGCATCAACTGCGGATCCTGGTACGCCGACCCGTGGTGGGCCACCTTCAGCACATCCACCCGGCCCAGTTCGTCGGCCGACGGCGATCTCAGCAGTTCCTGCTGGGCCGCCGGTTCGAGATCACCGAGCAGCAGCATCCGCAGCCCGGCCGAGCGGACCAGCAGGGCGACACTGGCGTCGTTCGGGCCTTCCGGTTCCGGTGCCGGATTCGGGGGCGGCCACAGCACCTGCCAGTCCAACGGCCCCGTCCTGCGCCGCTCCCCCGCGACCGCCCGCGTGATGGGAACATGATGCGCGGCCGCCTCCCGGACGACGAACTCCACCTGGTCGGCGGGCTCCGCGAACCCGGTCGTCTCGATCTGCGCGACCGCACGCCCCCGCAGCACCCCCGGCAGCCCCGCCACGTGATCGGCGTGGAAGTGGGTGAGGACGACCAGCGGCACCCGGGTGATGCCCAGTTCCCGCAGACAGTGGTCGACCAGTTTCGGATCGGGCCCGGCGTCGACGACCACCCCGGTGCCCGCGCCGGCCGCGAGCACGGTCGCGTCGCCCTGTCCCACGTCGCACATCGCCAGCCGCCAGCCGGGCGGCGGCCAGCCCGTGACCACTCGCGCCAACGGCGCCGGCCGGACCACCAGCAGGGCCAGCAGCACCCCCAGCGCCCCGCACCACCACGGGTGCCGCAGCAAGCGCCGCCCCAGCAGCACGACGGCCACCGTGACCCCGGCCAGCCCAAACGCCCCCGCCCAGCTCCCCGGCCAGTCCGCTCCCGCCCCCGGCAACACCGCCCCCGCCCGGGCGATCCCGGCGATCCAGCCGGCGGGCCAGCCCGCGCACCAGGCCAGCACCCTGGCCACCGGCATCGCCACCGGCGCGGCCGCGAGCGCCGCGAACCCCAGCACCGTCGCCGGCGCGACCGCGATCTCGGCCAGCAGGTTGCAGGGCACCGCCACCAGGCTCACCCGCGCCGACAGCACCGCGACCACCGGCCCGCACACCGCCTGCGCGGCGGCTGCCGCGGCCAGGCCCTCGGCCAGCCGCTCCGGCACCCCGCGCCGCCGCAACGCCTCGCCCCATCCCGGTGCCAGCACCAGGAGCGATCCGGTGGCCAGCACGGACAGCAGGAAGCCGTAACTCCGGGCCAGCCACGGGTCGTACAGCACCAACAGCAGGACCGCCGTCGCCAGCGCCGGCATCAGGGACCTGCGACGGCCGGTCGCCAGGGCCAGCAGGGCGACGGCTCCGCACGCCGCCGCCCGCAGCACACTGGGATCGGGTCGGCACACGACGACGAACCCGAGAGTGAGCGCCGAGGCGAACAGCGCGGTCGCCCGCAGCGACAGCCCGAGTCGCGGGGCGAGCCCACGGCGCTCGACCTGCTGGGCCAGCCCCGGAGGTCCGATGAGCAGGGCGAGCAGGATGGTGAGGTTGCTGCCCGACACGGCCAGGGTGTGGGCGAGATCGGTCGCCTCGAAAGCCTCGTCCAGTTCGGGGGTGATCCGGGAGGTGTCTCCGACGACCAGTCCCGGCAGCAGCGCCCGCGCGTCCTCGGGGAGCCCGGCGGTCGCCTCCCGCAGCCCGGCCCGCAGCCGTCCGGCCAGCCGCTGCGGTCCACTCGGACCACCCACCACCACCGGGGCAGGACGCTCCCGCACTCGCAGCATCGCCGCCACCCGGTCCCCGCCGGCCGTGGGCGCCGCCAGCCGCGCGGTCATCCGCAACCGCGTGGAGGGGAGCAACCCGAGCCACCGCGCCCGACCGCCACCGCCCGGCGCCGGCACGCCCGGATCGACGACCACCAGTACCGGTGAACGCGTCGTCTGCGCCGTCCCGTCGCCCCGCTCCACCCGCCTCACCTCTGCGCGCACCAGCACGGCGGCCGACGTGGCGTGATCTCCCCGCACCCGCGGCCTGCTGACCCAGGGGTCACCGGTGAGTTCCACCTCCGCGGTCACCGTCGCGTACCCGCGGGCCAGTTGCGGCACCGGCCCCCGGCGCACGTCCGCCCCGTGCAGCCCCGCGGAGGCTGCCGCCCCGGCGACGCAGAGCAGCAGGGCACCGACGGAGGCCCGCCGCCAAGTCGGCCGCGACGGCACGGGGTTGGCGCGGCGGGTGATGGCGGGGGTGGCCGGAGGGCCGACGGAGGAGGTGGTTGGGGGGCTCCCCACCGCGTTCCCGGGTCGCTCCCCGGCCCGGCTGCGCCACACCAGGGTCAGCCCGGCCACCACGCAGCCGACGACGATCGCAGCCGTCCACCCCGGCGACGCGTCCAGCGTCAGCGCCGCCGTCGCCCATACGGCCAGGGCGGGCGGCACGAGCCGCAGGTCGGCGCTTCCCTCCTGCCGAGGGTGCGCGATCCCCGGTCGCCGGTCCGAGCCGTCGTGCGCGGCCCGGCGACCGGTCACGGATCCCGGCGGGGTGCCGTCGGTCGTCCGGCTCATGGCCGTACCAGGTCCCGCAGGTCCGAGAAGCGACGGTCACCGATGCCCTTGACCTGACGGAGTTCGTCGACCGAGCGGAAACCGACGTGCTGGGTGCGGTACTCGACGATGTGCTGGGCCAGCACCGGGCCGACACCCGGAAGGGCGTCGAGCTGCTCCACGGTCGCCGTGTTCAGGGAGACCGGCGCCGACGGACCGGCTCCTGCCACGGCGCCTCCTGCCACCTGCCCGGCCTGGCCCGCCTGCCCTGCACCGGCCGGTGGGGCAGGCCCCCCGACGACGATCTGTTCACCGTCCACGAGGAAACGCGCACGATTGAGCCCGTCGGTGTCCGCACCGGGCCGCACCCCGCCTGCTGCCCGCAGCGCGTCGGCCACCCGGGACCCGGCCGGCAGCGTGTGGACCCCCGGCTCCCGGACCTTCCCGGTGACGTCCACGACGATCTCGCCACCGCCGGCCCCGCCCGTCCTCCCGGTCCCACCGGTCCCACCAGCCACCGCGGCCGCACCGGCACCGGCGGCCGGGGCGTTCTGCCCATTGTTCCTCCCGGCCTTCCCAGCCTTCCCGGCCTGCTCGTCCTTCTCGTACGGCGCCTGGGCGCGCACCACCTCAGGAGCGCTCACGGACTCCGTCCGGCCGGTCCAGAAGTGCTGCACCGCCAGGGCCCCGGCCACGACGAGCACCACCCCGAGGGCTACGGCGCTCCGGCGTTCCATGGCGATGCGTGTCTGCAGCCACACCGGCACCCGTTCCCGGACGGCTACCCCCAGCCGGGTCCGCAGCCCGGGAAGAGCCGGCCGGCGCCGGGTCCTGGTCTCGTCGGCGAGGGTGCGGGCGGACGACATCAGTGCCGCCGCCGTCGACAGCGCCGCCGCCGCTGTGCGCACCCCGGTGGTGGCCGTGCGCAGTGCGGTCGTCGCCGCGGTCAGTCCGGCGGCGGAACCGGTGCCGGCCACCGTCCCCGCCACGGGAGGTGCTTGACCCGGTTTCGGCCCGGTGACTCCTCCTTCGCCGAAGAGGAGTTCCGCCCGGCGGCGCAGTTCGTCCGCCGGGGCCGGACGGTGGCGGGCACCGGCCCGGACCGGGGACCGGCGATGCCGGGTGCGGCCGTCGGAGGTGGGGCCCCGGCCCGGGCCGCTGGTCGCGTGTGTCTCGTGTGAGCGTGATCGAAGTGCCATGCGACGAGGATCGGGCTTTCCGCCGATCCGCGGTGATCTTGCTCGATTTCCGTGGACCGCGCGCCGGTTGTGGATAACTTCGCCACCCGGACGAGTGATCGTGACGAGGCTGCTGCCCCGCGTCGCAGGTCAGCGCGCGGACACGACCGCCCCGAGCAGCCCGGGCCCGGTGTGCGCCCCGATGACCGCTCCGACCTCGCTCACGTGCAGGTCGGCCAGCCCGGGTACCCGTGCCCGCAGCCGGTCGGCCAGAGCGGCGGCGCGGTCGGGGGCCGCGAGATGGTGGACGGCGATGTCCACTTCTGCGCCGTCGGCGCGCTCGGCCGCGAGTTCCTCGAGGCGGGCGATGGCACGGGACGCCGTCCGTACCTTCTCCAGGAGTTCGATCCGGCCGCCGTCCAGCTGGAGCAGGGGTTTCACGGCGAGCGCGGAGCCCAGCAGGGCCTGGGCGGCGCCGATGCGGCCGCCGCGACGCAGATAGTCGAGGGTGTCGACGTAGAAGTACGCGGAGGTGCCCGCGGCCCGCTTCTCCGCCGCCGTGACGGCCTCGTCCACGGTGCCGCCCGTCTCGGCTGCCTCGGCCGCCGCGAGCGCGCAGAAACCGAGCGCCATCGCGACCATCCCGGTGTCCACCACCCGTACCGGGACGGGCGCTTCGCGGGCCGCGACGACCGCCGCGTCGAAGGTGCCCGACAGTTCGGCGGACAGGTGCAGCGAGACGATGCCGGTGGCCCCGGACTCCGCGACCTTCCGGTAGGTCTCGGCGAACACCTCGGGGCTGGGCCGGGACGTGGTGACGGAGCGCCGTTTCTGCAGCGCCTGGGCCAGGGACCGGGTCGAGATCTCGGTGCCTTCTTCGAGCGCCCGGTCGCCGAGGACCACGGTCAGGGGAACCGCGGTGATGCCGTGGCGCTCCATCGTCCGCGGCGGCAGGTAGGCCGTTGAATCGGTGACGATCGCGACATGGCGGGACATGAGCTGGAGGTTACCTGGCGTAGCCCGGGTGCGGCAGCCCGCCCCCGGTCGCCCGGGACGGGACCGGCCGCGTCAAGTGGTGCTCTCCGGCCGGGGCTTCTTCTGCCACGGAAACACCCGCGGCGGGCCTGGCGGAGTGATCGCGGACGGTGCCTGCCCCTCGGCCGCGCCGGGCCGGGGGGCCTCCGGCCAGGTCTGACGGTCCTGCTGCCCCTGGGCCGCCTCGGGCCACGGCGGGGTCTCGGGGCCGGAGGCGGGCCGGGTCCAGTGGCGCAGGGCGTCCGCCTCGACACCGATCTGCGTGCTCAGGGTGTCCAGATCGTCGTCGGCGAACCGGCGGGCCCGGTCGCGGGCCGCCCAGCGCAACGCGTCCGCGGACTCGGTGACACGCTTTGCACGCCGACGCAGTTCGGGCAGCCTCGTGGCGAGTGTGGCCCGGTCCGGCTCGGTCTCCAGGCGCCTGAGTTCGCCGTCCAGTTCGTGCCCGTGTGCGCTGAGCCGCTGGAAGAGGCCGAGGGACTCCTTCAGTGACTCGTCCTCGGTGACGCCGGCGTCCAACGCGTCCTGGGTGGCCCGCATCGAGGTGCGCAGGGTGAGCCGGAGCTGGGCGATCTCGGCCGCCGGGCCGATCTGGACCATGGATTTGGCGCGCAGTGTGTGGTCCTCGACTGTGCGCCGGGCCTGCGTGATCGTGCGGTCCACACCGCGTCTGGCCGCGCCGACCGCCTTGAAGGTGATGTACGCCCCGCCGGCGACGAAGAGCAGGAACAGCACGGCGAATACTGCGATCACTGCTTCCACGATGCTCCTCCTCGCTCCCGATCGCCCCGACCGTCTCCGAGCCCGGCGGGGACGGCCGCGCTCCTCAACGTTAAACGCAAAGGGCAGGCCCGGAGTTCCAGAAAGACCCCGAACCTGCCCGTAGGGGACCACCCGGAGGCGGCCCGGTACGTCAGCCCGTGACGATGTTGACCAGCTTCGGCGCGCGCACGATCACCTTGCGGATCCCGGCACCGCCCAGCGCCTTCACGACCGTCTCGTCGGCCAGCGCCGCCTTCTCCAGTTCCTCCTCGGAGATGGCCGGCGACACCTCCAGGCGGGCCTTGACCTTGCCCTTGATCTGCACGACGCAGGTCACGGTCTCGTCGACGACGTAGTTCGGGTCGGCGACCGGGAAGTCCTGGTGCACGACCGAGTCGGTGCGGCCCAGCTTGCGCCACAGCTCCTCGGCGATGTGCGGGGCCAGGGGAGCGATCAGCAGTACCAGCGGCTCGGCGACCGTACGCGGCACCGCGCCGCCCGCCTTGGTCAGGTGGTTGTTCAGTTCGGTGATCTTGGCGATGGCGGTGTTGAAACGCAGCCCTTCCAGGTCCTGGCGGACGCCGTCGATCGCCTTGTGCAGGGCGCGCAGCGTCTCCTCGTCGGGCTCGGTGTCGGTGACGGTGACCTCACCGGTGGCCTCGTCGACGATGTTGCGCCACAGCCGCTGCAGCAGCCGGAACTGGCCGACGACCGCACGCGTGTCCCACGGCCGGGAGACGTCCAGCGGCCCCATCGCCATCTCGTACAGGCGCAGGGTGTCGGCGCCATACTCGGCGCAGATCTCGTCCGGGGTCACCGCGTTCTTCAGGGACTTGCCCATCTTGCCCAGCAGCCGGCTGACCTTCTCGCCCTGGTAGTAGTAGGCGCCGTCCTGTTCCTCGACCTCGGCGGCGGGCACCGGGAAGCCACGGCTGTCACGGTAGACGTAGGCCTGGATCATGCCCTGGTTGAACAACTTGTGGAACGGCTCGGCCGACGAGACGTGACCCAGGTCGTACAGGACCTTCGACCAGAAACGGGCGTACAGCAGGTGCAGCACGGCGTGCTCGGCACCGCCGACGTACAGGTCGACACCGCCGTGCGGCATGCCTTCGCGGGGCCCCATCCAGTACTGCTCGACCTGCGGGTCGACCAGCTGCTCGCTGTTGTGCGGATCCAGGTAGCGCAGCTCGTACCAGCAGGAACCGGCCCAGTTGGGCATGGTGTTGGTCTCGCGGCGGTACTTCTTCGGTCCGTCGCCCAGGTCCAGGGTGACGTTGACCCACTCCGCGTTGCGTGACAGCGGCGTCTCGGGCTGGGTGTCGGCGTCCTCGGGGTCGAAGGTGCGCGGCGAGTAGTCCTCGACCTCCGGCAGTTCCAGCGGCAGCATCGACTCGGGCAGCGCGTGGGCGACGCCGTCCTCGTCGTAGACGATCGGGAACGGCTCGCCCCAGTACCGCTGGCGGCTGAACAGCCAGTCGCGCAGCCGGAAGTTGACGGTGCCTTCACCGATGCCCTTGCGGGCCAGCCACTCGGTGATGCGGGCCTTGGCCTCGGGGACCGGCAGACCGTCCAGCTGGATCTCGTCGTTCGACGAGTTGATGATCTTCGCGTCGTAGGAGGCGAAGGCGTCCTCCCACGTCGAGGTGTCGGTGCCACGGCCGTCGGTCGGTTCGACGATGCAGACGATCGGCAGCTCGAAGGCGCGGGCGAACTCGAAGTCGCGCTGGTCGCCGGCCGGGACCGCCATGATCGCGCCGGTGCCGTAGCCCATCAGGACGTAGTCGGCGATGAAGACGGGGACCCGCTCGCCGTTGACCGGGTTGGTGGCGTACTCGCCGGTGAAGACGCCGGTCTTGTCCTTGGCCTCGGCCTGGCGCTCGACGTCGGACTTCGACGCGGCCTGCGCGCGGTACGCGGCGACGGCCTCGGCCGGTGTGGCGTACCCGCCGGTCCACGCCTCGTGGGTGCCTTCGGGCCAGGCGGCCGGAGTGAACCTGTCGACCAGCGGGTGCTCGGGGGCCAGCACCATGTAAGTGGCGCCGAACAGGGTGTCCGGGCGCGTGGTGAAGACGGTGATCTTCTCGCCGTCGATCGGGAAGTCGACCCGGGCGCCTTCGCTGCGGCCGATCCAGTTGCGCTGCTGCAGCTTGATCGCCTCGGGCCAGTCCAGCTCGTCCAGATCGTCCAGCAGCCGGTCGGCGTAGGCGGTGATGCGCATGTTCCACTGGCGCAGCTTGGCCTTGAAGACGGGGAAGTTGCCGCGCTCGGAGCGACCGTCGGCGGTGACCTCCTCGTTGGCCAGCACAGTGCCCAGGCCGGGGCACCAGTTGACCGGTGCGTCGGAGGCGTAGGCCAGGCGGAACTCGCCCAGGACGTCACCACGCTCGGCGGCGGTCAGCTCGTTCCACGCGCGCGTGTGGCCCGGTACGGCACGCTCACCGGACTCGAACTGGGCGATCAGTTCGGAGATCGGGCGGGCCTTTTCGGCTTCGTCGTCGTACCAGGAGTTGAAGATCTGCAGGAAGATCCACTGGGTCCACTTGTAGTAGTCCGGGTCGATCGTGGCGAAGGACCGGCGCTTGTCGTGGCCCAGGCCCAGCCGGCGCAGCTGGGCCTTCATGTTCTCGATGTTGGCCTCGGTGGACACCCGCGGGTGGGTGCCGGTCTGCACCGCGTACTGCTCGGCGGGCAGGCCGAAGGCGTCGAAGCCCAGCGTGTGCAGGACGTTGTGGCCGTTCATCCGCTGGAAGCGGGCGAAGACGTCCGTGGCGATGT
Organism: Streptomyces sp. NPDC020958; assembly: GCF_055562175.1. Taxonomy (NCBI): domain Bacteria; kingdom Bacillati; phylum Actinomycetota; class Actinomycetes; order Kitasatosporales; family Streptomycetaceae; genus Streptomyces; species Streptomyces sp. NPDC020958. Next base: position 141,330 of record NZ_JBVHFU010000009.1, on the reverse strand, counting down.
AGCCCAGGGGGTGGCCGACGTGCAGGCCCGCACCGGACGGATACGGGAACATGTCCATGATGAACTTCTTGGGCCTGGCGACCAGCTCGGGGTCGCCGGCCAGGTCACCCTTGGGGTTGGGGGCCGCGTAGGTGCCGTCGGCGTCCCAGAAGTCCTGCCAGCGTGCCTCGATCTCGGCCGCCAGAGCGGCCGTGTAGCGGTGCGGCGCGACCTCCGCCGACGTGGCGGTGGCAGCGGGGTTCGTCTCGCTCATGATCCTCAAAGCTCCATCGGTCGTCTCTGCCTGCGGCTGCGAACTTTCTAGAAACGAAAAATCCCCTCGCACAGGAGGGGACGCCGCGCCGATGCCGGCCAGCCGCTTCGTGCGGCGGTCGGGACTGATCAGCGCGGCCCGCTAAGCAGAAGGCGTACGGCACGCATGGCGTCAGGGTACCGCAGCCCTTGAGCAAGCCGCGACGCGCTTACGTATCAATGGTTGACACGTGCGTCTAAGGCGACCATCGGGACGAGAGTTGAACCAGGTTCAAAAATTACTTCGCGTACCGTCCACTAAGGGACAGCCCACGGACGGCATCGCTCTTCGGTAACAACGCAATAACTCAAACCTCGTACTGATCGGTATGGCGCCACTTAGGCTGCGGCACCGGGACCGCTTTCCCGAACTGCTCGGAGTTGCCCCCATGAACCCTCGTCGTAGTAACAGCTCGCTTCCCAAGCCAGGCCGCTCGGCCTACGGGGTGGCGTCCGCTGTCGTCCTGCTGCTGATACCCATCGTCGTCCTGCTGGGAGGCGACTGGCTGCAGCAGTTCCTGAACTTCGGTGCGGGCGTCCTGGCGCTCGTCTGCCTCACCTGCTCGTGCATCTGGGGCCTGGTGGCCCAGGACCGCATCCTCCTCAACATCCGCCAGCGGATCGTGGCCCAGGCCATCCACCGCGTCACCGCGGTGGGCTCGATCGCGTTCCTCCTCGTGCACATCGGGGTGAAGATCGCGCTGGACCACGCCGACTGGATCGCGGCCCTGATCCCCTTCGGCTGGCTGATCACCGGAGGCGGCGGCGCGAACCCGGGCAGCGCCACCCTCGTCGGCATGGGCTCCCTGGCCGCCTACCTGATGATTTTCGTGGGCATCACCGGCGCGCTGCGCAACCAGTTCGCCGCCCCCGCCGTGGTGGCCGCCCGCTGGCGCGCGATGCACATGCTGGCCTACCCGGCCCTGTGCTTCGCCCTGCTCCACGGCCTCTTCGCGGGACGCCCGGCAAAGACGTTCTTCATGGTGTCCTACGAGCTGTGCCTGGCCGGAATCATGGCGGCCCTCGTCCTGCGCGCCGCCCCCCGCCCGTTCAAGCGCCGTTTCGCCGACCGGCTCGTCACGCTCCTCGGGGACTCGGACCGGTCCCGCATGAACGATCTCGACGCGAGCCGCGCCCGGATGAGCGAGTCCGGGCTGCCCGGCTACGAGAACACGCGCGAGCGCGAACCCAGGGCCGGGCGCGCCGACACCATGTCCACGCAGTCGAACCCGCTGTTCCCCTCCGCCGCCCCCATCCCCGAGCCGGCCTCCGGCTTCGCGGCCGCCTACCGGGCCACGAACGCGCCCGGGCAGCAGCAGTCGCCCTTCGCGGCCGGCCAGACCGCACGCATGGAGCGGCTGGACCTCCAGTCCACCCAGCCCGTCCCTCGCATGGACGGCCCCTCGAGCACCTCGGGCAGCTGGCCGATCCCTTCCCCGCCGCCGGTCGGCGAGGCGCCGCCGTCGGCGTACGACCCGCTCCAGGACACCGGATACAACATCCCGGTCTATGGCAATTCAGGCACCGGCGGAACCGCTGGACGTGATGTGTACGACACGGGTGAGACGAACGCCCGCTATGGGACGTACAACTCGAATGACACATACAACAGCGGTCCCGCCAACGAACCAGCACCCGGCTCGTCCTTCGACGCACCGGGTTCGGGCGAACCTTGGAACACGCCTTCCGGAGGCTATAGGTGAACGAGGCCCTGCCCGACGTCCCAGAAGTCCGCGTGGTCGGTCTTCCGCAGCTCACGTCGGGTTTCGACCTTGTCGAAAGACTCGATCTGCCCATGCACCTCAAGGTGCACGGGCCGCTAGAGCCGTTGGGCGGGGAGCAGCTCGCGCAGCTCTCCGAACGCATCAACCTGAAGGGCCGCGGCGGCGCGGGCTTCCCTTTCCACAAGAAACTGCGCTCGGTCGCCGAAGCGGCGATCAAGCGCGGTGTGCGGCCGGTCGTCGTCGTCAACGGCAGCGAGGACGAGCCGGCCTGCCGCAAGGACACGGTGCTGATCAACCGAGCTCCGCACCTGATCCTGGACGGCGCGCTGCTGTGTGCCGAGGCCCTGGGGGCACGCACGCTCGTCATCGGCGTCACCCGGGAGTCCACCCAGCGCTCCATGGAGCAGGCACTCGCCGAACGCGGCCTGAGCAACGGCCGCCGTTCGGCTCTGAAGGCGTTCGTCCAGCGCAATCCGGTCCGCATGGTCACCGGCGCGGCGGCGTCACTGATCCGCTCCATCGACGGCGGCCCGGCGATCCCTCCCGGCCGCAAGACCAGCGCCTCGCAGAACGGCGTCGGCGGCGCGCCGACGCTGCTGTCGAACGCGGAGACGTTCGCGCAGCTGGCGATCGCCGCCCGTATCGGCCCGGAGCGGTACGGCAACACCGGCCTGTACGACGAGCCGGGCACCGTCATGCTGACGGTTTCCGGTGCTGTCGCCCGTCCCATGGTGATCGAGGTGCCCACGGGTGTGCCGCTGCGCTACGTGCTGCAGCTGGCCGGTGCCCCACCGGTGCCGCAGGGTGTGCTCACCGGGGGTTACCACGGCAAGTGGATCGACGCGGCCACGGTCAACGAGGCGATCGTCTCCCGTAACTCGCTCGACGCGGTGGGGGGCGCGCTGGGCGCCGGCGCGATTTTGCCGATCACACAGGAGACGTGCCCGCTGGGCGAGTCGCTGCGGGTCGCCCAGTGGCTGGCGGAGGAGAGCGCGGGCCAGTGCGGTCCCTGCTACCTGGGTCTGCCGGCGGCCGCGCGGGGCATGGAGGACATCCTCAACGGCGGCGGACCGGCCGCCCTGGAGGCACTGAAGCAGGTCGCGAAGAACGTGAAGCGGCGCGGAGCCTGCTCGCACCCGGACGGTTCCGCGATGTTCCTCGAGTCGACGATCAAGGCGTTCACCGACGACCTGGCCGCGCATGTCCTCGGCAACGGCTGCGGGCGGCCCGTTGAGGGCGTTCTGCCGCTCTTCGAGGACGGCAAGATGCCCACCGGCATCCCCGGCGGCGGAGAGCCCGACGACAACGGTGGCGGCAGCCGTCAGAAGATCTACGTCGACTGGACGCTGTGCCGGGGCCACGGCCTGTGCGCGGACATCCTCCCGGAGGTCTTCGAACTCGGCGCGGACGGTTTCCCGACGGTCGCCCAGGCGAAGGTGCCGCGGTTCGCGGAGGCCAAGGCGATCCGTGCGGTGCGCCGCTGCCCGGCGCTCGCCCTGCGCCTCGAGGAGGACACGCGCTCCCAGGCGCCGGCGAAGAACCTGCCGGTCCTGTCGCAGGGCCGCGGCCGCCGCGCGCTGGGGCGCTGACCGCGGACTCATCGGCGCGTGCAGTGAGGAGGGGCCCACCCGGGACGGGTGGGCCCCTCCTCCTTTGCCGGGGCGGGTTTCCCGAGAACCCAGACAACGCCGAAGGCGGACCATCCGTCCGGATGGTCCGCCTTCGATTTCTGTGGAGCTAAGGAGAATTGAACTCCTGACCTCCTGCATGCCATGCAGGCGCTCTACCAACTGAGCTATAGCCCCTTGTTTTGGTCCGCCCGGTTTCCCTGGCGGCGACGCCAACATTACACGGTCGAGGGGGTGCATCACCAAATCGTTTCCGTTCTGTACGGATACGGGCGCTAGTGTCATGCTTCGTGACCGTGATCGCGTTCTCCGAGGCCCGGCGCCGGGTGTCGGCGCCGCTGGCGGCGTGCCTGTTGTCGTTCACGGTGTTCTGGGCGGCGCAGCGGGCCGCGCACGTCTCGATGATCGACCTGATGGTCTACCGGGCGGAGGGAGCGACCGTCCGCGCGGGCGGCGATCTCTACGCGCTGCGTGCGACGGCGGCTCATCTCCCCTCCACCTATCCGCCGTTCGCGGCGTTGCTGTTCACCCCGCTGACGCTGCTGGACGTGCCGAGCGTGCGCGCGCTGGCGACGGCCGGGAATCTCGTCCTCCTGCTGGCCTTCGTCGGGCTGTCGCTGCGGCTCGTCGGGCACGCGCGCGTGGAGTGCGTCCTTTGGGTCGCGGCGGGCGCGGTGTGGTGCGAACCGGTGTGGACGACCGTGCGCTACGGGCAGATCAACCTGCTGCTGGCGGTGCTGGTCCTGTGGGATCTGTCACGCCGTCCCGCCGAACGGCCGGACCGCTGGGCGGGGGTGGGTGTCGGGCTCGCTGCCGCGGTCAAGCTGACACCGGCCCTGTTCGCGGTGTTCCTGCTCGCCACGGGGCTGGTGGCGCGTTGCGGAGGCCGGGACGGGGGGCCGTGGCTGCGGCCCGCGCGGGGGGCGGCCGGCGCCTTCGCGGGGGCGACCCTGATGGCGGCGGCCGTCCTGCCGTACGACTCGTGGCGGTTCTGGACCGGGATGGTTTTCCGGACGGGGCGGGTGGGGCGGGCCGAGGAGACCGCGAATCAGGCTCTGCGCGGCGTTCTGGCGCGCTTGCTGCACAGCGCCGAGCCGGGAGCCCTCTGGGCGGCCGCGGCGGCTGTCACGGCCGTTCTGGGGCTGGCGGTGGCGGTCGGGGCGGAATTGCGGGGCGGGCGGGCCTGGGCGGTGGCCGTGTGCGCGGTGACCGCGCTGATGATCAGTCCCGTGTCGTGGTCGCACCACTGGGTGTGGTGCGTGCCCGTGGTGTTGCTGTTGTGGACGCGCGGGCACCGGGCGGTGGCCGCGGGGTCGACGCTGGTCTTCTGCTCGTACGCACTGTGGTGGGTGCCGCACGGTCACGGGCGGCCCGAACTGCACCAGGACGCCGTCGACTTGGCACTGTCGGCGCTCTATCCGGTCATCGGCGCGCTGTTCCTCGCCCTCGCGTGGCAACGTTGCCGCGGCCGGGCCCGGCTCAGGCCGTGACGAAGGAGTAGAACCTCTTGAGCGTGCAGTGCTCCTCGAGGAGACGGCCGTAGATCGGCTCGCCCTCCAGCTCACGGTAGGTCTCGATCGGGTCGCCTTTTATGATCAGCGCCCGCGCGCATTCCTCGCACCAGTACTGGTAGTCGGGGTTGATCGGCTCCATGTCGCGGACGATCGGGGTCCCGCTCCCGCACCAGTCGCACTTCCGCCTGTGTGCACCCATCGATCAGCTCCAGCTGTGGCCGCAGGCCGTGCACACGTAGGAGATCCCGCCGTTGTCGCCAAGTACTTGGGCCACATGGGCGGAACCGCAGGAAGGGCAGAGCAGCCGGGTGATCGTGTCCCGTATCAACGCCGCACCGAGGAGGTGGCCGCCCTCCTCAAGGATGCTCGCAGGCATCGCTACTCCTCCCGTCGGGCCGCGTCCCCTTCCGGCCGTTTGATTCTGCCACGGCCGGACCAATACGGTCAGCGACGCCTCAGTACCAGTCCGGACACGGCGCCCGCGACCGCCGTCGCGGCGAGCGTCCATGCGCAGGCTGACAACGCCTCCGCAGAGGTATACGCCCGCGGGACCCCGAGTGACTCAAGCCGGTTCAAGAACAGTGTGCCGAACGCGGCGACCCCGATGAGCTGACCGAGCTGGGTGACGGTCGCCAGAAGGCCGCTGGCGTCCGCCGCGTCCTCGGGGCGCACGGTGGCGAGCGCACCCGTGAGGGTGGGGCTGAAGGCGAGCGCGAGCCCCGCTCCCACTCCGGCGTACGCCAGAAAGAGCCATGCGCCCCCGTCGCCGCCCCCGCGGAAAGCCATTCCGACGCCGGCCGTGCCCAGTGCGGTGAGCGCGAACCCCGCCGGGGTCAGCGCCCGCTGCCAGGCGGCGGGCCACCTGCGCCAGGTGAGGGCGACCGCGCCGAAGACGACGGCGGTCGGCGTGAAGGTGAGACCGGCGCGCTGCGCGCTGTAGCCGAGGCCGTTCTGGACATGCAGGGTGAGCGTGAACAGGAATCCCGCGTTGACGGCCATCACGGCGAGGATGCGCAGTACGGCAAGACGCATGCCGGGGTGGCGCAGCACCCGGGGTGCTATCAGCGGGGCGCCGCCACGCCGGGCCAGTCTCGACTCGTAGCCGCAGAACAGCGTGAACAGGAGGACTGCGGCGGCGAGGGACAGCCAGGACCACAGCGGCCAGTCCTCCTCCTGTCCGAGCACCAACGGTACGGTCAGCAGCGAGACGGCCGACCCGAGCAGGACCAGGCCGGGCAGGTCGAGGCCGCGGGTCGGCCGCGCCGTCGATCCGGCACCGGACGGCAGCACACGCCTGCCGACAACGAGGAGTACGGCGCCGACGGGCACGTTGACGAGGAACACCGGCCGCCAGCCCGCGCCGAACAGATCGGCCCCCACCAGGACACCGCCGACGATCTGGCCGGCGGCGGCGCCGACCGCGAGGACCGCCGAGTAGGCGCCGAGCGCCCGGACGCGGGCCTCGCCGGTGCAGGCGCGCTGGATGATGCTGAGGACCTGCGGGATCATGACCGCCGAACCGGCGCCCTGCACCAGCCGGAACACGATCAGTTCGACGGCGCCCTGGGCCAGGCCGCAGGCCAGCGACGCCGCCGTGAACAGGGCGAGGCCGACGAGGTGGACCCGGCCGTGGCCGAGCCGGTCGCCGAGCCGGGCTCCGGTGATCAGCAGCACCGCGTAGGTGATGGCGTAGCCCGCCACGACCAGTTGCAAGTCGGAGCCTGAGGCGTGGAGTTCGAAACCCATGGTGGGGGCCGCGACGTTCACGATGAAGACGTCCAGCACGGCCATGAACTGGGCCGTGAGGACGACCGGGAGGAGCAGCCGGGGCCGGTTGTCGGTGCCGGGTGATTCACTTTTCTCAGGGGTCGAAGCGGGTGCGGGGCCTGGCCCCGTCCGGGATGTCGTCGTCATGCGTTCGAGCGTGGCGGGCGGCCGGTACGGGTGCCGAGAGCCCGCCGATGCTGGTACTGGCAGCACCTGGCACGGGACGGGGACCGCGCCCACGATGGAGGGCATGACGACGGGGGACGTGACGATGGGGACGGCAGGACACCGGCGCAGGCCGGAGCTGGCCGCGTTCCTGCGCACCAGGCGGGCGCGGGTGACACCGGCGGACGTCGGTATGCCGCCGGGGCTGCGGCGGCGCACTCCGGGACTGCGCCGGGAGGAGGTCGCACAGCTCTCCGGAGTGGGGGTGACCTGGTACACGTGGCTGGAGCAGGGGCGGCCGATCAACGCCTCGCCGCAGGTGCTGGACGCGGTGGCGCGCACACTGCGGCTGGACGCGCCGGAGCGGGAGCATCTGTACCGCCTGGCGGAGGTGGCCTACGCTCCGGCGCCGGAGGGGCTGTCCCGGTCGGTCGGCGCGGAGGTGCAGGGCATCATCGATGCTCTGGATCCGCTGATGGCGGTGGTGTACACCTCGCGCTACGACGTGCTGGCCACGAACGCGGCGTACCGGGATATGTTCCTGGTACCGCAGACGGTGCGGATCGGTGTGCCGAACGTGTTGTGGACGTTGTTCACGGTGCCGGAGGACGCCTGCCCGGTGGTGCACCGGGAGCGTGAACTGCCGAGGATGGTGGCGACGCTGCGATCCAGCTACGGCAGACATGTGGGCGAGCCCGCCTGGGAGGACTTCATACGGGCGCTGTCCCGGGCCAGTGCGGACTTCGCCCGGATGTGGGCGAGCGGGGTGGTGGCCCGGCCGGGACCGCGGGTGAAGACGTTCCGTCATGAGGCGGTGGGTGAGGTGCGGATGACGTCGCAGTCGCTGTCGATCGACGGGATGCCGGAGTCCCGGATCGTGGTCTACACGCCCGAGGACGAACAGACGCGGGAGAGGGTCGCGTTGTTGCGGGAACGCAGGCAGCGGCTGTTTGCGGTGACGGACGAGGCGGCCGCCGAGATCATAGGGAAGCGGAACAAAGAGAATCCCGCCCTCTGAAGAGGACGGGATTCTCATCACCGATCTGTGGAGCTAAGGAGAATTGAACTCCTGACCTCCTGCATGCCATGCAGGCGCTCTACCAACTGAGCTATAGCCCCTTGCGTTCTTCCCGTCTTTCCGCTTGGCGGGGCGAACAAGAAGAACTTTAGCCTGCGACCTGCCGGAAAGTGAAATCCGGGCTCCGGGACGGGCCGGGCGACCGGAGGATCCTCGGCCGGCGGCCCCTGGGCGGTCAGTCGTCGTCGCCGAGGACGGGCTCGGGAAGGGTGCCCGCGTTGTGCTCCAGCAGCCGCCAGCCGCGGGCGCCTTCGCCCAGCACGGACCAGCAGCAGTTGGTGAGGCCGCCGAGGCTCTCCCAGTGCGGGGCGTCCAGGCCGAGGAGACGCCCGATGGTGGTGCGGATGGTGCCACCGTGGCTGACGACCACGAGCGTGCCGTCCTCGGGCAGCTTCTCGGCGTGCCTGAGTACGACGGGGGCGGCCCGGTCGGCGACCTCGGTCTCCAGTTCGCCGCCGCCGCGGCGGACCGGCTCGCCGCGTTTCCACGCGGCGTACTCGTCACCGTGGCGGGCGATGATCTCCTCGTGGGTGAGGCCCTGCCACACGCCCGCGTAGGTCTCGCGCAGCGCCTCGTCGCGGACCACGTCGAGGCCGGTGAGGTCGGCGAGCTGGGCGGCCGTCTCATAGGCCCGTTTCAGGTCGGAGGAGACGATCGCGTCGGGGCCCAGGGAGGCGAGCAGGCGGGCCGCGCGCCGGGCCTGGCCGATGCCGGTCTCGGTGAGCTCGACGTCGGTGGAGCCCTGGAAGCGGCGCTCGACGTTCCAGGCGGTCTGGCCGTGCCGCCACAGGATGATGCGGCGGCCACGGCCCTTGCGGTCGGTGACCTCGCCGGTGGCGCTCATCACCACTCCCCGGCCGACTCGCCGGCGTCGTCGGCGGCCTGCAGCCTGGCGTGCTCGGCGGCCTTGCCGCGGGTCGCCTTGGCGTCGGCGGGCAGCTCGATCTCGGGGCAGTCCTTCCACAGCCGCTCCAGGGCGTAGAAGACGCGCTCCTCACTGTGCTGGACGTGGACGACGATGTCGACGTAGTCGAGCAGGATCCAGCGGGACTCACGGTCGCCCTCGCGGCGCACCGGCTTGGCGCCGAGTTCCTTCTGGAGGCGCTCCTCGATCTCGTCGACGATCGACTTGACCTGGCGGTCGTTGGGTGCGGAGGCCAGCAGGAAGGCGTCCGTGATCGACAGGACGTCGCTGACGTCGTAGGCGATGACGTCGTGGGCGAGCTTGTCGGCGGCCGCCTGGGCGGCGGTGGTGATGAGCTCGAGGGAACGGTCGGTGGCGGTCACTGCGTGGCTTTCCGTCGGCGGTCGTTTGACCACAAGGGTCTCACGGACCGCCGGGCGCACCCCACGTGATTACCGTGTCACGTGGGGTGCGGTGGCCGGCTGCCTCAGGAGGAGGACGGTTTGTAGTCCTGGCCGAGGACGACCGAGACGTCGGCGCCCGCGCCGACGGCGCCCTTGGCCACGTCCTTCGCGTCGAGGCCGAGGGTCTTGGCGACCTCGGTGGCGTTCTCCTTGTCGGCGGCGCCGGAGTACAGCACCTGGGAGGTCGCACGGGTGCCGGAGGCCGTACCGCCTTCCAGGAAGGTGTAGCCGCCGTTGACGAGGACCACACGGGCCTTCTCGGTGTTGTCCTTGACGCCGGTGGCGTTCTGGACGGAGACGCGGACGGCCGAGCCCGCGCTGGGGCTCTTGGCGGTGCCGCCGAGGATGTCCTTGACGACGCTGGAGCTGGTCTGGGCACTGAGGGTGCCGTCGTTGCGGACGGGGAGCAGGGCGGTCTTGTAGTCGCCGCCCTTGGCGAGGTCGGCGAGCTTGGCGAGGAAGGTGCCGAGGTCCTTGTCGGTCAGCGAGGGGTCCAGGATCTGCGCCAGGGTCTGCACGGTGACCGTGGCGGCCGCCGGGTCGGAGGACAGCTTGCGCAGGACGCCCTGCATGACCTGCCCGAACCGTTCCAGCTGGGCGTTCTGGGCCTCGCCGGAGCCGCGGTAGGTGGCGTAGGCGACGGCGGCCTTGCCGCCGAGGGTCTGGTCTTTGCCCTTTTTGACGAGGGGTTCCTCGCCCTTCTTCTTGGCGTCCGGGTCGGGGACGTCGGTGTCGGTGTCGATGTCGATGTTGCCGACGAGTTCGACGAGGTTCTGCAGGTAGGGCGTGTCCAGGCGCCAGGTGCCCTCGATGTTCGTGCCGAGGACGGTGTCGAGCTGGTCACGGGTGCCGGAGGAGCCGTCGTCGTCGACGGACTTGGCGAGGGTCGTGGTGGTGCCGTCGTCGGCGGTCAGCGCGAGGGAGTTGGGCAGCAGGACGGTGCTGCCCTGTTTGGTGGTGGTGTTGTCGACGAGCAGCGCGGTCGAGGTGCCGCCGCCACCGGTGTTGTGCAGGTGGACGACGACCACGTCGCGTTTCTGTGCGGCCGCGGAGGTCGTCGTACCGCCCTTGGCGGCGGAGGAGGACAGGCCGGGGAGTTTTCCGGCGTACCAGAGGTAGCCGACGCCGCCGACGGCGACCAGGGCGAGGACGACGACCAGGGCGATCGTCCGGCTGCGGGCGCGCCGCTTGGCCTCCTCGCGGCGCTCGGTGCGGTTCTCCGTGAAGTTCAGCCAGTCGATGACGTCCTCGGAGTCGCCGTCGGGCTCTTCGACGAACGCGAACTGCTCGGTGCGGTAGTCCCGCTCGCCCTGCCGGGGCTCGGCGGGTTCCTCGGCCGGTCCGGCCTGCTGCGGGATGTGCGCGGTCTGCTCGGCGACGCGCGGCTGCCGGCCGCCGGTGGCCGTCTGCCCGTAGAGGTGGTGGCCGGTCGGGCCGGCGGCGTCGTACGGGTCGTACCCGGGCGACGGCGGCTGCTGCGCGGTGTCGTGGACGGGAGCCTGCTGCCCGGTGTCGTACGTCGGCGTCTGCTGCCCGGTGCCGTACGGGGAGGCGGGGTGCCGGCCGGCGTCGGGGTACGGGTCGTAGCCGTAGCCCTGCCCGGCGTACGGGTCGTAGGTCTGCTGTTGCTGGTGTTGCGCCGGGATCGGGCGGTACACCGGCTGCCCGTACTCGTCGTAGCCGACGAGTTCGTACTGGTCGCTTCCGTAGCCCGCGTCGTATCGGTCGTTCACCGGTGCCCCTCTCGGCTCACTCGCCGCGGTACAGCTCGCGCTTGTCGATGTAGCGCACGACTCCGTCCGGCACCATGTACCAGATGGGGTCGCCCTTGGCGACTCTCGCACGGCAGTCTGTGGAGGAGATGGCGAGCGCGGGAACCTCCACCAGCGACACACCTCCCTCGGGAAGGCCGTGGTCGGTCAGGTGGTGGCCCGGCCGGGTGCAGCCGATGAAGTGCGCGAGGGAGAAGAGTTCCTCCGAGTCCCGCCAGGTGAGGATCTGGCCGAGGGCGTCGGCACCGGTGATGAAGAAGAGGTCGGTGTCGGGGTTGAGGGCGCGCAGGTCGCGCAGGGTGTCGACGGTGTAGGTGGCACCGCCGCGGTCGATGTCGATGCGGCTGACGGAGAACTGGGGGTTCTCGGCGGTGGCGATGACCGTCATCAGGTAGCGGTCCTCGGCGGGCGAGACCGCGCGGTGGGTCTTCTGCCACGGCTGCCCGGTGGGCACGAACACCACCTCGTCCAGGTGGAACTGGGCGGCGACCTCGCTGGCCGCCACGAGGTGCCCGTGGTGGATCGGGTCGAACGTTCCGCCCATGACGCCGAGGCGGCGCTTGCCGGTGTCCGCCAGGCCCGCCGGTGTGTACCGGAGGGGGGTCACCGTGTCGTCGGCGTGCTCGGTCACGTCGTTCGCCGGACCGGTAGGCATGTCCTGCTCTCCCATGCGTGCAGACCCTACCGGCCCGGCCCGTGGGCCCCGTCCCGAGGACGGGTGCCGGATGCGGCGGGCCCGCTCAGCGGTCGCGGTTGAAGCGGGTGGTGATCCACAGCAGGAGCAGCAGGATGATGAACGCGCTGCCACCGGTGACGAGCGGGTTGAGGCTCTCGTGGTTGCCGCCTCCCTCGCCCTCGGCGGCAACGGTGACCAACTGGGCAGCGGCGCTGTGGAGATTCATCATCTGCGGCAGGACCTATCGCGTGTGGGCGGGATAAAGATGTCGGCCCATCGTATGCGGGCGGTGTCGCGGCGATCACGCCGACTCCTCCGTTGGGCCGACCTGTGCGTCCCCGCGCGCGGGGAACGATTCCGGCGGCTCAGTCGTCCTTCTGTCTGTACCCGCGCAGCAGGAACCAGGCGGTCAGCGCGCAGCCGACGAACATGACGACGAGGACGACCCGGAGCAGATCGCCCGAGCCCTGGTGCTGGGCGGCGCTCGCGGCCTGGGTGAGCCAGGCGGCCGGGGGGTGGTGCTCCATGAGGACTCCTTCGGCTGTGCTGCCCGTCCACGGTATCGCCGCCTAGGCTGGGCCCTGCTTCGGGGGCACACAGGACACACTCACGCGCATGGGGGATGACATGTCCGACGACGGCCACGAGCACCACGGGCAGGGGCACGAGCGGGTGCCGAGCAGGCAGCGCAGACGGTTCGCCGGGATCTCCTCGCGCGCGTACGAGCATCCGGCCGACCGTTCGGCACTGGTGGCGCTGCGCAAGCTGAGCGGTTTCGACACCGTCTTCAAGGCGCTCAGCGGGCTGCTTCCGGAGCGGAGCCTGCGGCTGCTGTTCCTGTCCGACTCGGTGCGGGTCTCCGACCAGCAGTTCGCCCACCTGAACGACATGCTGCGGGACGCGTGTCACATCCTGGACCTGGAGAAGGTCCCGCCGATGTACGTCACGCAGGATCCGCAGCCGAACGCGATGTGCATCGGCCTGGACGAACCGATCATCGTGGTGACCACGGGGCTCGTCGAACTCCTCGACGAGGAGGAGATGCGGGCGGTCGTCGGCCACGAGGTGGGGCACGCCCTGTCCGGGCACTCCGTGTACCGGACGGTCCTGCTGTTCCTGACCAGCCTGGCGGTGAAGGTCGCCTGGATCCCGCTGGGCAATCTCGCGATCCTGGCGATCGTGACGGCGCTGCGGGAGTGGTTCCGCAAGTCGGAGCTGTCCGCGGACCGCGCGGGCCTGCTGGTGGGGCAGGACCTGCGGGCTTCGATGCGGGGCCTGATGAAGATTGCGGGCGGCAACCACCTGCACGAGATGAACGTGGACGCGTTCCTGCAGCAGGCCGAGGAGTACGAGGCGGGCGGTGACCTGCGCGACTCGGTGCTGAAGATCCTCAATGTGCTGCCGCGCTCGCACCCCTTCACCACGGTCCGCGCGGCCGAGCTGCAGAAGTGGGCCGGGTCCCGGGACTACCAGCGGATCATGGACGGTCACTATCCGCGGCGCACCGAGGACAAGGACACCTCGGTCGGCGACTCGTTCAAGGAGTCCGCGGCGAGCTACGCGAGCGACGTGAAGGCGTCCAAGGACCCGCTGATGAAGCTGGTCTCGGACATCGCGGGCGGGGCGGGGGGCCTCGGCGGCCGGGTCAGGCGGGGCTTCGACGGTTTCACGAGCCCGCCCCCGCCGAAGGGCGCACCGCCGCAGGACGAGGAGTAGCGGGTCGCGGGTTCGGCTCGGTCAGGCTCTCGGGGTCCTGGACCTCCGGTTCCTGGACCTCCGGTTCCTAGATCTTCGGTTCCGCCGCGGCGGACAGCGTCCCGCACAGGGCTGTCGCGCTGTCCGTGGCGAACGGGTTCGTGCCTGCCGGGCCGCCCGCCCTGGCCGTCTCGCCGGCCAGGAGGGGACGCAGGTGGTCGGTGGCGTCCTCGGCGCAGGACAGCGGGCCCGCCTGGACGTAGGAGACGACCAGCTGGGTCTGGTGCAGGCGCAGGTCGTCGCGGTCGAAGCGGAAGGTCAGCTCGCGGCGGACGGTGAACAGCGAGACCGGGGAGCCCGCCGGCGCGCCGGTGGGGCGCAGCGCGTAGACGAAGGTGTGGTCGGCGGTGACCTCGAGGGTGGCCGAGTCGGTCTCGGTGGCCGACAGGTTGCCCCGGACTCGGATCCTCGGGTCGGCGAGTTCGGCGCGGGTGGGGTCGAAGCGGATCAGCCATCCGGTGGGGGCGTGCCGCCCGTCCGCGGCGGGGTGGTCGAAGCTCTGGTCGAACTGGTCGAGCTGGCCGGGGTCGAGCAGTGCCCGTGCGGGCCGCACCTGGCTGCTGTCGAGGACCTCGGGGTAGAGCGAGGAGCGGACGAGGTAGTCCTTGACCGTGGTCAGGGCGGTGACGACCTGGCTGTCGGAGAAGTGCGCGGTGCTGCGGGCGGCCGGCAGCGGTATCCCTTCGGCGCCGGTCTCGTAATGTGCGGCGGGGCTGTGTGCGAACAGGGACTCGGCGTCGGCGGCGCCGGGCACCTTGCCCTGCGGGGAGAGCGGGATGAAGGTCATCCGCAGCGGTTCGGCGGGCTGCTGGGCCTCCTGGGTGCCGTAGGGGTGGCGGACACCCATGTAGATCGCGGTGCCGAAGGCGACGAGGATCAGCACGAAGAGGAGCACGGCCTGCCGGGTGAGGCCCCGGCGCAGCGGGGGGCGGCGGCGTACGGCGGGCGCGTGGTCGGCCATGCGTTCGCGTGCGGAGGACTCCTGGAGGCGGGCAGCGCGGACGAACGACTCGTCGAAGACGACGGATCGGTACTCGTCCTCTCCACCCACGGGGCCGCCCTCGGGTGTCCCCTCCGGTGGGTCTCCTGGCCCGCCCATACTTTCAGAGTAGGTCCCAGGGACCTCAGGTAAACGCGCCGCTGCACGACAAGTTCTGACAGGTTCTCACCACGAAGGACAAACCCCGTCAGGGGGTGCGCGGGACCGCGGAGACCGCCTGCTGTGCGGGCGGGGAGTAGTCGGCGGACATCGAGGGGGCCGCTGCGGTGCCCTGTTCCAGACCGGTGGAGGAGGGTCTGGGCAGCTGGTCGCGGTTGCCGCCCGAGGAGGCGCTGCGGTAGACCGCGGCGAAGGCGAGCGCGACCATGCCTATGCCCATGACGAGGGCGAGCAGCCAGGCGACGGGACGGTGCCAGCGGACGTGTTTGCCGTATGTCCCGGTGGCCCCGTACCGGTCTCCGCGTACGTCGGTGCCGTCAGGGCCGTCGAGCTCGCCGCCGGAGCCGAAGTCGGGTCCGTCGGGTCCGTAGCCGTCGTCGTAGCGTTCGCTTCCGCCGTGGGCGCGGCGGGCCTCGGCCTCGGATGCCTCGGCTCTGGCCTGGGCGGCGGCAAGGAGGCGTTCGACCGCGGTCGGCTCGTGGATCACGGCCGCCTTCACGAAGGCCTCGTCGAAGACCACGGTGTCGAATTCCTCGTCCGACATTCCGTGGTCATGGTCGTCGTCGGGATCCCAGCCGTCAGAGAACGGCGTGCCCCCCACGTCCTCCGGCACGGATCCAGAGTAGACCTGGGGGGTCAATTTGGGCAGACGGTATGGAAATTCATAGGTCCTGTGAGACGCCTCTCACTCCGGCGTCCCACGCCCCCCAGGGCGCCGCACGCCCTGGCGCGCGCCGGTGCGCCGTACGACGCCCGGTTGGGCCGTACGGGTGCCGGCGGCGGCTGCGGTACCGCTGTCAGCGGCGGATGTGGCCGTCGCCGGTGACGATGTACTTGGTGCTGGTCAGCTCGGGCAGCCCCATGGGGCCGCGGGCGTGCAGCTTCTGGGTGGAGATGCCGATCTCGGCGCCGAAGCCGAACTGGCCGCCGTCGGTGAACCGGGTGGAGGCGTTCACGGCGACGGTCGTGGAGTCGACCAGCTGGGTGAAGCGGCGGGCGGCCTGCTGCGAGGTGGTGACGATGGCCTCGGTGTGCCCGGAGGTCCACAGCCTGATGTGCTCGACGGCCCTGTCGAGGGAGTCGACGACGGCGGCGGCGATGTCGTAGGACAGGTACTCGGTCTCCCAGTCCTCCGGGACGGCCTCGACGACGGTCGCCTTGGAGTCCTTGGCGTAGGCCAGGACGCGTTCGTCGGCGTGGACGGTGACACCGGCCTCGGCGAGGGCGTCCAGGGCGCGGGGCAGGAACTCGGGGGCGATGTCCTGGTGGACGAGGAGGGTCTCGGCGGCGTTGCAGACGCTGACCCGCTGCGCCTTGGAGTTGATCAGGATGTCGATGGCCATGTCGATGTCGGCGTGGGCGTCGACGTAGACGTGGCAGTTGCCGGTGCCGGTCTCGATGACGGGGACCTTGGACTCCATGACGACGGTCTGGATGAGGGAGGCCCCGCCGCGCGGGATGAGGACGTCGACGAGGCCGCGGGCCCGCATCAGCTCGTGGACGGACTCGCGGCTCTCGCCGGGCACCAGCTGGACGGCGTCGGCCGGCAGCCCGGCGCCGCCGACGGCGTCCCGCAGGACCCTCACCAGTGCCGTGTTGGACTCGAAGGCGGAGGCGGAGCCGCGCAGCAGGACGGCGTTGCCGGACTTCAGGCAGAGGGCTGCGGCGTCGACCGTGACGTTCGGGCGGGCCTCGTAGATGATGCCGACGACACCGAGGGGGACGCGGACCTGGCGCAGGTCGATGCCGTTGGGGAGGGTGGAGCCGCGGACGACCTCGCCGACGGGGTCGGGCAGCTTCGCCACGTCGCGGACATCGGAGGCGATGGCGCGGACCCGCTCGGGGGTGAGCGTGAGACGGTCGACGACGGCTTCGCTGGTGCCGTTCTCGCGGGCCTTGGCGACGTCCTTGGCGTTGGCCTCGACGATTTCGCTCGTACGAACCTCCAGGGCGTCCGCGATGGCGAGCAGCGCGTCGTCCTTCACCGCGCGCGGCAGCGGCGCGAGGTCGGCGGCTGCGGCCTTAGCGCGGTAGGCGGCCTGGGTGACCGGGGACATGGCGTCGTACGGCGAAAGCGTGGTCATGAAGGAAGGGTAGTGCGCCCCGGCCGGCCGTTCACGCGTCATCCCACCTCGCGAGACGTGGTCCTTGACGGGTGATACCGGCCGGGACGGGGGGCGTCAGAACGGGTGGATACCGACCGGTGTCGCCGGGGGCGGGCCGTAACCCTCGGCGATGCGCTGGTGGTAGGTGGCCCGGTCGATGACCTCCAGGCCGACGATCTCCCAGGCGGGCAGTCCGGCGGTCTGCCGGTGTTCGCCCCACAGGCGCAGCGCGACGGCGGCGGCGTCGTGGAGGTCCCGGGCCTCTTCCCAGTAGCGGATCTCGGCGTGGTCGCAGGCGTAGCGGCTGGTGAGCAGGAACGGGTGGTCGTGGGCCAGTTGTTCGAGTCCGCGGCGCAGTTCCGGCAGGGGGACCTCGGCACCGCGGACGCCGAGGGTGACGTGCCACAGCCGGGGCAGGTCCTTCGGCTCCTCGTAGGTGTCCCCGGCCGCGACGCTCGTCAGAGCTCCGCGGGAGGCCGCAGCCCCAGGGCGCACTCGTCTCACGACGGCCTCCTTCAGCTGTCCTCGTGCGGAACGTGGTCCTGAGACAAAGTTGAGCAGGCCGCAAGGGTTCGTGTGGCGGTTTTACGGAACGTCCCCCACCGGGGGCCCTCGCCGTGCCCGCTTTTACGGGTGCAGGATCACCAGGTCGTCCCTGTGTACGACCTCCCGTTCGTACGCCGGGCCCAGTTCGCGTGCCAGCTCCCTGGTCGATCGCCCGATCAGCTGGGGGATCTCCTTGGCGTCGAAGCTGACGAGTCCGCGTGCCACCGGCCGCCCGGCGGTGTCGCGCAGTTCGACCGGGTCACCGGCGCTGAAGTCGCCGTCGACGGCGGCGATCCCCGCGGGCAGCAGCGACTTGCGGCCCTGGACCACCGCGTGTACGGCGCCGTCGTCGAGGGTGAGCGAGCCCTGCGGGGTGGAGGCGTGCTGAAGCCACAGGAGGCGGTCTGCGGACCGTTTGCCAGCGGGATGGAAGTAGGTGCCGGTGTCACCGCCGAGGAGCGCCTCGGCGGCGTGCACGGCGCTGGTGAGGACGACGGGGATGCCGGCGGCCGCGGCGATACGGGCAGCTTCGACCTTGGTGACCATGCCGCCGGTGCCGACACCGGCCTTTCCGGCGCTGCCGATCTCGACGCCGGCGAGGTCCTTCGGTCCCTTCACCTCCGCTATCCGCGCCGTGCCGGGCCTGCTGGGGTCGCCGTCGTAGACGCCGTCGACGTCGGAGAGGAGGACCAGGAGGTCCGCGTGGACGAGGTGGGCGACGAGGGCGGCGAGGCGGTCGTTGTCGCCGAAGCGGATCTCGTCGGTGGCGACGGTGTCGTTCTCGTTGACGATCGGGAAGGCGCCCATCGCGAGCAGCTTGTCCAGGGTGCGCGAGGCGTTGCGGTGGTGGGCGCGCCGGCTCATGTCGTCGGAGGTGAGCAGCACTTGGCCGACCCGGACGCCGTAGCGGGCGAAGGAGGCGGTGTAGCGGGCGACGAGCAGGCCCTGGCCGACGCTGGCGGCCGCCTGCTGGCGGGCCAGGTCCCGGGGGCGGCGGCGCAGACCCAGCGGGGCGAGACCGGCGGCGATCGCGCCGGAGGAGACGAGGACGATCTCCCGCTCCCCGCCACCGCGGCTCTTGGCGAGGACGTCGACGAGTGCGTCGACGCGGTCGGCGTCCAGGCCGCCGGAGGCGGTGGTGAGCGAGGAGGACCCCACCTTGACGACGATCCTGCGGGCCTCGCCCACGGCCTGCCTTGCCCTTGCCACGTCCCGTCCCCACTTCCTCGCGTCTGGCAGCAATCTACGCGAAGCGGATCTGCGCGGGACGCTTCCGTCCAGCCTCCGGACAGCGCCACGGACAGCGACACGGACAGCGACACGAACAGGTCGTCGGTAACCGGCCGATCACGTTCCGCTCACGGCAAAAAGGTTGCCTTGACTCCTTATAGAAATCGAAGAGAACGCAAAGTTAATTTGAAGTTTGTGTCATCTAAAGTTCGCAGCGTGAAGCGCATCCTGCTCAGGTCGGGCAAGAACCCCTACGACGTCGTCACCCTCGAGGAGGCCCTGCACCGGGACGTCATCGCCACCAACTCGGGCAACCTGATCTTCAGCGACGCCGCGCACAAGATCCTTACGACGCCGGACACCGAAGTCGTCTCGAACGGCATACCCTCCGACGTCTCCGCAGCCGGACGCATCAACGACGAGTACGACGCGTTCGTCATCCCGCTCGCCAACGCCTTCCGCCCGTCCTTCGAAGGCTCGTTGAAGCGGATGACCCGGCTGATCTCGAAGTTGCGCATACCGGTCGTCGTCCTCGGAGTGGGAGCCCAGACCGGAGTCAGCTACAACCCGGAACGGCTCAAGCGCATGGAGCCGACCGTGCGGGAGTTCTGTTCCGCGGTGCTGGAGCGCAGCGCGTCGATCGGTGTGCGCGGCGAGTTCACCGAGCAGTACCTGAAGAAGATGGGCTTCAAGGACGTCGAGATCATCGGCTGCCCCTCGATGTTCATGTACGGCGATCGGCTGTCCGTGCACAAGCGAGCACCGGAGTTGACGCCCCGCTCCCGGATCGCGATCAACGGTTCGCACAGTGCCGTACGCACCCAGGGGCTGGACCGGATCATCACGCGCACCCACCAGGACTACCCGAATCTGTGCTTCATCGGCCAGAACCTCAGCGACGCCCGCCAGTTGCACTGGCGGGACCTGTCGGACCCGAACGCCGCGGTGACCGCGATGCCGACCCACCCGGACCATCCGATGTACCGCGAGGACAAGGTCCGGGTCTACGTCGATCCGGTCACCTGGATCAATGACCTGCGTTCCTTCGACTTCTCCTTCGGTTCGCGCATCCACGGCAACATCGCGGCGCTGCTCGCGGGCACGCCGGCCACCGTGCTGTGCGGTGACTCGCGGACGCTGGAGCTGTGCCGGTACTTCGAAATTCCGCACCGGCGGCTGGATCAGGCGGTCAAGGACCCGGCCTCGGCGGACCCGGCGAAGCTGTACGCGGAGGCCGACTTCGGCGGCCTGCTCGGCGGCCACCGGGAGCGTTTCGACCGGTTCACCGGGTTCCTGGACAGGAACGGGCTGCAGAACACGTTCACACACGGCGACAGCGGGGTGGCCTTTGAGGAACGGATGGGCGCGCTGACGTTCCCCGCGAGCGTGCGCCCCTGGAACGACGCGGACCCGGCCTCGCTCACCTCGCGGTTCGGCTGGCTGCACACCCGGATCGACGAACTGTCGCTGGACAACGCCCGTCTGCAGAAGGAACTGGCGCGTTCCGGGGCCAGGATCAAGTCCGTCGGCGCGCAGCCGGCGTCGGTCTACCGGCGGGCCCGGCGGGCCGTGGGCCGGCCGATCCGCCGGGCGCTGGGGTCGGGCCTGTAGGGCGGCGGGTCCGGGTGCCCCGGATCCCGGTCAGGCGGCGGCGGCCTTGACTCCCCGTGCGGGCAGCGATCGCCGGACCTTGCGCATGGCACGCCGCAGGAAGGTGTTGGCGGCGTCCTCGCGGTAGCCCTCGACGGAGCGGGCCTCCCGGGGTTCCGCGAGGTAGATCCGGTCGGGGACACCGACCGACTTCGAGCGGAAGTACGGGTAGGCCAGGTAGACGGCGGTACCGCGCTTCTCCAGGACGGCATCGGGCTGCTTCTTGGCGCGGACGAACTCGATGACGTCGGGAAGGAGATCGGGGCGCCGTTCGGCGACCAGGTGAAGTCTCAGCCGTTCGTGCACTCTGAGCCGGCGGGCGACTTCCGGGTTCCAGTGGGCGTCCATCAGCGGCCCGGCCAACTCCATCTTGTGCCGCCGCACCTCGTCGTCGTCCTTGAGGAACTTGGGGCCGAACTGAGGGAGCAGGGTGACCAGGAACGGCCGGACCATGAGGGTGTCGCGACGCGGTCCTGCCGGAACCATGTCGGCGATCAGTTTCATCAGGGCGCGCGCGGAGTCGAAGCGCAGGGTGTAGCTGCCGCTCTTGGTGACGTGTTTCCCGTCGTCGCGGCCGACCAGGTAGTAGCAGGGGTAGTCGGCGACGACGGAGACGCCGTCGGCGCGGAGATAGGCCTCCATGGTGAACAGCGCGTCCTCGCCGGTCCACAGGGACTCGTCGAAACGCATGCCGTGCCGTTCCAGGAGCGCGCGGCGGAAGAGTTTCTGGGCGCTGAGCGTGAACTTGATGTTGGAGGAGAAGACGTCGGTACGGTCGAGGGTCTTGCCCCACATCGACGCGGGGGGTTTGCGGTTGATTCCCTCGACCTTGCCGAGGACGACGTCGGTGCCGTTCTTGTCCGCCATGGCGACCATGCGCTCAAGGGCCTCGTCGCCGAGGCGGTCGTCGGCGTCCAGGAAGAACACGTAGCGGCCGGTGGCCCTGGCGAGGCCGACGTTGCGGGGGCCGCTGGGGCCGCCGGAGTTCTCCTGGCGGATCACGGTCACGGGCATGGGGGCGCGGGCCGCGAACTCCTCCAGGCACTCCCCCGTGCCGTCGGCCGATCCGTCGTCGACGGCGATGACCTCCATGCGTGCCGGGTCGAGGGTCTGACGCTCCACGGAAGCCAGGCATTCGACGAGGTACGGCATCGCTTCGTACGCCCCGATGATGACGGTCACATCAGGCTGCGCAACGACGGTCACGTTTCTCCCTAGTCAATGGTGCGTTCCCCCGGCGTCGACTCAGTCGCAACGTTCTAGATGGCTGATCGACGCGACTGGTTGCCCAGGAACATCCCTTGAGTGACCCAGCTCACATGGCAGGAATGCGGCCGGACGGTGTACGGCGGGTTACGTCGGACAGTACGGATGCGCAGTAAGAGCCACTCATCGGATACCGCGAAGCGCTGGTAAGAAGACACACCCGGAATCACTAAGCAAAGGTAAGAAGACGATTTTGGGGAATGCCGAACGGGCTCGGTCCCGGAGAGGAGTCCCCGGGACCGAGCCCGTTCGGTGTGTGGCGCGCGGGTGAGTGTGTCAGCCGGCGGTGGTGGTGCCTTCCGCCTCGCTGGCGGCCTTCAGTGTGTCTCCCGGCAGCGCCTCGGCGATGTCGGCCGCTTCCGCGTCACCGGCCGCGATGCGGGCCTGCTGGCCCAGGTTGCGGGTCTCGGCCTTGCGGGCGAGGGCGGCCACCGCGTCGTTGAACTGCTCGATGGAGGTCGGCTCGTCGGGGCCCAGCAGGTAGCGCTTGAGTTCTTCGCGGTCCGCGGCCAGCGGATCGGCGGAGGGATCGCGGACGGCGTCGAGCAGGGCGCTGAGTTCCTTGGCACTGTTGGACAGGATCACGGCGGCCCGCACCGCGGTGTTGGCCTGCTTGAACTCCTCCACTCCGACGCCGGCGGAGTCGGTGACGGCGTACGGCTTGCCGCTCGCGATGAAGTCGGAGACCACGCTGGAGATGTCGGAGACCATGGCGTCGGAGACGTTGAAGCAGTCGTACAGGCGCGGTTCGGCGCCCGTGATCACCCGGTGCTGGTGTGTGGGGAAGGAACGCCACAGAGCGTCGTTCCACTCGGCGCGCAGCCGGGCGACCTCTTCGTGCTTCTTCAGGTCGACGACGTCGTCCCGGCTGGCCTCGGCCTCGTCGCGCTTCTCGTCGCCCGTGCCGGTCAGCTCGACCAGGCGGGCCTCGATACGGGTGAGCTCGGCCCGGGCCGCCGCCTGGGCGGCCGGGTCGGTGGTGAAGCGAGGGTCGGTGGCGCGCTGGGCGGCGGCCTTCTCGATGAGGGCGGTGACCCGCCGGTGGGCGGCGCCCGCCTCGGGGCTGACCGTGCCGGTGAAGGGGTGCGG
Source organism: Streptomyces sp. NPDC020958 (assembly GCF_055562175.1). NCBI lineage: Bacteria > Bacillati > Actinomycetota > Actinomycetes > Kitasatosporales > Streptomycetaceae > Streptomyces > Streptomyces sp. NPDC020958. The sequence goes on along the minus strand of NZ_JBVHFU010000009.1, from coordinate 118,547 downwards.
CTTGTACAGGACGCGGACCGGCGGGTCCGCCTTGACCAGCTTCTTCACGATGTTCTCGCCGGCGAGCACGAGGGAGGTGTTGCCGGGGTTGCCGTCCCAGCCTTCCCAGGTGGGCGCGTAGAGAACGGTGGGGATCCGGCCGTCGGGTACGCCCTGCCAGTGCTGGATGGGGGCCAGTTGCGGACGGCCGACCTCGACGATGTCCTCGTCGCGGACCCCGACGTCGGCGATGGCGTAGCGGTCGCGGCCCGCGCGGCCCGCGGTCCACACCTCGTCGTACACCTTGCTGAACGGGTTGACGCTGGCCAGCTTGTCACTGTCGCCGTGGCCGATGAAGACGTGCTTCATCGTGGGGACGCGCAGCAGGTGGATGTTCTTGCCGACGTTGGCCGCGTAGAGGGCGACGCGGACCGTGGCCAGGTCCATGTTCATCAGGTGCACACCGCCGGGCACGCAGATGACGGGGACCGTGGTCGGGGCGAGGCTCTGCAGGATGACCCGTTCGCGCAGCAGGATCAGCGGGCGGGAGTCCAGCTGCTCCATGGTCTCCAGCCACATGTTGACCTGGTAGGCGGAGTCCTTGGAGCCGGAGAAGTACAGGACGGTCTCGGGCTTGTACTCGCCGAGCCAGTCGTCGACGGCGGCCAGGACGGTGTCGGCGTCCGGCGGGGTCTTGCGGCCGCGTACGTAGGGCATCAGTACCAGCACGTACAGGGAGCCGAGGCCGAGGGTGAGGCCGACGCCGATGCCTGCGGCGACGGCGCTTTTGGTGACTGCCGAGATCAGCAGGCCGACGACGGCCGCGAGGTCGACGTGGAGCATCTTCTCGGCGGAGCGGTCCAGCAGGCCCTGCGGCGGGGCGTCCGGGATGCGGATGCGGGATTTGAGGTCGACGTTGCGGGTGGCGACCGGCATCCGGCGTCGGTTGCGGATCAGCTGGACCAGGGCGCCGTGCGGGGCCTGCAGGCCGTAGAAGGCGATGAAGCAGGCGATGGCGCCGTAGAAGATCAGACCGTTCGAGAGGTCCATGCGGGCCAGCAGCAGGATCAGCAGCAGCTGCCGGATCAGGAAGCGGATCGACAGGCCGGCCCGGACCTTGCTCAGACGGCTGATGAGGTAGCTGCCCTTGCGGTGCAGGTAGTGGTCCGCCAGGTACGTGACGGCGGCCGCGGCCGCGAAGGCGTAGACGCTCGGGACGAGCGCGGCGATCATGAGCACCGGGAAGCCCAGCATCATGAGTGCCGCCGCGGCCAGCTCGGCCGCGCTGCCCACCCGGGCGACGCGAATAGCGGTGGATATCACGGAGAACCTTTTGCTGACAAAAAGGCCTGTATTTGACCTTGCGGACGATCTGGCGTGGTAGTCGATCTGAAGTTTTTACGGTTCAGGCCCCTGTGAATGCTCTAGGAACACGCAACCACAGAGGCCTGAATTACAGATAACTATTGGAAGTTGATTATGCCACGCCGTCCTGCCGGTCCAGGACACTGGCCAGCGCCTGTTCGAAGCCGGAGGCCTGGCCGGCGGCGGCCGTCGGGTCCTGCTGGCGGACGTCGATGACGTGGCCGGTGAGTTCGGAGAGCAGCACGTCGAGGGAGGTGCGGGCGACGGCTTCGGAGGAGAGCAGGGAGCCCGCCGGTTCCTGGCCGAAGGCCTTGGTGCGCATGGGGGTGGCGGTGCGCTCGGGGTTGATGCAGTTGACCCGGATGGAGTCACCGGCCCACTCGTCGGACAGGGCCTGGGTGAGGTTCACCATGGCGGCCTTGGTCGAGGAGTAGAGGCTGTACTCGGCGCGGCCGCGGGTGTAGCTGCTGGAGGTGTAGAGGAGCAGCTGACCGTTGGTCTCGGCGAGGTACTTGTAGCTGGAGCGGGCGATCTGCACGGGGGCCAGGTAGTTGACCTTCAGGGCCTCTTCGATGGTGGCGTTGTCGGTCTCGGCGAGCTTGCCGATGCGCAGGACGCCCGCGGTGTTGACGACGTAGTCGATGCGGCCGGTCTCGGCGTAGGCCTTGGACAGGGCGTCGTCGACCTCTTCCGGGTTCTCCACGTGGGTGCCGGTGGTGGAGCGGCCGAGGGCGTAGACGGTGGCGCCGTAGGACTCGGCGAGTTCGGCGATGTCCTTGCCGATGCCGTACGAACCGCCGAAGATCACGACGGTCTTGCCGGTGAGCAGTTCGCGGTAGGCGTCTTCGCCGTTCTGCACGGGGGCGGCGGTGGAGGCGAGCTGGAAGAGCTTGTCGGCGATGAAGACGTCGACGGGCTGGGTGACCTTCATGTTGTACTCGTCGCCGGCGACGACGTGGATCGGCACGTCCGGCAGGTACTTGAGCACGACGGAGCAGTCGTCGGTGGCCTGGAAGTTGGGGTCGCCGGCGGCGACCTCGTAGGCCCGCTTGATCGTGGACAGCTTGAACGCCTGCGGGGTCTGGCCGCGGCGCAGCCGGGAGCGGTCCGGGATCTCGGTGATGAACTCGCCGTCCTCGCCGTGCGTGCGCGTGACGATGATGGTGTCGGCGGAGGGGATGGCGACGTCGACGGCCTGGTAGCGGTCCAGCGCGGCCACGCAGTCGTCGATGACGCGCTGCGACAGCAGGGGGCGCACGGCGTCGTGGAAGAGGACGTTGAGGTCCTCTCCGGCGGCCAGTCCCTCGCCGAGGGCCTCGATGGCGCGCTCGGTGGTCTCGTTCCGCGTGTTGCCGCCCTCGATGACCTTCTTGACCTTGGTGAAGCCGGCCTTCGCCACGATCTTCTCGATGTCCGCGACGTAGCCCGGGGCCATCAGCACGATGATGTCGTCGATCGAGTCGGCCTTCTCGAAGGTGGCCAGGGTGTGCTCGATGACTGCCTTGCCGGCGATCTTCAGCAGCTGCTTGGGGATCGACAGACCCACCCGCTGGCCGGTGCCACCGGCCAGGATCACTGCGGTGGTTCGGGGCTTGGCTATGCGCTGGGACACAGGTGACCTACCTCGGGGCATCAGGGAACCTGGAAATGGTCCCACTTCCGGTAACCGCTGTGCAAGGTGAGCGCCGTCCACCGCATATGTACCCGCAACCTTTCATTCATCTTGCACCGCTGGTGACGGGTGCCGCCCGTCGGCCGTCCGGGGAAGTTCCGTGAATTCGCTGTGAGTAACTGCACAGTGCATTCCGATTGCTGTGCGTGACCCGATACGGCTCAGCGATGCTAAGTCGTGACACCTGGACGGCTTAGCAGAGCTAAGCCATCCGACCCGCGAGGCTCACCGTCCTCGCAGCCTCTTGAGACATCGGTGACCCAGTACCCGTACCAGTTCCCTCGATGACGTCTGGTCCACGGTCCTGGTCTTGGCGTCGGCCGCGTGCCGTACCGGCGCGGCCGCCGCCGCAGCGAGTGCGCCGTACAAGGCGCGGGCGGCCACCCCCGGGGCGATGCGGTCGCCGACGACGCGGACGGCCAGGGCGTCGATGTGTGCCGCCATCTCGGCGCCGATGCGGGCGGCGGCCTCGACAGCCCAGCCGGGGGTGCGGATCTTCACGTCACCGGCCGCGGGACTGCACGTGTTCCGCATATGCATGACCGCGCCGTTGCGGATGAGCTTCGAATAGAGCTCGTCAGGCAGGCCATTGCCGCGGAATTTCCACGTTGAGCTTTCGCAGCATTTCGGTCTCGGCGAGGGTGAGGGAGCGGTTCGCCGCGTCCGGAACGTGCTGGAGGAGTTTTCCGGGGAGGCCGCGGTCGCCGCCGAGCAGTTCGACGATGCGGGCGGCGGTCTCGTCGTCCGGGGCGTCGGCGAAGAACTCGCTGCTGATGACCGACGTGCGCGAGCCGGTGGCCTCGACCTGCGCGAGCAGTCGCGTCCAGTGTTTCTAGGTGGGCACGGTGTCGCCCATCATCGCGGGCCGGGCGCAGGCGGCGAGGGCGGCCTCCATCGGGTGCCGGGTGGTGGCGGGGAACTCCACGCCGTGTTCGGGGAGCCTGTCATGCGCGGACTCCCTTGCCACGGTGGCCTTTGGGCGGTCTGACCTTGGGAAGCTCCCATGGCAGGTGGGTCCGGCCGCTGAACTCAGCCGTACGTGCGCATGACAACCAGAGCCAACGGAAAGCCCGTTACGGCCGGGAAGCAGGTCCTGGCCGCAACGGGCGTGGTCGTGTGCGACGGTGCCGATGCCGGGTCCCGGAAGTCCGGGCGGGAACCGGCGGCGCGGCTACTCGAAGGGGTCGAAGTCGCCGTACTCGCGCAGGGACTCGTCCCGCTCGGCCTGCCGGTCGCGGCGGCGCTGGACGGCCGGGCGCTGTTCCTCGAAGCGGTGGTCCTCGCCGCGCCGGCCGAGCATCTCGGCTCCGGACATCATGGTCGGCTCCCAGTCGAAGACGACGGCGTTGTCCTCGGGGCCGATGGCGACGCCGTCGCCGGCCCGGGCGCCGGCCTTCATCAACTGCTCCTCGACGCCGAGGCGGTTGAGACGGTCGGCCAGGTAGCCGACGGCTTCGTCGTTGTTGAAGTCGGTCTGGCGGACCCAGCGTTCGGGCTTCTCGCCGCGGACCCGGAAGAGGCCGTCGTCCTCCTGGACGACGGTGAAACCGGCGTCGTCGACGGCCTTGGGCCGGATGACGATGCGGGTCGCCTCCTCCTTGGGCTTGGCGGCGCGCGCCGCGCCGACCAGCTCGCCGAGGGCGAACGTCAGCTCGCGCAGGCCCGTGTGGGCGACCGCCGACACCTCGAAGACGCGGTAGCCGCGGGCCTCCAGGTCGGGCCGGACCATCTCGGCGAGGTCCTTGCCGTCGGGGACGTCGATCTTGTTGAGGACGACGATCCGGGGCCGGTCGCCGAGTCCGCCGTACTGCCCCAGCTCTTCCTCGATGACGTCGAGGTCGGAGACGGGGTCGCGTTCGGACTCCAGGGTGGCGGTGTCCAGGACGTGCACGAGGACGCTGCACCGCTCGACGTGGCGCAGGAACTCGAGGCCGAGGCCCTTGCCCTGGCTGGCGCCGGGGATGAGACCGGGGACGTCGGCGATGGTGTAGACGGTCGAACCGGCGGTGACCACACCGAGGTTGGGGACCAGGGTGGTGAACGGGTAGTCGGCGATCTTCGGCTTGGCGGCGGACAGCACCGAGATCAGCGAGGACTTGCCGGCGCTCGGGTAGCCGACCAGGGCCACGTCGGCGACGGTCTTCAGTTCCAGGACGACGTCCCCGAAGTCACCGGGCTCGCCGAGCAGCGCGAAGCCGGGGGCCTTGCGGCGGGCGCTGGCGAGGGCCGCGTTGCCGAGGCCGCCGCGGCCGCCCTGGGCGGCGACGTAGGAGGTGCCGTGGCCGACGAGGTCGGCGAGGACGTTGCCCGCCTTGTCCAGTACCACCGTACCGTCGGGCACCGGCAGGACCAGGTCCTGGCCGTCCTTGCCCGCGCGGTTGCCGCCTTCGCCGGGCTTACCGTTGGTGGCCTTGCGGTGCGGGGAGTGGTGGTAGTCGAGGAGGGTCGTCACGGACTGGTCGACGGTCAGGATGACGTCGCCGCCGCGGCCGCCGTTGCCGCCGTCCGGGCCGCCGAGCGGCTTGAACTTCTCCCGGTGCACGGAGGCGCAGCCGTGGCCTCCGTTACCCGCGGCGATGTGCAGCTCGACGCGGTCCACGAAGGTGGTCATGGTGCAGTGCCTCCAGATACTTGCGGGGTCATACCTATGTCAACACGCGAAAGGCGGACCCGCCTTCCCGATCGGGAAGTGAGGTCCGCCTCGCGAAACGTTCGGTCTGAGTCCTGAGAAATCAGGCTCAGGCGACCGGGACGATGTTCACGACCTTGCGGCCACGGTGGGTACCGAACTCCACCGCGCCGGCGTTCAGCGCGAACAGCGTGTCGTCGCCGCCACGGCCGACGCCCGCACCCGGGTGGAAGTGGGTGCCACGCTGGCGGACCAGGATCTCGCCCGCGTTGACGACCTGACCGCCGAAGCGCTTCACGCCGAGGCGCTGAGCGTTGGAGTCACGACCGTTACGGGTGGACGATGCGCCCTTCTTGTGTGCCATCTCTCCTCAGTCCCTTACTTCGCAGCCGCGGGGATCTCAGTGACCTTGATCGCCGTGTACTGCTGGCGGTGGCCCTGACGACGGCGGTAGCCGGTCTTGTTCTTGTAGCGCAGAATGTCGATCTTCTGGCCCTTGTGGTGGTCCACGACCTCGGCCTGGACCTTGATGCCGGCCAGCACCCACGGGTCGCTGGTCACAGCGTCGCCGTCGACAACGAGCAGGGTCGAGAGCTCGACCGTGTCGCCAACCTTGGCGGTGGAAATCTTGTCAACCTCAACGATGTCGCCGACAGCAACCTTGTGCTGGCGACCACCGCTGCGCACGATGGCGTACACGCGGATCTCACTCTCTCGCTCGGGAACGGCACCCCCGAAGTCCAGCCGCCCGGCATACGGGCGGCCTCTTCGGAACACCCTGTGCTCCGAAGGAAGAGGTTTACGGGGATGTGGCGCGTCCTCATATCCATGGACACGCCGACGGTCAAGGTTACGGGGCGGTGGCCGAGGGGGTCAAACCGGGCCCCGGGGGTGTGGGGCCGGTCACTCGGCCCCGGGGTGCGGTGCGGGGCCGGTCACGAGGACCGGCCCCGCGTGCCGGGCGTCAGCCCTCGTCGGAGGCGGCGGGGACCGTGGCGGTCTTCTTCGCCGTCGACTTGGCGGCGGCCGTCTTGGCGGTCTTGACCGCCTTCTTGGCCGTCGTCTTCTTCGCCGCGGTCTTCTTGGCGGCGGTCTTCTTGGCCGCCGTCTTCTTCGCCGCGGTCTTCTTGGCGGCCGTCTTACGGGCCGTCTTCTTGGCCGGGGCGGCCTCCTCGGCGGCCGGTTCCCCGACCGCCGGCTCCCCGGCCTCCGGGGCCTCGGCCGCCAGCGCCTCGGACTCCGCCGACGGCACGACCACGACGGCCGCCTCCTCGGACGCGGTCGGCGCGGTGGCCTTGCGCACCGCACGGCGGCGCGGACGGGCCGGAGCGGCGCTCTCGGCGGGCGCGGGCGCGGCCTCGGCGGCCGGTTCGGCAGCGGGCTCCGCAGGGGTTTCCGTGACCGTCTCCGCCACCGTCTGCGCCGGGGCGCTCTCGGCGACGACGGTCACCACGGCGGCCTCGGCCCCTGCCGGGGACCCGGCGGGCGCCGACACCTTCCGGGTGGCACGCCGACGCGTACGGCCCTTCGGTGCGGCCTCCTCCACCGCGGCGGGGGTCTCCGGGGCGGCCGGGGCCTGCACGGCCTCCGACGCCTGGACGACCGGGTCCTCCACGGCGGGCGGTTCGGCGTGCGCCTCGGCGGCCGGCTCCGGCAGCACCTCGCGCTCGGCCGCCACGGCGGCCGGCACGGCCTGCGCGGTCGGCGCCTCGGCCTCGGCGCCCCGGTTGCGGGACGCGCGCTCCCTGGGCGCGCCGGCCGGAGCCGAGGCCCGGCGGCTCGCCCGGCGGCGGGTGCGGCCGCGGCCGGCCGCGGCCTCCGCCTCGGCGACGCTGCTGTAGAGCTCCTCGTCCGGCGCGAAGGCGGGCGCGGTCAGTGCGACGGGTTCGGCGACCTCGGCCGCCACCTCCGCCGCGGTCTCGACCGCGTGGACGGCCTCGGCGTGCTCGACGGCACCGTCGTCGACGACCTCGTGGGTCTCGTGGACGTCGTGCTCGTGCTCGTGCCCGTCGCCGCCGCGGCCGCGCTTCTTGCGCTTGCCGCCGCCACCACCGCCGCCGGAGCTGGGCTGCTCCATGTGGACGATGACGCCGCGGCCGTTGCAGTGCACGCAGGTCTCGGAGAACGACTCCAGCAGGCCCTGGCCGACGCGCTTGCGGGTCATCTGGACGAGACCGAGCGAGGTGACCTCGGCCACCTGGTGCTTGGTCCGGTCCCGCCCGAGGCATTCGAGCAGGCGGCGCAGCACCAGGTCACGGTTGGACTCCAGGACCATGTCGATGAAGTCGATGACGATGATGCCGCCGAGGTCGCGCAGCCGGAGCTGGCGGACGATCTCCTCGGCCGCCTCCAGGTTGTTGCGGGTGACCGTCTCTTCGAGGTTGCCGCCCTGGCCGGTGAACTTGCCGGTGTTGACGTCGACGACGACCATCGCCTCGGTCCGGTCGATGACCAGCGAACCGCCGCTGGGCAGCCAGACCTTGCGGTCCAGGGCCTTGGCGAGCTGCTCGTCGATCCGGTAGGTGGCGAAGACGTCGACCTCGGAGGTCCACTTCGACAGCCGGCCTGCGAGGTCGGGCGCGACGTGCGAGACGTAGCCGTGGACGGTCTCCCAGGCCTCGTCGCCGCTGACGACGACCTTGGAGAAGTCCTCGTTGAAGATGTCGCGGACGACGCGGACGGTCATGTCCGGCTCGCCGTACAGCAGCGTCGGGGCGTTGCCGTTCTTCGACTTCTTCTGGATGTCCTCCCACTGCGCCTGGAGCCGTTCGACGTCGCGGCGCAGTTCGTCCTCGCTGGCGCCCTCGGCGGCGGTGCGCACGATGACGCCCGCGTCCTCGGGGACGATCTTCTTGAGGATGGTCTTCAGCCGGGCGCGCTCGGTGTCGGGCAGCTTGCGGCTGATGCCGGTCATCGAGCCTTCGGGGACGTACACGAGGTAGCGGCCCGGCAGGGAGACCTGGCTGGTCAGGCGGGCGCCCTTGTGGCCGATCGGGTCCTTCGTCACCTGGACGAGGACGGACTGGCCGGACTTCAGGGCGGACTCGATGCGGCGCGGGCCGTTGGCCATGCCGAGGGCCTCGAAGTTGACCTCGCCGGCGTACAGGACGGCGTTGCGGCCCTTGCCGATGTCGATGAAGGCGGCCTCCATCGAGGGCAGCACGTTCTGGACCTTGCCCAGGTAGACGTTGCCGACGTACGAGGTCGACTGCTCCTTGTTGACGTAGTGCTCGACGAGCACGCCGTCCTCCAGGACGCCGATCTGCGTACGGTCGCCGTGCTGGCGGACGACCATGACGCGCTCGACGGCCTCGCGGCGGGCGAGGAACTCGGCCTCGGTGATGATCGGGACGCGTCGGCGGCCCTGTTCGCGGCCTTCGCGGCGGCGCTGCTTCTTGGCCTCCAGGCGGGTGGAGCCCTTGATGGACTGCACCTCGTCGGAGGGCTCGGAGGGCTTGCGGGGCTCGCGGACCTTGACGACCGTGCGCTCCGGGTCGCCCTCGCCGGGCTCGGCGTCGGCGGGGCTGTCACCGGCGCGCCGCCTGCGGCGACGGCGACGGCGGCTGCTGGAGGAGGAGGCGCCGGCGTCGTCGTGGGCGTCCTCGTCGTCCTCTTCCTCCTGCTCGGCCGTGTCCTCGGCGTCCTGCTCGGCCTGCTCGGCCGCGAGCTCGTCGGAGCCGTCGTCGGCGCCGTCGCCGTCGGCGGCGTCACCCCGGCGACGGCGGCGGCCGCCCCGGCGGCGGCGCCGGCGGGAGCCGGACTCCTCGGCCTCGTCCTCGCCGTCGGCGGCGTCCTCGACGGAGTCCTCCGGCTCCTCGGTCTCGTCCTCGGCGGCGGCCTCGGCGACCGGGGCCTCCTCGACGGCGCCCCGACGGCGACGGCGGCGCCGCGAACCGGCCTCGGCCTGCTCGGCGGAGTCCGGGGTGCCGGTGGAACCGCTGGAACCGCTGGAACCGGTGGGCGCGGTGGTCTCCGCGACCTCCTCGGGCTCCTCGGTGCCGACGGACGCGGCGGCGGCCTCGGCGGCGGCGCGATCCGGGGTCTGGAACCTGGGCTCGGTGAACACGGGTGCCTGGAAGACGGCGACGGCGGGCCGGGCCGGGCGGCGCGGCTCCTCGTCGGCTCCGGCCGCGGCGGCGGGCTCGGAGAAGCCGGTCGCGGCCTGCCGTACGACGCGGCGCCGACGACGCGGGGCCTCGGTCTCGACGGGCTCGGCGGGCGCAGCCGCGGGTGCGGCGGCGGCCGGGGCCTGGGCGGCCGGTGCTTCGGCTGCGCCCGTGTCGGCGGCCTCGGGCGTCCCGGCGGGTGCGGACACCCGGCGGGTGGCACGACGACGCGCGCGGGGGGCCGGCGCGGCCTCCTCGGTGGTGTCAGCGGTCTCGGTGGCTTCCGCGGTCTCGGTGGCGTCGGCGGCCTCTGTGGTCTCGCTCACCTCAGGTGCCTCGGTCGTCTCGGTCGCCTCGGCGGCGACGGCGGGCGCGGCGGTGCTCTCGGGGGCTGCGGCGGGCGCGGCCACCCGGCGGGTGGCACGGCGACGGGCGCGCGGGGCGGGAGCGGGCGCGGCCTCCTCGGCGGCCTCCTCGGCGGCCTCGGGGGCCGCCACAGGGGCCGCCTGGGCCGCGGGGGTGTCGGCTGGCTCGGTCGCGGCCACGGCGGCCGGGGCTCCGGCGGGTGCGGAGGCGCGGCGCGTGGCGCGGCGACGGGCCCGGGGCGGGGCGGTGTCCTCGTCGCTCTCGGCGCCCTTCGCGGCGGCCTCGGCCGGGCTCGCGGCGGGCTCGGCGACGGCGGCAGCGGGAGCCGTGGCAGTGGCGGGGACGACCGTCTCGGCGGTCTCGGCGGTCTCCGGGGCCCCGGCGGGGGCGGACACCCGGCGGGTCGCACGACGGCGCGTGCGCGGGGCGGGAGCTGCCTCTTCCGTGGCCGCACCGCTCTGCGCCGCGTCGCCGGCCGCTACGGCCTCGGAGGGCTCGGCAGCGGCGGCGGGCTGCGCCACCTCGGTGGGCTCGGCGGCCGGTATGGCCGGAGCGGTGGTCTCGGCCTGGTCCGCGGTCACGGCCTCGGCCGCGACGGGCGGTCCCGCGGGGCGGGACGCGGCACGGCGACGCCTGCGCGGCGGCAGGGTGTCGCTGGGGGTGTTCGCTTCGGAGCCCGTAGGGGTCTCTGCGGGTTCGGTCGGTTCGAGCATGCGGGCGTTTCTCCCGTCAGGCTCCCGGGCGCCGCGCCTGGTCCGGAGTCGCTCGTCGAGCGACCACCGGTGACGTCCGCGGCTCGCGCGTTGCGCGGTGCCGCCGTGTGGGGCGCGGGCGCCGCACAGGAGCTCTCTGTGTCCTGTCTCGCCGGTTCCGTACGCCTTGTCGCGGACGGCCTGGCGAAAGTCTTCTGGTCGGTGCGCTGCCCGACCCAGGTGGCTCCCGAGTCCGAGGGCTGCGCTACGACGTCCGTCCTTCGCGGGACCTTCCTTACGCCGGCGCCGTCGCGGTGGCAGCGGGTTCGGCCTTCGAAAGGGCCTCCACTGCCTCGCGGTCGGGCGCGAGCGGGTCGGTCACCGTGCCGGTCTCTTCATCGAGCAGCCCCTGCGCCAGCCTGGTCACCGCTGCGGGGACCGGCGGCGCCAGGTCGGCCACGGCGCGGAGACCGGACAGGACGTCGTCGGGTCGTACGGCAGGCGTCACGTGCCGAACAACCAGCCGCAGTATCGCACAGGGCTGGTCGGTCGGCCTATCAGCCGTTTCACTCTGTGTTTCAAGTTGCACGACGGCGGGGCGGGCGTCGAAGGTTCGGACGCCGTTCTTGGTCATGCGCTGGACCTCGACGGCCTCGGCGGTGTTGAACGCGGCGACGGCCTGTTCGGCCAGGGCCGGGTCCACGCCGGGCAGCCGGAGCTCCCACACGGATGCGGTGAGCCGGTCGGCCAGTCCTGACGTGCGTGCCTCGACCGCGTCGACGATGTCGAGCCCGGTGGGCAGGGACTCGTCGAGGAGGGCGCGCAACCGCTCCGGGTCGCGGGGTGCGGTGAGCGCGATCTCCAGGTACTCCGCCTCACTGCCCGTGCCGGTGGGTGCGGCATTGGCGTACGACACCTTGGGGTGCGGTGTGAACCCCGCCGAGTAGGCCATCGGCACCTCGGCGCGGCGCAACGCACGCTCGAAGGCGCGCTGGAAGTCACGGTGGCTGGTGAACCGGAGGCGGCCGCGCTTGGTGTAGCGCAGTCGGATGCGCTGCACCGCGGGTGCGGGCGGCGGGCCTTCGGGCTGTCGCTTGCCCAGTGTCGTCAGTCCTTCGTGGTTCTCGTGAGGTTCTCGCGGAAGCGGCCGTACCGCTGTGGGCCGTACCGCTGTGTACTGCTATCCACCAAGAGTACGTGTGTCGCGGCCCGTGGGTTCCCGTCGGTCCGCGGTCGCCGGCCGGGCCGGGCCGCCGAGGAGGGCGCGGCGCAGGTCGGCGCGGGCCTGGCGGACGGCTCGGCCCACGGCGTGTGCGGCCTGGGCCGCGGGGCGGAGCACGAGGTCGCGCACGACGTGCCCGACCGGGGTGAGGACGGTCCGGTACGCCCGGCGCGCGGGTTCCACGAGGATCCACCGGAAGAGGGTGCCGAGCACTCGTCCGGCGGCCCGTACGAGGCGTCCCAGGGCTCGTACGACGTGCCCGGCGGCCCGCCAGGCGTGGCCGAGGGCTTCGCCGATCTCCGTGAGGACGACGCCGAGGCCCCGGGCCAGCGGGGCGAGGAGCCGGTGCCACAGGGCGAGGGCGGGCAGGACGAGCAGCACGCGCGCGATCCGGTACAGGCCGGCGGCGACCTTGCCGGCCAGCCGGGCGACGGCGTGCGCGACGGGGGTGAGGAGCCGCAGGAGGGCGTGGCCGACCGGGGTGAGCACGCGCGCGTGGAGCCACAGCAGGGCGTGGCCGAGGGGGGTGAGCAGGTGGCGGTGGAGCCAGATCAGCGGGACGACGAGGAGGCCGTGCAGGAGCCGCCCGACGGCGCGGGCCAGGGGGGCGAGAACATGGCGCCCGAGGAGGCGTGCGGCCGTCGCGGACGCGTCCCAGAGCAGGCGGACCGGCACTACCACCAGGAACACCAGGGCGCGGACGGGGATCCTGATCGCGACGACGAGGCACCCTTCGGGGTCCCCGGTCGGAGGCTGCCGCTGTGGCTGGTTCTGCATGCCCATGCCGGTACAGACGCTCCGGGGAGCTGTCCGGATGCGGCACCGCTCAGCCCCTTGATCACCATATGGCGGCGACACGGTAACGGTTGACCCGCTCACGCCAATATGGATGGATCCAGCCAGGTCGGCTTGATTTGCTGAGGGTCAATCAAGCCTTGATCCCCGGGGGGACGAGTAATGAACTGGTACGTGGACGTACTCAAGAAGTACGCGGTGTTCAGCGGCCGCGCGCGTCGACAGGAATACTGGATGTTCTTCCTGTTCAACCTGATCATCAGCATCGTGCTGGCGGTCGTCGGCCGGGCCATCGGGTTCGCCGCCCTCAGCTCGATCTACGCGCTCGCGGTCCTGCTGCCCGGCCTGGGCGTCGCGGTCCGCCGGCTGCATGACACCGGCCGGTCCGGCTGGGCGATCCTGATCGGCATCATTCCGCTGGTCGGCTGGATCATCCTGATCGTCTGGCTCGCCTCCGAGGGCAAGCCCGAGGAGAACCAGTACGGCCCCAACCCGAAGTACGCGGCCGCCGCCTGATCCCGCATCACCCGAGGGCCCGTCGGATCCGTCCGGCGGGCCTTCGCCTGTCCGGGAAGAGCCTGCGCGGCGGGTCGCCGGGAAGGGCGGTTCCAGCCGTCGGGTGCGGAATCGTACGACACGGTGGGCGGCCCACCGCGGGCACTCACCCGCCCACGCCCGTGTCACTTCCATGACCGCCGCCTCACCCGCCCCGGGTGAGGCGTCCGCGGCGGGGCCGGGTGCATCCTCGACACGGCAGGTGTCCGGCGTCGGGGAGCCGTGTCGGAGGGACGACCATGAACCCGCAGACCCGTCTGGCGCCGCGCTCCGACCGTCTCACGGCCTTCTCCTGGGCCCGGGTCGCGCTGCTCGCCCTGCTCGGCAGTCTCCTCGTCCTGCTCGTCAGCGGTGGGCTGCGGAGCCTCCTGTGGGTCCTGGTCGCCATCGCCGCGGTGGCCCTGGCCGCCGGGGGCCTGTGGTGGACCCTCGCCCACCCCGGACCGCTCCGCGCCGCCGGGGCGCTGCTGGCGGCGGCCGCCCCGGTGACGGCACTGGTCCTGTTCGCCACCCACGGCATGCTGGTGCCCGCCTGCCTGGCCCTCGGCCTGTGGCTGCTGGCGCTGACGGCCGCGCGGATCGCGACGACCCCCGCGGACCGGGCGGCCGGGAGCGCCGGTGAACCCGTCGCGGTGCCGCCCGCGCGACAGCCGTGGGTGGTCATGAACCCGCGCTCCGGCGGGGGCAAGGTGACGCGCTTCGGGCTCGCCGAGAAGGCGAGGGCGGCGGGCGCCCGGGTGGTCCTGCTGGACCCGGCGCACCACCAGGACGTGGCGGAGCTGGCCCGGCGTGCGCTGGCGGAGGGCGCCGACCTGCTGGCGGTGGCCGGCGGGGACGGCACGCAGGCGCTGGTCGCGGAGGTCGCGGCCCGGCACGACGTGCCGTTCGTGGTGATCCCGGCCGGGACCCGCAACCACTTCGCCCTGGACCTCGGTCTCGACCGTGACGACCCCGCGGCCGCGCTGGAGGCGTTCACCGACGCCGAGGAGGTCCGTGTGGACCTCGGGTACGCCGCCGGGCGCGTGTTCGTCAACAACGCGTCCTTCGGCACGTACGCGGCCGTCGTCGGCAACCCCGGCTACCGGGACGCGAAACTGCGCACCGTCCTGCAGATGCTGCCCACCCTGCTCACCGGTCCCGACGCGCCGCGCCTGAGCATGCGCGCCGGGCGTCGGCGCGCCCGGGGGCTGCAGGCCGTGCTCGTCAGCAACAACCCCTACCGGCCCCTGCCCGACCCCGCCCGCCCCGGGTTCCGGGAGGGCCTGGACTCCGGGCGGCTGGGCGTGCTCGGCGTGTGCGTCGACAGCCCCGGCCGGGCGGCCCGCCTGCTGACCTGGGGCCGCCGGTCACCTGCCGTGACCAGCCTGGCCGCCCGCGAAGTCGTCGTCGACGCGGACACCCGCGCTGGCCCGGCATCGGGTCCCGGCGCGGGCCCGGGATCGGACACGGGCGCGGTTCCAGGACCAGGACCAGGACCCGGCGCGGGTCCGGGACCGGGACCGGACACCGGCACGGTTCCAGGACCAGGACCCGGCGCGAACGCCGACGCGGGACCCAGGTCAGGTCCCGGCACAGACGCTGACGCGGTTGCGGGAGCGGGCCGCGGCGCTGACGCCGGCCCGGTTCCGGAAGCAGATCCCGTCGACGCCGACGCCGACGCGGGCCCCGTGCCAGGTCCGGGTACGGACACCGGCGTGGGTGCCACTGCGGACGTCGGCGCGGCGGCCACCCCGGACGTCGGCGCCCGGGGTGGCACCGTTCCGGCCGGGATCGACGGGGAGTCCGTCGTGCTGCCCGCGCCGGTGGTCTGCCGGATCTCCCCCGGGGCGCTGCGGGTCCGGGTGCCCAGGCACCGTCCGGGCACCCCGCCGAACCGGCCCCCGGCCGACTGGCGGCAGGTGCTGCGCCTGGCGCTCACCCCTCGAGGACGGCGCACCGGCAGCCGCTCCCACGGGTGAGCCCGCAGCCGTTCCCCTGGCTGGCCCGCGGAATCGGCGGGGCGCCTGTCAGGTCCCCGCGACCGGCCGGCCGTTCCAGCGGGCGAGGAACTTGCCGAGTTCCCACAGCACCAGCAGCGCCAGGGCCGGGACGAGCGTCCAGGCGAACTGGGCCAGGTTCAGCTCGGTCGTCCCCAGCAGCCGGCGGAAGGCGTCCATCTGGGTGACCAGGACCGCGAGGACGAACTCGATCAGCATCGCCCGGTTCATCTGCTTGCTGTCGAAGCTGGCGGTGGTCAGGACGGTGGCCCGTTCGCTGCGGCACTCCAGCGCGGCCACGATCAGGCAGAGCGCGAAGGACGTGAACGCCATCGACTGGCCGACCGCGACACTGCCGTAGCGGGACGCGCCGAGTTCGATCAGGCAGAGCAGCCCGATGGTGATCGTCAGCCCGGACAGGCCGACGGTGAGCATCACGCCCCGGGACAGCACGTGCGCGCCGCGCGGACGCGGCCTGCGGGCCATCAGGCCGGGGCTCTGCCGGTCGAAGCCGAGCGCGAAGCCGAAGGCGGCGTTGACGAAGAAGTGGATCCACAGCACCTGCGCCGGGGTGAACGGCTCCCCCGCGGCGATGTCGAACAGCGTCGCGCCGAGGAACGTCAGCACGAACACCACCAGCAGGACGAGCACGAACCGGATGTACTTGGTGAGGTTGTCGTAGATCTTGCGGCCCTGTTCGACGGCGTAGACGATCGTGGCGAAGTTGTCGTCGGAGAGCACCATCCGGCCCGCGTTCTTGGCCACCTCCGTGCCGGAACCCATGGCGATGCCGACGTCGGCGGCCTTGATCGCGGGGGCGTCGTTGACGCCGTCGCCGGTCATGGCCACCACGTTGCCCTTCTTCTTCAGGGTCTCGGCGAGCAGCACCTTGTGCTCGGGTGCCACCCGGCCTACGACACCGATGCCGTCGATCCGCGCGAGTCGTTCGCTTTCGGGAAGCGCCGCGAAGTCGGCGCCGAGCACGGCCTCGCCCTCGATGCCGAGCTGCCGGGCGATGGCGGCGCCCGTGACGACGTCGTCGCCGGTGACCATGCGGACCCTGATGTGCGCGGCCTGGGCGTCGGCGACGGCGGCCCTCGACTCGGCGCGCGGCGGGTCGACCATTCCGACCAGGCTGGTCATCTGCAGGTCGGTGACATGGCCGAGGAGGTCGCCGTCCGGGTCGAAGTCGGCGGGGTCGAGGTCGCGGCGGGCGGCGGCCATCACCCTGAGGCCCTCGCCGCCCATCCGCTCGACGTGCTCCTGCGCCCGTCGCCGCAGGGCGTCGTCCCAGGGGACGGACCTGCCCTCGCGCAGTGCGGTGGCCGCGCGGGCCATCATGGCGGGCGCCGCGCCCTTCACGAAACAGCGGACCACGGGACGGCCCGTCTCGTCGGTGGCCCGGTTGAAGGTGGCCATCAGCTTGTAGGCGGGGTCGAAGGGCAGCACGGCCAGCCGTGGCAGCCGCTCCCGGGTGGCGTCGACGTCCAGGCCCGCCTTGTGGCCGAGGATCAGCAGGGCGCCCTCCGTGGGGTCGCCGATCACCTTGCCGTCCACCAGGCGGGCGTCGTTGGCGAGCAGGTAGGGCAGGATCGCGTCCGTCATGTCGGGGGCGCCGCCGACCGGGTGCCGGATCCTGCCCTCGAGGCCGTAACCGGTGCCGGAGACGGTGTAGCGGTCCCCGGGGTCGATGACCTCGACGGCGGTCATCTGGTTCATGGTGAGCGTGCCGGTCTTGTCGGAGTTGATCGCCGAGGTGAACCCCAGTGCCTCCACCGACGGCAGGTCCTTGACGATCGCCTGCCGCCGGGACAGGTCGATCGCGCCGATGGACAGGATCGTCTGGGACACGGTCGGCAGCGCCTCCGGGATGGCGGCGATCGCCAGGGACACGGCGCTGACGAACAGCGCGTCCCACGCCGTACCGCGGGCGCGGCCGAGCACGAACATCAGGATCATCGTCACCCCGGCGGTCGCCGTGATCCACAGGGTGAGCCGGTCCATCTCCCTGGTCAGCGGCGAGGCCTCCCGGCGAGTGCTCGACAGCATCCCGGAGATACGGCCGAGTTCGGTGTCCACGCCGGTGGCGGTGACCACCACGGTGCCGCTGCCGTGGGTGACGGGGGTGTTCATGAACGCCATGTTGTGGCGTTCTCCGGGCGGCAGACCGGTTCCGGTGAGCACCCCCGGTTCCTTCGCGGCCGGCACGCTCTCACCGGTCAGTGCCGACTCGTCGATCGCCAGGGCGTTCGCCGTGACGATCCGGCCGTCCGCGGGCACCTCGTCGCCCGCCGCGAGCAGCACCACGTCGCCGGGGACGACCTCCTCGGCGGGCACCTTCGACTCGGTGCCGTCCCTGCGTACCCGCGCGGTCGCCCTCATCATCGACTTCAGCGCGTTCATGGCGCTGTCGGCCTTGCCCTCCTGGCGCATTCCGACGACCGCGTTGACCACGGTCAGGACGAGCAGCAGGACGCCGGTGCTCCACTCCCTGATGACGAGCGAGACGACGGCGGCTCCCAGCAGGACCAGCTGCATGTAGCTGCGGTACTGGGCGAGGTAGCGGCGCCAGCCCGGCAGCGGCTTCTCCTCGGGCAGTGCGTTGGGGCCGTGCGTACGGAGCAGTTCCGCGGCGCGTGCGGTGGTCAGTCCGACGGCCGGATCCACCTCGAACGCCGCGGCCACCTCCGCCGGCGGACGCGCGTACCACGGCCGGCCGCCGGTGTCCCGGTCCTGCGGAGCGTCTGTCTGCGCGGTCATGAAGGTGCCTCCGTCCCGGGCCCGTCCGTCACTCCTTCGTCACCGGTGCTTCTTCTCGGCCTTCAGTTCCCTTTTGGCCTCGGCCAGTTCACGCCGGGCGGCGGCGCCGACGTGTGGGTACCGGGGGTCGATGTCGATGAGCGTGTGCGCCAGCACGGCGGCCGCGCACACCCGGGCGAACCACTTGTGGTCGGCGGGAACGACATACCAGGGCGCCCACGGCGTGCTGGTTTCGGACAGCATCTGTGAGAAGGCCTGCTGGTAGTCGTCCCACCGGGCCCGTTCGCGTATGTCGGCCGACGAGAACTTCCAGTTCCGCTCGGGAATGTCGATGCGTTTGAGGAAACGGGAACGCTGTTCTTCCTTCGACAGGTTCAGAAACACTTTTACGATCCTGAAGCCGTTGTCGCTCAGATAACGTTCCCAGTCGTTGATCTCCCGGTAGCGTCGTTCCCACACGTCGGGGCCGCGGGCCGCGTCGGGCAGCTTCTGCCGGAGCAGGTTCTCCGGGTGGACGCGGACGACGAGCACTTCCTCGTAGTGCGAGCGGTTGAAGATGCCGATCTCTCCGCGCCGGGGCAGTGCGCGGGTGTAGCGCCACAAAAAGTCGTGGTCGAGTTCCTCGTCCGAAGGCACCTTGAAGCTGGACACGCGCACGCCCTGCGGGTTCACTCCGCTCATCACGTGGCGGATCGTGCCGTCCTTGCCGCCGGCGTCCAGTGCCTGCAGGCACAGCAGCACGCCGTAGGTGTCCTGGGCGGCCAGCCGCCGCTGGTAGTCGGCGAGCAGTTCGACGCCGGTGCGCAGCAGTTCGACGCCCTCCTTCTTCTTGCTGATGCCGGCCTTGTATCCGGGGTCGAAGTCCTTGGCCAGCCGCACCTGGGTCCCGGGCTCGACCCGCAGCGGCTCGATGAACTCGGCTATGCGCTCCGCTCTCTCGTCGCGCTCGACCTTGTCGTCGCCCATCGCCCGTCGTCCCTTCGTCCGCTTCCCAGCAGCATCCGGTCGGGTCACGCCGGGGCGCCTCACCCCTGAGGGGTGGTTCCGGCGCCGGGCGCACGCTTGCTCAGGGACCGCCTGTCAGGCGGCGGGCCGACGCCGCCGCCCGGTCGGCCGGGGACAGCAGCCGGGCGCGGCTGCGGGGCCACCACAGCAGGTGCTGCGGGGCCACCACAGCAGGTCGGCCAGGCAGAGCCCGACGACCAGCCAGGACGCGGTCAGCTCGTCGGGGGCGCCGTTCAGGGTGTCGTACCCGGCGAGGACGACCGCGAGCACGGTGACGGCCGCCACGAGGCGGCGCCGCGGCCGGTCTTCCTCGGCGGCCCGCCGCAGGGCGGCCGCGTAGGCCACGACACCGGGCGCGAGCCGGGGATCCGCGAGGGTCTCGCCCCGCCGCACGACGCCCACGACGCCCACGACGGCCGCTCGGTCCGCACCGCTCATGACGCCGGCCGCGGGCCAGACCCGGGCCGTGCGACATGCCGCCCGGCCCCCGTGGAACGGGCCCAGCACCACGAGAACCACGGGCGCGCCGGCCCGTGAACCCGCCTCCAGGAGGACGAAGGCCGCACCGCAGACACCGGCGGCGAGGCCCACGCCCACGCCCGGGCCGACCGGCCCCCGCCGCCACAACCAGCCCGGAACGAGAAGCACCCGTCCACGGTGGCCGTCACCCGTCGCGGACGCAAACACCGCAGCGGCACGTCGGTGGCGGCACCCGCGCACGGCGCACAGCGGCCCCGGCGGGGTCCAGGGGGCCCGAGGGGCCGAGGGGGCCCGGGGAGGCTCAGGCGCGCCGGGGCAGCACTCCGGCCTCGACCAGCGAGTCGTACAGCCGCTGCTGCTCCGCGTCGAGCCCGGAGTACAGCATGTCGTACGCCTCCTCCTCGCCCCGCATCACTTCGACGGGGTCCCACTCGGCGCCCAGCGCGTTCATGACGTGGGCGCGCCGGGTCATCTCGTGCCCGGTGAGATCGACGGAGAACTCGACCGGCCCAGCGGGAAGGGAGGAATCTTTGTCGGACATATGACCGAATTTAGGGAGGCTGTCCGGTCCCGACAAGACCTCGTGGGGGACATCACAGCGACTCGGTGTTAGCCCACCTGGCCGGGTGCACCTGTGCCGGTCAGCGGCCGACGCGCACTCCCGTGCTTGCATTCCTGCGAGGGGAGGCCCACCACCGACGTCGTACCCAGCTCTGGAGGAACCGGCTGATGGCCGCGGACAACGAGACAAGCATCTGCCCGTTCGACTTCAGCGAAGCGCTCGACTTCGACCCGGCGCTCGCCGATCTGATGCAGCGCCGCTCCCCCGCACGCATCCGGCTGCCCTACGGCGCGGCCGACGCCTGGCTGATCACCGGCTTCGACGCCGTCAAGCAGGTCACCACCGACCCTCGCCTCAGCAGGGCGGCCATCATCGGCCACGACTACCCCCGGATGACGCCGGAGCCCATCGTCTCCCCGGAATCGATCAACGTGATGGACCCGCCGCACAGCAGCCGCGTCCGCCACCTGGCCTCACAGGCCTTCACCCAGCAGCAGGTCGACGGCATGCGCCCCCGGATCGTCTGGCTCGCGGACCGTCTCCTGGACGAGATGGAGAAGGACGGGGCGCCGGCCGACCTGGTCCGGCACCTGTCCAACCGGCTCCCCCAGCACGCCGTCCTCGACCTGCTCGGCATCGAGCGGGAGGACTGGCCCCGGATCGAGGAGTCCGTGCACCGCCTGCTCGTCGTCGGCGCGGGCAGCAAGGAGGCCGCCGCGACGGCCAAGGCCGAGCTGATCGACTACTTCGCCGAACTCGTCGCGCAGCGCCGTACCGCGCCCGGCCCCGACATCATCAGCGCGATGGCCGCGGCGCGGGAGGGCGAGGAGCAGCTCGACGACAGGGAGCTGGCGGTGATGACCCTGACTCTGGCGCTCAGCGGCCAGGACACGGCGACCTGCCAGATCAGCGACATCGTCTACCTGCTCCTGACCCGCCCCGAGCTGATGCGGCACCTCCAGCGCAGGCCCGAGACGCTGACCGACGTCGTGCACGAACTGCTGCGCTGGATCCCGTTCCGCAAGGGGGTCGGGATCCCCCGGGTGGCTCTGGAGGACGTGGAACTGGACGGGGCGCGGATCAAGGCGGGCGACTTCGTGCACGTGTCGTACCTGACGGCCAACCGGGACCCGCAGCGGTATCCGGACGCGCACGAGATCGACCTGGACCGTCCCAGCGTCCCGCACATGACGTTCGGCTGGGGCGGGCACCGGTGCATCGCGATGCCGCTGGCGATGGCGGAACTCGAAGTGGCCGTCGGCCGCCTCGTCGAGAGGTTCCCCGGCCTGCGTCTCGCGGTGCCCGCGGAGGAAGTGCGCTGGGACACGGAGACGATCAGACGCTTCCCGCTGGAACTCCCGGTGACCTGGTAGCAGTGACCTGGTAGCGGTCCGAATCCGGCCTGGAGGCACGCCCCCGGCCGGGTTCGGACCCCGCTGACCTCAGTGCACGTGCCCGCTCGAAGCCGGCGCCGGACCCGCGTTCTTGACCGTGAGCGGCAGCAACTTCTTGCCGGTCGGGCCGATTTGAATGGCCGTGTCCATGGCCGGGCACACCCCGCAGTCGAAGCACGGGGTCCAGCGGCAGTCCTCGACCTCTGTTTCGTCGAGGGCGTCCTGCCAGTCCTCCCATAGCCAGTCCTTGTCGAGGCCCGAGTCGAGGTGGTCCCAGGGGAGGACCTCCTCGTAGGTGCGTTCGCGGGTGGTGTACCAGTCGACGTCCACGCCGTAGGGGGCGAGGGCCTTGTCGGCGCAGGCCATCCAGCGGTCGTAGGAGAAGTGCTCGCGCCAGCCGTCGAAGCGGCCGCCGTCCTCGTAGACCGCGCGGATGACCGCGCCGATGCGGCGGTCGCCGCGGGACAGGAGGCCCTCGACGATGCCGGGCTTGCCGTCGTGGTAGCGGAAGCCGATGGAGCGGCCGTACTTCTTGTCGCCGCGGATCTTGTCGCGGAGCTTCTCCAGGCGGGCGTCCGTCTCCTCTGCGGAGAGCTGCGGGGCCCACTGGAAGGGGGTGTGCGGCTTGGGGACGAACCCGCCGATGGAGACCGTGCAGCGGATGTCGTTGGAGCGGGAGACCTCGCGGCCCTTGGCGATGACCTTCGTCGCCATGTCGGCGATCTGGAGGACGTCGTCGTCGGTCTCGGTGGGCAGGCCGCACATGAAGTAGAGCTTCACCTGGCGCCAGCCGTTGCCGTAGGCCGTGGCGACGGTGCGGATGAGGTCGTCCTCCGAGACCATCTTGTTGATGACCTTGCGCATGCGCTCGGAGCCGCCCTCGGGGGCGAAGGTGAGGCCGGAGCGGCGGCCGTTGCGGGTCAGTTCGTTGGCGAGGTCGACGTTGAAGGCGTCGACCCGGGTGGAGGGCAGGGAGAGGCCGATCTTGTCTTCCTCGTAGCGGTCGGCGAGGCCCTTGGCGATGTCGCCGATCTCCGAGTGGTCGGCGGAGGAGAGGGAGAGCAGGCCGACCTCTTCGAAGCCGGTGGCCTTGAGGCCCTTCTCCACCATCTCGCCGATGCCGGTGATGGAGCGCTCGCGGACCGGGCGGGTGATCATGCCGGCCTGGCAGAAGCGGCAGCCGCGGGTGCAGCCGCGGAAGATCTCGACGGACATCCGCTCGTGGACGGTCTCGGCGAGCGGGACCAGCGGCTGCTTGGGGTACGGCCACTCGTCCAGGTCCATGACGGTGTGCTTGGAGACGCGCCACGGGACGCCGGAGCGGTTGGGGACGACGCGGGCGATCCGGCCGTCGGGGAGGTACTCGACGTCGTAGAAGGCGGGGATGTAGACGGAGCCGGTCTTGGCGAGGCGCAGGAGGACCTCCTCGCGGCCGCCGGGGCGGCCCTCGGCCTTCCAGGCGCGGATGATCTCCGTCATGTCGAGGACGGCCTGTTCGCCGTCGCCGATGATCGCCGCGTCGATGAAGTCCGCGATGGGTTCCGGGTTGAAGGCCGCGTGGCCGCCCGCGAGGACGATCGGGTCGTCGAGGGTGCGGTCCTTGGACTCCAGGGGGATGCCCGCGAGGTCGAGGGCCGTGAGCATGTTCGTGTAGCCGAGCTCCGTGGAGAAGGACAGGCCGAACACGTCGAAGGCCTTCACGGGGCGGTGGCTGTCCACGGTGAACTGCGGGACGCCGTGCTCCCGCATCAGCGCCTCCAGGTCGGGCCACACGCTGTAGGTGCGCTCGGCGAGGACGCCGTCCTGTTCGTTGAGGACCTCGTAGAGGATCATGACGCCCTGGTTGGGCAGGCCGACCTCGTAGGCGTCCGGGTACATGAGCGCCCAGTGGACGTCGCAGGACTCCCAGGGCTTGACCGTGGAGTTGAGCTCTCCGCCGACATACTGGATCGGCTTCTGCACATGCGGGAGCAGGGCTTCCAGCTGCGGGAACACAGACTCGGCGACCTGGGCGGCGGCTTCGGCAGGCATGTCGCGGACCTTTGTGAGCTGACTTGGGGCACCCCCCGGCCGAAGGCTGGGGGGAGGGTGACCATCTAGCCTAACGTGCCCGGCGCAGTCCCCCGTACGTCCGCTCAGACGTGCGCCGCCTTCCTGGTCTTCTTCCAGGCGTGCGGGAGCCCGGCCTCGACGGCCGCCGCCCGCTGTTCCTCGCGGCCGTACAGCAGCCCGTAGGTGAAGGCGCTCTCGCCGGCGGCGTGCGCGACCGCGGACAGTTCCCGGAGGGTTTCGCGGGCCATGACGCTGTCCTGGTGTTCGCCGAGCCGGGACTGGAGCGACTTCATGCCCTTGACCAGGGACTTCGCCGGGCCGCCGAGGGCGGGGCGGGCCGCTTCGGCGGCGTAGCGGGTGCGCTTGGACTTCTTGCGGGCCTCGTGCAGGCCGAGGTCGCGGTCGTGGCCGGAGGGCTCGGCCATGGCCGTCTCGATCAGGCCGGTGAGCTTGTCGAAGTCCTTGCGTACGGCCTCGGCGAGCACCTTCTCCGGGTTCTTGGCGGCCGCTTTCAGCAGGGGCGGGTCGGCGACCAGGGCGTCGAGGGTGTCGAGGAGGTCGAGGTAGCGGCGGGATTCCAGGACGCCGAGCAGGCGGTGCCGGGAGCCGCGCTCACCGGCGTCGGCCCAGGCCCGCAGCCGGTCGTGGACGGGGCCGGAGACCAGGGCGGGGGGTACGTCGGTGAGGGCGCCGGTGAGGCGTTCGGCGAGGACTTCCAGGTCGCGGCCGAGGCCGAGTTCGCCGGCCAGCCATTTCAGTTCGGCGGCGACCGGGTCGGTGATCTTCCGGTCGAGGACCTTGCCGAAGGTGCGGAACGTGCTGCGCAGCCTGCGGGTGGCGACCCGCATGTCGTGCACGCCCTCCTCGGTGCCGAGGCGGACGGCGGGGTCGAGGGCGACGATGGCGTCGCGCTGGGCTCGGACGTAGGCGAGGACGTGGTCCCCGGCGGTTGCGGGTTTGCCGGGGGCCGGGGCGGGGTGCGGTTGGCCGCCCTTGGTCTCGGCGAGGGCGCGGGCCAGCTTGGACGGGGAGTCGGAGGGCCGTACGCCGGCCTTGCGCAGGCGTTTCTCCACCTTGTCGAGGAAGGCGGGGTCGCCGCCGTCGGCGAGTTCGACCTCGATCTCGGTCCACTGGGCGGTGCCCTCGCCGCCGAAGAGGCGTTCGGCGTGGACGCGGTCCACGCTCACCTCGGCGAGCAGTCGGCCGTGGGCGTCGACGAGGTTGCGCACGTCGCGTGTGGTGCGCAGCCGGATGACGGGGACGAGCTGGCCTTCGCGGACCCGGGAGCGGGTGAGGGCGGCGAGTTCGCCGGGGACGGTGTCGGCGAGCGGGGCGTGGATCTCGTCGCGGACGCCGGGGGCGACGGGGAGTTTGAGGTGCCAGCCGGCGTCCTTGCCGCCCTTGCGGCGGCGCAGGGTGATCCTGGCCGCGGCCAGGCGCAGGTCCGAGGTGTCGTGGTAGGTCGCGTCGAGTTCCGTGGTGCCCTTGTCGAGGACGTGCGCCACGCCGGCGACTTTGGTCAGGTCGGGCAGGCCGCTGTCGTCGGACTCATACTTGCGCTCGATTTCACGCTTCGTATCCGCCATGAGCTGAATCTAGTGGTTTGGCCGCCTCAGGGGCAGACGGCGACGGGGGTGAATCCCGGGGGGACGGGACATGTCTGCGAGGTGAAGACGCCGTTGCCGGTGTCCTCACCCCGCCGGGTTCCCCGGTCGGCTGCGGCCATGCCGACAGCGGCCTATGCCGACATCGGCCGCTGCGCCCTGATCGACTGGAGCAGTCCCACCGCCACCCAGACCGCGAACATCGAGGAACCGCCGTAGGACACGAACGGCAGGGGGAGTCCGGTGACCGGCATGATCCCCAGGGTCATCCCGATGTTCTCGAACGCCTGGAACGCGAACCACGCGACGATCCCGGCCGCGACGATCGTGCCGTACAGCTCGGGCGCCTCGCGGGCGATGCGGCAGGCGCGCCACAGGATGACGCCGATGAGCAGGATGATCAGGCCCGCGCCGACGAAGCCGAGCTCCTCCCCCGCGACCGTGAACACGAAGTCGGTCTGCTGCTCGGGGACGAACTGGCCGGTGGTCTGCGAGCCGTGGAACAGGCCCGCGCCGGTCAGGCCGCCGGAGCCGATGGCGATACGGGCCTGGTTGGTGTTGTAGCCGACGCCGGCCGGGTCGAGGCTCGGGTTGGCGAAGGCGGCGAAGCGGGCGATCTGGTACTCGTCCAGGACGTGCAGCTGCCAGATCGTGATGCAGCCGATCACGCCGGCGGTGAGCAGGCCGAAGACCCAGCGGTTGGAGGCGCCGGAGGCGAGCAGCACGCCGAGGATGATCGTCACCATGACCAGGACCGTGCCGAGGTCGGGCATGAGGAGCACGATCATGATCGGCACCGCGGCCAGGCCGAGGGACTGCAGGACGGTGCGGTGGTCGGGATACTTCTTGTCCCCGGCGTCGACCCGGGCCGCCAGTATCATCGCCATGCCCAGGATGATCGTGATCTTCACGAACTCGGCGGGCTGCAGTGAGAAGCCGCCGCCGAAGACGATCCAGTTGCGGCTGCCGTTGATGGTGGCGCCGAGCGGGGTGAGCACCGCGAGGATGCCGAGCAGCGACAGACCGTAGAGGATCGGTACGGCGTTGCGCAGCTGGCGGTGGCCGACCCAGATGGTGCCGATCATCAGGGCGAGCCCGATGCCGGTGTTCATCAGGTGGCGGACCAGGAAGTAGTACTGGTCGCCCTGGTTGATCTCGGTGCGGTTGCGGGTCGCGGAGTAGACCAGCAGGGAGCCGAGCAGGGACAGGGCGACGGCCGCCAGCAGCATCGGCCAGTCCAGTCGGCGGGCCAGTGAGTCGCGGGCGAAGACCCTGGTCCAGCCGGGGCGTGCCGGGCCGTATCCGGAGACGGAGAAGCTGTTGACGCCGGTCATGTGAGCATCCTCCGGCTTCCGCGCCTGCGAGGTTTCCTGCGGGTGGTGCGGTTGCCCGCCGACGGCGAGGCGGTGGTGGCGGCCGGGGTCGGCTGGCCGCCGTTCTGCTGGTCGCCCTGCTGCGAGGCCTGGAAGTCCTTCGCCGGGTCCCTGGAGACCTTCGGGGAGGCGATGGTGCCGTCGGTGCGGACCTTCGGCAGGCCCTGCTGCGGGGTGGGCAGCAGCGCCTTGTTCTTGTCGATGGAGCCGTCGGACGAGACGCCGTAGAGCGCGCTGTAGATGTTGCGGACCGCCTCACCGGAGGCACCGGAACCGGTACCGGCCTGGGCGATGGTCATGATGACCGTGTAGTCCTTGCTGTAGGTGGCCAGCCACGAGGTGGTCTGCTTGCCGTAGACCTCGGCGGTGCCGGTCTTGCCGTGCAGGGCGATCTTGTCCTGGGGCCAGCCGTTGAACTTCCAGGCGGCGGTACCGCGGGTGATGACGCCGGCGAAGGCGTCGTTCATGCCCTTGAGGGTGGCCTGGCTGACGGGCAGCTTGCGGACGGCCTTGGGCTTGATCTCCTGGACGGACTTGCCGTCGGCGCTGATGACGGCCTTGCCGATGGTCGGCTGGTACTCGGTGCCGCCGTTGGCGACGGCGCCGTAGATCATGGCCTCCTGGATCGGCGTGACGAGGGTGTCGCCCTGGCCGATGGAGTAGTTGATCTCGTCGCCCTCGCGCATCTTGTTGCCTTCGAGGCAGTTCTCGTACTCGATGCGCTCGACGTAGGAGCCGTCCTTCTTGCCGGACTTGCACCAGGCGTCCTTGTTGGCCTTCCAGTAGTCGAGCTTCCACTGGCGGTCGGGGACCCGGCCGGTGACCTCGTTGGGCAGGTCGACGCCGGTCTCCTTGCCGAGGCCGAACTCGTGGGCGGTCTTGAAGAACCAGTCCTTGGGCTCGCCCTTCTTCGGGTTGATGCCGCCGTCCTTCTTCCACTCGCGGTCGGCGAGGCCGTAGAAGACGGTGTCGCAGGAGACCTCCAGGGCGCGGCCCAGGGAGATGTCGCCGAAGTTCTCGCCCTCGAAGTTCTTGAAGACCTGGCCGCCCACCGAGTAGGAGCTGGTGCAGGGGTAGCCGCCGTCCCAGGCGTACCCGGCCTGGACGGCGGCGGCGGTGGAGACCACCTTGAACGTCGAGCCGGGCGCGGCCTGACCCTGTATGGCCCGGTTGAGCAGCGGGTAGTCGGAGTCCTTGCCGGTGAGGGCCTTGTAGTCCTTGGCGGAGATGCCGCCGACCCAGACGTTCGGGTCGTAGTCGGGGGCGGAGGCCATGGCGACGATGCGGCCGGTCTTGGCCTCCATCACGACGACGGCGCCGGAGTCCGCCTTGTAGTTCTCGTGGGTGATGTCGTCGTACTGCTGGCGGGCGGTCTTCATGGCCTTGTCCAGCTCGTACTCGGCGACGCGCTGGACGCGGGAGTCGATGCTGGTGACCAGGTTGGCGCCGGGTTCGGCGGCGTCGGACTTGGCCTTGCCGATGACGCGGCCGAGGTTGTCGACCTCGTAGCGGGTGACGCCGGCCTTGCCGCGCAGTTCCTTGTCGTACTCGCGCTCCAGGCCCGAGCGGCCGACCATGTCGGAGCGCAGGTACGGGGAGGAGGTGTCCTTGGCCTGCTGGATCTCGGCGTCGGTGACCGGGGAGAGGTAGCCGAGGACCTGGGCGGTGTGGGCCTTGCCGGGGGCCGGGTAGCGGCGTACGGCTTCGGGCTCGGCGGTGATGCCGGGGAAGTCCTCGGAGCGTTCGCGGATCTGCAGGGCCTGCTTGGCGGTGGCCTTGTCGGTGATGGGGATCGGCTGGTAGGGGGAGCCGTTCCAGCAGGGCTGGGGGGTCTTGGCGTCGCAGAGGCGGACCTTCTGCAGGACCTCCTCCGGTTTCATGCCGAGGACGCCCGCGAGTTTGGTGAGGACCGCCCTGCCGTCGTCCTTCTGCTTGAGCAGGTCGGTGCGGGAGGCGGAGACGACGAGGCGGGTCTCGTTGTCGGCCAGGGGCACTCCGCGCGCGTCCAGGATCGAGCCGCGTACCGCGGGGTCGACGACCTGCTGGACGTGGTTGCCGGAGGCCTCCTTCTGGTAGGCGGCGCCCTCACGGATCTGCAGGTACCACAGGCGGCCGCCGAGGGTGCCGAGCAGGGACAGGACGAGGATCTGGATGACGACGAGACGGATCTGGACCCGTGGGGTCCGACCGGTCTCCGGGATGTTAGTCATGGGCGTAGCCCATTCCTTCACGGGTGGTGGTGGGAGACGGGTGGGCGTTGGTCACTGGGCTGCCTCCCCCTCTCAGCGGTGTGTGTTCGTGTCATATCCGACGGAGCTGTGAACGGCTCCGTCGCCCGACTCCCCCGTGTTCACAGGCGCTTGACCCCCTTGATGCGGCCGACCCGGACGTTGCGGGTGCGGGCCCTGGCCTTCAGGGAGCCGAGGGCGCCGCGTCGGCCGCCGACGCGCAGTCCGGTGCCGGAGGAGATCCAGCCCGCGGAGACGTTCCCGGCCTTGGTGCCGGAGTTGGCCTCGGTGAGGGGGTCGTTGTCGGCGCGGCGGGCCAGCGCCATCACGCCGGGGACCACGAACGGGGCGAGCAGCAGGTCGTACAGGGCGGCGGTGACGAGCAGGCTGGTCATGCCGACGTGCCGGGCGGCGGTGTCGCCGACGAGGGCGCCGACGCCCGCGTACAGCAGGGTGGAGCCGACGGCGGCGGCGACCACGACGAGCATCGGGCCGGTCGCGGACTTCAGCCGGCCGTTCTCCGGTTTGATCAGGCCCGCGCAGTAGCCGACGACGCACAGCACCAGGGCGTAGCGGCCGGCCGCGTGGTCGGCGGGCGGGGCGAGGTCGGCGAGGAGGCCGGCGCCGAAGCCGACGAGGGCGCCGCCCACATGGCCGTAGACCATGGCGAGGCCGAGGACGGTCAGGAGCATCAGGTCGGGGACGGCGCCGGGCAGGTGCAGGCGGGCGAGGACGCTCACCTGGATCACCAGGGCGACGACGATGAAGGCCGAGGAGAGCAGGATCCGGTTGACGCGCATGGGGATTCAGCTCCTACTGCTGCTGGCCGGTGGTGTCGGACGCGTTGGCGCTCGCGTCCGCGGACGGGGTGACCGTGACGGTCACCGTGGGGGTCGGGGTCGGCTTGGGCTTGGCCGGGAGCACCTCGTCGCGCGGGTCCTTCTTCGGTGCCTCGACGACCACGCCGACGACGTCGAGCTTGGTGAAGGACACGAACGGCGTGACGTACAGGGTGCGGGTGAGGCCGCCGTTGGAGGGGTCGACGCCGGTGACGGTGCCGACCGGGACGCCGGGTACGAAGGGCTTGTCGGCCTGGGAGCCGAAGGTGACGAGCCGGTCGCCCTTCTTCACCTCGGCCTTGCCGTTGAGGAGTTCGACGCGCAGCGGGCGGTCGCCCTGTCCGGAGGCGAAGCCGAGTTCGTCGCTGCCCTCCATGCGGGTGCCGACGGTGAAGTCCGGGTCGTTGGCGAGCAGCACGGTGGAGGCGTCGGGGCCGACGGTGGTGACGCGGCCGACGAGGCCGTCGCCGTTGAGGACGGTCATGTCCCGTTTGATGCCGTCGTTGTAGCCGACGTCGATGGTGATGGTCCAGGAGAAGCCCTGGGCCGACCCTATGGCGATGACCTGGGCGCCCTTGATGCCGTACTGGCCCTCGGCGGCGATGTTGAGCATCTTGTCGAGCTGGCGCAGGCGGCTGCGGTTGCGGTCGTCGCTGCCGAGCTTGGCCTTGAGGGCGGCGTTCTGGTTCTCCAGGCGGGCGAGGCGGTCGTGGCGTTCGCCGGAGTCGCGGATGGCGGAGACGGCGTTGCCCACCGGGTCCACGACCGTCGACATGCCGTTCTCGATCGGGCCGAAGACCGCGGCCGCGGCCTGCCGGGCGCCGTCGACCGGGGAGTTCCGGCCCCCTCGGATGTCCACCGTGATCAGCGCGAACGCGATGGCGATCAGCAGCACCAGGAGCAGCCGGCTCTCTTTCGTGTCCCTCACGTGCGGCGGCCGTGCCTTCCTCAATAGGAACTTGGGGAGCTTGTTGTATGCGGGGGGGGTGGGTGAACAGCGCTCGTTTTGTGTGAGCTTATGCCTCTATATCAACGATCCGCCGCACGAGAGGAGATCATCTCGTACGGCGGAATCGAAGAGTTACCTCATCTGCGCGGCTGGGCGTCCAGGACCTGCTGGAGCGCCTCGAATTCCTCGACGCACTTGCCGGAGCCGAGCGCCACGCTGTCCAGCGGGTCCTCGGCGATGTGGATCGGCATGCCGGTCTCCCGGCGCAGCCGCTCGTCCAGACCGCGCAGCAGGGCGCCGCCGCCGGTCAGCACGATTCCCCTGTCCATGATGTCGCCGGACAGCTCCGGCGGGCACTTGTCGAGGGTGGTCTTGACGGCGTCGACGATCGCGTTGACCGGTTCCTCGATCGCCTTGCGGACCTCGGCGGCGGAGATGACGACGGTCTTCGGCAGGCCGGACACCAGGTCGCGGCCGCGGATCTCGGTGTGTTCGTCGGAGTCGAGTTCGTACGCGGAACCGATCGTGATCTTGATTTGTTCGGCCGTCCGCTCACCGAGGAGGAGGCTGTACTCCTTCTTGATGTGCTGGATGATCGCGTTGTCCAGTTCGTCGCCGGCCACGCGGATGGACTGGGCGGTGACGATGCCGCCGAGCGAGATGACCGCGACCTCCGTGGTGCCGCCGCCGATGTCCACCACCATGTTGCCGGTGGCCTCGTGGACCGGCAGGCCGGAACCGATGGCGGCGGCCATGGGCTCCTCGATGATGTGCACCTGGCGGGCGCCGGCCTGCGACGACGCCTCGATGACCGCGCGGCGCTCGACACCGGTGATACCGGAGGGCACGCACACGACCACGCGCGGGCGGGCGAGGTAGCGCCGCTTGTGGATCTTCAGGATGAAGTAACGGAGCATCCGCTCGGTGATCTCGAAGTCGGCGATCACGCCGTCCTTCAGCGGCCGGACGGCGACGATGTTGCCGGGCGTGCGCCCGATCATCTTCTTCGCCTCCGCGCCGACCGCGAGAATTCCACCGGTGTTCGTGTTGATCGCGACGACGGACGGCTCGTTGAGTACGATCCCGCGACCCCTGACGTACACCAGCGTGTTGGCGGTCCCGAGGTCGACAGCCATGTCACGGCCGATGAACGACATTGAGTTCCCCATCAGGATTCGTCTGGCCTTCCCGGGAGCTTTTGAGGGCATTTCAGGTCGGCGAAGTGGGTGCTGTGACGTGAAGGCTTCCATCGTAGACGCGCCTGCACGAACACTGCGCGAGGGTCTTCGCCATTGTCAGCATGTACGGGGCCGCCTCGCTTGTGGAGACGGTCCAACGGGGCCATGCGTTCCCCCGATCGGCACGCATATGCGGAGGGACGGCCGAAATCGTTCGGCCGCCCCAGGTCATGCGGATCGACGGCCTGACGCCACATCAGAAAGATCCACGAAAACTCCGTACGGAGCGCATCGGGGCCTCGTGGTGCTAGGCCCTGTCGTCACATTCCCGCCTGCCCTGCGACGCCATGCACGCTCCCCCAGCCTTCGGCCGGGGGGGACCCCCAGAGCACGCACCTGACGCCGCAGGGCCGCCCTCCGGGCGACGACGGGAATGTGACGACAGGGCCTAGGCGCGGCCCGGGAAGAAGATCTTGACCTCGCGTTCGGCGGACTCCTCGGAGTCGGACGCGTGGATCAGGTTCTCACGGACGATCACGCCGAAGTCGCCGCGGATGGAGCCGGGCGCGGCGGCGATCGGGTCGGTGGGGCCGGCGAGGGCGCGGATGCCCTCGATGACCCGTTCGCCCTCGACGATCAGGGCGACGACCGGGCCGGAGGACATGAACTCGACGAGCGGCTCGTAGAACGGCTTGCCGACGTGCTCGCCGTAGTGCTGCTCCAGGGTGGCCCGGTCCAGGGTGCGCAGTTCCAGCGCGGTGATCTGCCAGCCGGCCTTGCGCTCGATACGGCCGATGATCTCGCCGGTCAGGCCGCGACGGACGGCGTCGGGCTTGAGCAGGACGAGGGTGCGCTGGGTCACGAGGGCTCCTTCGGGTACTGACGTGTGCGGTGAGGGCAGGCTACAGGGCGGGTCCGGGGGCCCGTTACGCAGCGTCAGGTGTGGAGGGGGCCCCGGTCCCCGCGGCGGCCTGCGCCGCGAAGCGGGCCTTGGCTTCGTCGATCTTCCGGCCGTAGTGCACCGAGGCCCACCACAGACCCGCGAAGACCGCGCCCAGGAAGTACATCGTCGGGACGAAGACACCGGAGGCGATCAGGGCGAGCTGCAGGGCCCAGCCGAGAGCGACGCCGCCCGGGCGGGTGATCACCCCGCACAGGGCCACGCACAGGGCCATCGCGACGCCGCTGACCAGCCACACCGTGGCGGCGGACAGGTCGGGGTCCTTCATGGCGACCAGGGCGGCGAAGCCGATCACGAAGAACTCGCCGATCAGCGTCGAGGAACACAGCGTGCGCATGGTCAGCCCCTCCCGAGGAGCAGTCGGGCCTCGCCCACGGTGATGACGGAGCCGGTGACCAGCACCCCGCCGCCGGCGAACTCGCCCTCTTCCTCGGCCAGCGTGATCGCGGCCTCCAGGGCGTCCGGCAGCCGCGGTTCGACCTGGACGCGGTCCTCGCCGAAGACGTCGACGGCGATCGCGGCCAGTTCGTCCGCGTCCATCGCGCGGTGACTGGTGTTCTGGGTGATCACGACCTCGGCGAAGACCGGCTCGAAGGCCTCCAGGAGGCCCCGGACGTTCTTGTCGGCGCTGGCCCCGACCACGCCGATCAGCCGGCTGAAGTCGAAGGCCTCGCCGACGGCCTCGGCGGTGGCGCGGGCGCCGGCCGGGTTGTGGGCGGCGTCCAGGACGACGGTGGGAGAGCGTCGTACGACTTCGAGGCGGCCCGGCGAGGAGACCCCGGCGAACGCCTTGCGGACCGTGTCGATGTCGAGGGGCTCGGGGCGCTGGGAGCCGACCCCGAAGAACGCCTCGACGGCGGCGAGCGCGACGGACGCGTTGTGGGCCTGGTAGGGGCCGTGCAGCGGGAGATAGACCCCGCTGTACTCGCCGCCCAGGCCGCGCAGGGTGAGCAGCTGGCCACCGACGGCGACCTGGCGGGCGACGACGCCGAACTCCAGGCCTTCGCGGGCCACGGTCGCGTCCACCTCGACGGCCTTCTTCAGCAGCACCTGGGCCGCGTCCACGGGCTGCTGGGCCAGGATGACCGTCGCGTCCTGCTTGATGATCCCGGCCTTCTCGGCGGCGATCTCCGCGGTGGTGCCGCCGAGCCGGTCGGTGTGGTCGAGGTCGATGGGGGTGACCACGGCGACGTCGCCGTCGATGACGTTCGTGGCGTCCCAGGAGCCGCCCATGCCGACCTCGACGACCGCGACGTCCACGGGGGCGTCCGCGAACGCCGCGTACGCCATGCCGGTGAGCACCTCGAAGAAGGACAGCCGGTGGTCCTGCTGGGAGTCGACCAGGTCGAGGTAGGGCTTGATGTCGTGGAACGTCTCGATGAACCGCTCGGCGGAGACCGGGGCGCCGTCGAGGCTGATGCGCTCGGTGATCGACTGGACGTGCGGGCTGGTGTAGCGGCCGGTGCGCAGTTCGAAGGCGCCGAGCAGGGCCTCGATCATGCGGGCGGTGGAGGTCTTGCCGTTGGTACCGGTGATGTGGATCGAGGGGTACGAGCGCTGCGGCTCGCCCAGCACGTCCATGAGGGCGGCGATACGGGCGACCGAGGGCTCCAGCTTGGTCTCGCCCCAGCGGGTGGCGAGCTCCGCCTCCACCTCGCGCAGGGCACGGTCGACCTCGGGGTCCTCGGGGCGGGCCGGGACGTCGGGCTGCTGCGGACCGCCCTGGGTACGCAGGGTCCGGCTGCCGGCCTCGATCACCGCGAGATCGGGGTCGCGGTCCGTCTCGGCCGAGATGATCTCGTCGAAGTCGTCGAAACTCTCGTTGGGGTCGCGCGGGGGCAGATCACTCACGGAACCAGTCTACGGAGCCACCCGCATCCACGTACGCGCGGTCACCACCGACGGGAGCAGCGCCGGCCGCCAGCGCCGGGGACGGCTCGCCGACCACCCGCGGGGGCCTGCCGGTCGGCGGCACGGTCGGTGGGCGGGGGCGAGCGTGTCGCAGCGGCGGGCGCGGGTTGACGCCGACACGGACGGGCGCGCCGTCCCTCCTGGAGGAGGGGCGGCGCGCCCGTCGGGGTGGTCGGGGGTCACGCCTCCGGGAGGCGGTCCAGTTGGGTCTGGAGGCGGGTGATGTCCTCGTCCGCCTTGGCGAGGCGGCCGCGGATCTTGTCCACCACGTTGTCCGGGGCCTTCGCCAGGAACGCCTCGTTGCCGAGCTTGGCCGTCGCCTGTGCCTTCTCCTTCTCGGCCGCCGCGAGGTCCTTCGCCAGGCGCTTGCGCTCCGCGGCGACGTCGATGGTGCCGGAGAGGTCCAGGGCGACCTCGGCGCCGGCGACCGGCAGGGTGGCGGTGGCGGTGAACGTGTCGCCCTCCGGCTGGAGGCGCAGCAGCTGGCGGATCGCGGCCTCGTGCGGGGCCAGCGCCGTGCCGTCCAGGGTCAGGCGCGCCGGGACCCGCTGGCCGGGCTGGAGGCCCTGGTCGGCGCGGAAGCGGCGGACCTCGGTGATGACGGACTGGAGGGTTTCGATCTCGCGTTCGGCGGCCTGGTCCCGGAAGCCCGAGTCCTTCGGCCAGTCGGCGATCACGACGGACTCGCCGCCGGTCAGCGTGGTCCACAGGGTGTCCGTGACG
This sequence comes from Streptomyces sp. NPDC020958, assembly GCF_055562175.1. Lineage (NCBI taxonomy): Bacteria > Bacillati > Actinomycetota > Actinomycetes > Kitasatosporales > Streptomycetaceae > Streptomyces > Streptomyces sp. NPDC020958. Next base: position 83,171 of record NZ_JBVHFU010000009.1, on the reverse strand, counting down.
AACGGGACGACCGGGTGGAGCAGCTTGAGCGTGACGTCGAGGACCTCGCCGAGGACGCGCTGGGAGACCTCGGCGCCCCGGCCGCCCGCCTGGAAGGTGGTCTTGGACAGCTCGACGTACCAGTCGAAGACCTCGTCCCACGCGAAGTGGAAGAGGGAGTCGGACAGCTTCGCGAACTGGAAGTCGTCGTAGAACGCGTCGACTTCCGCGACCGTCTCGTTCAGGCGGGAGAGGATCCAGCGGTCGGTCGCCGACATCTCGGCGGCGTCCGGGAGCGGGCCCTCGACGGTCGCGCCGTTCATCAGCGCGAACCGGGTCGCGTTCCAGATCTTGTTGGCGAAGTTGCGGGACGCCTGGACCCAGTCCTCGCCGATCGGGACGTCGGTGCCGGGGTTGGCACCGCGGGCCAGGGTGAAGCGGACGGCGTCGGAGCCGTACTTGTCCATCCAGTCCAGCGGGTCGACGACGTTGCCGAAGGACTTCGACATCTTCTTGCCGCGCTCGTCACGGACCAGGCCGGTCAGCGCGATGGTGCGGAAGGGGACCTCGCCGTCCATGGCGTACAGGCCGAACATCATCATCCGGGCGACCCAGAAGAAGATGATGTCGTGGCCGGTGAGCAGGACGTCGGTCGGGTAGAACTTCCGCAGGTCGGCGGTCTGTTCGGGCCAGCCGAGGGTGGAGAACGGCCACAGGCCGGAGGAGAACCAGGTGTCGAGGACGTCGGTGTCCTGCGTCCAGCCCTCACCGGTGGGCGGCTGCTCGTCGGGGCCGACGCAGACGACCTCGCCGTCCGGGCCGTACCAGACGGGGATGCGGTGGCCCCACCACAGCTGGCGCGAGATGCACCAGTCGTGCATGTTGTCGACCCAGTCGAAGTACCGCTTCGACATGTCCTCGGGGTGGATCCTCACCCGGCCGTCGCGGACCGCGTCGCCCGCGGCCTGCGCGAGCGGGCCGACCTTGACCCACCACTGCATGGACAGGCGCGGCTCGATGGTGGTCTTGCAGCGCGAACAGTGGCCGACGGAGTGGACGTAGGGCCGCTTCTCGGCGACGATCCGGCCCTGCGAGCGCAGGGCGCCGACGATCGCCGAGCGGGCCTCGAAGCGGTCCAGACCCTGGAAGGGGCCGTGGGCCGTGATGACGGCACGCTCGTCCATCACGGTGATGGACTCCAGGCCGTGGCGCTGGCCGATCGCGAAGTCGTTCGGGTCGTGGGCCGGGGTGACCTTGACGGCGCCCGTGCCGAACTCCGGGTCGACGTGCGCGTCCGCGACGACCGGGATGGTGCGGTCGGTCAGCGGGAGCTTGATGCGCTTGCCGACGAGGTGGCGGTAGCGCTCGTCGTCGGGGTGGACGGCGACGGCCGTGTCACCGAGCATCGTCTCCGCGCGGGTGGTGGCGACGACCAGCGTCTCCTCGCCCTCGCCGTACTTGATGGAGACCAGCTCGCCGTCGTCCTCCTGGTACTCCACCTCGATGTCCGAGATGGCCGTCAGACAGCGCGGGCACCAGTTGATGATGCGCTCGGCGCGGTAGATCAGCTCGTCGTCGTAGAGCTTCTTGAAGATGGTCTGGACGGCCTTGGACAGGCCCTCGTCCATGGTGAAGCGCTCGCGGTCCCAGTCGACGCCGTCGCCGAGCCGGCGCATCTGGCCGAGGATCTTGCCGCCGTACTCTTCCTTCCACTGCCAGACCCGCTCGACGAACTCCTCGCGGCCCAGGTCGTGGCGGGACTTGCCCTCCTCGGCGAGCTGCTGCTCGACCTTGTTCTGGGTGGCGATGCCGGCGTGGTCCATGCCCGGCAGCCACAGCGCCTCGAAGCCCTGCATGCGCTTGCGGCGGGTCAGCGCGTCCATCAGCGTGTGCTGGAAGGCGTGGCCCAGGTGCAGCGAGCCGGTGACGTTCGGCGGGGGGATGACGATGGTGTACGGGGGCTTGTCGCTCTTGGCGTCGGCCGCGAAGTAACCGCGCTCCACCCAGCGCTCGTACAGCGCCCGCTCTACATCGGCCGGCGCGTACTGGGTCGGCAGTTCGGTGCTGGGCGCGGTGGGCTGCTGCTGAGCGTTCTCGGTCACGGGGCTCAGTTTAGAGGTGTCCCGGGCGTGTCCCGAAACGCGTTTGTTCTGTAACGGCGAAGACCCCCGCGCCGTGGGTCCCCTGTGACTGCGCCAGGATGTGAGGAACACATAAGCATCTGGAGGGGAACCCAGAGATGAGCTACAACCAGCCGGGCCCGTACGGGGGGCCGCCGCCTCAGCAGCCGGGACCGTACGGGCAGCAGCCGGGTCCGTACGGCTCGCCGCCGCAGGCGCCCCAGCCCGGCTACGGCTACCCCCAGCAGGCGCCTGAGGCCCAGCCCGGGCCCTACGGGCAGCAGCCCCCGCAGCCGGGGTACGGCTACCCGCAGCAGGGCGTTCCCCCGCAGCAGAACCCCTACGGGCAGCAGCCGCCACCGTACGGCCAGCCGCCGTACGGCCAGCCGCCCTACGGCGCTCCGCAGCCGCCGGCTTCGGGGGGCGGGAAGAAGAAGACGGGCCTGATCATCGGGGCGGTGGCGGTGGTGGCCGCCGTCGCGGTGGGCGCGTACTTCGTGCTCGCGGGCGGTGGGAGCGGGCTGACGGACGACGGGCCGCACAAGCTCACCGCGCCGGCCTCCCTGCTGTCCGCCAAGTACCAGCGGGTGGGTGACTCCAGCGAGGAGAAGGCGAGTTCGAGCGACGCGAAGGACCTCGCGCAGGCCGGTGTCACCGACGCCACCTCGGTCAACGCGATCTACTCGACCGTCGACCTGCAGTCCCTGAAGCTCACCGATCCGACGGACGTGGCGAAGGCGCAGACCGCCGAGAACGTCACCCTGTTCGGGGTGTACGGCACGGTGAAGGACCCGCAGACGGCGCTCGACGTCACCTTCGCGAACATGAAGAAGGACGGTTCCTCGTCCGACGGCGTGCAGTTCGTCGGCGACGCGCAGTCCGTGTCCCCGGCCGGCCTGGACGGCGCGGTGATGAAGTGCCAGCAGGCGAAGGGCAAGAACCAGCTCACCGGCAAGACCCAGACGGCGTACCTGTGCATCTGGGCGGACTACAGCACCATCGGCATCGTGGAGCCGACGGCGGCGGTGAAGACGTACAGCGTCGACGAGTCGGCGAAGATCGCCGCCGACGTACGGGGTGAGGTGCGCGTCGCCAGGTAGGCGGGCGGAGGACGACGAAAGCGCCGGGCCCCTCCGAGGAGGGGCCCGGCGCTTTCGTGCGCTTGCGAGTCGAGCGCGGTCACGCCGACTTCTGCTCGCCCGATCCCCGGCCGCGGGCGTCGCGGGGGATCAGGGTCGGGTTGACGTTGGAGTGGACGACGTCGGCCGTGATGACGACGCGGGCCACGTCCTTGCGGGACGGCACCTCGTACATCACCGACATCAGGACCTCCTCCATGATGGCGCGCAGGCCGCGGGCGCCGGTCTGGCGGAGGATGGCCTGGTCGGCGATGGCCTCCAGGGCCTCGCGCTCGAAGTCCAGCTCCACACCGTCGAGTTCGAACAGGCGCTGGTACTGCTTGACCAGCGCGTTGCGCGGCTCGACGAGGATCTGGAGGAGGGCTTCCCGGTCCAGGTTGTGGACGCTGGTGATGACGGGGAGGCGGCCGATGAACTCGGGGATCATGCCGAACTTGACCAGGTCCTCGGGCATGACGTCCTCGAACTGGTCCTTGGCCTCCAGCTCCCGCTTGGAGCGGATGGTGGCGCCGAAGCCGATGCCCTTGGCGCCCGCCCGGGACTCGATGATCTTCTCCAGTCCGGCGAACGCGCCGCCCACGATGAACAGCACGTTCGTCGTGTCGATCTGGATGAACTCCTGGTGCGGGTGCTTGCGGCCGCCCTGCGGCGGGACGGAGGCCGTGGTGCCTTCGAGGATCTTCAGCAGGGCCTGCTGGACGCCCTCACCGGAGACGTCCCGGGTGATCGACGGGTTTTCGCTCTTCCGGGCGACCTTGTCGATCTCGTCGATGTAGATGATCCCGGTCTCGGCCTTCTTGACGTCGTAGTCGGCGGCCTGGATCAGCTTGAGGAGGATGTTCTCGACGTCCTCGCCCACGTAGCCGGCCTCCGTCAGCGCGGTGGCGTCGGCGATCGCGAACGGGACGTTCAGCATGCGGGCCAGGGTCTGCGCCAGGAGGGTCTTGCCGGAGCCCGTGGGGCCCAGCAGCAGGATGTTGGACTTCGCCAACTCGATGGCGTCGTCACGGCCTTGGGCGCCGCCGTTCTCCCCTGCCTGGACGCGCTTGTAGTGGTTGTACACCGCGACCGAGAGGGCCTTCTTGGCGGGCTCCTGGCCCACCACGTAGCCCTCCAGGAACTCGTAGATCTCGCGGGGCTTGGGGAGTTCCTCCCAGCGCACCTCGCTCGTCTCGGCGAGCTCCTCCTCGATGATCTCGTTGCAGAGATCGATGCACTCGTCGCAGATGTACACACCGGGCCCTGCGATGAGCTTCTTGACCTGCTTCTGGCTCTTGCCGCAGAACGAGCACTTGAGCAGATCGCCGCCGTCACCGATGCGTGCCACGGTGTGCTTCCCCTTCGCCTGGGAGACGCCTGGACTCTGTCGAATCCAGCGGCTCCTGGTGCTGCCTTATGTCGACGGTACCTTGCCCGGGCCCCCGTACGGGCCCCCCTTGGCACGGTTCACTTTGACGTGCACCTTGCCTAGCACGTCGTCAAACCGTGCCAAGGGCGGCAGAGAATACATCCTCTGTCAGCGGCCTCGGTCAGCGGACGGACGAGTTGTTCATCTTCCGGGTGGAGATGATCTGGTCCACGATGCCGTACTCGAGCGCTTCCTCGGCCGTGAGGATCTTGTCGCGCTCGATGTCCTCGCGGACCTGCTCGATCGGCCGGTTGGAGTGCTTGGCCAGCATGTCCTCCAGCTGTTCCCGCATCCGCGTGAACTCGTTGGCGATGATCTCCAGGTCGGAGAGCTGGCCCCGGCCGGTGGAACCGGCCGGCTGGTGGATCAGCACCCGGGAGTTCGGCAGCGCCATGCGCTTGCCGGGCGTGCCGGCGGCCAGCAGGATGGCCGCGGCGGAGGCCGCCTGGCCCATGCAGACCGTCTGGATGTCGGGCTTCACGAACTGCATCGTGTCGTAGATCGCCGTGAGGGCGGTCATGTCGCCGCCCGGGCTGTTGATGTAGATCGAGATGTCCCGGTCGGGGTCCATCGACTCCAGGCACAGCAGCTGCGCCATGACGTCGTTGGCGGAGGCGTCGTCGATCTGGACGCCGAGGAAGATCACGCGCTCCTCGAAGAGCTTCGCGTACGGGTCGTACTCGCGGATGCCCTGGGAGGTGCGCTCGACGAAGCGCGGGATGACATAGCGGGCGTCGGGCCGGGGCCCGTCGTAGCGGGCGTCAGCGGCGCCGGGGATGTTGCTCATGAGGGTGTTCACCGTCCTGGTGGCGTTCGGGGGGCTGGAGTCGCGGAGCGTGGCGTGGCCGGGCCTGGTCTCAGGCGCCGGTGCCACCGCCTCCCGGAACACCGGAGGCATGCGTGATGATCCCGTCGATGAGACCGTACTCCTTGGCCTCTTCCGGGGTGAACCAGCGGTCGCGGTCGGCATCGCGGAGGATCGTCTCGATCGACTGACCGGAGTGCAGCGCGGTCAGCTCCGTCATGGTCTTCTTGGTGCGCAGCAGGTACTGGGCCTGGATCTTGATGTCCGAGACCGTACCGCCGAGGCCCGCGGAGCCCTGGTGCATCATGATGTCCGTGTGCGGCAGGGCGAAGCGCTTGCCGGCGGTGCCGCCGGTGAGCAGGAACTGGCCCATCGAGGCCGCCATGCCCATGCCGATGGTCACCACGTCGTTCGGGATGAACTGCATGGTGTCGTAGATCGCCATGCCGGCCGTCACCGAGCCGCCGGGGCTGTTGATGTAGAGGAAGATGTCCTTGTCGGGGTCGGCCGCAAGGAGCAGCAGCTGCGCGGTGATCTTGTTGGCGATGTCGTCGTCGACCTGCTGGCCGAGGAAGATGATCCGCTCGCCGAGCAGCCGGTTGTAGACCTGGTCGCCGAGGCCACCACCGATGGAAGGCTCGCCGGCGGCGGAGGGCATCAGATTCGTCACGTATCCACCTGCTCGTCTTACGACGGCGCCGGGCCGTCTCACGTTTCCGTAGCCGGGGGCTTGGCTGCCCTCGTACTCATGGACCCTAACGCGATGGTCCCTTCGGGGAATCCCGGTAAGAGGGCTGTTCGCCGGGGGCGTAGCGGCTACGGCGGTGGGCCGGTCGCTACGCGCCGTGGTTGCGGGGCGCCCGGGCGCGGGCGCGGGCGGCGTGGCTTGTCGCGCAGTTCCCCGCGCCCCTCAGGGGCGCGTCGCAGCCCAGGAACGACGGAAGGGCCCCGGGGATTCGCGGTCCCAGGGGCCCCTGTACGCCGTTACGGGCGCCGGAGGGCTCAGCCCTCGGCCTTCTCCTCGGCGGCGGCGTCGGCGGCCTCGGCGGCGGCCTCAGGGGCCTCCGTCGCGCTCTCCGCCTCGTCCTCGTCCTCGTCGTCCAGGTCGACGATCTCGCCGTTGGTGTCCTTCACCGTGGCGGCCTCGACCACGACGGCCAGGGCCTTGCCGCGGGCGACCTCGCCGACCAGGAGCGGGACCTGGCCGCCCTCGACGACGGCCTGGGCGAACTGGTCGGGGGACATGCCGGAGGAGGCCGCACGCCGCATGAGGTGCTCGGTGAGCTCCTCCTGGTTGACGTTGAGGTTCTCCTTCTTGACCAGCTCGTCGAGGACGAACTGGGTCTTGATGCCCTTGACCGCGGCCTCGCGGGTCTCGGTCTCGAACTCCTCGGCGGTCTTGCCCTGGATCTCCAGGTACTTCTCGAGGTCGAGGCCCATCTGGCCGAGCTGGTGGTGCTCCAGGTTGTGCTTGCGGGTGTTGATCTCGTCCTCGAGGAGCTTCTCGGGGACGGGCACCTCGACGAGCTCCAGGAGCTTCTCGAGGACGCGCTCCTGGGCCTGGGTGGCCTGGTCGTACGTCTTCATGTTGGCGAGCCGCTTGCGGCTGTCCGCCTTCAGCTCCTCCAGGGTGTCGAACTCGGAGGCGAGCTGCGCGAACTCGTCGTCCAGCTCGGGCAGTTCACGCGCGGCGACCTGGGTGATCTTTACGGTGACCTCGGCCTCCTTGCCGGCCGCGGAGCCGCCCTTGAGCTCGGAGGTGAAGGTGGCCTCCTCGCCGGCCGACTTGCCCTTGACGGCGTCGTCGATGCCGTCGAGCAGCTCGCCGGAGCCGATGGTGTAGGAGACGCCGTTGGCGATGCCGTCCTCCAGCACCTCGCCGTCGACCTTGGCCTCCAGGTCGATGGTGACGACGTCGCCGTCCTCGGCGGGGCGCTCGACGGGAGAGGTCGAGGCGAAGCGCTCGCGGAGCTGCTCCACGGACTTCTCGACGTCCTCGTCGGTCACCTCGACGGCGTCGACCTCGACCTCGATGCCGGTGTAGTCCGGGATCTCGAGGGCGGGGCGGACGTCGACCTCGGCGGTGAAGTTCAGCGTGTCGCCGTCCTTCAGCTCGGTGATGTCGACGTCGGGCTGGCCCAGGGGGCTCAGCTCGGCCTCGTTGACCGCGTCGGTGTAGAACTTCGGAAGCGCGTCGTTGACGGCCTCCTCCAGGACCGCACCGCGGCCGAACCGCTGGTCGATGACGCGGGCCGGGATCTTGCCCTTGCGGAAGCCCTTCACCGTGACCTGCTGGTTGATCTTCTTGTACGCCGCGTCGAGGCTGTCCTTGAGCTCCTCGAAGGGCACCTCGACAGTGAGCCGAACCCGGGTCGGGTTCAGGGTCTCCACGGCGCTCTTCACGGTTCGGTCTCCTTGTGGCTGACTTCTTGGGTTCTGCCGGCGCCAGAGGGGCCCGGCGGAGTTTCGCCGCCCGGAGGAGTTCGTAGGCCGCCGTCTGGCGGGCCGGGACACACGGGCGCGCAGCTTGCATAGTAACCGCAGCCGCTCAGCGCCCCAAAAGGCGATCAAGACGGACGCCGTCAGGTGGTGGTCGGGGTGGCGGGATTTGAACCCACGGCCTTCCGCTCCCAAAGCGGACGCGCTACCAAGCTGCGCCACACCCCGTTTCCGTGCGACACGTAGGGTACATGCCCGGGCCGCCCGCGTCGGCCGCATTGTCCACCCGCGCCGGGCGCGCATCCCCACCGCACGACCTGTTGGCCTCGGCACCGGGCGACCCGCTACGATGCCTCCTGTGCCGCGGTCACCGACCTGCGGCGCGTGGTGTGCGGGCGTAGCTCAATGGTAGAGCCCTAGTCTTCCAAACTAGCTACGCGGGTTCGATTCCCGTCGCCCGCTCTGTACGACTCAGGGCCAGGTCGGAGGACGTCTCCTCCACCTGGCCCCGATCGTTTCCGGGGGCTCCGATCAGCCCGCCGCGCCCCCCTCGCGCCCTTGCGCGGCCCCTTGCTTCCTGGCTGCAACTGCGGGACTCGTCATCGACCGAGGTGCGTGGCTCCCCTGATGCCGCTCCCGCCCCGGTCCCCCGTCGCCACCGATGTCGGGGCCGTACGCGTCCGTGGAATCGATCCGCTGCCGGGCGAACCCGTCGTGCCGGCGCACAGCATGACGTGCGTCCCCGAGCGGGGCGAGCCGTAGATCACATGGCGCCCGACGGGTCACATTCCCGTCGCCCGCCCTGTACGCCGAAGGCCCAGGTGTGAGGGTGGGTCCACCCGCTCCCCGGGCCCTCCGCGCGCCCAGGGAGCGGTCCGTCGCGCGGGATCAGAAGTTGATCGAGTTTATGGTCTGCGCCAGCGAGTCGAGGAAGCGCTGGATGGACGGGGCCATCCCGGTCGAGGCGAGGAAGAAGCCGAAGAGCACGGCGACGATGGCGGGGCCCGCCTTGATGCTGCCCCCTCTCATCAGCACTACCAGGACGATCGCCAACAGCAGCACCACAGACAGTGAAATGGCCACAACTGATCACACCCTCGGTCGGTCCGCTCTCCCGGCCCAGGGGTACGGCCCCGCACCCCCGCCAGATCCATCGTGCCACCAACCCGGCCGCACTATGCGGCTCGTGACACAACGTGGACAACAGGCCCCACTCCGACAACCGCTCGCACGGGAATTCGAGGGCCCATCCACCGCTGGGCGCACGGCAATTGACGACCTTGCATTCACTGTCCACACAACCTGTGCGCAGGTAATTCGAATCGTTGTCACAGACGGGGCAAGGACGGTCCACAACAGCCCATTATGCGCCGTTTCATCGGGATGAACGGGGACATCACGGATGTAAGTGCGGGATGGAACGGCATAGGTATCGGCGTCGAACTCCTTGAATCATTCGGCGTTTCAAGGACAGTCGTCGGGCATAAGCAGGATTCGCGTCAGTGGTTTTACGAAATCGCACAGGCGCCGCTAGGGTGCCTCAGATGTCTGATGCCGCCACGTCCCCCGGCCAGAACCGAACACCGCGCCTCCCGGCCCCGCCGCCGACCGGCAGACCCCGCGACGCGTTCTTCGACAACGCCAAGTACCTGGCGATCGTGCTGGTCGCGATGGGTCACTCGTGGGAGCCGCTGAAGGGCGACAGCCGCGTCCTGGAGGCGATGTACACCGTCGTCTACGCGTTCCACATGCCGGCGTTCATCATCATCTCCGGCTACTTCTCGCGGAACTTCGACATGCGCCCGGACCGGGTGAAGAAGCTGGTCACCGGCGTCGTGGTGCCGTACGTCCTGTTCGAGACGGGCTACTCCCTCTTCCAGCGCCACGTCGGCGGCGCCGCCGACCAGGACATCAGCCTGCTCGACCCCTGGTACCTGACCTGGTTCCTGTGCGCCCTGTTCGTCTGGCGGCTGACCACCCCGATCTGGCGGACCGTCCGCCACCCCCTCCCCCTCGCCTTCGTCGTCGCGATGCTGGCGTCCGTCTCCCCCAGCATCGGTGACGACCTGGACCTCCAGCGGGTGCTGCAGTTCCTGCCCTACTTCGTGCTCGGTCTGTGCCTGCGGCCCGAGCACTTCCGGCTGGTGCGCCGGTGGCCGGTGCGGATCGCCGCGGTGCCGGTGTTCGCCGCCGCGCTGGTGTTCGCGTGGTGGTCGGTGCCGCGCATGAACACCGGGTGGTTCTACCACCGTGACTCGGCGCAGGAGCTGGGCGCGCCGTGGTGGTGCGGGCCGGTGATGGTGCTCGCCCTGTTCGGCTGCTCGCTGCTGCTGACCGCCTGTTTCCTCTCCTGGGTACCGGGCCGGCGGATGTGGTGCACGGCCCTGGGCGCCGGCACGCTCTACGGCTACCTGCTGCACGGTTTCGTCGTGAAGTACGCCGTCGACGAGGGCTGGTTCGACGCGGGGTGGCTGCACGGGCCGCTCGGCGAGATCCTCGTCACCGCGGTCGCCGGGGCGGGGGTGACGCTGCTGTGCACCGGCCCGGTCCGGCGGGTGTTCCGGTTCGCCATGGAGCCGCGGATGGACTGGGCGTTCCGGCGCGACGCGGTGGAGGCGGCCCGGGAGCGGGGGCGTCAGGGCCGGCGGAACGAGCAGAGCCGGGGCGGCCGGGAGCCGGTCAACGCCTGACGGGCGCTACGCCGGGAGACCGAGGAGGGCGCGCATCCGGGCGTACTTCTCGGTCAGCCGTTCCCGGGTGGCCTCGTCCAGTACGGCGAGCCGCCCGGGGTCGGCGTTGTGCGCGAGGTCGGCCTCCTTGACGAGCAGTGCGCCCGGGGTGCCGAGGATACGGTCGGCGTACGACTCGGGCGGCTCGCCCGGACGCCTGGTGAGGGCGAGTACGACGGCTTTCGTGCGGTCGCTCAGCGGCGCGGCCGCCAGCCACCGCTCGGTCAGGGCGTCGTCCTCGACGGAGTCGTGCAGCCAGGCGGCGGCGATCTGGTCGTCGTCCCCGCCGCGGGCCCGGACCCCGTCGGCCACGGCCGCCAGGTGCTCGGCGTAGGGGCGGCCCGCCTTGTCGGTCTGACCGGCGTGGGCGGCCCGGGCGAGTTTCTCGACCTCGGGGAGGGAGAGGCGGGGCGCGGTCATCTCGCGGCCTCGCGGCAGATCAGCAGCAGGGCCCGGTCGTCGTTGACGTCCTTGGCGACCGCCTCGATCAGGTGCCAGGCCGCGCCGTGGAAGCCGCCGGCGACATAGCGGTCGGCCTCGCCCGTCAGGCGGTCGATGCCCTCCACGATGTCCCGGTCGGACGTCTCCACCAGGCCGTCCGTGAAGAGCATCAGGACGTCTCCGGGGCGCAGGGAGCCCTTGACGGAGTCGAACTGGGCGCCGTCGTACACGCCGAGGAGCGGGCCCTCCGCGGCCTTCTCCTCCCAGCGGCCGCTGCCCGCGCTGAGCTGGAGCCCCGGCGGGTGGCCCGCGGAGTACAGCTCGTAGTCGCCGGAGTCGAGGTCGAGGACCAGGTGGATGGAGGTCGCGAAGCCCTCGTCCCAGTCCTGGCGGAGCAGGTAGCCGTTGGCGGCCGGGAGGAAGGCGTGCGGGGGCAGGGAGCCCAGCAGGCCGCCGAACGCGCCGGAGAGCAGCAGCGCCCGGGACGCGGCGTCCATGCCCTTGCCGGAGACGTCCGTGAGGACGACCTCCATGGTGCGGCCGTTGTTCGTACGGGCCGCGACCACGAAGTCACCGGAGAAGGACTGCCCGCCGGCCGGCCGCAGGGCCATCTCGCGGTGCCAGCCCGGCGGCAGCTTCGGCAGCTTGCTCTGCACCCGGATGCGTTCGCGCAGGTCGAAGAGCATGGTGCCGCCGCGCCGCCAGGGCACGCCGACGCGGCTGCGGAACTGTGCGGTGAGCAGTCCGAAGAAACCGCAGGCGGCCACGGTCAGGACCACTCCGGGAGTGACCCGCGAGGGGCCCTCCGTGTAGGGGCCCAGCCGTACCGACTCCACGATCAGGGCCGTCGCCGCGGCCGCGTACAGGCCGAGCAGGCTCGCCGGGCGCAGCAGCAGACCGCCCGCGATGATCGGCAGGACCAGCGTGGCCGGGGAGAACCACACGGAGTTGGCGAGGGTCATGGCCGCGAGGACCGGGATGGTCAGGAGCAGTCCGGCGAGGGCGATCCAGTCGGAGCCGTCGCCGCGGAAGTAGTCCACGGCGCTTCTGCGCACGCCGACGCGGGCCCGGTGCCACTGCATCTTCCACCGGGCCGTCAGCGTCTCGGCCTTCCCGCGCCGCTCTCCGTCTGCTGCCATCAGTTCGGGACCCTATCCATCGGACCAGCTGCTTGGCACGGGAGGTCCCACTTGTCCCCCGTCCGAGACTCAACTTCAGGTGCGACTTCACAGTGAACTTCACCGGAAGGCCTCGCGTCGCCGTCCGGGAGAAATTCGCTGGCTCGTCCTGCAATGCCCTGGTAGGCATGGCGCATGACGACCGAACACCCGACCGACGTGAAAGTCCTGCGTAGCGAGGAGTTCGACGGGTGGTGGGACCACCTGGTGCGGGCCTTCGGGGCCGGTCCGGCCTCGGCCGGGGAACGCGAGCTGGACCGGTCCCTCACCGAGACCGAGCGTGCGCTGGCCGTGTGGGACGGGCCCGAACTCGTCGGCACGAGCGGGGCGTTCCGTTTCCGGATGACCGTGCCGGGCGGTGCCGTGCTGCCCACGGCGGGCATCACCATGGTGAGTGTGTCCGCGACGCACCGGCGGCGCGGGGTGCTGACGTCGATGATGCGGCGCCAGCTGGACGACCTGCGGGAGTGGGGCGAGCCGCTCGCCGTGCTCACCGCCTCCGAGCCGGCGATCTACGGCCGCTTCGGGTACGGCGCCGCGACCCACCAGCTGCTCGCCGACATCGACACGAGCCGGGTGACGCTGGACGTGCCGGCCGGCACCGACGCCGTACGGCTGCGGTACGCCGGGCCGGCCGAGGTGCTCGCCGAGTGCGAGGCGGTGTACGCGCGCACCGTGCCGCTGCGCCCCGGGATGCTGGTCCGGCAGCCCGGCTGGGAGCGGGCGGGGCTGCTGGACCCGGAGAGCGAGCGGGACGGGGCGTCGGCGCTGCAGTGCGTGGTCGCCGAGCGGGACGGGGAGGTCACCGGGTTCGCCCGGTTCCGTACGAAGCTGGGCTGGGGGGCGGGCGGGCACGACGGCACGGTGACGCTGGAGGAGCTGGCCGCGCTCGATCCGGCGACCGACGCGGCGCTGTGGCGGTTCCTGTTCGGCATCGACCTGATGACGACGCTGGTGGTGCGCAGGCGGCCGGTCGACGACGCCTGGCAGTACCTGGTCTCCGACATCCGGCGCTGCCGTACCCGGGTGCGGGACATGGGGTACGTGCGGCTCGTCGACGTCGGCGCGGCGCTCGCGGCGCGTACGTACCAGGCGCCGGTGGACGTGGTGCTGGAGGTGGCCGACGCCTTCTGCCCCTGGAACGCGGGGCGTTGGCGGCTCACCGGGGACGCCAAGGGCGCCTCCTGCGAGCGTACGGCCGACGCGGCCGACCTCGCGCTGTCCGTACGGGAGTTGGGGACGGTGTACCTCGGCGGCGTCTCCCTGCTGTCGCTGGCGCGGGCCGGGCGGGTGCGGGAGCTGCGGGCGGGGGCGCTGGCGGAGGCGTCGGTGGCGTTCGGGTCACCGGTGCTGCCGTGGCTGCCGCACGGTTTCTGACGCGCGGTCGCCCGAGGGGCTGTCCGGCGGATCAGGTCGCAGGGAAGGCAACGGTGACTCGTCGGCCGAGGTGAGTGGGGTCTGGGGCGTCCGGCTGCACGGCGGAGGAGCCGTGGCCGATCAGCCGCTGCCGCGGCGGGCGACGCGGTGGGGGCACCTCCCGGCCGGAGGCTGGGGGACGTCGGGGACCGACGACAACGCCGCTGGGGGGTCCCCCCACGCCTTTCGGGCAGTGGGGAGGGCGCCCCAGACCCCGCGTCTGCGGCATGATCCGCCGGACAGCCTCTCGGGGCGGCGGTCAGCTCCGCTGGCAGCCGGGGCACCAGAAGAGGTTGCGGGACGCGAGGTCGGCGGTGCGGATCTCGGTTCCGCAGAGGTGGCAGGGCAGGGTGGCCCGGCGGTAGACGTACACCTCTCCGCCGTGGTCGTCGACGCGCGGCGGGCGGCCCATCGCCTCCGGGGTGTGCTCGGGCCGGACGGTGTCGATCCGGTTGTTGCGGACCCCCTCGTGCATGAGGGCGACGAGATCGCCCCAGACGGCGTCCCACTCGGCCGGGGTGACGTCCCGGCCGGCGCGGTAGGGGTCGATGCGCTGCCGGAACAGCACCTCGGCGCGGTAGACGTTGCCGACGCCCGCGACGACCTTCTGGTCCATGAGCAGCGCGGCGACGGTGGTGCGGCTCCGGGAGATCCTCCGGTACGCGAGGGCCAGGTCGGCGTCGTCGCGGAGCGGGTCGGGGCCGAGCCGGGCGTGTACGGCCGCCTTCTCCGCGTCGTTGATCAGGGCGCAGGTGGTGGGGCCGCGCAGGTCGACGTAGGAGGTGGCGTCGGTGAGGCGCAGCCGGACCGTGTCGGCGGCCGGGGGCGCGGGGACGGCGCCGAAGGTGACCTTGCCGAAGAGGCCGAGGTGGATGTGCACCCAGTCGCTGTCGCGGAAGCCGAGGAAGAGGTGTTTGCCGTGCGCCTCGGTGCGGGTGAGGGGGGTGCCGTCGACGAGGCTCGCGGCGTCGGAGAACTTGCCCTGCGGGCTGCTGGCGCGGACGGGGCCGGTGAGACGGCCGTAGTCCAGCGCCAGCCGGTGGATCGTGTGCCCTTCTGGCACGAGCCGCTATTCCTTTCCGCCCACCCACCGACTCGGTCGGCCGAGAGGCGAGGACGAGGGGGCCGGGTGCCGGGGGCCCGGTGCAGGAGCCCGGTGGGTGGGGGGGCTACGGCTGGGGGTGGTGTGGGGGGATCGGAGGGAGGGCGCCCGTCTTCTCGTACTCCGCCAGCATGTCGATGCGGCGGATGTGGCGCTCCTCCTCGGAGAACGGCGTGTTCAGGAACGTCTCGACGAACTTCGTCGCCTCGTCCTGCGTGTGCATGCGCGCGCCCACCGCGACGACGTTCGCGTTGTTGTGCTGCCGGCCGAGCGACGCGGTCTCCTCGCTCCAGGCGAGGGCCGAGCGGACGCCCTTGACCTTGTTCGCGGCGATCTGCTCGCCGTTGCCGGAGCCGCCGATCACGACGCCGAGGGACTCGGGGTCCGCCGCCGTCCGCTCGGCCGCGCGGAGGCAGAACGGCGGGTAGTCGTCCTGGGCGTCGTAGATGTGGGGGCCGCAGTCCACGGGGTCGTGGCCCGCCGCCTTCAGCCACTCGACGAGGTGGTTCTTGAGTTCGAAGCCCGCATGGTCGGAGCCGAGATACACGCGCATGGCACGAGTGTGACATGGCACCGAACGTGGGGCAGTGCGGGGGCCGGGCCCCGCGAGGGGCGGGGCCCGGGCGGCGGGTTCCCGCCCGCGCCGGAGCGGTTCGGCAGGAACAGCGGGGCGCGGGGGGGGGGGGGGCCCCCCGCCCCCCCCCCCCCCCGCGCGGGGGGGGGGGGGGGGGGGGCCCCCCAGGCCGGGGGGGGGGCCCCCCCCCCCCGGGCGGGGCCCCGGCCCGCACCCGGGGGCCGGGGGGGGCCTGCCCCCCCGGCGCCCCGCCGCGCCGTAGGCGTGTCAGCGCTTGTCGGCCAGCTTCCATGCCGTGGGCAGCGCGCCCATCGCCAGGGCCGCCTTGAGCGCGTCGCCGATCAGGAACGGGGTGAGGCCGGCCGCGATCGCCGCGGACGCGGAGATGCCGGCGGCGTAGGCCAGGTACGGCACGCCGATCGCGTAGATGACCGCCTCGCCGAGCACCATCGTGCCCGCCATGCGCAGCACGCCGCGGTCGGCGCCGCGCCGGGCCAGGGCGCCGACGATCGCGGAGGCGAGGATCATGCCCAGGATGTAGCCGAAGGAGACGGAGAGGCCGGAGGTGCCGCCCGCGAACCACGGCACGCCCACCAGGCCCGCGGCCGCGTACAGCGCGAGGGAGGCCACCCCGCGGCGGGCGCCCAGGCCGGTGCCGACCAGCAGGGCGGCGAACGTCTGGCCGGTCACCGGGACCGGGGAGCCCGGGACCGGCACGGCGAGCTGCGCGGCGAGGCCGGTGAGGGCGGCGCCGCCGACCACGAGGGCGGCGTCGCGCACCCGGGACGCGGGCAGGAGGTCGGCGAGGACGGTGCCGGTACGGGCGGACGCGGCGGCGGTGCTCATGGGGTCTCCGCGGGGGTGAGGTCGGCGAGGGACGGGGCAGGACAGGGACGGACACCGTGACGCTATCCCGGCCCCGTCCGAGCCGAACACGTCAGCGGTCGACAAAGGCCGGAAGTGACGCTTGGTGGGCTCCCCACAAAGGGTGTGGGTTACACCGGGTCCGGGGTGACGCCGATCACTGAGGCAGAGATGTTTCAGTCACGTCAACGGCGTTGAACAGGCCTGTGGAGTTCCCCCAATCGAACCCTAGCGGTCTGGTGGGATTCCCGCTCCCTGGCCTACTCTTCGGGACATGGTCGCCCAGTCCCTGAACCTCACGTCGCGTCGCTACGTCGACCTGCGACGGCAAGGGGCTGCCACCTGTCGCCGTCCGGCCTGAGGCCGCGCCGCGGGAGACCGGTCCGGCGCGCCTCGCACCCCGAGACGTGTCGGCCCCGTTCCCGAGGACGGTTTCCCCATGCCCCGTACCGCTCCGCCCCCGCCTGCCTCCCCGCCCCGTGACCGCCGGCGCGGCAGCGCCAGTGTGGTGCTCAGGTCGGTGCTGGAGCACGGGCCGGTCGCCCGCTCCACCATCGCCCGGCTGACCGGGCTGTCCCCGGCCTCCGTCACCGACTACTGCGCCCGCTTCACCGAACTCGGCCTGATCCGGGAGACGGAGGCACCGCAGCGCGTCAGAGGGGTGGGCCGGCCGCACGTCCCGGTCGACCTGGACGACTCGCGGTTCGTGGTCGGCGGCGTGCACGTGGCCGTGCCGTACACCACGGTCGCACTGCTCGACCTGCGCGGCCGGGTCGTCGTACGGCGGGAGTTGAAGCACGCGGGCCGCACCGAGCCGCGGGCCGTGCTGGCGCGGGCCGCCGCCGGGCTGGCCGCGCTCCTCGACGAGGTGCCCGGCAGCAGGCCGCTGGGCGTCGGGGTCGCCGTCGGCGGCTGGGTGGACCGGGACTCCGGGACCGTGGTCGAGCACCCGCTGCTGGGCTGGCGGGAGGTGCCGGTGCGCGAGCTGCTCGGCGCGGGCACCGGGCTGCCGGTCCATGTGGACGGGCACGCACGGGCGTTGGTCAACGGCGAGCGGCTGTTCGGGCGGGCCCGGGGCAGCCGGAGCGTGCTGCACCTGTTCGTCGGGAACGTGGTCGACGCGGCGTTCGCCACCGGCGACGAGGTGCACCACGGTCCGCGCTCGCAGGCGGGCACGATCGCCCACCTCCCGGTGCCGGGCGGCACCGAGCCCTGCGCCTGCGGTCGGACCGGCTGTCTCCAGGTGGAGTTGGGCGAGCGGACGCTGGTCCGGCGGGCGCGGGCCGCCGGCCTCGTCGACGCCGGCAATCCGATGGACGTCCTCGCGGCGGCACGGGCCGGTGACCCGGTGGCGGTACGGCTGCTGGTGGAGCGGGCGCGGCTGACCGGGCGGGCGGCGGCGCTGCTGCTCGACGTCCTCAACCCGGAGAGCGTGGTCGTCACCGAGGTGGGCGCGCTGTACCGGGAGGACTGCCTGGCCGCGCTGCGGGAGGCGGTCGGGCCGCGGCGGGCGCCCGTGGCGCCGACCAGTTTCGGGGCCGGCGTGCTGGCGGTCGCGGGCGGTTCGGTGGTCCTCGACGTGCTGTACCGGGACCCGTTGAACGCGTCACCAGAGCTTATTTAATTCAGAAACTCGGAATATTGACAGTCGTCGCGCACGGCAAGGAACATCTTTCTCATGACCTGTCGCACTCTTTGTTGCTGACGTCTTGGCGCGCCCAAGGCGCGCGTTTCCCCGCGTGACACTTCTGTTTCCGGCCCTTCGTCGCCGGCCATTCACGCTGCCTTTCCGCCGCTTTTCTCCCCGGAGTACTCCCATGCCTTCTGCGTCCCCGTCCGGCGTCGACCGCCGGGTCTTCCTCACCTCACTGCTCGGCGCCTCGGCGGCCGTGGCCGGGCTGAGCGGCTGCGCGGGCGGCAGTGCCGCCGCCGACTCCGCGACCGCCTCCACCGCTCCGCTGGCCGCCAAGGTGCCGGCCGGCACCAGCCTGAAGATCGCCTCCTATCTGGGCCAGCAGCAGCTGCAGTTCAAGCTGGCGAAGCTGCCGAAACTGCCGTTCACGGTGTCGAGCTGGCTGAACATCGGCGCCGGTCCCGATGTCATCAACGCGTTCCGTGCGAAGTCGCTGGACCTCGCGAACAACGCGGGCATTCCGCCGATCCAGGCGCAGTTCCAGGGTTTCGCGGCGAAGATCGTGGCGATCGACATCACCCGTAAGCCGAACTACCTGTTCGCCACCAAGCCCGGCAGCGACATTCACACGGTCGCCGATTTCAAGAGCAAGAAGCTCGCGTTCTCGCAGGGGCAGGCCCAGGGCGTCGTCCTGCTGCGGGCGTTGAAGGAGGCCGGGCTCTCGTACGACGACGTGCGGCTGGTGCCACTGACCAGCAACCAGTTCCTCACCGCCCTGCAGTCCGGTCAGGTGGACGTGGCGCCGCTGGCCAACACCCAGGTGCCCGCCTACCTCCAGCAGTACGGCGCGAAGGGCGCCCGCACGATCACCACGGACGTCGTCGACCTGCTGAACCTGCTGTGGGCGCCGCAGGCGGTCCTCGCCGACCCGGCGAAGGCCGCCGCGATCGCCGCGTACATCCCGCAGTGGGCCAGGGGCCAGGTCTGGCAGTGGGAGCACCCGGACGTCTGGAACGAGGAGTTCTACGTCAAGACCCAGAACCTGACCCTCGCCCAGGCCCGGGGCATCACCAGGCTCGCCAACAAGCCGCTGTTCCCGCCGAGCTGGGACGAGGCGATCAAGTGGGAGCAGGAGACCGCCGACCTGCTGGCCCAGGGCGGCTTCGTGAAGAAGACCGACGTCTCCTCGCTCTTCGACCACCGCTTCGAGGGCCTCGCCGCGAAGGCCGTACCGGAGGAGTACCGCAAATGACCGCCGTGACCACCGGCACCGTGCCGGTTCCCGTCGCCGAGGACGACGAGGCCCACCGGGTCCGCCCGCGGCGCCGCCTGTCCCCCGGCCGACGGCTGCCCGCCGCCCGGCTGGCCGGCCCCCTGGTCCTGGTGGCCGCGTGGGCGATCGCCTCCGCCGCCGGGCGACTGGACACGAGCGCGATCCCGGCGCCCTGGACGGTCCTGGACACCGCCGTCCGCCTGTGGACCGGCGGGACGCTGCGCACCGACATCCTGACCTCGGTCGAGCGCGCCGGGTACGGCTTCGTGATCGGGCTGGCCGCCGGGGTGCTGCTGGCCCTGGTCTCCGGGCTCACCCGGACCGGCGAGGCGCTGATCGACGGGACCGTGCAGATCAACCGGGCGATCCCCACCCTCGGACTGATCCCGCTGTTCATCCTCTGGCTGGGCATCGGCGAGACCTTCAAGATCGCCATCATCGCGATCGTCGTCTACATCCCGGTCTACCTGAACACCCATGCCGCGCTGTCCGCCATCGACAGCCGCTACGTCGAACTCGCCGAGGTGCTGGACCTGTCCAGGTTCCAGTTCGTGCGACAGATCGTGATCCCCGGCGCGCTGCCCGGATTCTTCGTGGGACTCCGACTCGGCGTCACCGGCTCCTGGCTGGGCCTGGTCGTCCTGGAGCAGATCAACGCCACCAGCGGCCTCGGCTACATGATGTTCCAGGCCCAGAACTACGGGCGCAGCGACATCATCCTCGTCGGTCTGCTGATCTACGGCGTCTTCGGCCTGGTCTCCGACTCCGTGGTCCGACTCGTCGAACGGAGGGTGCTGTCATGGCGCCGCACACTGAGCAGCTGACCCGCCCCGCCGTCCGGCTCCGGGGACTGAGCAGGTCGTTCGGCGACCGTACGGTCCTGGACGGCATCGATCTGGACGTGCCGGCCGGGCAGTTCACCGCACTGCTGGGGCACAGCGGCTCCGGCAAGAGCACCCTGCTGCGGGCGGTCGCCGGACTCGACCACGGCGTCACCGGCAGCGGCCGGCTCACCGCCCCCGAGCGGGTCTCGGTGGTCTTCCAGGACTCCCGGCTGCTGCCCTGGCGCCGGGTGCTGGACAACGTGGTCCTGGGTCTCGACGGCAGGGACGCGTACGACAAGGGGCGCGCCGCGCTGGAGGAGGTCGGCCTCGGCGGCCGGGAGCGGGCCTGGCCGGGCGAGCTGTCCGGCGGTGAGGCCCAGCGTGCCGCGCTCGCCCGCTCGCTGGTCCGCGAGCCCGAACTGCTCCTCGCCGACGAGCCGTTCGGGGCGCTGGACGCGCTCACCCGGATCAGGATGCACCACCTGCTGCGCGAGCTGTGGAAACGGCACCGCCCGTCGGTCCTGCTCGTCACCCACGACGTCGACGAGGCGATCGTCCTCGCGGACCGCGTCCTGGTCCTGGAGAAGGGCCGGATCGGCGTCGACCTGGCCATCGATCACACCCGCCCGCGGGACGAGTACCGCACCCGCCTGCTCGCCGCCCTCGGTGTCACGGAGGACCCCGCATGACCCGCACGCTCCACCTCAACGCCTTCCTCATGAACACCGGTCACCACGAGGCCTCCTGGCGTCTGCCGGAGAGCGACCCGCACGCGCACGTCGACCTCGCGCACTACGTGCGGCTGGCCCGGGCCGCCGAGCGCGGCACCTTCGACTCGCTCTTCCTCGCCGACGGACCGCATCTGTGGGGCAGCGTCGCCCAGCGGCCGGCCGGGGCCCTGGAACCGCTGACCCTGCTCACCGCGCTGGCGACGGCCACCGAGCACATCGGCCTGATCGCGACCGCCTCCACCTCCTACAACTCCCCCTACAACCTGGCCCGCAGGTTCGCGTCCCTCGACATCATCAGCGGCGGCCGGGCGGGCTGGAACATCGTCACCACGGCGGGCGCCGAGGCGGCCCGCAACTTCGGGATCACCGAGGAGCCCGCGCACGCGCAACGGTACGCGCGGGCCGCCGAGTTCCTCGACGTCGCGCTGAAGCTCTGGGACAGCTGGGAGGACGACGCGATCGTCGCCGACAAGGCGTCCGGGGTCTGGGGTGACGACGCGAAGATCCACCCGCCCCGGCACCGGGGGCCGTACTTCGGTGTCGAGGGCGCCCTCAACGTGCCGCGCTCCCCGCAGGGCTACCCGCTGCTCGTGCAGGCGGGGTCCAGCGAGGACGGCAAGGCGTTCGCGGCCCGGTACGCGGAGGCGGTGTTCACCGCGCAGCAGACCATCGAGGACGCGCGCGCCTTCGCCAGCGACCTGAAGGCCCGGACGGCCGCGGTCGGCCGCGACCCCGGCCACATCAAGGTGCTGCCCGGCATCGTCCCGGTGATCGGCTCGACGGAGGCCGAGGCGCGGCAGCTCGAACAGCTCCTGGAGGACCACATCGTGCACCGGCACGGCGTGGCCAACCTGGAGCGGCTCCTGCACCTGCCCGCCGGAACCCTGGAACTGGACCGGGAGCTGCCCGCCGAGCTGCCGCCGGAGGACGCCATCGAGGGTGCCAGGAGCCGGTACACCCTGGTGGTCGAGCTGGCCCGGCGCGAGCGGCTCACCGTGCGGCGGCTGATCGGTCGGCTCGGCGGCGGCCGTGGCCATCTGACCTTCCCCGGGACACCGGAGCAGGTCGCCGACGCCATCGAGACCTGGTTCACCCAGGGGGCCGCCGACGGCTTCAACATCATGCCGCCGGTGCTGCCCTCCGGCCTGGAGACCTTCGTGGACCACGTCGTACCGGTCCTGCGCGCCCGCGGCCTGCTGCGCGAGGAGTACGGACCGCGCCGGACCCTGCGGGAGCGCTACGGCCTCCCGCGCCCCGCCAACCAGTACACCACCAGCCCCGCGCTCGTCTGAAAGGAACCGTCATGTCCCTGGAGATCACCAAGATCACCGCGAACATCGGCGCCCGGGTCTCCGGCGTCGACATCTCCCGGCCCCTCGACGCGGAGACCGCGGCGGCCGTCCGCGAGGCCCTCAGCACCCACAAGGCGCTCGTCTTCGACGACGTGAACCTCGACGACGACAGCCACCAGGCGTTCGTCCGCACCTTCGGCGAGGTCACCACCGCCCACCCGACGGTGTCCTCCGTCGACGGCGTCCCGAACGTGCTGCCGGTGGACAGCGAACGCGGCCGGGCCGCCAACCACTGGCACACCGACGTGACCTTCGTCCTCAACCCGCCCCAGGCCACCACCCTGCGCTCGATCACGGTCCCGCCGTACGGCGGCGAGACCCTGATCGCCAGCTCGGCCGCCGCCTACCGGGACCTGCCCGAGCCGCTGCGCCGGCTGGCGGACGGCCTGTGGGCGGAGCACACGAACGACTACGACTACGCCGTCGCCGACGAGGAGATCGACGAGCGGCAGGCCGCCCAGCGCGCCCAGTTCACGTCGATCACCTACCGCACGGTCCACCCGGTGGTCCGCGTGCACCCGCTGACCGGGGAACGCGGCCTGTTCATCGGCGGGTTCGCGCAGCGCCTGGTCGGCCTCCCGCCGTCCGAGTCCCGCCGGATCCTCGACCTGCTCCAGGCGTACGTCACCCGTCCGGAGAACATCCTGCGGCACCGCTGGTCGCCGAACCAGCTCGTCATCTTCGACAACCGGATCACCCAGCACTACGCCATCGACAACTACGACGGCCTGCCGCGCCGGCTGCACCGGGTGACCCTCGCCGGGGACGTCCCGGTCGGCATCGAGGGCAAGGAGAGCTACTCGATCCAGGGCGACGCCTCGCACTACACGCCCGTAGCGGCGTAAGCACCCGCGGTAACGGTCCGGTCCGGATGGTGGGCGGCCTCCCCCCGCGGCGGGGAGGCCGCCCAGACTGTGGGCGTTTTTGCCCATCTCACGCATTGGACGAGCCGCGCCCATGCCGCACCGCAGCACCCCGGTCACCGCACCGCCGCCCACCCCGAACGACGACGTCCCGCTCTCCCACGGCCTCAGACAGCGCCACCTGTCGATGATCGCCCTGGGCGGCGTCATCGGGGCGGGCCTGTTCGTGGGTTCCGGGTCCGCCATCGCCGCGGCGGGCCCGTCGGTGGTCGTCGCCTACGCCGTCTCCGGGCTCCTCGTGATGCTGGTGATGCGGATGCTGGGCGAGATGTCGGCCGCGTACCCGTCGTCCGGGTCCTTCTCGGCGCACGCGGAGCGGGCGATCGGGCCGTGGGCGGGGTTCACGGCGGGCTGGTCGTTCTGGGTGCTGCTGTGCACGGCCGTCGGCCTTGAGGGCATCGGCGCCGCGAAGATCGTGACGGGGTGGCTGCCGGGCACCCCGGAGTGGGCCTGGGTGGCCCTGTTCATGGTGGTCTTCTGCGTGACGAACCTGGCCGCGGTGCGCAGCTTCGGCGAGTTCGAGTTCTGGTTCGCCGCCCTGAAGGTCGGCGCGATCGTCCTCTTCCTCGTCCTCGGGGTGCTGGCCGTGGCCGGTGTGCTGCCCGGCACGGACTCCCCCGGCGCCTCGAACCTCACCGACTTCCTCCCGCACGGCGGCGAGGGCCTGGTCGTCGGCCTGCTCGCCTCGGTCTTCGCGTACGGCGGCCTGGAGACGGTCACCATCGCGGCCGCGGAGTCCGAGGACCCGGTGCGGGGCGTGGCGAGCGCGGTCCGCACCGCCATGTGGCGCATCGGCCTCTTCTACGTCGGCTCGATGGCCGTCGTCGTCACCCTGGTCCCCTGGGACTCGAAGGAGGTCGTGGCGAAGGGGCCGTACGTCGCCGCCCTCGACCACCTGGGCATCCCGGGGGCCGGCCAGGTGATGAACGTGGTGGTGCTGGTCGCCCTGCTCTCCGCGATGAACGCCAACGTCTACGGCTCCTCGCGGATCGCCCACTCGCTGGTGCGCCGGGGCCAGGGCCCGCGGGCGCTGGCGCGGGTGTCGTCGGGCGTGCCGCGCGTGGCCGTCCTGACCTCCTGCGTCTTCGGGTTCGTCTGCGTGGTGCTCAGCTACTGGCGCCCCGACGACGTCTTCCCCTGGCTGCTGAACATGATCGGCGGGGTGATCCTGGTCGTCTGGGTCTTCATCGCGGTCTCCCAGCTGCTGCTGCGCCGCCGGCTGGCGCGTACGGCCCCCGAGAAGCTGGTCGTGCGCATGTGGGCGTTCCCGTACCTGACCTGGCTGGCCCTGGCGGGCATGGCGGCGGTCTTCGTCCTGATGGCCCGTGAGCCCGGCACCCGCGTGCAGCTGTACTACACGGGCGGGATGACGGCCGTGCTGGCGGCGGTGGGCGCGCTGCGGCAGCGTCGGCGCACCGAGCGCTGAATCCCGCCACCACGAGGCCCCCGCGTGCGACACGCGGGGGCCTTCCTGTTGCCCGGACCGGGCTTATTGTTGCTAACGTGTAGTTGCAAGCTCTTTGCAATAAGAGGCCCGGAGGGGATCCACGCCCATGCCCGTCTACACGCTGCCTGAACTGCCCTACGACTGCTCCGCGCTGGCGCCCGTGATCAGCCCCGAGATCATCGAGCTCCACCACGACAAGCACCACGCGGCCTACGTGAAGGGCGCCAACGACACGCTGGAGCAGCTGGCCGAGGCACGGGACAAGGGAAGCTGGGGGGCTGTCAACGGCCTGGAGAAGAACCTGGCCTTCCACCTCTCCGGGCACATCCTGCACTCGATCTACTGGCGGAACATGACGGGTGACGGCGGCGGCGGCGAGCCGCTGGCCGCGGACGGCGTCGGGGAACTCGCCGACGCGATCACCGAGTCCTTCGGTTCCTTCGCCGCGTTCCGGGCGCAGCTGTCCAAGGCGGCGGCCACCACCCAGGGCTCCGGCTGGGGCGTCCTCGCGTACGAGCCGCTGAGCGGCCGGCTGATCGTCGAGCAGGTCTACGACCACCAGGGCAACGTCGGCCAGGGCTCGGTGCCGATCCTGGTCTTCGACGCCTGGGAGCACGCCTTCTATCTCCAGTACCGGAACCAGAAGGTCGACTTCATCGAGGCCATGTGGGCCGTGGTCGACTGGCAGGACGTGGCCCGCCGGCACGCGGCGGCGCGGTCGCGGGCGGATGTGCTGCTGCTCGCTCCCTGAGCGGCCGGGCGTCCCGCCTCGTGATCGTCTTCTCACCGTTCACCGGGGCGGGCGGCACAAAGGGGGGAGCCCCCGCGAGGACGTGACTCGCGGGGGCTCCCCTTCGTTCCGGGACGTCAGACCAGGTTGCTGAAGTCGGGACCCTTGGTGCGGGTCCGCTTGATCTCGTAGAAGCCGGGGACGGAGGCGACCGCGACGGTGCCGTCCCACAGGCGGGCCGCCTCCTCGCCCTTGGGGGCGGGGGTGACGACCGGGCCGAAGAAGGCGATCTGCTCGCCGTCGGGGCCGGGGACCGCGATGACCGGGGTGCCGACGTCCTGGCCGACCTTGTCGATGCCCTCCTTGTGGGAGGCGCGCAGCTGCGCGTCGAACTCGAAGTCCTCCTGGTCGGCGTAGTCGATCAGGTCGGCGGGCAGGCCGACGTCCGCGAGGGCGCCCGCGATGGCCTCCAGCGTCGGGCCCTCGCCGTTGTTGTGGATGCGGGTGCCGAGCGCGGTGTAGAGCGGGCCGAGGATGTCGTCGCCGTGCTTCTGCCAGGCGGCGGTGACCACCCGGATCGGCTTCCAGGCCTTGGTCTCCAGCAGCTCGCGGTACTCCTCGGGCAGCTCGTCCAGCTTGGGCTCGTTGAGGACCGCGAGGCTCATGATGTGCCAGCGGACCTCGATGTCGCGGACCTTCTCCACCTCCAGCACCCAGCGGGAGGTCATCCAGGCCCAGGGGCAGAGCGGGTCGAACCAGAAGTCGACGGGGGTCTTGCCTGAGCTGGTCACGGTCTCGGACATGGTTCTCCTCGGAATGCGGTCCTTTTCCAGCGGCAACACCGGCACCGGCGACCCCATTCCCGGGTGCCCGCCGTCAGGTGCTCATGGCAGGATCGGTGCTGTTCCGGCGTGCCGACAACGCCGTGTACCGACGACGAGGGAGTGCCGCCCGTGCCCGGTGAGAATCTGTCCCGCGACGAGGCCCGGGAGCGGGCCGCCCTGCTGTCGGTCGACGGCTACGACGTGTCGCTGGACGTGCGGTCCGCCGTCGGCGGGGACCCGGGCGAGCCGCGGACCTTCCGCTCGGTCACCACGATCCGCTTCCGCTGCAACGAGCCGGGCGCGGCCAGCTTCGCCGACCTGATCGCGCCGAGCGTGACCGCCGTGACCCTGAACGGCAAGGACCTGGACCCGGGCGAGGTCTTCGACGGCACCCGGATCGCCCTGCAGGACCTGGCCGAGGAGAACGAGCTGGTGGTGGACGCGCAGTGCGCCTACTCCCGGACCGGCGAGGGCCTGCACCGCTTCGTCGACCCCGAGGACGGCGAGGTCTACCTCTACACGCAGTACGAGCCGGCCGACTCCCGCCGGGTCTTCGCCAACTTCGAGCAGCCGGACCTCAAGGCGCCGTTCCGCTTCGAGGTGCGGGCGCCCGAGGGGTGGCCGGTGTGGAGCAACGGCGCCGGTGAACTCGTCGACGGTGTCTGGCGGTTCGCGGAGACCAAGCCGATCTCGACGTACATCACGTGCGTGGTGGCGGGCCCATACCACTACGTGACGGACGCGTACACGCGCACGCTGCCCGACGGCACCGTGCTCGACATCCCGCTGGGCGCCCTGTGCCGCAAGGGGCTCGCCCCCTACTTCGACACCGACGACGTCTTCCTGGTCACCAAGCAGGGCCTGGACTTCTTCCACGACCACTTCGACTTCCCGTACCCCTTCGGGAAGTACGACCAGGCGTTCGTGCCCGAGTACAACCTGGGCGCGATGGAGAACCCGGGTCTGGTGACCTTCCGGGAGGAGTACATCTTCCGGGGCAAGGTGACCCAGGCGTCGTACGAGGCCCGCGCCAACGTGATCCTGCACGAGATGGCGCACATGTGGTTCGGCGACCTGGTCACCATGGCGTGGTGGGACGACCTGTGGCTGAAGGAGTCCTTCGCGGACTTCATGGGCACCTTCGCGAACGTCGGCGCGACCCGCTTCACGAACGCCTGGACCACCTTCGCCAACCGCCGCAAGGCCTGGGCGTACCGCGCCGACCAGCTGCCCTCCACGCACCCGGTCACGGCCGACATCCGCGACCTCCAGGACGCCAAGCTCAACTTCGACGGCATCACGTACGCGAAGGGGGCGAGCGTGCTGAAGCAACTCGTCGCGTACGCCGGCCAGGACGCGTTCCTGGAGGGCGCCCGCCGCTACTTCGAGCGCCACGCGTACGGCAACACCCGGCTCGGCGACCTGCTGGCGGTGCTGGAGGAGACCAGCGGCCGGGACATGACCGCCTGGGCGGCCAAGTGGCTGCAGACGGCGGGCGTGAACGCGCTGACCCCGCAGGTGCTGCTGGCCCCCGACGGGCGGATCGACGAGCTGGCGGTGGTGCAGGAGGCGGCGGAGTCGCACCCCGAGCTGCGTCCGCACCGGGTGGCGATCGGCCTGTACCGCGTGACGGACGGCTCCCTGGTGAGGTACGCGCACGCCGAGGCGGACGTCGACGGCCCGCGCACGGTGATCGCCGACCTGGCCGGGGCCGAGGCACCGGAGCTGGTCCTGGTCAACGACGACGACCTGACGTACTGCAAGATCCGCTTCGACGCCACCTCGCTGGCCACCCTCCGGGACCGGCTGGGCGCCCTCACCGACCCGCTGGCGCGGGCCCTGTGCTGGTCGGCGCTGTGGAACCTGACCCGGGACGGGCTGCTGCCCGCACGGGACTTCATCGACCTGGTGCTGCGGTTCGCGGGCCGCGAGTCGGACATCGGCGTGCTCCAGATGCTCCAGGCGTGGGCCGAGTCCGCGCTGGTGCACTACGTGGCGCCGCGGTGGCGGGAGGCGGCCGGGCGGCGGCTCGCCGAGGGCGCCCTGCGGGAGCTGCGGCAGGCGGCGCCGGGCAGTGAGCACCAGCTGGCCTGGGCTCGGTTCTTCGCGTCGACGGCGGCGGACCCGGCCGACCTGCGTCTGCTCCAGGAGCTGCTGGCCGGCACGGCGACGATCGAAGGTCTCGACGTCGACCAGGAGCTGCGCTGGGCGTTCCTCGAACCCCTCGCCGCGCACGGCGCGGCCGACGAGTCGGTGCTGGCCGCGGAACTGGCCCGGGACGACACCGCCTCCGGCAAGCGCCACCAGGTGCGCTGCCTGGCCGCCCGCCCCTCGGCTGCCGTCAAGGCGCAGGCCTGGGCGCAGGTCGTGGAGTCGCAGGCGCTGTCCAACGCGCTGGTGGAGGCGACCATCACGGGCTTCGCCCAGCCGTCCCGGCGGGACCTGCTGGCGCCGTACGCCGAGAAGTACTTCGAGGCGATCGCGCGGGTCTGGGAGGAGCGTTCGATCCAGATCGGCATGGACGTGGTGCGCGGCCTGTACCCCTCGCTCCAGGACCGCCCGGAGACGCTGGAGGCGACGGACGCCTGGCTCGCGGCGCACGCGGACGCGCCCCCGGCGCTGCGCCGGCTGGTCCTGGAGGCCCGGGACGACCTGGCGCGCGCACTGCGCGGACAGGAGTGCGACGCACGGGCCGCCGGCGCCTTCGAGAGCTGACCCTTGGCCAACGGTTGCTCGCCCGGTGGCCGTTACGCAATTCAGTCAATCGTGCCCGTAACCCCTGGTTCCCACCCATCCGGACCAGGGGCTTTCGCCGCCCTTTCGGCATCCGAACACCCGTCCTTTAGTCCCGTGTTGTCCGCATTCATCGACGAACGTGTAACACCGGTTAAGGACGGGTCCGGCCCCGGGAATCCCGAGGCCATGACGCACAACACCCCGCTCTCCCCCCGCCCCCTGCGCCACCTCTCCGACGTCCACCGCCGGGTGCTCACCACGGCCCAGCTCCGCTCCCACGGCGTCCCTGCCACCGAGATCGCCGAACAGTGCCGGCCGGGCGGCCCCTGGCAACAGCTCCTGCCGGGCGTGGTCATGCTCCACCCCGGCCCGCCGACCAGCGAGGAACGCCTGCACGGGGCGCTGCTGTTCGCGGCGCGCCAGCCCGCCCCCGGCGTCCCCGCCCAGCCGACCCCCGACTCCCCCCACCGCCCCGTCTACGCGGACGCGATGATCACCGGCCTGGCGGCGCTGACCCTGCACGGCTTCTCCGCCACCCCGCCCCTGCTCTCCCTGGACCACATCGACGTGCTGGTCCCGCGCATGCGCCGGCTGCGCTCCACCTCCTACGTCCGGGTGCTGCGGACGCCGGCCCTCCCGGTCCCCGAGCCGGTGACGGGGCTGCCGGTCGCCCCGGTCCCGCGCGCCCTCGCGGACGCGGTCGCGGACCTGACCGACGCCGAGTCCGTACGCCGGCTGCTGACCGAGGCGGTGCGCGGCCGGCACTGCGAACCGGCCGCGGTGGTACGGGAGCTGACCCGGGCGAAGCTGCTCTCCCGCCCCCACGTGAGCGACGCGGTGGACTCGCTCGTCGCCGAGGGGCGGGCCATCGCGGAGGACCGCCTCTACCGGATGGTCCAGGAGCACGGCCTGCCCGACCCGGTCTGGAACGTGGACCTGCGGCTGCCCGGCGGCCCGCACCTCGGCGGCCTCGACGCCTACTGGCCCGAGCAGGCGGTCGCCGTCGAACTGGACATGCGCGCCCCGCGCCAGGACGAGGACGCCCTGTGGTCCGAGTACGCCCGCAAGCGCGAGCACCTGGAGCGGCTCGGGATCACGGTGGTGCACGTGACCCCGCGCAAGCTCCGCGAGTCGGCGGAGCAGCAGGCGGCGGTGATCCGCACGGCCCTGATGGCGGCGGCCGACCGCGACCCGGCGGCGTACGTGGTGGTGCTGCCCCGTTAGCGGGGGTGGCCACGAGCGGCCGGGCACCGCGCGGGACCGTCGGTTCGGAGGGGGACCGACGGCCCCGCACCATGGCATGCCCGGGGGCCGGCGACCGGCTGCCTGCGGACGGGGTTTCGCGGCGGACGGCTACTCGTGGCGGGCGGGGGTGGGGCCGTGGGCGGCCAGACGGGCGTCGATCTCGGTCATGCCACCGGACCACCGGCGACTGCCACCCGGGTCGTCCGGCTGGTCCGCGTACATCTGCCGCAGGGCCGGGGCCAGTTCGCACAGCGCGGCGCGGTCGGGCAGCCGCTGCCATTCGGTGAAGGCGCGCTCCAGGCAGAGCCGGGTCCGTACGGCGTCGGGCCGGGGCGGATCGGCGTGGAAGCGGGCCGCGCTCAGCCACAGGCGCACGGCGAGGCGGCCGTCGCCGGTGAGGTGGGCGACCTGGGCGCGTACCTCGATCCAGTGAGTCGCCTCGGCCGACTTGGCGCCGTGCACGCGGACGGCGTGGTTCTCCAGGCGCCGGATGGCGCTCTCCGCCTCGGCGAGCCTGCCCAGCCGGGCGTCGCGCCAGATCCCGGCGTGGACGTCGTCGGACGGAGCCGCCGTCAGTACCGGGTGCCGCAGCAGCGGATGCGGGCCTGACGTGCGCTGTCCCGGCAGGTCCGGCACGGAGGGGGCCCGCCGCGCGTCCCCGATCACGACCACGGCCACCCCGAGCATGATCATGCAGAGTCCGGGCCAGGCGGCCCCCGTCGGCAGCTGCCCCAGCCAGAACCAGGCCACCAGCGCCGCCACCGGCGCCTCCAACAGGAGCAGCACGCTGACCGCGGTGGCCGGGGCCCGGCCGAGGGCGAAGTTCAGCGAGAAGAGGCCGAGGAGCTGCGGCAGCAGGAGCAGGCCCAGCAGGGCGCACCAGGCGTGCGCGGTGAGGGTGACCGGCGCGGTCCCGGTGACCAGGCACAGCAGCAGCGTCTCGACGGTGCACACCGAGAAGCACAGCACCGAGTACATCGGCGTGCTGACGTCGGGCCGGGCCTCCTCGCTCAGCGCGGTGTAGCCGGCCAGCGCGACAGCGCCGACGAGGGCGAGGACGTCCCCGGTCACCGCTCGGGCGCCGGTGCCGAGGTCCGCGCCGCTCGCGACCACGGCGCCGGTGACCGACACCGCCAGCCCCGCCCACGCGGCCCGGGAGGGGCGCCGGCCCTGCGCGGTCGCGATGAGGGCCTGCCACACCGGCTGGGTGGCCACCAGCCCGGTCGCCATCGCCACGCTCGTCAGCTGGGCGCCGGTCATGAAGGTGGCGAAGTGAGCGGCCAGTGCCGTCCCCGCGCCCAGTGCGAACCGGACCGCCCGGCGCTGCTCCCTGCGGACCAGGGCGCGTTCCCCGCTGAGCACCCGCCGCACCTCACGGCGCCGGGCCAGCAGGAAGGCGGGGCCCAGGGTGCACAGGCCGAGGGCGTTGCGGCCGAACGCCAGCGCGAACGCGGGCGCCGCGGCGTAGGCGGTGAGCGGGGCGGTGGCGGAGAAGGCGAGGACGGTGATCAGGACGGCAGCGCCGGAGGCCGCGTCCAGCTTCGTGCGCATGGTGATGGGTGAACCTCGGGTGGGGCGGCGGTAGCTGATGCGATGTCAGCACACCGGGACGGCACCCGTGGATCATTGCCGCATGTACTCCGAAAACGGGTGCGGCGGTCTGTATGATGACCGGCGCCCGAGGGGGCGCGAAACGCGCTCCCCAGGTCAGGCCCGCACCCCGCCGGGGCGGTGCCCCGTTCGCCCCGCAGCCCCGGGCGCGGGGACCGGTACCCGCACCCGCGCCCGCCCGCCCGTCCGCGAACGGTCCACCACCCACCCGGTACTACTGCCCGGTGACGCCCGGGCGCAGTTCGTCGCGTACGTCGGCGGCGACGTGGGCGAGGAGGTCGGCGTAGGCGGCGATCATGCGGGTGCGGCTGAAGCGTTCGCGGCTCGCGGCCAGTGCCGGTGCGAAGGTCTCCCGGTCGGCCACCGCCGCCGACCAGGCGAAGGCGATCGCGTCGGGGTCGAAGGGGGTCACGAAGCCGTGGCCCTCGACGATCGAGGCGCTGTCGCCGACGTCCGTGGTGACCGGTACGGCGCCGCACATCATGCCCTCGATGAGACAGAGCGGCGCCGCCTCGCCGGAGACGGAGGTGAGGGCGACCACGTCGGAACCGGCGTAGACCGCCTCCATGTCGTGCCGCACGCCGAGCAGGTGGACGCGGTCGCCGAGGGCGGCCCGGTCGGCGCCGAAGGCGATCTCCAGGTCGGCCCAGAGCGCGGGGTTGTCATCGGTCATCCCGGCCCCGCACATGACGACGTGCCCGCCGCCCTCGCGGGCCAGCCACGCGCGCGCCGCCCGCAGGAACAGCGGGACGTTCTTCATACCGGCGTAGCGGGCGGCGAAGACGACCACGGGGGCGCCGGCGGGGATGCCGAGGGACTCGCGGAAGGCGAGCCGTACTGCCGCGTCCGGGCGGAAGCGGAGCAGGTCGACGCCGTTCGGGATGACGTGCAGCAGCTCACCGGGGATCCCGGCGGCCTCGTAGGCGTCCCGGGTGGACTCGGCGCAGCACACGCAGGCCACGACCTTGCCGTCGGCGATGGCGGTCCTGAGCTCGTCCAGCGCCGGGCCCTGGTTCTCCGGGTCGGACCGGTGCAGGCAGACCACGACCGGGCGCCGGGGCAGACCGCCCTGGTTGAGGAGCGCCAGCGGCTGCTCCTTCAGCGACAGGATGACGTCCGCGCCGGCCATGGCCCGGGCGGTGTCGGCCAGCTCCGGCCCGCTGAAGACCGACGCCGCGACCGCGCCGTCCACGAGGCCCGCGGTACGGCCCAGGGAGGTGACGTCGACGCCGCCGGCGGTGAGGGCGCGGTAGCAGGCGTCGTCCTCCATGCGCTGCGTGGTGGCTTCCCGGTGGACCTCACCGTGCAGACTCAGCACGCGGTGCCACTGCTGTCCGCCCTCGACCAGGCCCAGCAGCACATCACTGTGCACGATCCGGGCGCCCCCGGAGAAGAATCCCTCGTAGACCGAGAGCACGCGAAGTCCGAGCCGAGCGCCCACACGATCACCAGCCTTGCACCAAATCGAGCCATCCCCGGGAACCGCGGGTTAGCCGTTATGAGGCGGTACGGATGTTTCATCCGGATGAACGGAACGTCTCGCCCCGGAGTCGTCTGCGTTTACACGCCGAGTGCCGGAACCGCTACCGCGCACACCTCTCCCAAACCCCCGTCAGCACCCTTGTGACCTGCTGTTTCACCGTCCGGCACGGAGGCGGCGGCGGGGGCGGCACGGGCCGGTCCGTCGGCAAAGAATCGGCAAGCGCGGCGCCGGAACGTACGACGGTGTCGCGGATGTCACCCCTTCTTGAGGACCAGCTCGGTGTTGCGGTCCCCGGCGGCGCCGCCCAGGGCCTTGCTGGAGCCGGGGGCGTTGAAGGCCAGCTCGCGGTAGAGGGCGGCGAGGCCGGTCTGGGAGAGGTCGGTGAAGTCGGTGCGGTGCGGGGCCGCCGACTCGATCAGCGTGGTGAACAGCGAGACCGTGCCGTCCTTGTTGTCCACCAGCTCGACCACCCGGGCGAGCTGCGGGTAGTCCACGTGCGAGGCGGTGGTGACCTCCCAGAAGGAGTTGCCGTTCGACGCCTTGTGCGGGGTGATGAGGTTGCGGTGGATGTGGCCGTTGACCCAGGCCAGGACGTTGGCGTGGCGGTTGAGCAGGGTGACCAGCTCGGCGCCGGTGTGGCGGCGGTCGCCCGGGTGGGCCGGGTCGGGGCGGGTGTTGGTCATCGTCTGGCTGGTGTGGTGGCTGAAGACGACCGCGTAGGAGTCCTTGTTCTCCTTCAGGGTGCGCTCCAGCCAGTTCAGCTGGGTCGTCCCGATGGAGCCGTCGTAGTGTCCGCCGGCGTCCGTCGTGTCGAGGCTGATGCCGATGACGTCCTCGGAGATGCGGAAGGCGTAGTACTGGGTGCCCGCCGCGAGGTTCGCCGAGGAGTAGCCGTGCCCGACCGGGCCGACCCCCTGGTAGGCGGGGTCCAGGTGGGCCTTGAGGTAGTCCGCGGACGTGTAGGGGGCGCGCTTCTCGTCCGCCGTCACCGACCGCGCCGACCTGGCGTGGGCCTTCAGGAAGTCGCGGTAGCCGCTGCCCTTGGGGTCCTGTGCCGTGCGGATGGAGTCCTGGAGCTTCTTGGCCTCGGCGTCGGTCACCGTCATCAGTTTCCTGCCGCCGATGGCCGCCTCCGCGAGGTACGGGTCGGCGTGCGAGCCGAAGCAGCCGAGCGGCAGGGCGTCGTGGTTGCCGACGGTGGAGTACCAGGGCAGGTGGAGACCGGGGCTCTTCACCTCGCGGATCGCGGCCGCGAGGAAGCCCGCGAGGTGCGGGAAGCCGGCCGCCTTGTCGGAGTCGCGGACGGTGGAGTCGGCCTGCCAGTACATCTTCAGACCGGAGTTCTGCACCCCCTCGTAGTGCCTGGGGTCCCCGCTGTTGGGGGTCATCCGGCCGCCGCTCATCACCTTCATGAACCACTCCAGTTCGGAGTGGGCGTTGTTGTCGGTGTTGTCACCGGTCGTCATCACGAAGTGCAGCGGGGAGCCGGTGACCGGGGCGCCGCGCAGCGCGTTGACCCGTTCCACCAGCGAGATCGCGCCGGGCACGGTGAGCGCCTCGTGCGGGCGCCAGGCGTGCCGGTCGTGGGCGCGCAGGTACTCGAGGCGCAGCGGGTGCTGGACGTCCATCAGGTGCAGGTCGGTGAACTGCACGAACGCGGCCAGTGCGGTACGGCGGCCGGCCCGGCCGCTCCTGGCGGCGGCGAGGTCGGAGCGCACCACCCGCGACCAGCCGGCGCCGTCCCCGAGCCGCCGGTAGCCGGAGCTGTTGCGGGGCGCGGCGACGGAGGCGAGCGTGGTGCCCCTGGTGTACGGCGCGAGGGGCGCCGCGGCGGCCTTGCGGCCCTCGGCGACCGGCTGCTGCTGCTCCCCGGTGACGGCGGGGCGGGCCGCGCTGTCGGTGGGTTGCAGGGCGAGGCCGACGCCCGCGGAGAGCGAGACGGCTCCGGCGGCGGCGAGGACGGTACGGCGGTTGATCTCCAGTGCCTCGCGGCCCGTGCGGGCCGCGGAGGTGGCGACAGAGCGTATGCGCGACATGGCGCGATCTCCCCGAGTACGAACGCGTCGGCAGTGGTCGCGGGTGATCGCTTCCGCGAACTTCCCGCTCACTGTGGATCGTTGGCACCGGGAATGACCTGCGCGTGAACACGGCGGCAACGCGCAGCGCCGATCACCGTACGTGGATCAGGGGAGGTGGGGACCGGTCACGGGCCGGATCGCGGGTGGCCCGGGTCCGGCTACTCGGTGTTCATCTGCCGGGGTAGGGGACGGTCTCCGGCGCTCACGACTGCTCTTCTGCGAACCGGCCCGCCGCCGGCCTCTCCCGCCACAGCCGCAGGGCCACGTCGACCAGCCGGATGTGCCTCAGGTCCGGTACGGCGTCCAG
Source organism: Streptomyces sp. NPDC020958 (assembly GCF_055562175.1). Lineage (NCBI taxonomy): Bacteria > Bacillati > Actinomycetota > Actinomycetes > Kitasatosporales > Streptomycetaceae > Streptomyces > Streptomyces sp. NPDC020958. The sequence continues at coordinate 47,780 of NZ_JBVHFU010000009.1, read as the reverse complement.
GTCGTGCCAGGCGGCCATGTCGGTGGAGCCGTTCACCTCGTGCGTGAGCTCGCCGCCGACGATCTCACCGGTGTAGATGATCCGCACGCCGTGGTGGTCGGTGGCGCGGGACAGCGGGGTGCCGGGGACGAGGCGCTGACGGAAGGAGTCGATGCCGAGCAGGCCGGTCACCTCGATGCGGTAGCCGGTCTCCTCCATGAGTTCCCGGCGGACGGTGTCGTAGGGGTCCTCGCCGTGGTCCATGCCGCCGCCGGGCAGCACCCATTCGGGGGTGCCGTCGGCGGCGGGGGACCGGGCGAGCAGGATCTGTCCGTCACGGACGCACACGGCGTAGGCCGCCACCCTCAACTTCTCGCGCACATCGGCACGGTAGGGCCCGCGCCCGGCGGTGGCCACCGGGTTTCCCCGCCCGGCGGGACCGTCACCGGGACCTGTCGCAGGACAGGGTGCGCGACACGGGCAGGTCGCGCAGGATCCGGGCCCGCTCCGGCGCGATCTGCGCCTCCCCCACGGCGTACCGGTCGGGCGCCTGCTGTCCGGCGCTGACGGAGACGAGGAGGCGGACCCCCGGGCGGATCGGGGTGCCGGTGCCGGGCGCGAGCGGGAACTCCACCTCCTCGGCGGTCTTCGCCGGCTTGTACGCGCGGGTCACGCGCAGGGTGACGCGTTCCCCGCCGGAGTGCGGGATCTCGTGCACGGCGGTCACCGTGCCCTCGACGACCAGGCGGGCGCACGCGAGGTAGCCGGGGCCGGTGGTGCGCCCCGGGCTCCCCGGCCCGGCCGCGCTGCCCGCCGCCCTGTCACTGGCCCCGTTCGACATCGTGCCCGAGCCGTTGTGCGCCGCGAGCCAGCCGATGCCGAACACGACCGAGGCGAACGCGGCGGCGAGGGCACCGGCGAGACCGAGGGCGCGGACGCCGGGGTGCCGCAGGGGACGGCGGCGCCCGGCCGGGCGTGCCCGCACCTGTGCGGGCGGCGGCCCGGCGAGTGCGTCGCCCACGATCCCGAGCTGCGCGCGCAGGGCGGCCACGTCGGCGGCGGCGGCCCGGTACTCGTCCAGGAAGCCGGGATCGGCACGCTGCGCCTCGGTGAGCGGCTCGCCCAGAAGCACGGCGAACAACGCGTCCCCCTCCACCCCCGACTCCCCCCGCCCGAAGCCCAACCCCTGCTCACCCCGACCGCCGTCCCCGCCCCGGCCGCCCCGGCCGTCGCCCCCGTCCCGGTCACCCCAGCCGTCGCCCCCGGTGCGGGCGTCCCGGCCCTCGGCCCCGACCCGGCCGCCCCGGCCGTCGCCCCCGGCCCGGTCACCCCAGCCGTCGCCCCCGGTGCGGGCGTCCCGGCCCTCGGCCCCGACCCGGCCGCCCCGGCCGTCGTCGCCGTCCCGGCCGCCCCGGTCGTCGCACCGGTTTCGGTGGTCGCTGCCCTTGCCCCGGGCTCGGTCGGCGTCTCCGTCCTGGTCCCCACGAGCGGCATATCGGTCCCCCTCGTGCCGATGGCGGTCGTCGCTGCCCTCGGCCCCGGTGCGGGCGTCGTCCCGGGGCCGGGCGTTCGGGCCGGTGGGCCGGGGGCCGTTGTGGTTGCGGTCGTCGGAGCGGGTCCGCGGGGCCGTGTCGTCGGGGCCGTCGCCTCCCGGCTGGGCTCCGTGTCGTTCCGGGCCGTCGTGTTCGGCGGACATGGTCACACCACCTCGTCCTCGTGCAGGCGGGCGCGCAGGGCCCGTACCGCCGTGTGCAGCCGGCTCTTGACCGTGCCCTCGGGGATGCCGAGCTCCTCGGCTATCCCGCGCACCGGCAGGTCGGCGTAGAAACGCAGGACGAGGATCTGGCGCTGGGCGTCCGGGAGTTCGTCCAGACCGCGGGCGACGGCGACGGACAGCACGCTGCTGTCCTCCCCCACCGTGGGGTCGGGCCGGCGGAGGGCGGCCAGCCGTTCGCCGAGGCGTTCCTGGCGGCGCTTGGCGCGATGCCAGTCCATGGCGAGGTTGGAGGCGACCACCGCCGCCCACGCCGAGACGTCCCGTGGCGCCTCCTGACCGCTCGCGGCCCGCTCCAGCAACCGCAGCCGTACCTGCTGTACCCCGTCCGGCAGGTCCGCCTGCGGCACCCCGCCCAGCGCGAGCACCGCCCGCACCCGGCGTTCCTGGTCCGCGTCCAGGGGATCACCGTGCAGTCCCCCCTGGCCGCGCCGGGCCCTTCCGCGCAGCACAACCCACCCCCTCACCGCGTTTCCCCTACGACGCCACGGCTCCCGGAAACGTTCGGCCGGACCGCGGATTTCTTTTCCGAGGCGTACGTCACACCCCCGCGCGGCGCAGCACAGCTTGCGGCACGTCGGCCACGTGGGGGTAATTTCTGCAGCTCAGCACGGGTGCGGGCGAGAGTTCCACGGGCCGGGCGGTCCGCTCGGCGGGCATGGCGCGCAAAGAATTGGACAGGCTGACCCGGGTCGGCCGCATGATGGAAAGGCCGCAGACACACGTCAACGCAGTCAAGGGAGTCACCGTGAGGGTCGGAATCGTCGGAGCCACCGGTCAGGTCGGCACGGTCATGCGCAGGATCCTCACGGAGCGCGCCTTCCCGGTGACCGAGCTGCGCCTGTTCGCCTCGGCCCGCTCCGCCGGGACCGTGCTCGACGGTGTGACGGTGGAGGACGCGGCGACCGCCGACTACACCGGCCTCGACATCGTGCTGTTCTCCGCGGGCGGGGCCACCTCGAAGGCGCTGGCCGAAAAGGTCGCCTCGCAGGGCGCCGTCGTGATCGACAACTCCTCCGCCTGGCGCAAGGACCCCGAGGTCCCGCTGGTCGTCTCCGAGGTCAACCCGCACGCGGTGGCGGACCGCCCCAAGGGCATCATCGCCAACCCGAACTGCACCACGATGGCCGCGATGCCGGTCCTGAAGGTGCTGGACCGGGAGGCGGGCCTGGAGGCGCTGGTCGCCACCACCTACCAGGCGGTGTCCGGCTCCGGTCTCGCGGGCGTCGCCGAGCTGCACGGCCAGGTGCAGAAGGTGGCCGCCGACGCGGAGAAGCTCACGCACGACGGCGCGGCCGTCGACTTCCCCGAGCCGCAGGTCTACAAGCGTCCCATCGCCTTCAACGTGCTGCCCTTCGCCGGCAACCTCGTCGACGACGGTCTGAACGAGACCGACGAGGAGCAGAAGCTGCGCAACGAGTCCCGCAAGATCCTGGAGCTCCCGGAGCTGAAGGTCTCCGGCACCTGCGTGCGCGTCCCGGTCTTCTCCGGGCACTCCCTCCAGATCAACGCGCGGTTCGCCCGGCCGATCTCGCCCGAGCGGGCGACCGAGCTGCTGTCCGACGCGCCCGGTGTCGAGCTGTCCGACATCCCGACCCCGCTGCAGGCCGCCGGCCAGGACCCCTCGTACGTGGGCCGGATCCGCCGCGACGAGACCGTGGAGAACGGGCTCGCGCTGTTCGTCTCCAACGACAACCTCCGCAAGGGGGCCGCGCTGAACGCCGTGCAGATCGCGGAGCTGGTGGCGGCGGAGCTGTCCGGGCGGTAAGGCCGCCCGGACGGGTGCCGCGGTCCGCCGTCGTGCGGCTGCGGCACCGTGCGGCGGCGAGGCGCTGACTAGCAATCTCTCGGGTTTTCCCTCGACGCGCCGGGCACTGTCCCGTGGAAGGATGGCGCAACCCACACATAACGAGGAGATGACCGCGTGCCTGGCACAAACCTGACTCGCGAAGAGGCGCAGCAGCGGGCGAAGCTGCTCACCGTTGACTCGTACGAGATCGATCTCGACCTCTCCGGCGCGCAGGAGGGCGGAACCTACAGGTCCGTGACCACGGTGCGCTTCGACGTCGCCGAGAGCGGCGCCGCTTCCTTCATCGACCTGGTGGCCCCGGCGGTCCACGAGGTCACTCTCAACGGTGACGCGCTCGACCCGGCGGAGGTCTTCGCGGACTCCCGGATCGCCCTGCCGGGCCTGCTGGAGGGCCGCAACATCCTGCGGGTGGTCGCGGACTGCGCGTACACCAACACGGGTGAGGGCCTGCACCGGTTCGTCGACCCGGTCGACGAGCAGGCGTACCTCTACACCCAGTTCGAGGTGCCGGACGCCCGCCGTGTCTTCGCCTCCTTCGAGCAGCCGGACCTGAAGGCGACCTTCCAGTTCACCGTGAAGGCGCCGGCCGGCTGGACCGTGATCTCCAACTCGCCGACGCCCGAGCCCACGGACGACACCTGGGTCTTCGAGCCGACGCCGCGCATCTCGTCGTACATCACGGCGCTGATCGTCGGCCCGTACCACTCGGTGCACAGCGTGTACGAGAAGGACGGGCAGAGCGTGCCGCTGGGCATCTACTGCCGTCCGTCGCTGGCCGAGTTCCTCGACTCGGACGCGATCTTCGAGGTGACCCGGCAGGGCTTCGACTGGTTCCAGGAGAAGTTCGACTACGCGTACCCCTTCAAGAAGTACGACCAGCTGTTCGTACCGGAGTTCAACGCGGGCGCGATGGAGAACGCGGGCGCGGTGACCATCCGCGACCAGTACGTCTTCCGGTCCAAGGTGACCGACGCGGCGTACGAGACGCGTGCCGAGACCATCCTGCACGAGCTGGCCCACATGTGGTTCGGCGACCTGGTCACCATGGAGTGGTGGAACGACCTGTGGCTGAACGAGTCGTTCGCCACCTACACGTCCATCGCCTGCCAGGCGTACGCGCCCGAGTCGCGCTGGCCGCACTCGTGGACCACCTTCGCCAACTCCATGAAGACCTGGGCCTACCGGCAGGACCAGCTGCCCTCCACGCACCCGATCATGGCCGAGATCCGGGATCTCGACGACGTCCTGGTGAACTTCGACGGCATCACCTACGCCAAGGGTGCCTCCGTCCTCAAGCAGCTCGTCGCCTACGTCGGCATGGACGAGTTCTTCCAGGGCGTGCAGGCGTACTTCAAGCGGCACGCGTACGGCAACACGCGCCTGTCCGACCTGCTGGGCGCCCTGGAGGAGACCTCCGGGCGCGACCTGGGCACCTGGTCGCGGAAGTGGCTCCAGACGGCGGGGATCAACGTCCTGCGCCCGGAGGTCGAGACGGACGCCGACGGTGTCGTCACCTCGTTCGCCGTCCGCCAGGAGGCCCCGGCGCTGCCGGCCGGCGCCAAGGGAGAGCCGACGCTGCGTCCGCACCGGATCGCGATCGGCCTGTACGAACTCGACGACGAGACCGGAAAGCTGGTCCGCGAGGACCGCGTCGAGCTGGACGTGGACGGCGAGCTGACCGCCGTACCGCAGCTGGTCGGCCGGCGCCGCCCCGCGGTGTTCCTGCTCAACGACGACGACCTGTCGTACGCCAAGGTCCGCCTCGACGAGGAGTCCCTGCGTTTCGTCACCGAGCACCTCGGCGACTTCCAGTCCTCGCTGCCGCGCGCGCTGTGCTGGGCGTCGGCCTGGGACATGACCCGGGACGCCGAACTCCCCGCTCGTGACTACCTGTCGCTCGTGCTGTCCGGCATCGGCAAGGAGTCCGACATCGGTGTCGTGCAGTCGCTGCACCGGCAGGTGAAGCTGGCCGTCGAGCTGTACGCCGACCCGACCGCCCGCGAGGCCCTGCTCACCCGCTGGACCGACGCCACCCTGGCCCACCTGCGGTCCGCCGCGCCGGGCAGCGACCACCAGCTGGCCTGGGCCCGCGCGTTCGCGGCCACCGCCCGGACGCCGGAGCAGGTGGACCTGCTGGACGCCCTGCTGGACGGTACGACGACGATCGAGGGCCTGGCCGTCGACACGGAGCTGCGCTGGGCGTTCGTGGAGCGGCTGGCGGCCGTCGGCCGCTTCGACGAGGAGGACATCGCAGCCGAGTACGAGCGGGACCGGACCGCCGCCGGCGAGCGCCACGCGGCCACCGCCCGCGCCGCCCGGCCGACCGAGGAGGCGAAGGCCGAGGCGTGGGCGTCGGTCATCGACTCCGACAAGCTGCCGAACGCCGTCCAGGAGGCGGTGATCAACGGCTTCGTCCAGACCGACCAGCGTGAGCTGCTGGCCCCGTACACCGACAAGTACTTCGAGGTCCTGAAGTCGGTGTGGGACTCCCGCTCGCACGAGATCGCCCAGCAGATCGCGATCGGTCTCTACCCGGCCCTCCAGGTCTCCCAGGAGACCCTCGCCAAGACGGACGCCTGGCTGGCCTCGGCCCAGCCGAACGCGGCCCTGGCCCGGCTGGTCTCGGAGTCCCGCGCGGGCGTCGAGCGCGCCCTGAAGGCCCAGGCGGCGGACGCGGCCGCGCAGTAGGCGGCACGGCGGCGGGGCACCCGGTGGTGACACCACCGGGTGCCTCGCCTCACTCGTGAAGTACGCATCACCCAGGGCGGGTTGAGTATCCGTGCTCACGTCCGGGGCGGCCGCCCGTTGCGAGGATCGACGCAACGGCGCGGCAGCGAGCGCCGGATCCGTTCGGCCCGGACAGTCCGGGCCGGCCCGAGCCAGTCACGGAGAACTCGCCATGTCCCGTCGTATCGCCCTGTCCGTCGTCGCCGGTGCCGTCGTGCTCGCGGGAGCCGGGGCCTTCGCCCTCGCCTACGCCGGCGACCGGGACCCCGTGCCCGCCCTGGCGCACAGCGCCGTCCACTACACCGCTCCCGGCAGCGGCCGGGACGGCTCGCTCTCCTTCACCACCGAGGTCAGCGCGCCCTCCGGGGTCCGCAGCCTGAAGGTGCTGGCCTGGCCGGAGCGGTCCGGGTTCGCGAAGAAGCAGCTGACCGCCGAGGAGATGGCCGCGGTGGAGTCGGCGACCTGCACGCCGGCCGGCGGTCACACCGTCCGCTGCGTGTACCGGGCGCCGGTGTCCGCCGCCGAAGCGTCCTCCGCGCACGGCGCCTGGCACGTCGCGGTGCTCGCCACGGCGAAGGACGGCCACACCGCCTTCGACACCGAGGCCGCCGGCTTCACCCTCGCCTGAGCCGGGCGGAACCTGCTCAGCCCACGTGGGCGGCCAGCGCCCTCTCGATGTCCGTCTGCCCGGCGTTCTCGGCCGCCCAGGCCGCGTAGCCGTCGGGGCGCACCAAAAGGGTCGTCCGGCGGTCGCTCCTCCAGTGGGCGGCGGCCAGGCGGTCCGCGCGCGCCGGGTCCACGTCGTACGGACCCGGGGTGACCAGTACGAACCGGCCGCCGCGCAGGGCCTCGTACAGACGCCCGCCGCCGGCCAACGCGAGGTCGGGGACGCGGGCGCCGGTGAGGGGGTGGGCGCCCCTCGGCGCCGGGTACCGGTAGCCGATGCCGGTGACCTGGCCGATCGCCCGGCGGCGGGCCGGGGCGAAGTGACTCAGTGCGGTCGCGAGGGCGGCGCGCACCGGCAGCTGCCAGCCCTTGGCCATCGCGAGCCGGACAATCGCGCCGCTGCTGCGCAGGACCGTCCTGCCGACGGGGTGGCGTTCGCTCTGGTAGGTGTCGAGCAGGCCGGGGGCCGCGTGGCCGTGCAGGACGGCGGCGAGCTTCCAGCTCAGGTTGGCCGCGTCCTGGAGGCCCGTGTTCATGCCCTGGCCGCCCGCCGGGGTGTGCACGTGCGCGGCGTCGCCCGCCAGGAGGACCCGGCCGACCCGGTACTGGGGGACCTGGCGCTCGTCGCTGTGGAAGCGGGACATCCAGCGGGGGTCGTGCATCCCGTAGTCCCGGCCCAGCGCCAGCCTGGTGATCTCCTTGATCTCGTCGAGGCCGACCGGCTCGTGGTCGGGGACGTCGCGGCCGCGGTGCCAGCAGATGACCCGGTGGTAGCCGTCGCCGAAGGGCGCGAGGAACGCGAACGCGTCGCCCACCGCGCCGGCCGTGAGCACCGTCTCGGGCCGCTCGGCGAGCAGCACGTCGGCGAGGACGACGGACCGGATCGCCGACCGCCCCGGGAACGGCATCCCGACCGCCTCCCGCACCGCGCTGCGCATCCCGTCGGCACCGACGACGTATGCGGCGCGCAGGTCCTCGGCGCCCTTGATGCGCACGGTGACCCCGTCGGCGTCCTGGGTCAGCCCGGTCACCTCGGACTCGTGGCGGAAGTCGACGCCCGCCGCCACCGCCCGGCGCTCCAGCGCCTTCTCGACCTCGTACTGCGGGAGGACGAGGACGTGGTGGAAGCGGGAGGGGAGGGTGCCGAGGTCGAGGGTGAGGCCGTCGAAGAGGTCGAGGCGGGTGATGGGGCGGCCGACCGCCTCCAGTTCGTCGGCGACTCCTCGGGCGTCGAGCTGCTCCAGGGCGCGGGCGTGCAGGACGAAGGCGCGGGAGAGGTTGCTGATGCCGTGGGGGCGCTTTTCGAGGAGGGTGACCGGGACGCCGGCGGTGGCGAGGTCACCGGCCAGGAGGAGGCCGGTGGGGCCGGAGCCGACGACGATCACGCGGGCGGTGCCACTGGTGCCGTGCATGGGGGCCTCCTTGATGCCGACGCTTGTGGGCGTACGGGCGTTGACCTGCACAGGTTGGCCTACGGGCGTTGGCCTTCCGGCGTTGGCCTGCGAGCGTTGGTCAACGCCTGTTGGCAAGCCTAGGCCGAGCCGGAGATCGTAGTCAACACTTGTTGGCCCACGGATGTTGGCCTACGCTCGTTGGCATGACCGGCACTCCCAGTAAACGCACAGAACCCGCGAGCGGCCCGCCGACGCGTCGCTCCGACGCCAGCCGCTCCGCGATCCTGGCCGCCGCGCGCGAGCGCTTCGCCACCGACGGCTACGAGCGCGCCACCATCCGCGCCATCGCCAGGGACGCCCGCATCGACCCCTCCATGGTCATGCGCTACTTCGGCAACAAGGACGGCCTGTTCGCCGCGGCCGTCACGCTCGACCTGCGGATGCCGGACCTCTCCGGGGTGCCGCGCGACGAGGTCGGGCACGCGCTGGTGGGACACTTGCTGACCCTCTGGGAGGCGAACGAGGAACTCACCGCGGTACTGCGGGTCGGCGTCACCAACAAGGCGGGGGCCGAGCGGCTGCAGGGCATCTTCCGGGAGCAGGTGGTGCCGGTGGCCCAGCGGGTGTGCCCGGACCCGGAGCAGGTGCGGACGCGGGCGGGGCTGTGCGCCGCGCAGCTGCTGGGGCTCGCCCTCACCCGCTATGTGCTGCGGCTGCCCCCGGTCGTGGAGCTCGACCGGTCGGAGATCCTGGCGTGGGTCGGGCCGACCGTGCAGCGGTATCTGACCGCGCCGAGCCCCTGAGGAACGCGCCGAGGGCGCCGGTCGGCCTCCGTACGCGCCGTTGCGGTCCGTACGGAGGGCGACCGGCGCCCTCGGCGAAGAAGCGGAGAAGTGGTGCGGCGGAGGTCAGACCTTCGCCTTGGCCTTCGTCGAGCCGGGCTTGACGACCCGGACCGTGGACTTGTCCAGCACCATCACCAGGCCGGCGATGATCCCGAACAGCACGAGCGGGGTCAGGACGTAGAGGCCCAGCGTCTCGACGACGCTCAGGCCCTTGCCGGGGTCGTCGCCGTCGTCACGCGTGAGCGCGAGGGCAGGGGACGACATGAGCAGCATCATCAGCGTCGTACCGGCAGCCAGGGCGCCGGCGCGCAGGGCGTTCTTCTTGTCCACGGTCCCCAAGTTAGCTGGCCGCCTTCGGGGACGCGCGCCCGGGGTCCCCCTAGGGCCTGTCTGACAATTCCCGTCGTCGCCCGGAGGGCGGCCTCGCGGCGTCAGGTGCGTGCTCTCGGCGTGCCGGGCCCTGACCCACGTACTGGACGTACTTGGGTCAGGGCCCGGTGCGGCGAGAGTGCGTGCATGGCGTCGCGAGGCAGGCGGGAATTGTCAGACAGGCCCTAGCCGGCTCCGGGCGCCGTGCCGACCGCCCCGGGACCCGCCGCCGCCCGTCGCCGCGCCCTGAAGCGGTCCCCCGAGGCGTCCCCGAGGCGCCTGCCGAACCGGTCCCCCCGTCAAGCGCCGGAGGCGTCGGCGGCGTCGGCGGCGGCGGCGCCGTCCTCCCGGAGCACCGCCAGCAGCGCCCGTACCCGCTCCGACCCCTGGAGCTCCTCCAGGGTCACCGGGCGGCCCTTCGGGTCGGCGATGGGCAGGCGCCAGTTCGGATACTGGTCCCAGGTGCCGGGGAGGTTCTGCGGGCGGCGGTCGCCGATGGCGTCCGGGAGCCAGACGCCGACCATGCGGGCCGGGGTGCGGAGCAGGAAGCGGTGGACGGCACGGATCTCGGCCTCCTCGTCGCCGACATCGGTCCCGGCGAGCAGGCCGAGGCTGATCAGCAGCGCCAGCCACTCCGCCGTGTCGGCCTTGGCGTCCGCCCGTTCCTGGGCCAGCGGACGGGTCGACAGGCCCAGCCGGTCGCGGAGTTCGACGTGTTCGCCGGTGAGACGGGCGGCGGTGGGCGGGAGGTCGTGGGTGGTGGCGGTGGCGAGGCAGTCGGCGCGCCAGCGTTCCGGGGGCAGGGGGCGGCCGTCGCCGTCCCAGTCCCGTTCGAACCAGAGGACGGACGTGCCGAGCACGCCGTGTCGCTGGAGCCTCTCGCGGACGCCCGGTTCCACGGTCCCCAGGTCCTCGCCGATCACCACGGCGCCCGCCCGGGTCGCCTCCAGGGCCAGCAGGGCGAGCATGGCCTCGGCGTCGTAGCGGACGTAGGTGCCTTCGGTGGGCGGGCTGCCCGCCGGAACCCACCACAGCCGGAACAGGCCCATCACGTGGTCGATGCGCAGGGCGCCCGCGTACCGGAAGAGGGCGCGCAGGAGGTCCCGGTACGGTGCGTATCCGGAGGCGGCCAGACGGTCGGGGCGCCAGGGCGGCAGACCCCAGTCCTGGCCACGGGCGTTGAAGGCGTCGGGCGGGGCGCCCACGGACATCCCGGCGGCGAAGAAGTCGCGCTGCGCCCAGGCGTCGGCGCCCTGCGGGTGCACGCCCACGGCGAGGTCGTGCACGATCCCGACGGGCATCCCGGCCTCGCGGGCGGCGCGCTGGGCGGCGGTGAGCTGGGTGTCGGTGAGCCAGGCCAGCCGGGAGTGGAAGGCGACGCGGTCGGCGAGTTCGGTACGGGCGCGGGCGGTCTCGGGCGAGCGGGGGTCGCGCAGCGGCTCGGGCCAGCGGTGCCAGTCGGAGCCGTGCCGTTCGGCGAGCGCGTACCAGGTGGCGTGGTCCTCCAGGGCCTGGCCCTGTTCGGTGCGGAAGGCGTCGTAGGCGGCCTGCCGTGCGGGGCCGAGCGGTACGGCGGCCACCGCTTCCAGCGCCTCGCGCTTCAGTTCCCACACCGCGTCCCGGTCGATGAGGGCGCCCTGGTCGAGGACGGCGGAGCGCAGCTGCCGGGCGCGTTCCGCGAAGGCGTCCTGCCGGTCGTACTCGGGGACCGACTCCAGCCGCAGGTGGACCGGGTCGGGGAAGCGGCGGGAGGAGGGGCGGTAGGGGGACGGGTCGGTGGGGGCGCCGGGTACGGCCGCGTGCAGCGGGTTGACCTGTACGAAACCGGCGCCGGCGGTGCGTGCGGCCCAGTCGGCCAGGTCGGCGAGGTCGGCGAGGTCGCCCATGCCCCAGGAGTGCCGGGAGAGCAGCGAGTAGAGCTGCACGAGGAGTCCGTACGAGCGGGCGGCGAGGGTGGGCAGCCGGTCGGGAGCGACGACGAGGTGGCAGCGGGCGGTGCGGCCGTCGGGCGCGGTGGCGGTCACCTCGTGCACCCCGGGCGGCAGGTCCCGGGTGTCGCCGCGCGGCTGCCCGTCCTCCGTGCGCACCTCGACGCGGGTGCCGGCGGGCAGGCCGAGGTCGATCGCGCCGGTGCCGGCCCAGTGGACGGCGGTCGGCGGCAGCAGCCGTTCGGCGAGGTGGCGCTCGCGGTCGGCGAGGGCGGCGCGGACGGCTTGCGGGCCGCTCGCGTCGACGCCCAGGGCGCCGAGCACGGCGATCACGGCGGACGGGGAGGCGGGGACCGTACGGTCGGGGGACGGGCTGTAGGAGGTGGCGACACCGTGCAGCTCCGCCAGCCGGGACAGCTCCCCGTCGAGGGGAGTGCCGAGGGCTTCGCTCATCTACAACCCCGGCTCGCTGGTCAGGGGGGCGGCGTCGGCGAGCGGCGGTTCACTGGTGAGGGGCTCGGCGTCGGGCAGCGGCGGCTCGCTGGTCAGCGGCGCCTGGACCCGGGCGGCCTCGGCGCTGAACACGCACCAGCAGGGTTCCTCCACGGTCTGCACCGGGGGTTTGAACTGGGCCGGGATCGGATGATGAGCCGTTGCGGCCACGGTGGCCTCCTTGTCCTCACGTCGGGTGGCGCGGCGTGTGCCGCGTCAGGGCAGGCCTACCCAGTCGCCGCGGGGCCACTCCCGATGACCCTCCCCCGCCACGCGAACCGTCCGCGTCCAGGTGATCGTCTGGGCGGCGGCCTCGCTGGACGGCTACCTGGACCCGGACCGCCGGGTGCCGGTCGTCGCGCCGGCCCCGCTGCCGGCGGCCGCGGTGATCGGGGTGAGCCTGCACTCGCCCTGCGCCGAGCTGGACCGGACGGCCGTACGGCCGCGGCGGCTGGCGCAGCTGGCCGGGCTGACGGCGCTCGCGTCCGTCCTGCTGCCCCTGGCGGTGCTGGGGCATCCGGAGGTGTTCGGGCCGCCGGCCGTGCTCCGCAACACCCTCGGCTCCACGGGGCTGGTCGCGGCGGCGGCCGTGCCGCTCGGCGCCCGGCTGAGCTGGCTGCCGGCCTTCGGTTACGTCACTGCGGTGTACCTGGGCTCGGCGGGGGCGCACGGAAGCACGGTGCCGGTGTGGGCGTGGCCGGTGCAACCGGGGTCGCAACCGGGCGCCTGGGCGGCCGCGCTGGGCGCTTTCGCGGTGGGCGGCGCGCTCTACGTCGTACGCGGCGCACGTGCCGAAGGGCCCCGTGGCTGAGGCCGCCACGGGGGATGCGAAAGCCCGGATCGTCAGGCGGAGATGCCGTCGATCCGGGCCAGGGCGTCGTCCGCGCCGTAGGGCTGCAAGTAGGGCAGCCAGCGCGGGTCCCTATGGCCGGTGCCGATGATGCGCCAGGCCAGGCCGGTGGGTGGGGCTGGTTTGTGCCGCAGCCGCCAGCCGATCTCGACGAGATGGCGGTCGGCCTTGACGTGGTTGCAGCGGCGGCACGACGCCACCACGTTGTCCCAGACGTGCTGACCCCCGCGACTGCGCGGGATGACGTGGTCGACGCTGGTTGCGACGCCACCGCAGTACATGCACCGGCCCCCGTCGCGGGCGAAGAGCGCCCTTCGGGTGAGAGGAACGGGCCCCCGGTAGGGAACCCGTACGAATCGCTTGAGCCGGACCACGCTGGGTGCGGGGACTGTGACGGTCGCGCTGTGCATATAGGCGCCGGAGTCCTCCAAGGCGACTGCCTTGTTCTCGAGGACGAGGACGAGCGCGCGGCGGAGCGGTACGACGCCGAGCGGCTCGTACGACGCGTTGAGGACCAGGACATGCGGCACGGGTGCCTCCTTGGGCGTCGGCGGCGCGTGGCTCGCGCCGGGACGATCTGTGGCCAGTCTCCCCTCTGGGCTGGTGGCCGCGCCACCATGTCCGCGTAACGGGCTGGGAGTGTTTTCGACCACATCGCATTCATCCCCCGGTCGACGCCCTGTTCAAGCGGGAGTGAGCGCGGTCTCTCCTTCGCGTATCGGTCCGGGCTCCACACAATGCCCCGTTAGTGTGGTGCTCCTGCTCGTCCGGTGACCTTTTCGTGACCTTGAACCGCCGTACCTGACCTTGATCGCCGTGCCGGAGGGCAGTACCGCACCGCCTGGAGGTACCCGCCGTGTCCTTGCCCGCCGTCCTACTGGCCGCCGGTACGTCGCCGTCGCCGTCCCCCTCGGGATCGTCGACCCCGGTGGTGCCCACGCTCCAGGACGCCCAGGAGAGCGCCACCAACGCGGCCAGCTGGGTCGAGCAGAACTGGTCGACCTGGCTGGCGATCGGTCTGAAGGTGCTGCTGATCCTGGTGATCGCGGTGGTGCTCAGAAGGGTCGTGCTGCGGGCGATCACCAAGCTCATCGACCGGATGAACCGGACGGTCGAGTCCGCGGAGGGCACCACCCTCGGCGGGCTGCTGGTCAACGCCGAGCGGCGGCGGCAGCGGTCGCAGGCGATCGGGTCCGTGCTGCGGTCGGTGGCGAGCTTCGTGATCCTGGGCACCGCGGCGCTGACCGTGCTGTCCGCCTTCCAGATCAACCTCGCGCCGCTGCTGGCCTCGGCCGGGGTCGCCGGTGTCGCGATCGGTTTCGGCGCCCGCAACCTGGTCACGGACTTCCTGTCCGGCGTCTTCATGATCCTGGAGGACCAGTACGGCGTCGGCGACACGATCGACGCGGGGGTGGCCTCCGGCGAGGTGATCGAGGTGGGCCTGCGGGTGACCAAGCTGCGCGGCGACAACGGTGAGATCTGGTACGTCCGCAACGGCGAGGTCAAGCGCATCGGCAACCTCTCGCAGGGCTGGGCCACCGCCGGGGTCGACGTCACCCTGCGGTCCAGCGAGGACCTGGACCAGGTCCGGGCCACGCTCGACGAGGTCGCCGAGAAGATGGCGAAGGAGGAGCCCTGGAACGAGCTGCTGTGGAGCCCGATCCAGATCCTCGGCCTGGACTCCGTGCTGATCGACTCCATGGTGGTGCGGCTCTCCGCCAAGACCATGCCGGGCAAGGCGCTGACCGTGGAGCGGGAGCTGCGCTGGCGGATCAAGCGGGCCTTCGACGCGGCGGACATCCGGATCGTCGGCGGCGCCCCGACCGCCCTCTCCGAGGACGAGGCCGCGGATCCGGTGGCGGCGGTGGCGCCCCCGGCCGCCTTCGCGGACGCGGACTCCCCGCAGGTGGCGGCGACGACGCCGATACCTCCGCAGCGCTCGACGGCCCCCGGGAAGTAGCGGAACGGTTCAGCACACTCGTTCGAGTGAGGGGTGGGGCATTCCGGCGCGAGGAGCGCGCCGGGTGCCCCATCGTTCTGCCGGGGCATCCAGCGCAGGCTTAGCCTGGCATCAGCGTGAGGAGACCAGGGATGAGCGCCGAGCCGATCATGGAGAAGGTCATGGAGCCGGTCGTGCCGCAAGTGGACCCCATCGACTTGTTGATCTCGTTCGAAGAGGCGGCCGCGCCGATGCCGATTCGGGCGGAGTACCTCGAGGAGACGGGCATCGTGCCGCCTCAGCCGGACGAAGAGCACAGCGACGTCATCGCGCAGTTGTTTCTCCAACTCAACACCGCGGGCTTCCCGCTGGCAGGCTTCGGCATGGGATTCCGGGCCGCGCACAAGGACGGTCGGACCCAGGCCCTGCTCGTCCCCGACTTCTACGTCCGCCGCCGCAGGTCCACGGACCTGGACGAGGCCTACGCCAAGTCCCACAAGGGCTGGTACCCGATCGACATGGTCGCCCTGGTGGGCGAGGTGACGTCCACGAACCACGAAATGGACACCGGCCCCAAGCTCCGGATCTACGCAAACGCCGGCGTACCCGTCTACGTCCTGATCCACCGCAGGAAGCGGACGGCCCACTGCTTCTACGACCCGGAGACCACGGGCGACGACCTCACCGCCGGTCGCTACCGCGCCGAAACGAAAGTCACTCTCGGCCGCCCCCTCCCCATCCCACCCCCCTACCCCACCCTCGACACCGCCCCCTTCCTGGCCGACTGACCGGAGCGCGCCGCGGTCCCCGTGCCCCCAGGCCCGCCCGGCCCCCCGGACGGGCCTTTCGCCTGTGCGCGACCCTCCCGGCCCAGGTAACGACTGGATTGCCGCACCCGGGGTCTCTTGACGGCCCCCGCCCGGCGCCCTACGTTTCCAGCCAACAGGAAACTTTCCTAACAGTGATCTGGGGCGGCCGTCCGGACGCGTCACCCGGCTGGACGATCACCCTGGTCACTGGGAAACTGAGCGGTTGGAAAGGCAGGTGTCGAACCACATGGCAGGAACCGCCGGTACGCCGGGCACCCCGCGCGTGCTGCGCGCCATGAACGACCGCGCCGCACTCGACCTGCTGCTGGAGCACGGCCCGCTGTCCCGCACCCGGATCGGCAAGCTCACCGGCCTCTCCAAGCCGACCGCCTCCCAGCTGCTGGCCCGCCTGGAGGCGGCCGGGCTGGTCCTGGCCACCGGCACCAGCGAGGGCCGGCCCGGCCCCAACGCCCAGCTGTACGCGGTGAACCCGGCCGCCGGCCACGCCGCGGGACTCGACGTCACCCCGGAGCGGATCCGCGCCGCCGTCGCCGACATCACCGGCCGCACCGTCGGCGAGTACGCACTCCCCACCCCGGGGCGCCGCTCCGCCCAGTCCGTCGTACGACAGGTCACCGACGCCCTCGACGGCGCGGTGAAGGCGGCCGGGCTGGCCCGGGACGACATCCGCCGGCTGGTCATCGGCACCCCGGGCGCCTTCGATCCGAACACCGGCCGCCTGCGCTACGCCTCGCACCTGCCCGGCTGGCACTCCCCCACGCTGCTCGACGAGCTCGCCGCCGCGCTCCCGATGCCGGTCGAGTACGAGAACGACGTCAACCTCGTCGCCATCGCCGAACAGCGGCTCGGCGCGGCCCGCGGCCACGGCGACTTCGTGCTGCTGTGGAACGAGGAGGGCCTCGGCGCCGCCCTGGTCCTCGGCGGCCGGCTGCACCGCGGCTGGACCGGCGGCGCCGGCGAGGTCGGCTTCCTGCCGGTGCCCGGCACCCCGCTGGTGCGCCAGGTCACCAAGGCCAACAGCGGCGGCTACCAGGCCCTCGCCGGATCCCAGGTGCTGCCCGGACTGGCCGCGGAACTCGGCATCGAGGACCTGCCCACCGGGTCGCGCGCCGAGGCCGGTGCCGCACTCGTCGCCCGTGCCGCCGACCACGGCAGCGGACCGCACCGCGAACTCCTGAAGACCTACGCGACCCGGCTCGCCACCGGTCTCGCCTCCCTCGTCTCCGTCCTCGACCCCGAACTCGTCGTCCTCAGCGGCACCGTGCTCACCGCGGGCGGCGAGGTGCTGCGCGCTCTCGTCCAGGCCGAGCTGGACGAGCTGGCGGCCGCCCGGCCGCGGCTCGTCGTCGGCGACGTCCGTGAACACCCCGTGCTGCGCGGCGCGCTGGAGAGCGCGCTCGCGACCACCCGCGACGAGGTCTTCGACACCTCTCGCTAGCCCGGCCCCCCGGTTCCCCCGCTTCCTCGTCCCGCCGCCCGCCCCTGGGAGACCCCGTCATGCCCACACGCACACCCTCGCCCGCCCGAAAGACGGCTTTCGCCCTGACTGTCCTGACCGGTTCGCTGGCCCTGCTCACCACCGCCTGCACCGGGCAGTCCTCCTCCGGTGCCTCCGACGACGCCTCCGCGAACACCACGATCACCTTCTGGCACGCCTGGAGCGCCCCGAACGAGGTGAAGGCGGTCGACGCGCTGATCGCCGGCTTCGAGAAGGCGCACCGCAACATCCACGTCAAGGTCGTCAGCAACATGACCGACGACAAGATCAATCAGGCGCTGCGCTCCGGCGGCGACCAGGCCCCGGACGTCATCTCGTCCTTCACCACCAACAACGTGGGCAAGTTCTGCTCCTCGGGCGCGCTGGTCGACCTCAACCCCTTCTTCAAGAAGTCGGGCATCGATCCGCGGACGACGTTCCCGAAGGCGATGAACGAGTACACCCAGTTCGAGGGCGACCGCTGTTCGGTGCCGCTGCTCGGGGACGCGTACGGCCTCTACTACAACAAGACGGCGTTCAAGGCGGCCGGCATCACCAGCCCGCCGAAGACCTGGTCCGCATTCGAGACCGACGCCAAGAAGCTGACGATCACTCAGGGCGACAGCTACAAGCAGCTCGGTTTCATGCCGGACTACCACGGGTGGGAGACCACGACCGAGCACTACCTCGGGCAGTTCTCGCCGACGTACTTCGACAGCAAGGGCACGTCGCAGGTGGCGAAGGACCCGGCCTTCGAGAAGGCGTTCACGCTCCAGAAGCAGCTGGTCGACCAACTCGGCGGCTACCAGAAGCTGGAGCGGTTCCGGGCCACCCTGGGCGACGAGTGGGGCCCCAAGCACCCCTTCCAGACCGGTCAGGTCGCCATGCAGCTCGACGGTGAGTGGCGGCTCGGGATGGCGCTGGACGCGAAGCCGAAGTTCGACATAGGTGTCGCCCCGCTGCCGGTCCCGGACGACCAGGCGGCCCAGTACGGCAAGGGCTACATCACCGGCACCATCGCCGGCATCGCCGCCACCAGCAAGAAGCAGAACGCGGCCTGGGAGTTCGTGAAGTACATCAGCACCGACACGGACGCGGTGGTGAACTTCTCCAACGCCATCCACAACGTGCCCTCCACGCTGGCCGCCCTCAAGTCGCCGAAGCTGACGTACGACCCGCGGTTCAAGACGTTCCTGGACATCGCCGCGAACCCGGACTCCACCACGGCGCCCGCCTCCGTCAACGGCGGCGTCTACCTGACGACCGTCCAGCAGCTCGGCTACGACTACGAGAGCGGCAAGGTCACCGACCTGAAGGCGGGCCTGAAGCAGGCCGCCGCGCAGATCGACACGGACATCGCGCAGGCCAAGTAGCGATGAGCACCCTCACGTTGGCGTCGAAGCGCAGGAGGCACGCCCTGCGCTCGGCCGCTTTCATGTCGCCCTGGCTGATCGGCTTCGCGGTCTTCTTCGCGTATCCGCTGATCTCGACGGTCTACTTCTCGTTCATGCACTACGACGGTTTCAGACCGCCGACGTGGAGCGGGACGAAGAACTGGACCTACGTCTTCGAGCACTATCCCTACTTCTGGCCCGCGATGCGCAACACCCTGTGGCTCGTGGTCGTGATGGTCTCGCTGCGGGTCGTCTTCGGCCTCGGCATCGGCATGCTCATCACGAGGATCAAGACGGGTACGGGAGTCTTCCGCACCCTCTTCTACCTGCCCTACCTGGCCCCGCCGGTGGCCGCCACCATGGCCTTCGCGTTCCTCCTCAACCCCGGTACGGGCCCGGTCAACTCGATCCTGGAGAAGACCGGCATCCCGGCGCCGGGCTGGTTCAACGACCCCACCTGGTCGAAGCCGGCGCTGACCCTGCTGGCGCTGTGGGGCATTGGTGACCTGATGGTCATCTTCATGGCCGCGCTGCTCGACGTACCCGCCGAGCAGTACGAGGCGGCGGAGCTTGACGGCGCGTCGGCCTGGCAGCGGTTCCGGTTCGTCACGCTCCCGAACATCTCGCCGATCGTGATGTTCGCGGTCGTCACGGGGGTCATCCAGACGATGCAGTACTACACGCAGCCGCTGATCGCCGGGAAGGTCGCCTCCGGCGTCATCCAGGGCGCGGGAACGCAGTTCGAGCCCGGGTATCCGGAGAAGTCGACGCTCACCCTTCCCCAGCTCGTCTACAACCTCGGTTTCCAGCGCTTCGACTACGGCTCCGCATGCGTCGTCGCCCTCGTCCTCTTCGCCCTGTCCATGGCGTTCACCGCACTGCTGATGCGGCGCCGGGGCGGTCTCATCCAGGCAGGTGACTGACGATGACCCAAGTGCTGGAACGCCCCGCGGACCTGTCCCGCGAGCCGGTCTCCGCGGCCGCACGCACCGCCCGCCGCAAGGCCCTGCTGAACTGGGTGGCGGTGCACTCGCTCGGGGTGGCCGCCGCCCTGTTCTTCACGCTCCCCTTCGTGTTCGTGTTCCTGACCTCGCTGATGAGCGACAGCCAGGCACTCAGCCGGGACCTGATCCCGCACACCTGGGAGTGGGGCAACTACCGGAAGGTCTTCACCACCCCGGGCTTCGCGACCTGGTGGAAGAACACCCTGATCTACGCCGGCCTCGGCACCGTCCTGACCGTGATCTCCTCGCTCCCCGTGGCGTACGCGCTCGCCAAGTTCCGCTTCCGGGGCCGCAACCTCTCCCTGATGCTGGTGATCTCGATGATGATGCTGCCGCCCCAGGTGGTCATCATCCCGATGTACCTCTTCTGGGCGAAGCAGCTGGACCTGTCCGGCACCCTGTGGCCGCTGATCGTGCCGATGGCCTTCGGTGACGCGTTCTCCATCTTCCTGCTGCGCCAGTTCCTGACGACGATTCCGAACGAGTACCTGGACGCGGCCAAGGTGGACGGCTGCGGGGATCTCAGGACCCTGCTCAGGGTGGTGGTCCCGATGGCGCGGCCGGGCATCGCCGCCGTGGCGTTGTTCCAGTTCTTCTACGCCTGGAACGACTACTTCGGCCCCCAGATCTACGCCTCGGAGAACCCGGGCGCCTGGACCCTCTCCTACGGCCTGGAGTCGTTCAAGGGCATGCACCACACCGACTGGAACCTCACCATGGCCGCGACCGTGCTGGTCATGGCCCCCGTGATCCTCGTGTTCTTCTTCGCCCAGAAGGCGTTCGTCGAGGGCGTCACGCTCACCGGAGTGAAGGGTTGACCAAGCATGCGGCATCTCCCCGGGGGACAACCCCCGGACCCCCGGCCGATCGATGCGATCGCCGGCACTCGGAAGCGGAGGATTCCCCGGTGAAACTCACTGTGGTCGGCGGAGGCTCGACCTACACCCCCGAACTCGTCGACGGCTTCGCACGCCTGCGGGACACCCTGCCGGTCGAGGAACTGGTCCTGGTGGACCCGGCCGCCGAACGCCTGGAACTGGTGGGCGGACTGGCCCGGCGCATCTTCGCCAAGCAGGGACACGGCGGCCGCGTCGTCACCACCCCGGACCTGGACGCGGGGGTCGAGGGCGCCGACGCGGTGCTGCTCCAGCTGCGCGTCGGCGGACAGGCGGCCCGGCAGCAGGACGAGACCTGGCCGCTGGAGTGCGGCTGCATCGGCCAGGAGACCACCGGCGCCGGCGGCCTGGCCAAGGCCCTGCGCACGGTCCCGGTCGTCCTGGACATCGCCGAGCGCGTCCGGCGTGCCAACCCGAACGCCTGGATCATCGACTTCACCAACCCGGTGGGGATCGTGACCCGCGCCCTGCTCCAGGCCGGGCACCGGGCGGTCGGGCTGTGCAACGTGGCGATCGGCTTCCAGCGGAAGTTCGCGCAGCTGCTCGGCGTCACGCCGTCCGAGATCCACCTCGACCACCTCGGCCTCAACCACCTCACCTGGGAGACGGCGGTCCGCCTCGGCGGCCCCGAGGGCGACAACGTCCTGCCCAAGCTGCTCGCGGAACACGGCGAGACCATCGCCGCGGACCTGAAGCTGCCACCCGGACTCCTCGACCGCCTGGGCGGCGTCATCCCCTCGTACTACCTGCGCTACTACTACGCGCACGACGAGGTGGTGCGGGAGCTGCGCACCAAGCCGTCCCGGGCCGCCGAAGTCGCCGCCATGGAAGAGCGGTTGCTGGAGATGTACGGCGACCCGGCGCTGGACGAGAAGCCGGAGCTGCTCGCCCGGCGGGGCGGCGCCTACTACTCGGAGGCGGCGGTCGACCTGGCCGCGGCCCTGCTCGGCAGCGCCGGGAACCCCTACCAGGTGGTGAACACGTACAACGGCGGCACGCTGCCCTTCCTGCCCGACGACGCGGTGATCGAGGTGCAGGCGGCGGTCGGCCCGTCCGGCCCGAGGCCGCTGCCGATCCCGGACGTGGACCCGCTGTTCGCCGGACTCGTCGCGAACGTGACGGCCTACGAGGAACTGGCCCTGGAGGCGGCCCTGCGCGGCGGCCGGGACCGTGTCCTCCGGGCCCTGCTCGCCCACCCCCTGGTCGGCCAGTACGAGTACGCCGACGCCCTGACCGACCGACTGATCGCGCACAACCGGGAGCACCTCGCGTGGGCCTGACCGCAAGTGTCCTCGCCATCGACGCGGGCAACAGCAAGACCGACGTCGCCGTGGTGGCGGCGGACGGCGAGGTCCTCGCCACGGCCCGCGCCGGCGGCTTCCGGCCGCCGGTGGTGGGCGTGGCGCGGGCCGTGGACGAGGTGGCCGCGGCGGTCTCCGAGGCGTACGCCGCCGCCGGGGTCACCTCGGCCGCGCACGTCTCCGCCTGCCTCGCCAACGCCGATCTGCCGGTGGAGGAGGAGCAGTTGGCCGCGGCGCTGGCCGCCCGCGGCTGGGGCGGCTCGGTGACCGTCCGCAACGACACCTTCGCGATCCTGCGGGCCGGCGTCGCCGAACCCCGTGGGGTCGCCGTGGTGTGCGGCGCGGGCATCAACTGCGTCGGCATGCGCCCCGACGGCCGCACCGCCCGCTTCCCGGCGATCGGGCGGATCTCCGGTGACTGGGGCGGCGGCTGGGGCCTGGCCGAGGAGGCGCTGTGGCACGCGGCGCGGGCGGAGGACGGCCGGGGCGAGCCGACGGAGCTGGCCCGCACCCTGCCCGCGCACTTCGGCCTGCCGTCCATGTACGCCCTGATCGAGGCCCTGCACCTGGAGCACGTCGAGTACGGCCGCCGCCACGAACTGACACCGGTGCTGTTCGCGACGGCGGCCGAGGGCGACCCGGTGGCGCGGGCGGTCGTGGACCGGCTGGCGCAGGAGGTGGTGGCGATGGCGGTGGTCGCGCTGACCCGCCTCGAACTGCTGGACGAGGAGACGCCGGTGCTGCTGGGCGGTGGGGTGCTGACCGGCGGGCATCCGCAACTCGACGACGGCGTACGCGAACTGCTGTCCGCGCGTGCCCCGAAGGCGGTCCCGAGCGTGGTGACGGCCCGCCCGGTCCTGGGCGCTGCGCTGCTGGGGCTGGATGCGGCGGGGGCGGGGGCGGCTGTGCAGGAGAGGGTGCGCGCCTATTTCGAGGGGTGACCCGGAGTGTGCCCGCAGCTATGGAACTGACGTGACTGCAGCGCCCCTTCAGGGGGGCGGGGAACTGCGCGACCAGCTCCCGCCGGCCCGCGCCCCGGAACGCACCGTCACCACCCCTCCGGAACCGAACCGATCCCCCCGGCGTATTCATGGGCAGGGGTTCCGCTGCGATCCGATCAAGATCCAGTGAACGCCGGTGCCGAAGGGCAGTCCGGGCGGCGATACTGGGCGGCGACCGGATGACCATGGGGGAGGTCGAGTGACAAACCCGCCGACAAGCAGTGCGGCGCCGCCAGGAGCGGGCCCCGCCCTGCCCGCTCCGGCCCCCCGGCTCGCCCCGCGCCGCTCCGCGTTCGTGGAGGGCGCCGACCGGCTGCGCGCGGCCGCCACCACGGAACCCGGCCGGCTCCGCCTCATCGGCGCCGTACTCGCCGCCCTCATCGTCGCGTTCGGCGCCGTCACCGCCTGGCAGACGAGCGACCGCGCGGCCGCCGCCGACGACGTGCTGCACCGCAGCCAGCCGCTCAGTTCGAGCGCCGCCGACATATACCGGTCGCTGGCGGACGCCAACACCGCGGCGTCCAGCGGGTTCCTGGCCGGCGGCCAGGAGACGGCGGCCTCCCGCCGGACGTACGAGCAGGACATCCGCAACGCCGCGGCCGGGCTGGTCACCGCCGCCGCCAACTCCGAGCCCGGCTCCCCCGCCGAGGCGGCCGTCGCGAAGCTGAACACGCTGCTGCCGGAGTACAAGGGGCTGGTGGAGCGGGCCAGGGTCTACAACCGGCAGGGCTACCCGGTCGGCGGCGCCTACCTGCGCTACGCGAACGAGAAGATGCAGCAGGAGATGCTCCCGGCGGCGGAGGACCTCTACACGAAGGAGAACGCGCGCCTCGCCTCGGACTACGCGGACGCGACGCCGTACCCCTGGGCGGCGATCGCCCTCGGTCTGCTGGCGCTCGCCGCGCTCGGCTGGGCCCAGCTGCGGCACTACCGGCGTACCAACCGGGTGCTCAACCACGGCCTGGTCGCGGCCTCCGCGGCGACCGTCGGCACGCTGCTGTGGCTGGTCGTCGGCCACGGCATCGCCCGGGCCGGCCTGGACGACTCCTACGCCCACGGTGTGCGCTCGCTGAACGTGCTGCACGACGCCCGCATCGCCTCCCTGAAGGCGCGCGGGAACGAGAACCTGAGCCTGGTGTCGCGCGGCGCCGAGACCGTCAAGGTCGGCGACCAGACGTACGACGCGTACTACTACGCCTTCGACAAGGACATGGACACCCTCGGCAAGGGCCTCACCCGGGCCGCGGCGCTCGCCGACGACGCGGCCGGCAGCAGGCCCGTGGTGGCGGCCGAGGCGAACATGAAGGTGTGGAAGGCACGGCACGCGGCCGCCCGCCAGGAGGACGAGAGCGGCGACTACGCGGCGGCGCTGGCCAAGGTGATCGGTCCGAAGGACGCCACCGGCGAGTGCTTCGACAGTGTCGACGCCAACCTGAAGAGCGCGTTGGACCACGAGCAGCGCGAGTTCCAGCAGCAGGCCACCGACGGGCGGGACGCGATGACCGGCCTGCCGATCGGCGCCGCCATGCTGGGGGTCGCGGCCGCGGCGGGCGCGCTGTTCGGCATCGGGCGCAGGCTTTCGGAGTACCGGTGAGAGGGGGCGTGGCGATGTTCGTGCGGAGGTTGCGCATCTCCCTGCGCGGCTGGGGCGGGGTGGGCGCGATGGCGCTCGCCTGCGTCCTGGCGCTGGCGTTCGTGCTGCTGCTGCCGCTCACCCAGTCCCACGGCGAGGGCGGCGACGTCGGTTCCGGGGGCCAGAGGCTGGCCACCGGCCGCCAGGCACGGGCCGACAGCTGTGTGGACGCGCAGGCGCAGAACCAGACCTGGGCGCCGTCGGGCGCGGACGGTCCGACGATCGACGCCATCAAGGCCCGCAAGGGCGCCGCCCGGAAGCTGGTCGTGGGCGTCGACCAGAACAGCTACCGGTGGGGCTACCGCAATCCGAACAACGCGGGCGGTGACCTGGAGGGTTTCGACATCGACCTGGTGCACCGGATCGCCCAGGACATCCTCGGTGACGCCGACGACGTGACGTTCAAGGCGATCCCGACCAGTCAGCGGATACCGGCGCTCCAGCAGGGCCGGGTCGACATGGTGGTGCGCACGATGACCATCACCTGTGCGCGGCTGGACGACGTCGCCTTCTCCGCGCCGTACTTCAAGACCGGTCAGCAGGTGCTGGCCCCCAAGTCGTCGCCGATCACCGGGTACAACGCGACGCTGGCGGACAAGCGGGTGTGCGCGGCGGCCAGTTCGACCGCCCTCGACGACGTGACCGCCGACCGCAGGTCCGGTCGGGTGCCCTCCTCCATCGCCGTGACCGTCGTGCCCAACCAGCTGGACTGCCTGGTGCGGTTGCAGCTCGGCGAGGTCGACGCCGTGATCACCGACGGCGCGCTCGCCGCCAGCCAGGCCGCGCAGGACCCGACGGTCGAGCTGAAGGGCGCGGCGTTCACCACCGAGTACTACGGCGTGGCGATGAACCGGAAGGCGACCGATCTGGTACGCCGGGTCAACCAGATCCTGGTGGCGTACCGGACCGACGGCTGGCAGGCCTCGTACACCAAGTGGCTTTCGGCGACACTGGGAGCGGACTCGACGGCGTCGAAACCGCCCGCGCCGCAGTACCTGCGCACGAGCTGACCCGCATCCGCGCGGCCATGCCCCGACGAGCGAGCGAGAGGTGATCGATGGGCGTCACGGACCCCGCCGGGCCGGTGATGGACCGGGACGAGGTGGACCGTGCGCTGGCGCGGCTCGGCGCGGAGCACGAGGCGATCGAGACCTCGCTGCTCGCCCTGCAGGACCACGCGGGCCGCAGGCTCCTCGAAGGCGCCGAGCTGACCGGGACGACCCGGGAGCGGTGGACGGCCACCGAGGCGTCGATCAGCCTGCTGTGGGCGTACTTCGACGCCTACTCGGACGCGTTGCGCGACGCCCGGGAGATCCGGGCCCGGCGCCGCTGGTCGAGCCGTGAGGACCTGGCGGAGCTGACCGAGCTGCTGCGCGGCGAGTCGGTGACGGTGGCGGGCAGCGCGACGGCGACGGCGAACGCGCCGACGCTGCTGTCGGCGGCGGGCCGGCTCAGCGAGCGTTTCTCGCTGGCGGCGCTGGTCGACCGGATGAACGAGCTGTACGCGACCTCCCTCGACATGATCGTGACCGCCGACGCGGTGTGGTCGGCGCTGCCCGCGCGGATCGATTTACTCGCCGCGGAGTTGCAGCGCACCCGCAAGCTGGCGCACTCGGTCGGGGTGCGCCCGGGCGAGCACCCGGCGGGCGACGACCTGGAGCGGATCACCCGCATACTGACGAAGCTGCGCGAGGACGTGGTCTCCGACCCGCTGGCCTTCTGGGTTCCCGCACAGGGCAGTTCGGCGCCCGGCGGCGGCCGTCCGGACACCACGGTGTACGACCGTGAGGCGCGGGCGCTGGAGGAGGTGCGGCGGGAGATCGACGCCGTGCTGACGGTACGGCAGGACGCCGAGGCGCGGCTGATCAGGCTGCGGGACGTGCTGTCCCGCGCGGACCGCACCCTGTCCGAGGCGCGTACCGCGCGCGGTGAGGTCCTCGCGAAGATCGCGGCGACCGAGGTGCCGGTGGTGAGCGGTCCGCCGACCGCGCTCCAGGAGCAGCTGGCGACGGCCGCCGAGTACCGCAGGCAGGCCCAGTGGCACCGGCTGTCGCCGCTCCTGGAGTCGCTGGAGCAGAAGGCGGAGGACGAACTGCTGCGGGCCCGTGAGTCGTTGACGGCGGTCACCGCGCCGCTCGCGGTCCGCGCGGAGCTGCGCGGCCGACTGGACGCGTACAAGGCGAAGGTGGCCCGGCACGGGCTGGCCGAGGACCCGTTCCTGATCGAGCGGTACGACGCGGCCCGGCGGATGCTGTGGAGCGCGCCCTGCGACCTGCGGGTCGCGGAGCAGGCGGTGCTGCGGTACCAGCGGGCGGCGGCCGAGGCGCTGGGGGCGCCGCGGGTGCCGCAGCAGGGCGGCCCCGAGGACCGGAGGGGGGAGCAGGTATGAGCCAGGCGGGACAGTCGTGCCAGCGGCCGGGCTGCGAGGGGTCGTACGAGGACGTGGGCGGCGGCGAGCTGTACTGCGACACCTGCGGACTCGCGCCGGTCGTCTCGGCGAAGGGGACGCTGGAGTCGCCGCCCACCGGGATGACGGCCGGCGGCCGGGACTCGGCGGGCAGCGGGAGCGCGCGTTCCACCGGCCGCAGTGCGCGGACGTCGTCGCAGTCGTCGAAGTCGCGGCGCTCGGTCTCCGGGCGGCTGTCGCGGTCCCTGTCGGGCGGGCCGACGGGGCGTTCGGTGTCGGTGCGCAGTTCGGGTTCGTCGACCGGCGCGTCGGGGCGCAGCCGGCTGGGCGCGGGCCTGGTGGCGGTGCCGCAGGTGCCGAGGCCGGACCCGCGCGAGATGGTCCTGGACAACCCGGAGGTGCCCGAGCGCAAGCGGTTCTGCTCGCGTTCGGACTGCGGGGCGCCGGTCGGCCGGGCCCGGGGCGAGCGGCCGGGCCGCACCGAGGGGTTCTGCACCAAGTGCGGCAACCCGTACTCGTTCGTGCCCAAGCTCAAGGCCGGTGACGTGGTGCACGGCCAGTACGAGGTCGCGGGCTGTCTGGCGCACGGCGGCCTGGGCTGGATCTACCTCGCCGTGGACAAGGCGGTGGCCGATCGCTGGGTGGTCCTCAAGGGCCTCCTGGACACCGGTGACCAGGACGCGATGGCCGCCGCGATCTCCGAGCGGCGGTTCCTCGCGGAGATCGAGCACGCGAACATCGTGCGGATCTACAACTTCGTCGAGCACCTCGACAAGCGCACCGGCTCCCTGGACGGCTACATCGTCATGGAGTACGTCGGCGGCAAGTCCCTCAAGGAGATCGCCAACGCCCGGCGCACCCCGGAGGGCCGCCGCGACCCGCTGCCGGTGGAGCAGGCGTGCGCCTACGGCATCGAGGCGCTCGAGGCCCTCGGCCATCTGCACAGCCGCAACCTGCTGTACTGCGACTTCAAGGTCGACAACGCCATCCAGACCGAGGACCAGCTGAAGCTGATCGACATGGGCGCGGTGCGCCGCATGGACGACGAGGAGTCGGCGATCTACGGCACGGTCGGCTACCAGGCGCCGGAGGTCGCCGAGGTGGGTCCGTCGGTCGCCTCCGACCTGTACACGGTGGGCCGCACGCTGGCGGTGCTCACCTTCGACTTCCAGGGCTACACGACGGTGTTCGTGGACTCGCTGCCCGACCCGGACACCATCGAGGTCTTCCGGCAGTACGAGTCGTTCTACCGGCTGCTGGTGCGGGCCACCGACCCGGACCCGGCCCGCCGGTTCGCCTCCGCGCAGGAGATGGCCGAGCAGCTGACCGGGGTGCTGCGGGAGGTCGTGTCGGTGCAGACCGGGCTGGCCAGGCCCGCCCTGTCGACGCTGTTCGGGCCCGAGGTGAAGGTCACGGACACGGAGTTGTTCCCGAGGCTGGCCGGGGACGTGTCCCGGCTGGGCACCCGGCCGGTGGCCTCCAGAACGCTCGCGCTGGAGCCGCCGGGAGCGCGGACGGCCCCCGACGGCGCGGCCGGCTCCCTGGTGAAGGCCGTCGCCACGCCGGCCGCCGGGCTCGCCCTGCCGGTTCCGCTGGTCGACCAGAGCGACCCGAACGCGGGTTTCCTGGCGGGCCTGATGATGACCTCGGCGCCGGGCGAGCTGCTCGGGGCGCTGGCCGCCGCGCCCACGCGGACCGTGGAGACCCGGCTGCGGGAGATCCGCGCCCGGCTGGAGAGCGACGGTCACGAGGCCGCCCTGGCCGCGCTGGGCGAGCTGGAGGACGAGCGGCCCGACGACTGGCGGGTGGTCTGGTACCGGGGCGTGGCCGCCCTGGTCACCGGGGACTTCGAGGGCGCGGCGCTGTCCTTCGACGCGATCTACGACGCGTTCCCCGGCGAGAGCGCGCCCAAGCTGGCGCTCGGGCTGTGCGCGGAGGTGCTGGGCCAGCTGGACAACGCGGCCGAGTACTACCGGCTGGTGTGGGCGACCGACCCGAGCTTCGTGAGCGCCGCCTTCGGGCTGGCGCGGGTGCAGCTGGCGGCCGGGGACCGGCGGGGTGCCGTGCGGACGCTGGAGTCGGTGCCGGAGGCCTCGATCCACTACACGGCGGCCCGGGTGGCGGCCGTCCGGGCGCGGTTGCGGCACCGGACCGCGGCGCCGGACGACACGCCGTTCATGGACGACCTGACGGCCGCGGCCGGGCAGATCGAGGCGCTGGACGCGTACGGTCTGGACCCGGCGAGACGTGAGCAGTTGTCGGCGGAGGTGCTCGGCTGCGCGCTGGACTGGATACTCTCCGGGGGCCAGGGCGTACAGTCCGCGACCGGCGGCCGGGTGCTGCTCGGCAGCGGTCTGGACGAGCGGGGTCTCCGCTTCGGCCTGGAACGCTCGTACCGCACGCTGGCCAGACTGGCGACCGGCGGTGAGGAGAGGATCGACCTGGTGGAACGGGCCAACCGTTACCGCCCCCGGACGTGGGTGTAGTTGATGTCGCAGATGCCCCAGCAGGCCGCACCGGCGAAGTGCCCGAGCTGCGCGGAGCCGCTCGAATCGGGTGATCTCTTCTGTGGTGCGTGCGGGTACGACCTGTCGGCCGTGCCCGCCGCGCCGCCGGACCACCCGACCCTCACCATGGGCGCCTCCGGTGTGGGACCCTCCGGTGTGAACTGGCCCCCGCCCGAGCCGGAGAGCTCCTCGACGCCCGCTGCCCCGCACCTGCCGACCGATCTGCCCGGCACCGACTCGGGCGGCACGCCGCTGCCCGGTTCGCCGCCGCACGGCTCGCCGGTGTCACCGGCCTCCGGGGTGCGGTTCGACCGGCCGCCGGAGCCCGACGAGGACTACCCGCTGCAGGCGCCGGACCCACGGGTGGCCGCCTCCGCCGCCGAGAACGCCGAGAACGTCGAGAGCTCTGGGGCCGCCGAGTCCGCCGGGGCGGCGAAGGTGTGCGTGGCCTGCCGGGCGGGCCGGGTCGACGACGACGGCTACTGCGAGAACTGCGGGCACGCCCAGCCCCGGGAGCGCGACCACATGGAGCAGGAGTCGGGTCCGGTGGCCGCGGTCAGCGACCGCGGTCTGCGCCACCACCGCAACGAGGACGCGTTCGCCGTCGGCCGCACCGCGCTGCCCGACGGCACCCCGGCGGTGCTCGCGGTGGTCTGCGACGGCGTCTCCTCGGCGACCCGCCCCGACGAGGCCTCCATGGCCGCGTCCCGGGCCGCGGGCGAGTCCCTGCTCACCGCGCTCCCGCAGGGCACCCATCCGCAGGCGGCGCTGCACGAGGCGATCGTCGCCGCGTCCCACGCCGTCAACGCGCTGGCCGACGAGCCCACCTCGGCCCGCGAGCACACCCCGCACCAGAACGCGCCCGCGTGCACGATCGTCGGCTCGGTGGTCACCTCGGGCCTGCTGGTCGTCGGCTGGGTCGGCGACAGCCGCGCCTACTGGGTGCCGGCGGACCGCAGCGCACCGCCGGCCCGTCTCACCGAGGACGACTCCTGGGCCGCGCAGATGGTGGCGGCGGGCCTGATGAGCGAGGCGCAGGCGTACGCCGACGAGCGGGCCCACGCGATCACCGGCTGGCTCGGCGCGGACGCCTACGAACTGGAGCCGCACACCGCGTCCTTCAAGCCGGACCGGCCCGGTGTGGTGGTGGTGTGCACCGACGGCCTGTGGAACTACGCGGAGACGGCCGAGGAGATGTCCGAGATCGTCCCCGCGGACGTGGCGCTGCGACCGCTGCACGCCGCCCGGGTCCTGGTCGGCCACGCCCTGGACGGCGGGGGCCACGACAACGTAACAGTGGCGCTGCTGCCGTTCCCGGCGCCGCCGCAGGGGGCAGGATCCGCCTGAGGCCGCCGCAAAACGGCCGTAAACGGGAGAGCGGAACGGGGTAGCGCAGGGGAAGCACGGGCGGGCCGGAGGGGACCGGTCCGCACACAGTCAGCACCCATCACGCGTGGGTGGAGGGGGACCGGAGCAGTCATGGCCAATTTCTCGAAGTCGAACGTGCCGCAGTTCTCGGTGGACGTGTACCAGAACGAGTACCTGCCGGACGGGGGCCGCGAGGTCAACGCGATCGTCACGGTCACCTCGACAGGCGGCGGCACCCTCGGGAGCTCGGTCGGCGCCTCGTACGCGCCCGGGCAGGGGCCGTCGGCGGGGGTGGCGATCATGGTGGACTGCTCGGGTTCGATGGACTACCCGCCCACCAAGATGCGCAACGCCCGGGACGCCACGGCGGCCGCGATCGACACCCTGCGCGACGGCACCCACTTCGCGGTGGTGGGCGGCACGCACGTCGCCAAGGAGGTCTACCCGGGCGGCGGGCGGCTCGCGGTGGCCGACCGCACCACCCGGGAGCAGGCCAAGCAGGCGCTGCGCAGGCTGAGCGCGGGCGGCGGTACGGCGATCGGGACCTGGCTGCGCCTGGCCGACCGGCTGCTGTCCTCGGCGGACGTCGCGATCCGGCACGGCATCCTGCTCACCGACGGCCGCAACGAGCACGAGTCGCCGGAGGACCTGAGGGCCGCCCTGGACTCCTGCGCCGGACGGTTCACCTGTGACGCCCGCGGGGTGGGCACCGACTGGGAAGTGAAAGAAGTCACAGGGATAGCCTCCGCACTGCTCGGCACCGCGGACATCGTCGCCGATCCCGCGGGCCTGGCCGCCGACTTCACGCAGATGATGGAGACGGCGATGGGCAAGGAGGTCGCCGACGTCGCGCTCAGACTGTGGACCCCGGTCGGCACGACCATCAAGTTCGTCAAGCAAGTGGCGCCCACCGTGGAGCAGTTGACCGACCGGCGCACCGAGGCCGGCCCGCGCGCCGGGGACTATCCGACCGGCTCCTGGGGTGACGAGTCGCGCGACTACCACGTCTGCGTGGAGGTCCCCTCGGCCGGCCTCGGCCAGGAAATGCTCGCCGCGCGGGTCTCGTTGGTGGTCCCGCAGCCCGACGGCAGTGTCCAGAACCTGGGCGCACAGGGCCTGATCAGGGCGGTGTGGACGGACGACATGGCCGCCTCGACCTCCATCAACCCCCAAGTCGCCCACTACACCGGTCAGGCCGAACTGGCACAAGCCATCCAACAGGGTCTGGACCTGCGCAAAGCGGGCGATATGGACGGAGCAACCGCCAAACTGGGTCGGGCCGTTCAGTTGGCAAGCGCTTCCGGTAACGCGGATACTGCGAAACTGCTTGCGAAGGTGGTGGACGTGGTCGACGCCGCGACGGGTACTGTGCGACTCAAAGCGAAGGTTGCGGAGGCCGACGAGATGACTCTCGAGACACGGTCCACAAAGACTGTTCGTGTAAAGAAGTGACCTGAGAGCAGACCCAGCGGTATCCGCAGGACACCCAGACAGGCTCAGGACGAACCTGACAGAGAGGGAAGCACCGACATGCCGACCTGCCCGAACGGACACCAGTCGGGTTCCGACGACTGGTGCGAGGTGTGCGGTCACCGCATGGCCGGTGCCGTACCTCCGCCGCCCCCGCCGACCGCCGGCGGCGGCTACGGCTTCCCGCCGCCCGCGCCCGGCGCCCCGGCCGGCGGGCCCGCGGGCGGCCCCGGCGGCCGTCACCTCTCGGCCGTGCCGAACGGCTCCGAGGCGGAGCTGTGCCCGCAGTGCCGTACGCCCCGGGAGGGCGGTGCGCCGTTCTGCGAGGAGTGCCGCTGGAACTTCCTGACCAACACGGCGACGTCGTACACCCCGGCCGCGCCGCGCCCGTCGGGGCCCGGCCAGGGCGCGCCCACCTTCCGGCCGCCCACCCCGCCGTCGTACGGCGGCAACACCGACTCGTACGAGTACCAGGGTTCGCGCCCCTCGCAGGTGAACCGGCCCGCCGAGCCGATCCCGTCCTTCGGCAGCGAGCCCTCGGGCCCGACGCCGTTCGCGGGCGAGCGCGGCGGCCCCCCGGCGTTCGGCGACCGCGGCCAGTCGGGTCCCCCGCAGTTCGGCGGCGACCGCGGCCAGTCCGGGCCGCCCGCCTTCGGCGAGGACCGCGGCACCTCCGGGCCCCCGCCCTTCGGCGGCGAGCGCGGCCAGTCCGGCTCCCCCGCCTTCGGTGGCGACCGCGGCCAGTCCGGTCCTCCGCCCTTCGGGGGCGACCGCGGCCAGTCCGGTCCCCCGCAGTTCGGCGGCGACCGCGGCCAGTCGGGCCCCCCGCCCTACGGGAACGACCGCGGCCAGTCCGGGCCGCCGACCTCCGGCGAGGAGCGCGGCGCCTCCGGTCCCCCGCCCTTCGGGGGCGACCGCGGCCAGTCCGGTCCCCCGCAGTTCGGCGGCGACCGGGGCCAGTCCGGCCCCCCGCCCTTCGGCGGCGAGCGCGGGCCTTCGGCGTTCGGCGGCAGGCCGGGCCAGAACCCCGGCGGCGGCCCCTCCGCGTTCGGCGGCGCCCCCGGCAGCGGTCAGGCCTCCGGCCCCTACACCCGCGACCCCGGCGGCCCCGCGGCCGGCCCCTTCGGCGGCGACCCGTCCCGGCCGCCGGTTCCGCCGCCGCCCGGCGGTCCCGGCGCGACCGCCGCGGGCGCGCCCGGCGCCTTCCAGCAGTCGGCCCCGCCCGGCTTCCCGCAGGAGACCACCCGGCCCCCGGCCGGCGGCCCGTCCTTCGGCGGCGGTGACGACGACTGGGTGATCTCCCCGCCGTCGGGCGGACCCGGCGGACCCGGCGCCCGCCCCGGCGGCTACGGCTACCCGCAGCCCGGTTCCGGCCAGGCCCCGGGCTCCGGCTTCCCGCAGGCCCCGCAGGGCCCGGCGACCTGGACGGCGACGATCGGCCCCGACCGCGAGTACTTCATGGCGATGATGCAGCGCTCGGGCCCGGAGGCGGCCGGCCTCAACCTGCCCGCGTACTCCCCCGAGCAGCAGCGCACCCTCACCGGCAACCAGGTCACCATCGGCCGCCGCCGGCACTCCACCGGCGACACCCCCGACATCGACCTGTCGGTGCCGCCGGAGGACCCGGGCGTCTCGCACCAGCACGCGGTGCTGGTCCAGCAGCCGGACGGCAGCTGGGCGGTCGTCGACCAGAACTCGACGAACGGCACCACGGTGAACGGCGGCGAGGAACCGATCCAGCCCTTCGTCCCGGTGCCCCTCCAGGACGGCGACCGGGTGCACGTGGGCGCCTGGACGACGATCACCGTCCGGCGGGGCTGAGCGCGGCGCCCCGCAGTGGGCGTCAGACCGGGAGCGGCCAGACGAACGGCCCCTCCCGGTCGTCCAGCCACAGCCACTCCCCGCCCTCCTCCACCGTCACCCCGTACCGCTCCCGCCCCGGCCTGCCCTCAGCCGCCCACACCTCGTAGGCCTCCTTCGCCGTGAGCACCCCCCGGGTCAGCTCCGCCAGGAACTGGAAGGACTCGTCCCCGAGGGCCCAGGTCGGCACCCCGCCCGCATCCCCCGCCCCGGCCGCCCTCGCCACCCCCCGCAACGGCACGAAGAACGCCGCCGAGGCCAGGAACCGGCCCTCGGCACGCCCCGCGCCCGCCACGGCCAGCGCCAGCAGCCCCGTGGCCACCGGGGAGAGGATCCGCGCCCCCGGCACGCACTGGCCGACCCAGGCCCGCGGCACCCCCGGCAGCGCGCACGTCGCGATGATCCGCTCGTACGGCGCCCGCTCCGGCACCCCCCGCGCCCCGTCCCCCGTGACGACGGCCGGCCGGTACCCCGCCGACGCCAGGTGCCGCCGCGCCGACTCGACGATCTCCGGCTCCACGTCCACGGTCGTGACCAGGCCGTCGTCCCCCAGCCGGTGGGCCAGCAGCGCCGCGTTGTACCCGGTGCCCGCGCCGATCTCCAGCACCCGGTCGCCGTCGGCCACCCGCAGTGCCACCAGCATCCGCGCCATCAGCGACGGCTGGCTGCTGGAGGACAGCAGCTCACCGTCGCGCAGCCGGGTGGCCAGCGGAACGTCCTCGTACGCGCCCCGCACCCACCGCTCCCGAGCCGCCGGGTCGGGACTCTCGCCCCACCGGCGCTCGTACCCCCGCACCCCGGCGACGTAGTAGTACGGCACGAACAGGTGCCGGGGCACCGCCTCGAAGGCGGCCCGCCACACCGGCTGCGCCGCCCAGACCCCCTCGGCGTCGATCTCCCGCACCAGCTCGGCCCGCGCGCCGGCGGCGAGCTCCTCGGTCTCCGCGTCGTAGGGGCCCATGCCTCCAGCCTAGGCACCCGGCGGCCAGACAGGTCCTAAGCCTTGAGTCCTGGGTCACCCGGTCTGAGACCATGTACGGGTGACAGAGATTCGGCGCGGCACGCTTCAGGAGAAGACCTTCTACGAGCTGGTCGGCGGGGAGGACACGTTCCGCCGGCTGGTCCACCGTTTCTACGAGGGCGTCGCCGAGGACGAGCTGCTGCGGCCGATGTACCCGGAGGAGGACCTGGGTCCGGCCGAGGAGCGGCTCACCCTGTTCCTCATGCAGTACTGGGGCGGCCCCACGACGTACAGCGACAACCGTGGTCACCCCCGGCTGCGGATGCGGCACGTCCCGTTCACGGTGGACCGGGCGGCGCACGACGCCTGGCTGCGGCACATGCGGGT
Organism: Streptomyces sp. NPDC020958; assembly: GCF_055562175.1. Lineage (NCBI taxonomy): Bacteria > Bacillati > Actinomycetota > Actinomycetes > Kitasatosporales > Streptomycetaceae > Streptomyces > Streptomyces sp. NPDC020958. Next base: position 12,511 of record NZ_JBVHFU010000009.1, on the reverse strand, counting down.
GGCGGTGGACGAGCTGGGGCTCGCCGAGGAGCACCGGGAACAGCTCTGGAACTACCTCACCTACGCGGCCGCCTCGATGATCAACACCCCGGACTGACCCGCTCCCCGTACGAACGGTCCCTCAGCGGACGCTGGGGGGAGAGCGGACCCGGGCGAGTCAGCGGACGCTGACGCCCAGCGACCCGAGTCCTGCCCGGCGCACGGCGATCGACCCGAACGGTGTCCGCAGCCGCAGCCACGCCCCCGCCGACAGCAGAACCGCCTCGTCGGCCGGGCCGGCGGGCCGCAGGAAGCCCAGCGACTGGGCCGCGTGCACGGCCCGCACCGGGAGCCCGGTGGCACCCACGGTCCGGGACCAGATGTCCCGGCCGATCCGGTCCAGCGCGTCGCGGGTACGGCCGTCCGGCGGCAGCTCGTCCGTGCGGGAGCGGAACTCGCGCACCGCGGCGGCCACGGTGGCGCGCAGCGCCTGCGGCGCGGGCAGGCCGGGCTCGGGCTGCCAGCCGCCCCGCGGGGGCAGCACACCGGCCCACGGCGGCCCGGTCACGGCCCCGGGCACGGCGGCCGTACCGGCCTGCTCGTCCACGGACTCCAGCAGCTCCCCCGCGGACACGGTCACGTCGAGGGTGACGTCGAGACCGTCCTCGTACGGCTTGGCCAGGCGCACCGCGCGGACGGCCAGCACCTCGAAGGACGGCGGCCGGCCGAAGACGGCGAGCGCGGTGCCGGCCGCCTGGAGGCGGACGGCGGCGAAACGGTCGTAGCGCAGCAGCCGGGAGAGGAAGGCCGCGAGGTCCGCCGCCTCCCCGTCGTCGGCCAGGTGGAGATCCGTCATGCGGCGACGGCCTCCTCCTTGTCGTCGTCCCGGTACTCCGCGAGGAAGTCACGTTCCTCGGCGGTGAGCCGACGCGGCCGTCCGGACTCGAAGTCGAACGGCACGACCACCGTCGAGGCCCGGACGTAGACCAGGTCGTCGTCCTTCACCTCGTAGGTGACGGTGAAGGACGCGGCCCTGATCTCGGTGACCCACAGCTCGATGTCGACCGGGTGGTGCCGGTGGACGAGCTGCCGCTTGTAGTCGATCTCGTGGCGCGCCACCACCGACCCCTGCTTGAACTCCTTGTCCGGCCGGAACAGCCAGTCGATGCGGGCCTCCTCCAGGTAGCGGACGAAGACCGCGTTGTTGACGTGGCCGTACGCGTCCATGTCGGACCAGCGCAGGGGGCAGCGGTAGATGTGGCGCAAGACCGATCAGCCCCGGGTCAGCTTCTTGTAGGTGGCGCGGTGCGGACGGGCGGCGTCCGGACCGAGCCGCTCGATCTTGTTCTTCTCGTACGACTCGAAGTTGCCCTCGAACCAGAACCACTTGGAGTCGCCCTCGTAGGCGAGGATGTGGGTGGCCACCCGGTCCAGGAACCACCGGTCGTGGGAGACGACCACGGCCGCGCCCGGGAACTCCAGCAGCGCGTTCTCCAGGCTGCCGAGGGTCTCGACGTCGAGGTCGTTGGTCGGCTCGTCGAGGAGCAGCAGGTTGCCGCCCTGCTTCAGGGTGAGGGCCAGGTTCAGCCGGTTGCGCTCACCGCCGGAGAGCACGCCGGCCGGCTTCTGCTGGTCGGGGCCCTTGAACCCGAAGGCGGAGACGTAGGCGCGGCTCGGCATCTCGACCTGGCCCACGTTGATGTAGTCGAGCTCGTCGGAGACGACCGCCCACAGGGTCTTCTTCGGGTCGATGTTGGCGCGGCTCTGGTCGACGTACGAGATCTTGACGGTCTCGCCGACCTTGATGGTGCCGGCGTCCGGGGTCTCCAGACCCTGGATCATCTTGAAGAGCGTGGTCTTGCCGGCGCCGTTGGGGCCGATGACCCCGACGATCCCGTTACGGGGCAGGGTGAAGCTCAGGTCGTCGATCAGGACCTTGTCGCCGAAGCCCTTGGTGAGGTTGTTGACCTCGACGACGATGCTGCCGAGCCGCGGGCCCGGCGGGATCTGGATCTCCTCGAAGTCCAGCTTCCGCATCTTGTCGGCCTCGGCGGCCATCTCCTCGTACCGCGCGAGACGGGCCTTGGACTTGGCCTGGCGCCCCTTGGCGTTGGAGCGCACCCACTCCAGCTCCTCCTTGAGCCGCTTGGCGCGCTTGGCGTCCTTCTGGCCCTCGACCTTGAGACGCGCCTGCTTGGTCTCCAGGTACTTGGAGTAGTTGCCCTCGTAGCCGTGCAGCCGGCCGCGGTCGACCTCGCAGATCCAGCCGGCCACGTTGTCCAGGAAGTACCGGTCGTGGGTGACGGCCACGATGGTGCCCTCGTACTTGGCCAGGTGCTGCTCCAGCCAGTTCACCGACTCGGCGTCGAGGTGGTTGGTGGGCTCGTCGAGGAGCAGCAGGTCGGGGGCCTCGAGCAGCAGCTTGCACAGGGCGACGCGGCGCCGCTCACCACCCGAGAGGTTGGTGACGGGCCAGTCGCCGGGCGGGCAGCCGAGGGCGTCCATGGCCTGCTCCAGCTGGGCGTCGAGGTCCCAGGCGTTGGCGTGGTCCAGCTCCTCCTGGAGCTTGCCCATCTCGTCGAGGAGCGCGTCGGAGTAGTCGGTCGCCATCAGCTCGGCGATCTCGTTGAACCGGTCGAGCTTGCCCTTGACCTCGGCGACACCCTCCTGGACGTTCTCCAGGACGGTCTTCTCCTCGTTGAGGGGCGGCTCCTGGAGGAGGATGCCGACGGTGTAGCCCGGGGAGAGGTACGCGTCACCGTTGGACGGCTGGTCCAGCCCCGCCATGATCTTCAGAATGGTGGACTTGCCGGCACCGTTCGGGCCGACCACACCGATCTTCGCGCCGGGCAGGAAGTTCAGCGAGACGTCATCAAGGATCACCTTGTCGCCGATTGCCTTGCGCGTCTTGCGCATGGTGTAAATGAACTCAGCCAAGAGAAACCGTCCGGCAGCTTGAAATCAGGCAGTGGGCAGATACATCCCATCTTGCCTGACGTCCAGCCTCTGGTGTTAACCCGTTCGGTCGGGGGGCTGTGAGCTGGGGGTTCACTGGTGGCGGCGATCACCCGCCTGTCACTGCCGGTCGCTGTCGATTGGCCTCCGGGGAGCCTCGGACGGCCCAGGGACGGCCCAGCAGACGATCACTGACGGACATGACATCGTCGCGCCATGGCAGCAGCGGACGCACAGGCCGGTCTACGGCGCTGCTCAACGAGTGGGACCCGATCGGCGTGGCCGATCTTGTGCAGGACGAGTACGACTGCCTCATCGCCCCGATCCTGCGCCGACTGAGGCACGGAGCCAGCCGGGGGGGCACTGCAGGAATTCCTGTCCCGTGAGCTGGTGGACATCGACACATCCGCAGGTTTGACGCGCCCAGCCGTTCCGTGAAGAGGCCGCGCCTCACCGGTTGATCGGGATCTCGTAGACGATCTCGCAGTGTGCGGCGGGCACGATGATGTCCGCGGTCTCGACTGGCCGTCCCTGGTCGCTGTAGTAGGTCCGCCGGATGTGGGTGACGAGAGCGGCCTTCTGGATGCCGAGGAGTGAGGCTTCCTCGGCGGTGGCCTGCCGGGGCTCGGGCTGCTCCACGGCGTGGCTGACGGTGATCCCGATGGCGGCCATGCGGTTCACGACGCCTGTCCCGGCGTGCGGGCCTCCCTCGGGGAGGACGACGAGGGTGCCGGCGGTGAGGTCGTAGGGCTCCCAGCTCGTGGAGAGCTGCACGGGCCTGCCGTCGGCCAGGAACTCGTACGAGGTCCGCACGCAGAGCTCGCCTTCCGCGATGCCCAGCCGCGCCGCGATGTCGGCGGGAGCGGGGACCTCGGCGTCGGTCCGGCTCTCACAGTCGCCCTGCTTGCCGAGGGCCTTCATGTCCGCGCGGAACGGCGACCCCTGGGGCTGCTCGCGCGCCGAGGACCGGACGACCCGCACGCGCTGCCGGGGCTCGGCGACGTACGGGGCTCCACGCCACCAGCTTGAGCGGCCGCACCCTCTGGGCGGTCGTACGCAAAGCGGTCCCCGCGGCGGGCGATGCCGGGGGACCGAGCCATCAGCGATAGGAGCTGATTCAGCGTGCTCAACCGTATCCGCCGCGCCCTCTCCTCCACCAGGGCGCGTAACGCCCCCAGGGGCAGGCACCGTCGCGGCTTACCGCCGTCCTGCCCGTCGGCAACCCCCGCTTCCTCCAGGCCTGTGGAGAAAACGACGGCCACTATGGGGCTGGTCCGCGAATGGGCGGGCCATCGCTACCTGCTCAGGGGTGAGGACGTCGCACTGGTCCGCCCATACATCCTGGCCTGGGAGAAGCATGCACGACGGCACGCTCTGACTGCCGAAGCCTTGCACCCCTCGCCGGCCGCCACGTGGACGCCATTCCTGGAGGTCGGCTGATGCCCTCCCAACGGGAGCCGAGCAGCACGGAGACCGCAGTCACCCCCTACCGCTCAACGGCATGCCACATCGGTACTCATCACGCTTGCGCGGAGTCCTCTCCGGCCTTGGCACCGGTCGACGTCCCGGTGATCTACGAGGCGTGCGACTGCCCATGCCACTCGTCCCCTGGATCCACAACCATCGCGAGACAGGAGAAGCCATGACGGCGCGGAACGAGTTGAGGCTTCTCCCGTGGGTGGGACCGGAAGGCAAGCCCTGCTATCTGAACACCGACGACCCGGAAGGCTTCATGTCCGCCTCGCGGACCACGTCGAGTCGATACAACTCGGCATGGCAGGGGAACTACTGGAGCAAGCGCCTCAGGTGCTTGACGGTGAGACCACGACCGACGAGGAACTGAGCTTCTACGCTGTCCAGTTGGTCGACGCGTTACGAGATGTACTGCGTGTAGCCACCAGCCGCGGCCGCCGCGACGCGGCGACGGAGCCCGGGATGTAACGCCGCTAGAAGTCCAACAGGGGTAGACAGAACTGAGGACAGGGTGAGACGCCCTGGTAAGAGGCCAGGGCGTCTCACCCTGTGACTTTTTGATCCGTAGCTCTAGCCAGTTCGGTCAACGGCGGTCATTACGGTCGCTCCGAGGCCCCTGAGGGCCGCCGATGAACGAAGACAGTCGCCGGGGTTGTGGTAGCACCCTGCTGTACGGCTTGTTTGGCTGCCAGATTCCGGGCGTGAGCTTCGCGTCGTAACCGCCGTTCGTAGTCGGCGATCTGGCGGGCGACGGGGACGCTGGTGGCAGTTCGAATCAGCCGCCCGTTTTCACGATCTACCAGGAAGGGACCATTGCCCCCCAACCGAGGGCGGGGTCCGCTCTGACCATCCCAGACGGCCCCCCAGTAGAAGATCCACCCGAACGGCAAGGCCTCCACACGCAGGATTTGAAGGTCGTACTCGACGCTGCCCCGTACGTCGACAATCTCGGCAAGCACCAGTCGGCGCGCGTCCTCCTCGGTCAGCATCGCCCAATGGTGACATGGTCCCCACATGCCGGGATGCCTCTCACACACTCCCGTACACCCGCTTCAGGAGTTCGATCAGGAGTCCTTCAAGACGGACGTACTCGGGATCCCTCCCGCTGCTGTCGGACGCTCGGGACTGCTGGTGTCCGTGCTCGTTGATGTCAGGCCTGGATGTCAGCGGCGAGTGCTGCATGCCTGCGCGTATCCTCATGATGGCCGTAGACCCGTCACCCGCGGACTAAGCAATGTCTCGAGGCGGCTCACAGCACTCGAATGCGCATAGATCAGGCGAAGGGTGAGCGCATGTCAAGCGGGAGCATGTTCAGTGTCTACGGACGAATGACCGCACTGCCTGGTCGGCGTGACGAGCTGATCGCCGTGCTCCTTGACGGATTCCGCGCGGGCGGCGATGACAGCGGCCTGCTCACTTACAGCATCAACACGGCCTTTGACGACCCGGACACAATCTGGCTGACGCAGCTGTGGATCGACAAGGATGCACACGATGCGACCACCCGTTCCGAGCCGGTCGCAGCAGTGACGCGCCGGCTTCCTTCACTCCTGGCTCGGCAGCCCGAGGGCTTCTACGGTCACGCCGTCCATGTTCACGCCCGAACCACCGAGTCTTGACCACTCGCTGTCCGCGCAAGGTCGCTTGGGACTGAATCGCCTTGAGCGTCGCCTTCACCTCGGCCGGGCCAGACCAGTGAGAACGGGCCCAGCGTCCGGTGAACCGGGCCCTGGACGGACTGACGGCACGTCCGCCCCGGGACTGTAGTCCATGCCGACCCACCGCCCCCTTCCCTGCATGCTTTGCCAACGAAACTGCTTCGTCCCGAAGAAACTTGGGCGGGGACGCTGCCTTGGGCTGGTGTGGGTTTCACCTTCGCTGACGGTTCGCAGACGTCCGGGCTTGTTCGCCGCTGTTCGCATGCGTTGTCACGCAGTTGGACACTCACCCAGGCTGCCTACGCTGAGGGCAGAGGCTGTTTGAAGCACTATGACCAACTGGAAAGAGCTTCGTCGTGAAAGCCTCGTCTGGGCATGATTACCACCGTGCGTGAGGACTGGAATCATCGCAGGCATGGGCGATACAGGCTGACGGAGACGGAGCGCGGCGACGTCTGGGGCGTGTGCGCCGCAGTAGACGGACTCTTCGGTGAGCCCCGGCGCGGGACGTATGAACTGTTCGGCTGGGTACCGGAAGGTGACCAGATCGGGGGCTGGGTCGGCAGCCGAGTGTGGATGGTGCCGGACGACGATGCCGTTGAGCCCTGGCTGCTGGAGGACGTGGAAACCCCAGGACAGCTCTTGGGGACCGGCAGTCTCGTGCTCACTGGCCTGGACGACTACGAAGGTCCGCCTGAGGGACACACGGGTCGTGTCCGAGTACACGACGGGCATCGGTGGCTGGGCTCCTGTCGGAAATCCACCCGCGTCCTGCCGGCCGAGCAAGCCGCGCCCCGGCTTGTCCTGCGGGGACTTGCCCAGAGTGATCAGCTGCGAGCCGCATTGCTGAAGGGCACCCGACGGGCGCTGGACCTGGAGGAGGCCGCCCTGGAGATACAGGACGCCCAGGGCGAGCCGCTCACCGATCGGCTGCTGTGGACCAGAGTCCGCTCCTGGCGCCCATCCTCCTACGGGACAGATCTGATCGACCTGGAGCTTGACGGGCAGTTCTTCACCCCGGTTCCCGAGTTCGCCCGGCCCATCTGGGAGCGGTGGTTCGTCGGGCCGCCGGACACCCTGGGTACCTGGACGGGCCTCGACACCCGGCGCCGCGGGGCCTGGCTCGATCTCGTACGCGAGCGGGCATGCCGACGCTCTCACCACGACCGGCCGGCTGGTCATGCCTACGAACTCGACGGCCGACACATCACCGACGAACCGGGCCTCTATCTGGCGCTTGGGGAGGCGGTGAACGGGCCGGGTGGCTACTTCGGCGGCTGTCTGGCCGCCCTCGACGACTGCCTGCGCGGCACCTTCGGTTACACCGCCCCTGCAACCCTGCTCTGGCGGAACGCCGGGACCGCACGCACGTACCTGTCCCGGACCCTGACCCCAGACGGCCAGCCCCACGACCTATTCGCCGATGTCCTCGATGTCCTAGCCGAGGGCGGCATGCACGTCACCCTGGAGTGATCCCCGTCCGAACATCTCCCCAGTCCTTGCGTCGCTGGCAGGATTCGAACTGCGACCCCCGCTTTGGGAGGAAGGGTTGGGCGCCTTGTCGGTGACCTGCCGTTTTATTGGTAGAGCTACCGGACATGGGCGAGCCTGCTATGCACCCGTGTTGTCTGTGGCTGACCCCTGCATCTGGCACGGCTGTGGCACGGCAACCTCCTTGTCCCGAACTATCGGCTAGGTGGGGGGCTCGTCAGAACACCCAGATTTCCCTCAGCCGCACTGGGAAACCGACTGTGCTGCTCAGTTGCCGATCCTCCGTCCGTGTCAGCTGGTTCCGTCGTCACAGACTGCCGCCGCCTTGGGTGATGGCATCGTTTCCAGTCTTGCCTCTTGTGCACCCAGGGCTCTGGAGCGTTCAAGCCCGGTCGATGAACGCACCCAACTCTCGCCATTACGATCTGTGAAGTGCAGGCTCTCCATGCCCGTCCGGTCGTCTCGGCCAACGGAAACGATTCGGCTTGCCGCTTTCTTGAGGCTGGCTTCGGTGAGGAGTGTCTCGGAACAGGGCGCCAGAGTGGGAACTCCTACCTGCACCACCCGCGGGTTCAGCAGCCGCTTCCCTTGGGATGGTGTCCCGCGGAGTGGTGTAGTCACGGCAGCTGTTTCGGTTCCGGTTGTGGGGTGATCTGTGGTTCGGGTTCGGCTGGTTTGGTGGTGAAGAGTTCGGCCATGGAGGCTTCGGAGAGGTAGCGGCGGTCGAAGACCTGCCACTCGTCGTGGAGTTCGGCCAGGACCGCGGCGGCAAGCCGGTCCAGGGCGGCGGGGTTGGGGAAGACCTGGACGACGTCGGCCCGGCGTTTGATCTCCCGGTTCAGCCGCTCCAGCGGGTTGGTGGACCAGATCTTCTTCCAGTGCGCCGGCGGGAAGTCGGCGAAGGCGGTGATGTCTGTTGCCGCATCCAGGAGCATCGTCTTTACCTGCGGGAACTGCCGTCCGAGCATGTCGGCGACCACGTTCAGCTGGGTGCGCACCTGCTCGCCGGTGGTCTGCGCGAAGATGGTGCGGATGGTGGCAGCGACCATCTCCCCGGAGCCCCTCTCGATCACCGAAAAGACGTCCCGGACGAAGTGAACCCGGCACCTTTGCCAGGCCGCGCCGAGGAAGACCGTGCGGATCGCGGCCACCAGACCGCTGTGGCTGTCGGAGATCACCAGCTGGACGTTGTCCAGGCCGCGCGCTCGTAAGGACCGCAGGAACTTCGTCCAAAACGGCTTCGACTCGCTGTCGCCGACCATCAGGCCGAGGATCTCGCGGTGCCCGGTGGCGGAGATCCCGGTCGCGATGACCACGGCCTGCGAGGCGATCCGGTGATTCACCCTCGCCTTGCAGTAGGTGGCGTCCAGGAAGACGTAGGGGAAGACAGTGTGGTCCAGCGGCCGTTCCTTGAACGCGGTCAGTTCCTCGTCCAGTTCCCCGCAGATGCGGGAGACCTCGGATTTGGAGATCCCGCTGTCCGCGCCGAGTGCTTTGACCAGGTCGTCCACGCTTCGGGTGGACACGCCGTGCACGTATGCCTCCATCACCACGGCGAACAGGGCCCGGTCGATCCGCCGTCGGCGCTCCAGCAGCGACGGGAAGAACGACCCGCTGCGCACTTTCGGGATCTTCAAGTCCAGGTCGCCGGCCTGCGTGGTCAGCAGGCGTTCGCGGTGTCCGTTGCGCCAGGTCGTGCGAGTCTCGGAGTGCTGGCGCGGCGCGGCACCGATCACCTCGGTGGCCTCGGCCTCGATGAGCTCCTGCAGGATGCGCTCGCACACCACCCTGATTGCTTCAACTCCGTCGGCCCGACGTAGTGACTCCAGCAGCCGCATCAGCTCAGACTGGGACAAGGCCATCGCGTGCTCCTCCGGTCGAACTGCCCGTTCACCAGGGAGACTTGCGCGATGGCCTGCCTTTGTTCAGGGAGCATGCACGGTCAGCGGATGCACGCCCCGGGCAGACACCCGCGCGTTCCGGGACCCTGCCCGGCTACACCACCTCATGGGACATGATCTCCCTTGGAACAGCACCAGGGTGAGAGTGATGTTCGTTACGGGATCGGGTGAGCGATTCAAGACGTGCAGTCGACCCTCGCTCGTTTCACCCTGCCACCAAAATGAGATGCGAACGGCTTGCTGGCTGCCTCTCTTTTCGGCGTCCTCCCGTGACTGCTCGAGCTGATTTTGAGACACCACCGCGCCGTAATACGTCGCGACGCCCGTGAAGATGAGCCCACCAATCGCTGCCACGGCACCGGCAACGGTGCCGATATGAACCCACGGAATTCGCTGCCAAACCCTCCGCGTCCGCGACGGCCCCGGGTCTGGCGTTGGTTCAGGCTCGGGTGCTCCATCACGAACGCGGGCCCTGACGCGAGTCGGAGCCGGGCGCCGCCGCGCGAGGCGAAGCCTGGTAGACCGCTGTGGTCCATTGTCAGTCATCTGTCCCCCAAAATCCTCGCTGGCATAGACGCTGCCACAGCCCAGTCGGCTCCACCCGCGACAGCGGGTCAGCCGACCGACCAGGCACGCGCATGCCTCGCTGCACCCTCACCGGCCCCAGCCAGTCTCGTAACCCAGGTATGCCCTCGGAGGGTCGGTCCGCGACGACGACGCGAGAGCTCTCAGCTTGGGAAGCTGCGGGCTTTTGGAACAGGTCCGGGCGCTGACCTGCGCGAACGACCAGGGAGCGGTCCTTGCGCGCTCGGCTGCTTTCACCGTGGTTCGCCGTCGTTCCCCCCCTCGTTCTGGTGCGGTTGTGTTGCGGGGCCAACGGGCCACAACTGACAGCCGATCACCGTCGGGTCCGTTGTCAGTGGCGGCGGCCATGTTCTCCAGCGCGCGGTCGGCTTCCGGGGGTTCCAGCTCTGAAAGGAATGGTTGCATCCCTGGCCTGTCTGGGGGCGGCCTGGAGACTCGTCCGGGACCTAACCGACGGCTGGGCTTCGTCGATGGCCAAGCAGTGACCTGCCAGCGCCGACCGCGCACCACATCCGGCCCGCCGATGGCAGGGTGCACGCTTTCCAACTGTGGTGGTGGGGTGGTGGGCGTCGTTCGGGGGCGTTCACCTGGGTTCATGGGCGGCTGGCTGCAGGTGCCGGGACGGCTCCGAGTCTTGCTTGAACGGCCGTGAACGGGGCTGAATGAGACGGAAACTGAGACGGCCGGGGGCCGAGGCGCCGGCCTGGCAATTTGCTGGTCTGACAGCTTCGTCCATACGAGGATGCTGCCATGCGCCGCGCAGACGAAGAGGAAGAGCCGCTCAAGCTGATCCGCCGCTACGTCACGCCCGACCGGCGGTACCTCAAACTTGGCGGCAGCCTTCTCGGGATGAGCGGACGAGACCGAACCAAGTTCCTCCGCAAGCTGGGACAGGCAGCCAGTGAGATCAGTCCTCGTGAACTGGACACGCTGCTCGACGGAGGGTGGCGCGAGCGCAAGACGGCAGCCTGGCTCGCCGCCGTGGCCGGCAGATCCGAGTTCCGGGATCGTCTCGGCGAACTCCTACTCGCCAGTGAAGGGCCCTACGCGGGGCAGGCATACTGCGTCGCTCTGGTCGGCTTCGGCACCCGGGCCGACGCAGACCTCTTGGTCGCTTACCTCGACCGCTACCTGCGGCGCCCCGACCTCTACTACGACCAGACAGCCGCCCTCGGCGCGCTCCTGTTGCTCGACGCCAAGCTCGGTGCTGACTACACAGCCCGATTCCTTGCGCCTCACGGACTCTGGCAGCAGTGGACCGATGGGCTGCCCAGCAAGGACCGCGACGCCCCCGACAGCTACCGACAATTCGTCGGCGAGCTCTGCGCTTTCGCTGATGAGGCTGCCGAGCACTGCCCCGGCAGGCTGACATGAGTCCTCCGCTGAGGATGATAACTACTGAACTTGAATGGGTGATGTCGGATTCGGCTGACGTGCGACCTCTCGTGCGTCCAACTCTTCAGCGGCGGTTCGGTTGTAGGCGCTCGATGCGGTCGAGGTCGCCGGCGAGCAGGTCGCGGTGGTGGATGGTGAAGTCCCCGTTGGGCAGGGTCTGCCCGCGGCCGTAGTGCTGGCCCACGACGGCGGTGGGGAGGAAGGCACGAAGGTGGTGGCGCATGTCCCGGGGGTAGTCGACGGGTGCGCCCCAACCGGAGGGGGCCTGGTCTGTGGAGAGCAGGACCCAGTGGTCTACGGGCACGGCGGAGTCGAGGTCCGGCGCTGCTCCGGTGTGGCTGTCCAGGGCTGGCACGGTCAGCCGGTCAGGGTCGAGGGGTGCGTACCACAGCAGCAGGGGCTTGGCGCGTTGCGCGTCGGCGTTGTCGAAGCAGCACACGGCGATGGTGTGGTCGGGGAAGTGGTCGGCGTAGAAGCGCAGGAGGTCCGGGTGGAGGTTGGGGCGCCGGTGCGGCGGCACCTGCCGCAGCGCGCCGGGAACCGCGGTGGGGTCAGCGGCCAGGAGGACCGTGTAGACATCGTGGTCGAAGACCTGGACGGGCTGGGGTTCCCCGCCCATCCACGCGATGCCGTCGGCTGCGGCAGCGGCTGACTCGACGGCGGCGACCATGCGGTGCAGCACGTCTCCGGTGCGTCCGGCGGAGAGGAAGTGCCGGGGGCTGAGCTGCCTGGTGGGCAAGTGCAGCAGCATGGCGTTCGGGCCGTCCGCCAGGTTGGCGGCGCTGTTCTGGTAGCCCAGGACGTGGATGAGGCCGTGCTCGGGGTGGTGCTGCCGCCCGCAGTACACGATCGTGCCGGAGAACGCGGCCTCACCTGTTGAGATGCACACGGCGGAACGGTATCGCCTCTGTCCGGCGGGCGCCGACCGGGTTTTGCCCCTAGATGATCTATTCCAAGGGGTGCCTGTAGAGACGTAAACGAGGGTGTCCAAGATCGTTGTGTGACGAACAACCTGGACACCCTCGCGACCGCACTCTACGTGAGAACCGACGACCTGCTGAAAGCGGCTCCGCA